>CAMAQV010000012.1 GCA_945860595.1 Comamonas sp. lk
CTGGAACGTCAATTCACTGGGCGTGCGCCTACCCCAGGTGCTGGAGTGGCTGGCCGCCCATCCGGTGGATGTGCTGGCCTTGCAGGAGCTCAAGCTGACCGACGACAAGTTTCCCCATGCGGAATTCGCCCAAGCCGGTTACCAGAGCGCGTGCTTTGGCCAGAAAACCTATAACGGCGTGGCCCTGATCAGCCGCCAGCCGCTGGATCGTGTGGTGCGCAACAACCCGCTGTTTGCCGACGACATGGCCCGCATCATCAGTGCCAGCCTGGGTGATGTGCGCGTGATTGGTGCCTATTTCCCCAACGGCCAGGCGCCGGGCAGCGACAAGTTTGAATACAAGCTGGAATGGCTCAAGGCGCTGCGGACTTGGGTCAAATCCGAATTGCTCAGCCATCCGAAATTGGTGCTGATGGGTGACTTCAACATCACCTTTGACGATGCCGATGTCTGGGACCCCGAAGGCATGCGTGATCAAATCCATTGTACCGACGAAGAACGCTACGAGCTCAGTGCCCTGGTGGCGCTGGGCCTGCATGACAGCCTGCGGCTTTTCCCGCAGCCGCCGAAAAGCTATAGCTGGTGGGACTACCGCGATATGGGTTTCCGGCGTAACCGCGGTCTGCGCATTGACCACATCCTGGTCAGCGAAGCGCTCAAAGTCTTGTCCCGCGCGTGCGAGATTGACAAAACCCCCCGCAAAAATGAACGCCCCAGCGACCATGCGCCGGTCATTCTGACGCTGGACGTAGCGGGCTGAAGCCGACTCAGGCCGGGTCGACCAACTCGGCCTGCCGGTCTAGGCCCAATTCCTGGATTTTGCGGGTGATGGTGTTGCGGCCTATGCCCAAGCGGTTGGCCGCATCCACCCGGCGGCCCTTGGTGGTGTGCAGCGCAGCCTGAATCAGGCGGGATTCGAAGCGACGTGTGAGGACGTCCCAGACGTCGGAGCAATCCGCCTGCAAAAGCTCCAGTGCTTCATGTTCCAGATCGATTTCCCAGGTGTTGACCGGTGCCACCGGCGCGCCCGGATGCGGCTCGGACATCCCGGTGGGCAATGCGGCGTGACCCGCATCGCCTGTGACGGCGGCCTGCGGCGCGCCGGGTGGTACAGCGGGGCTCCAGGCAGCGGGCACGGACGGAGGGGGTGTAGCCGGGCTTGCGCCCAAGGCCGCCAGCACCTCGGGCGGGAGGTCTTTGGGCTCTATGAGCTGCGACGGTGCCATGACGGTCAGCCAGTGGCATACGTTCTCCAGTTGGCGCACGTTGCCCGGGAATGGAAAGCCCTCCAAGACCGCCAGGGCGGCTTCAGAAATCCGCTTGACTTCGACGCCGAGTTGGTGGGCGCTGACCTGCAAAAAATGGCGCGTCAGCGTTGCGATGTCTTCGCGCCGCTCGCGCAGCGCCGGAAGGCGCAGGCGGATCACGTTGAGGCGGTGGAACAAGTCCTCGCGGAACAAACCAAGCTTGACGCGCTCTTCCAAATCCTGGTGGGTCGCGGCGATCACACGCACATTGGACTTGACCGAGCTGTGCCCGCCCACGCGGTAAAAACTGCCGTCGCTGAGTACGCGTAGCAAACGGGTCTGCAACTCAAAAGGCATGTCGCCGATTTCGTCCAGAAACAGGGTTCCGCCATCGGCCTGCTCGAAGCGTCCCCGGCGCTGGCCTTGCGCGCCGGTAAAGGCTCCGCGCTCATGGCCGAACAATTCGCTCTCGAGCAGCTCTTTAGGAATCGCTGCTGTGTTGATGGCCACAAACGGACCAGCAGACCGCTGAGAATGCTTGTGCAAGGCCCGCGCAACCAGCTCCTTGCCGGTGCCGGACTCGCCGGTGACCAAGACGGTGACATGGCTTTGGCTCAAGCGGCCGATGGCGCGGAAAACGTCTTGCATGGCCGGAGCCTGACCCATCATCTCGGGCGCATCGGTACGTGCGGTGTCGGCGACTTCCTCGCGCAAACTTTCTTCCAGCGCGCGGCGAATCAGCTCCACCGCTTTGGACAAATCAAAGGGCTTGGGCAGGTATTCGAATGCGCCGCCTTGGAAGGCGCTCACGGCGCTGTCCAGGTCAGAAAACGCAGTCATGATGATCACGGGCAGACTGGGGTGCCGCGCTTTGACCTTGTCCAGCAATTCGAGGCCGGACTCGCCGGGCATGCGGATGTCGCTGACCAGGATTTGCGGACCCGGTTCATTGGGGGCAGACAGCGCGCGCAGCACCTCGGCGGCACTGGCAAAACTGCGTGTCGGCAGTTGTTCGCGCAGCAGCGCCTTTTCGAGAACGAAGCGAATCGACTGGTCGTCATCGACTATCCAAACGGGCTTCATGGCGGGTGCGTCTCCGAAGAATGCCTCAGGGCAAAGGAATCAAAATCTTGAAATCGGTATGTCCCGGCTCGCTCTCGACTTCGATCATGCCGTGGTGTTGCTGCACAAAAGTTTGTGCCAGCGTCAGCCCCAGGCCAGAGCCGCCTTCCCGCCCGGACACCAGGGGGTAAAACAGCCGTTCTTTGATCGAATCGGGCACGCCCGGTCCATTGTCAACAACATGCAATTCCAGTGCCAGACGGTGGCGGTGCTTGCCAAAGGTCACCTGGCGCGCCACACGGGTGCGGAAGATCAGCCGTGCGTCGCCGGCTTCGCGCCGCTGGGCGAGTGCCAGGCAGGCATTTTGCGCGATGTTGAGTACGGCCTGGATCAGTTGTTCGCGGTCGCCGCGCAAATCGGGAATGGAGATGTCGTAGTCCCGCGCCACGGTGAGCCCCTTGGGAAATTCCGCCACGATCAGTGAGCGCACCCGCTCGCAGACCTCGTGGATATTCACATCGCCCACGACATGGGCGCGCCGGTGCGGTGCCAGCAGTCGGTCCACCAGGGTTTGCAAGCGGTCGGCTTCGTGGATGATGACCTGGGTGTACTCCAGCAAATCGGTGGAGCCGATTTCCAGCTCCAAAAGCTGGGCAGCGCCACGAATACCACCCAAAGGATTCTTGATTTCGTGCGCCAGATTGCGAATAAGCTCCTTATTGGTGCGTGCTTGCTCAGCCAGACGTTCCTCGCGGTCCTGCCGCACCTGCTGCTCCTGGGGCACCATTTCGATGATCACGTCGGTGCTGTCCACGCACGGGGTGACGATCACATGCACCAACATGGCTTCCTGCCCGCTACGCCGCAAAGCTGCGTCGTAACGCAGCGCGGAAAACGCGTTGTCGCGCACGCCCCGCAATGCAGCCAGCAGCGCCTGTGGCTCCGAAAAGTAGTCGGCCATCAGGCTGCCAACAATCGCCCGTCGGGACATGCCAACGGCGTCTTCAAACACCGCGTTGCTGAAAACCACATGACCCTGTGCATCCACCACACTGACCAGGCTGGCCAAAAGGTCAAAGGCCTGAAAGCGGGATTCGGTGCTGCGTTCGTCCATGGAGCGGGGTCAGGGCTGTGCAGCGACACCCATGCGCGCGAGTTCCCGCCGGATGCCGGTCAGATCCGCTTCGGTGCGGGTGATGCTGGACTTCAGTGCAGCGACGCGGTCCAGATACTTCTGCGGATTGTTCCGTTCGGTGCCCAGACGCTCGGGCTCACCATGGTTGTATTCGGCGTGCAGTTCCTGTAAGCGGGCCTTGGCTTTGCGCCATTCGGCCTCCAGAATCTGGCGTGACTCCCCGTCTTTTTGGCGCTGTTCAGGCCCGCTGACACGGGCTAGGGACAGGCTGCGGCCCGATCCGCTGCCCGTGCTGGGCCGCTGCGATGGTTTGGCGGGAGGAGGGACAGGCGACTGCACCACGCTGATCCGGTCAAGCGGGACCGGCTCGCAGCCGGTTTCGCTGGCTTTGTCGAGGTTGGTATACAGGTTGCCGCAGCGGAAAATCCGCTCTTGCGATGCGCCAGCGGACTGGGCGGCTCCGGCCAACACAAAAAACGCACACAGCGATGGTGCGAATCGGCGGGGGAAATGCTTGGTTTTTGCACACATAGTTGCAATTATCGCCTTGGGCCGCTGCGCCCTGCGGCAGCCGGTACCGCGCCATGAAAAAAGGCGGCCAGATGGCCGCCTTGTGCGCTGATCAGCACGCGCAGACCAGGCCGAAGCCGGGTTCAACAAGGCGCGTGCTGTCTGGCGCAATGCTCAGAGCGAGTAATACATATCGAACTCAATGGGGTGCGTGGCCATGCGCATGCGCGTGACTTCGCCCATCTTCAGTTCGATATACGCATCGATCATGCTGTCGGTGAATACGCCGCCCTTGGTCAGGAAGGCGTGGTCTGCGTTCAAGCAATCCAGCGCCTGATCCAGGCTGTGGCAGACGGTTGGCACCAAGGCGTCCTCTTCGGGCGGCAGGTGGTACAGGTCTTTGGTAGCCGCTTCGCCGGGGTGGATCTTGTTTTCCACGCCGTCGAGGCCCGCCATCATCAGGGCGGCAAAACCGAGATATGGGTTCATCAGTGGATCAGGAAAACGCGCTTCAATGCGGCGGCCCTTGGGGTTGGCCACAAAGGGAATGCGAATCGATGCCGAGCGGTTGCGCGAAGAGTAGGCCAACTTGACCGGCGCCTCATAACCAGGAACCAAGCGCTTGTAGCTGTTGGTGCCGGGGTTGGTGATGGCGTTCAGCGCGCGTGCATGTTTGATGATGCCGCCGATGTAGTACAGGGCGAAATCCGACAAACCTGCATAGCCGTCGCCGGCAAACAGGTTTTTGCCGTCTTTCCAAATGGACTGGTGCACATGCATGCCGGAGCCGTTGTCGCCAACGATGGGCTTGGGCATGAAGGTGGCGGTTTTGCCATAGTTGTGGGCCACGTTTTGCACCACGTACTTCAGAATCTGGGTCCAGTCAGCGCGCTGTACCAGGGTGCTGAAGCGGGTGCCGATTTCGTTTTGGCCCGCGCCTGCGACTTCGTGGTGGAAGACTTCGACGGGCACGCCGAGTTGCTCCAGGATCAGGGACATTTCCGCACGCATGTCCTGGGTGCTGTCCACCGGCGGGACGGGGAAATAGCCGCCCTTGACGGTGGGGCGGTGGCCTTTGTTGGCGCCGTTCATGTCTTTGCCGGAATTCCAGGGCGCTTCGTACTCTTCGATTTTGAAGAAGGAGCCGGACATATCGGTGTTCCAACGCACATCGTCAAAGATGAAAAACTCGGGCTCGGGGCCGAAGAAGGCGGTGTCGCCAATGCCGGAAGCTTTCAAATAGGCCTCGGCACGCTTGGCGATGGAGCGCGGATCGCGGTCATAGGCCTTGCCGTCGCTGGGTTCAACGACGTCGCAGCTCAGGAACAAGGTGGTCTCTTCAAAGAAGGGATCGATGTTGGCGGTGTTGGGGTCGGGCATGAGTTGCATGTCCGAGGCTTCAATGCCCTTCCAACCGGCGATGGACGAACCGTCAAATGCGTGGCCGGATGTGAATTTGTCTTCGTCAAAATGCGAAATCGGCACGGTCACGTGCTGCTCTTTGCCCCGGGTATCGGTGAAACGGAAGTCAACAAACTTGACCTCGTTGTCTTTCACCATCTTCATCACGTCTGCGACGGTCTTGGCCATCAAATGCTCCTTAAGCGCGGTTAGAAAAAATCTGCAATCCAGTGCTCCGGTTCAGCAGTTTCTGTGCCACTGCTGAAGGAACCGGCGATTGTCGCCGAGCCCACCGGACGGATGCTGGCGCTGTGCAGAAAATGCAAGGGCTGAAAATGCACCGAAATAAAGCTGATCACATTTTAATGCACTTAAACAGTGCAAATAGTTAATTGCGCACCAACTCGGTGCCAAGCTGGAGATCGTAGCGCCCAAGTCCTTGCTTCAGCGCGTCGAACGCGGCGGCGCAGGCGTCGGGGCTGCCCTTGACGCCTAATTCGATATGCCGGCCCAACTCGGGATGGTCCACACTGGGCAGACTGAACACCTTGACCGGGTGGCTGCGCTCAATCTCCTCCATCAGCGGCGTGAGCGTTGCCTCCATCGCGCCAAAAACAATGACCGACTGCTCACACCAGGCGCCGGTGCGAAACAGAGACCGGTAATGGGTATCAAGCACCCACTCCACCATGGGCCAGGCCATCACCGGAAAGCCAGGCACGAAATAGACGGCGCCACCCCGGGTGCCAGGATGGCTGAAGCCAGCAATCTTGTTGTAAGGGTTGGGAATGATGGCGCTGCCTTGGGGAAACACGGCCATGTTCAGACGGTGGCGGTTATCGTCGCGGTTCGGCTCGTAGGGCAGCCCTTTTTCGCGGGCAATGTCTTGCATCCTTTCCTGGACCAGCGCCTTCGCCTCAGGGTGCAGGATCAAAGGCTGGCCCAAAGCACGCGCGGCACACTGCCGGGTATGGTCATCCGGGGTGGCCCCGATACCGCCGAAAGAAAACACCACGTCGCCCGAGGCAAAAGCGCGCGCCAACGCCGCCGTGATGCGGTCTGGGTCGTCGCCTACGTAGTCGGCGTAGGCCACCGTTAGTCCGCGCGCGCCCAGCAGTTCAATAGCCCGGCTGAGATGCTTGTCGGCGCGCTTGCCGGAGAGAATTTCGTCGCCAATGATGATCAGTCCAAAGTGCATAGTCAGGCGTCCAGAGTTCGGCTAGGGTCCACAGACGGCGCATCGGGCGCCAATGCCAGCGGTGGCTGCTGCAGGGTCGGTGCTTCTGCGCGCTCGCGCAGTGTCTGCAAGGACAGCAGACAAAAATGAATGAACCACAGGGACGCGAAGGAAAACACCATCACGTACAGCCATATCGACACCGGCAAAAGCAGCGGTGCCATGGCAATCGTCATCAGCCCGGTTGACCATATCAGGCTCGGGCCGGCCCCCATCATGCCCACCAAAACACCCATGCCCAACAGCGTAGGTTTATGTTGTGCAAGCAGGGTGCGTCGCTCATCCACACTGGCGTGCTGTGCCAGCGCATCAAAAGCGAGCACGCGGTAGGTCAACCAGCCCCAGATCAGGGGCGGCACAACGAGTATGAGCGGCGGTACCAGCCACATCGGCAAGCTCAGCAGCATGGTCGCTAGCGCCAGACCAATAGACCACAGCGTCCACAGCGCACTCTGCCACCAGGGCACGCTGTGCAGCATCTGCAGTTGCGGGAAACGATGGCGCGCAACCAGCCGCACCAGGGCCGGAGCCATCAACAGAGAAACCGCCCCCAGCGAAACCAGCACGACCGCAGGCGTGAGCGCGACCAGCAAAATCACGTGCGGCAAAACCGCTTTGAGGCGCGGCAGGCCAACCGCCTCCAACCAACCCCACAACACGGTCAGGGTCACTGAGGACTCGAGCCAGCCCCCCAAGCCTTCTACGGCTGTGGCCCAGAACAGTTGGCCCAGCGTAAAGGCCAAAGCAGCGGCAAACACCAAAGGCAGCAGCGACAGCAAAATCACCCGCGGATGCAGGCAGTACAACGCAGCACGCCAAAAAGCATCGAACACGGCGGGCATAAGCTGCAGGCGCTAGGCCCGGTTGACCAGACGCATCAGGCCCAGCCACTGCTGCGACCAAAAGCCGTCGCCGTAGCGGCGGCCCTGCTCGACCTGGTCGCGTACGCCGGTAGGCCCATAGCCGGGGCGGAAATCGGCGGTTCCGAACAGCATGTCCCACCAGGGTAGCAGCACCCCGAAGTTATGCCCGCCCAGCACCGCCCGCCCGGTACCCGGCACCAGGGTTTCATGGCCATTGCCAATGCTGTGGTGGAGTCGGTGAAAACGTGGACTGATCCACAAACGCCTACCCCATGATCCAAAATCAACCCGCAGGTTAGCGTGCTGCAAACTTTCGCTGAGCTGGGTGAGGACCACCAGGGCGACAAACTGTCCCGGCGGCAAGCCGATCAGTTGGGCGCACAGGGCCAGCACGGCGCTGGTCAGCACGTCGTCGAGTAGGTGGTTGCGGTTGTCCGACCACATGGTCAGCTGGCGCTGGGCATGGTGCAGGGCATGCAGTTTCCACCACCAGCCGAGTTGGTGCTGGGCGCGATGGATGCCATAGTGCACCAGATCAAAGGCCAGCAGATAGAGGGCGAAACTCACCAGGGGCTGGTCGGTGATGCCGGGCCATACGTCGTCCAGTTGCGGTGTGACCCAACCGAGCACGCTCAGCCGCCCGAAAAGTCCGTCCAACACGGGCTCCAGCGCAAAAAACATTCCAAGCTTGAACACGCCCAGACGGTGGATAACTGTGTACAGCATGTCGGTGCGCACCGTAGCCGTATCAGCCACCGGTTCCACCGGCCGCCAGCGCTGCAGCGGCCCCAACACCAGCACCAGCACCAGCAATTGGCCTAGACCGAACAGCAGCCAGATTGACCCCTCATAGGCCCGCTCCAAGTAACCGCCCCACCCCAGCGCCATGAGCACGGGTTGAACCAGGCCCTCAAAAAAGGCCTGGTGAAGGTCGTTGAAGCTGTCGGTGAAGGCGTCCATAGGGCTTGCGTGCGCGAAGACACCATAGCTTACTTGGCGTGGGCTGCCAGCCAGGCCTGGTAATCGGGGTGTGTGCGCAGGGTTTCAAAACAAAAGCCCTTGGCCTGCAGCCCGGTAATCAGCGGCTCCAGCACCGCCGGGGCCCAGGGGTCTTTGCGGGACCAAATGCCCAGATGCGCCAGCAAGATGTCGCCCGGCCGGATATCGCGCAAGGCGTTCGCCAACAACTGCGCGTTGCTATAACGCTCGCTAGGCAATTCATCACCCAAAAAACCTGCCGGTGCCCAACCCACGTGTGCGTAGCCACAGCTGCGCGCCGTCTGCAGCAGCCGCGCCGAAGTCTTTCCGCCAGGCGCACGGAACAGCGGCATAGGCGCAACGCCCGTCAGTTTCAGTAGGCGATCGGATGCGGCGTTCAGCGCTGCGCAATATTGGCCCGCACTCCATGCCTGGGTCTGGCCGGCCTGCGGCCCGGCACTGGCACGCACCTGCAAGCGCCCGTCGGGTAAATCAGCACGCCAGTAGACGTGGTCGAGCGTGTGCGAGGCAAATGCATGCCCCTCGGCGGCGCGGGCCTTCCACCAGGGTGCCCAGTGCGTTCCCAGGCTGCCGTCGCCGGTTTGGGTCGGTTCATCTGCGGCAAAAAAAGTCACTTTGACCTGGTGGCGCTGGAGTACCTCGGCCATCTGTGGTGCCACCTCCATATGTCCGGTATCCAGCGTCAGGTACACCGGCTTGCCGCATACCGCTGCCGCGTGGCTAAACCCCGTGCTGAAGAAAAGCAGCAGGCCCGCGCGCAACAGGTCGTGCACCCGCCTCAGCGTGGTTTGTGGTCGAGGGTCCATACCCCGTGCGGTGATTTGCCGACCTTGACTTGGCGCACTACCGTGCGGGTCGTGAGATCGACTACGGTGAGCTTATTGGCCCAGCGCGAGCCCACATACAAGAATCGGCCGTCGGCAGACAGGTCCATACAGTCCGGCCCGCTGGGTACATCAAACGTATCCACCACTGCCATACTCAGATAATCGATTTTGCTGATCGAATTGGCCGCACGGTTGCTCACGAAGATATGCTGCTTATCCCCCAGACTGCGGAATGCATGCGCGCCACTGGCTGTCGCCAGTGTTTTTATAAAAACCGGCTTGGCGGCACTCACGTCATACACCTCGACCCCGCGCGCCCCGGTCAGCGCCACCAGTAGCTTTTTATCGTCGGGCGTGCCAAAAATGTCGGCTGGCAGAAACCCGGTTTTGATGCGCCACTTCAGCGTCTGTGTTGCCAGCTCAATGGCAATCAGTTCGTCGCTCTCCTGCATGGTCGCGTAGGCCATTGTGCTTTTGGAGTCGATCCACAAGTGGCTGGGTGTCTTGCCGGTTGGTATGCGCTGAACCAACGTCAACTCACCCGCGTTCCAGCGGTACAGGTCCACATGGTTGAGCCTGTTTCCGGCCGTGACCAGCCACTTCATATCGGGTGAAAAGCGCAGATGGTAGGGGTCCGAGATGCCGGACACCGTGCGCTGCACATCGCCGGTACGCGGGTCTAAAAAGGTCAGTGAATTGCCAACCGCGTTGGCCACAATTACCGATTTTTCGTCCGGCGTCAGGTACAGATGGTGCGGCTCTTTGCCAGTTGGAACCCGTTTGATCTCGGTCCAGCGCTGCGGGTCGATCACGCTGACACTGGCGCTCAGCGAATTCAAAACCAGAATCGGAGCCGCTTCTTTTGCCGCCGCCGGGGCACTGCCCGCACCTGGGGCGGGAATGTTAGCCTGTGCAATTTGTGGGGAATTGTTTGCCGCCGCAAAGGTGATGCAGGTCCAAGCGGCCAGGGCCACCCAGGCCCCCATGATTCGATTACACATAGCCATTAAGTGTAGCCGCCACCCTGGCGCGCCGCAGGGTGGCGCACGACTTAGGGTGCCGAGACCGCGACCAATTCGGCGGCGCTCAGCCAGCGCCAGGCACCCGGTACCAGCTCGGCTGGCAAGTCCAGGGCGCCAATGCGCGAGCGGTGTAGTCCCTCAACCCGGTTGCCCACGGCAGCCACCATCCGCTTAACCTGGTGGTATTTACCCTCAGTCAGCGTCAGGCGCAGATGCTGGGCGTCTACCGCCTCGCAGGCAGCCGCCCGCACCGGCTTGGGGTCGTCGTCGAGCACTACACCAGCCAGCAAGTGCTCGAGCTGGCGCGCATCCAGCGCGTGCTTCACCCTGACCTCATAGACTTTGGGCACATGGTGGCGCGGCGAGCTCATGCGGTGGATGAACTGTCCGTCGTCGGTGAGCAGCAGCATCCCGGTGGTGTCCTGGTCCAGCCGTCCCACAGCCTGTACGCCCTGCACCGCACTCTTCTGCGGACGCGTGCGCAAGGGCGCGGGCAGCAGCGAATAAATACTGGGATAGGTTGAAGGCTTTTGCGAACACTCGGTGCCCACCGGCTTGTTCAACACGATGTAGGCCCGCTGCGCGTAGGGCCAGTCGCGCCCCTGCACCCGAAATCGCAAACCCTCAGGCACCAACTCGGTCAAGGGGTCGCTGCACCGCTGAGGGTTGCTGTCGTCACCCGCTGCATACACCTGTACCCAGCCCTGTTGCACCAGCCCAGCGCAGACACGCCGGGTGCCGAAGCCCTGGGTGTACAAAATCTCCTGAATTTGCACTAGGCCGGTTTATTTTTAGCCTTGCCGCGCGGCATGATGGCCGTGGTAACCGTGGCGCGAATCGGCTCAAAACCAGGTGCCATGGGCTTGGGTGGCGCGCTGTCTTTCTTGGGTTTTTTAGCTTCTTTGGTGGATTTTTGCTGACCTTTAGCCATGGCGGGCTCCTTGAGGTTGGTTGTGGGTGTCCAATATGGGCTGCACGCAGTGTAGTTTCTCCGCCATGACCACCTCCGTACCCCCTCCCGAACCGCTGCTTATCGTCGAGTCCGAAGTCCAGACCAACGCCATACGGGCGCAGGGTGCGGGCGGCCAGAACGTCAACAAAGTGTCCAGCGCCATCCATTTGCGCTTTGACATATCGGCATCCAGTCTGCCCGAGAGCGTCAAGGAACGCTTGCTTACGCTGCGCGACGCCCGCATCACCAGCGAGGGCGTGCTCATCATCAAAGCGCAGCGCTTTCGCACCCAGGAAAAAAACCGGCTCGACGCCTTCATGCGCCTGCACGAGCTTGTCAACAGCGTAGCCACCCCGCCCACGCCCCGCCGCGCGACCCAGCCCACTTTCGGATCCAAACAGCGGCGCCTGCAGAGCAAAGGACTGCGCGCCCAAACCAAAAATCTGCGCGCTCCGGTGCGCGGCCATGACGACTAGCCGCGCCTCCCGTGCGTTTTGCTCTTATTCCACTAAGGCGACGGATTTCACCAAGGCCCACACCGTCCGCCCCGCCGCAAGATCCAGCTGTGCGGCCGAGCGCGCTGTCACCCGCGCCAGCAGTGTGGCGGTGCCGCAGCGCAGTCGTACCAGCACCTGCGATGGGTGGGCGTCGGCAGAGATCGATTCCACTGTGCAGGCCAGTTGGTTCTGGATGCTGGTGCCCGCAGGGGCGGCCAGCGCCAGGCTCACATCCCGCGCCAGGACCCGCACGCGCACATGTCGCCCTGTTTGTAAAACCGGGCTGTCGCGCAGCCATAAGCTGCCACCGTCAAAAACCACTTCTGCCAGTTGCCACGCGTGGTCGCGCCCGCGCACCGCTGCCGTTACCAAAGTGCCCGCCTCGTCACCTCCACCAGGCAGGTGCTGAAGCAGCACTTCGACCACCGGCCCGCAGACGCGCACCTGCCCGGACTCCAGCAGCACCAGCGTGTCAGCAAGCCGGGTCACCTCGTCCATGGCGTGGGTGACGTAGAGCATGGGAATCTGCAACCGGTCGCGCAGGCCCTCCAGCCAGGGCAAGATGTCCTGCTTGCGGGTGCGGTCTAACGCCGCCAACGGCTCGTCTAACAGCAGGACGCGCGGCTGGCGCGCCAGGGCCCGCGCAATCGCCACACGCTGGCGCTCGCCGCCGGAGAGCGTGTCCACCCGCCGCTCCAGCAAATGGCCAATCCCCAGCAGCGCGACGGCTTCCTGAAGGCCGGTATGGGCCCCCGCTTTCACGCGCCTATCGCGCAGCCCGAAAGCCAGGTTCTGGCGCACATTCAGGTGCTCAAGCAAACTGGCTTCCTGAAAGACATAGCCCAGCGAGCGCTGCCAGGTCGGAACAAACAGGCCGTTGGCCCTGTCTTGCCACACGGCACCGCCCATGGTGACGTGCGAGTCTGGCGCATCGTTGGCGCGCTCCAGCCCGGCCACACAGCGCAGCAAGGTGGTTTTACCCGAACCCGACGGGCCGAACAAAACCGTGATGCCGTGGCTGGGCAAGCGCAGGTCCACATCGAGCACAAAACCGGCACGCGCCAGCCGCAGGCGGATGCGTACATCGGAAATCATGGCTGCCGCATGCATGCCCATGTCCTTCGCGCCCTCAAGCCACTGTGCGCGGAGCGCGGCGCTTGATCGCACCCAGCGCCAGCAGCACCGCAAACGCAAACACCACCATGCCCAACGCCAGCGCGTGCGCCTGCCCGTACTCCATGGCCTCAACGTGCCCGTAAATCAGCGTTGAGATCACCTGCGTCTGCCCGGGGATATTGCCACCAATCATCAGTACAAGCCCGAACTCGCCCACGGTGTGCGCAAAGCTCAGCACCGCCGCCACCGCAAAACCAGGCCGCGCTAAAGGTAGCGCTACGCGCCAGAAGGCCTCCCAGGGTGGTAGACCCAAGGTCGCCGCGACCTCCATCGGCCGCTGCCCCATGGCCTCAAACGCGTGCTGAATAGGCTGCACCGCAAAGGGCAGCGAATACACCACCGATCCCAGCAGCAGCCCCGTGAAGGTAAAGGCCAGCGTCCCCAGCCCCAGGCTGTGCGTCAGCTGCCCCAACCAGCCCTGCGGCCCCAGCGACAGCAGCGCGTAAAAGCCCAAAACAGTGGGCGGCAGAACCAGCGGCAAGGCCACCACCGCCCCCAGCACCGCACTCCACCGCGCCCGGCTGCGCGCCAACAACCAAGCCAGCGGCGTTGCAATCAAGAGCAAAAGCAGCGTGGTACACGCCGCCAACCGCACAGTGAGCAGCACGGCATTGTGGGTGGCGGGGTCGAGCAAAAGCATGGCGCATTGTGGGGGAACCGCTGGTCCTCAATAGGGCCCGCTGCTGATCAAAAACCTAGCTGCTCAGCGAATCAATCCGAGCACGGGGAGTTTGCCGCCTTGCGCCTGGGGATTGTCAGCAAAGGTATTGGGCAAATGATGAACGAAACTGTCGTAGTTCAATAATTTATATTTATTGCTGTAGTTCAGGATATTCCTGGACGTGAAGCCATCCGGGACATTTTCAAAAGTGAGCGCCAAGTTTGCGCGTTCGGGAACACCGACATAATCGGCCTCAAAGACGCCAAACGCATTAAAGTCAAATGTGCGTGAGGCATAATGCTCAAGCATCAATTCGCGGTCATATAAATAAAGACCCTGGTAAGGCTGCGGGGCATTGACATAATAATGCATACCTTCCGCTATGAAGAGTTTCGACGCAGTCTGCAGATCAATGTTCTGCACCACGTCTGAACAGGCCCACCCGTTGATCGTGCTGTTCCACTCCACCCTGATAAAGGAGGGATATAGCCCATGCGGCCTCAATAGTTCACGATGATGCAGCCAGTACTGAATATTATTCGCAGCAACCGCGAGATCGTCTTCTGTGTACATAAAATGGGTATAAGCGGGATTATTAATTATATTTTTAAAAATCGCTTTATGAGCCCAGGTCAGCACCCAGCCATGCGGAATATTGCTAACCGTAATTACTTCCCATTGATAGTTGGCTGACCGACTGGGGGCTGCTGAGACAATATCCTGTATTTCACTTTCATTCGCTGTATTGGTCAATATTATTTCATGAACTTCACAAGGAAAATTCTTATGGCTTTCAAGAACCGTGGAAAGATAAGCGAGACGTTCTTTTCGAAAGTGAAAGGCGACACAAACGACGAGCTTCATACTATTTTTTGAAAAATTAACTTGGACTAAACTACATTTTCTCTTGAGAGTAATATATTCCAATTCTTTGGTTTTGACTCTATCCTTTCTGGCATTTAATGCTGGTCAACACATTCCTGGAAGGTCCGCCTAAATTGCATGGGATCGGCGATATCGGTGAATGTTTCCCGCGTGCCACCGGTTCCGATGATCGTGATTGCGCCATAACCTAATATCCTACCCATGATAGATTGATCCACATTGACGGACTCAATCTTTGACAAATTCATTTCTAAAGTCTTTCGACTTATCAAACCAAGTTTTATAACCACACGCTTATTCGTGATAGCGAATTCACTCGTCCAGTTTTCTATCAATGGCGCAATGAAGAGCGTCAGCAACGATCTCAGCGAGATAAATATGATCCAATGATTTTTGGCTTCGTATACGACATGCTCATCGCGAATTAGGCTGCTATCTACATAATTTCCCATTTTATTTTCCAATACTTTGATCTGAACTTGATTAAAATCCGTCGCCTTTTTGCGAAAAAATCGAAATGGAGACTGACGCCTTGACTAGCCATTATGTTTTTTCAACACAGGAAGCGGTTTTTTAGTAAATCGACAGAATTCGTCGCAACAGCGATGCTTTGCCGCAAGGTCTAAGGGACTTGTGATGCAGGTTTGTGGAATAAACAAAAAAACGCTGAATCCTGAAAATCGTTATTCAGCTGCCTTACTATCTTTAGCTACTAGCACGCAATATTTAAAGAAAGCATCATGGTGCCCGAGACCAGAATCGAACTGGTACGCCCCATTTCTGGAAGCGGCGGATTTTAAGTCCGATGTGTCTACCTATTTCACCACTCGGGCAGGCCCCAAGAATCTTACACCTGAACGGACGGCAATAGCCTAGGGGCAAGACTGAGGGCTGCCGAAGGCCATGCAAAACGGGGGGCGCGCCATCGGTGAAACTACTTCCTATGGGCTGCGATTCGGGCCTCCAGCATGTCGCGGTTTTTAGCCGCGTTCGGGTCACCTTTCTTCGCCGCTTTGGCATAGAACCCTAACGCGCGCACCTCATTTTCTTCAACGCCTTGACCGTGCTCGTGCATGAAACCAAGATTGGCCAATGCGCCCGCATGGTCTTGGGCTCCGGCAAGCTGATACCAGCGCATCGCTTCGTGGTAATCCTGCTTAACACCCTTTGCGTTCGAATACATAAAGCCCATACGGTTTTGCGCGTCAGCACTACCGTGATCGGCGGCCGACTTGTACCAACGCAGGGCTTCGTGGTAGTCCTCTTGGACGCCTAATCCGTTTTCGTATAGCGACCCGACGTGCAAGCGACCGGGATTGCTGCCTGAGACCGCTGCCAATTTATACCAACGCATGGCTTCAGCGTAATCTTGTCGTGCTCCCATGCCCTTTTCATAAAGTATGCCCAGCTTGACATGGGACTCGACATGCCCAAGCGCGGCCGCCAACTTATACCAAGCCATCGCGGTCGCAAAATCTTGCTCGACGCCATGGTGGTTTTCAAACATGCATCCGATCGCAAATTTTGCGTCGGCGATAGCCTTATCTGAGGCCAATTTGTAACAGCGCATTGCCTCTTGGTAATCCTGTTTGACGCCTGTTCCGCGCTCATAAAGGGCACCCAGGTTCAATTGCGCTCCGGCATGCCCATGCCCTGCGGCTAATTTGTACCAGCTAAACGCTTGCACGCAGTCTTCGTCGACGCCTTGCCCTTTCTCACACATCACCCCCAAATTGAACTGAGCGCCGATGTGCCCCTGATCTGCTGCCAATTTGTAGCCGCGTACCGCCTCGGGGAGGTTCCTGGGGACACCCTGCCCATGGTGGTGCATCACCGCCAGGTTGTATTGCGCGTCCGCCATACCCTTCGCAGCTTCTTCCACACCTCTTTTGAATTCGGCGGCAATGGCGGCAACGATGTCCTGCTGCTGCTTGAGCAGTTCTTCCATTTTGGTCATACATGGTCCTCGGGAAAAAATTCAACCAGGGATGTGGCAGTAAAACCCGGTGGACGGATTGTCACACCATCGGGAGATCAGCGCCAAGATGTTCAAGGCGCAGTCGCTAAGGGGGAAAAATGTTTGGAGGCGCGGTCCGGAGTCGAACCGGACTAACCGGATTTGCAATCCGGGGCATAACCGCTTTGCTACCGCGCCGTAACGTTGTCCGATCGCAAACATTGCATCTGCAACCATGAAAAAGGGAAGCGGAGGCTTCCCTTTTTCAAATTTTGGAGCGGGAAAAGAGTCTCGAACTCTCGACCTCAACCTTGGCAAGGTTGCGCTCTACCAACTGAGCTATTCCCGCATTCGAGCCGCAGATTATAAACGACAAAGTAGTCCGTCCACCTGCCGAAATTGATCCCCCGCAGTGCGTCAATGGGTAACCGGTGTGGCAGGACTCGCCACCACCGCAACGTCAATGGCGGCAGGCACTGCCGGCACATCATCAGGCAAGGGCACCGGTTGATGCACCAGCGCGTGCTCCAGAACCTGATCGATCCAGCGAACGGGGATTATTTTCAAACCGGCTTTGACGTTGTCCGGTATTTCCTGCAAGTCCTTGGCATTCGTCTCGGGTATCAGCACGGTACGGATGCCGCCGCGCAGCGCAGCGAGCAGCTTTTCTTTGAGTCCACCAATCTCCGTGATTTCCCCACGCAGGGTGATTTCGCCAGTCATGGCCACATCGCCCCGCACGGCGATACCGGTGAGGGCAGATACAAAAGCAGTTGCCATCGCGGCACCAGCGCTGGGGCCGTCTTTTGGGGTGGCGCCGTCCGGGACATGGATGTGGATGTCTTTCTTTTCAAACACTTCATCCTTGATGCCGAGAACCTTGGCACGGCTGCGAACGACGGTACGGGCTGCTTCCACCGACTCCTTCATCACATCACCCAAGGAACCGGTTCGCGTAATGACCCCCTTGCCTGCCGTAATCGCAGCCTCGATTGTCAGCAAGTCGCCGCCTACCTCCGTCCAAGCCAATCCACACACTTGTCCGACCTGGTTGTGGTCTTCGGCACGCCCGTAGGTGTGTTTGCGCACACCGAGAAAATCGTTGAGCTTGTCTGCCGTCACGACAATTTGGCCGCTCATCTTTTTGAGCAAGAGGCCCTTAACGACCTTGCGGCAAATCTTGGACAGCTCACGCTCCAGAGAGCGCACCCCGGCCTCGCGCGTGTAGTAGCGCACGATGTCGCGCACGGCCGCCTCTTCTATCAACAACTCTTCAGCCTTCACCCCGTTGTTTTTCATCTGCTTGGGCAGCAGGTAGGTAATGGCGATATTGGTCTTTTCATCCTCGGTGTAGCCCGACAGGCGGATGACCTCCATGCGGTCCAGCAGCGCCGGCGGAATCTTCATGGAGTTGGAGGTTGCGACAAACATCACGTCGCTCAGGTCGTAGTCGACTTCCACGTAATGGTCGCCGAATTTATGGTTTTGCTCAGGGTCCAGTACCTCCAGCAGTGCACTGCTGGGGTCGCCTCGGAAGTCAGTGCCCAATTTGTCGATTTCGTCCAGCAAAAACAGGGGGTTGCGGGTTCCGACCTTGGTCAGGCTCTGCAGCACTTTACCGGGCATAGCACCGATATACGTGCGCCGGTGCCCGCGTATTTCCGCTTCGTCACGCATGCCGCCCAGCGCCATGCGAACGTACTTGCGCCCGGTCGCCTTGGCAATCGACTGGCCCAGCGAGGTTTTGCCCACACCCGGAGGCCCAACCAGACACAAAATAGGGGCTTTTACCTTGTCGACCCGCTGCTGAACCGCGAGGTACTCCAGGATGCGGTCTTTGACTTTATCGAGCCCGTAATGGTCCTGGTTCAGCACAGTTTCCGCATTACCCAGATCATGTTTGATCTTGGTTTTAGCGCGCCAGGGCAAGCCCACCAAGACATCAATGTAATTGCGTACCACCGTGGCCTCGGCTGACATGGGGGACATCAGACGCAGCTTCTTCAATTCACCCTCCGCCTTTTTCAAGGCTTCGGCGGGCATTTTGGCAGCTTTGATTTTCTTCTCAATCTCTTCAATGTCCGCACCGTCTTCACCGTCACCGAGTTCTTTTTGAATCGCCTTGACCTGCTCGTTCAAATAGAAATCACGCTGGTTCTTCTCCATCTGCCGTTTGACCCGACCACGGATTTTCTTGTCCACATTCAGAATATCGACCTCGCGCTCAATCTGCTCAAACAGATTCTCCAGACGCTGTTGCACATCAGACAGCGCCAGTACCGCCTGCTTGTTTTCCAACTTAAGCGGCAGATGCGCGGCAATGGTGTCTGCCAAGCGACCCGAATCATCAATGCTGACGATGGATGTGAGAATTTCTGGAGGAATTTTTTTGTTCAGTTTGACGTACTGGTCAAACTGCTGCATCACCGCGCGGCGCAAGGCCTCCATTTCGCTCGAGGCTTCAGCAGGAAGTTGCGCCTGCTCCGCCTCCATCGGCGTCAGACTGGCTACAAAATGGGTTTCCAGGTCGGTGATCTTGTTGACCGTGGCGCGCTGATGGCCCTCCACAAGAACCTTCACCGTTCCGTCAGGCAGCTTGAGCATCTGCAAAATCGTGGAGACGCACCCAACGTCAAACATGTCCCCCACCAAAGGCTCGTCCTTGGACGCAGTCTTCTGCGCCACCAGCATGATGCGCCGCTCGGACTCCATAGCCGCCTCGAGCGCCTTGATGCTTTTGGAGCGCCCGACAAAGAGCGGGATGACCATGTGCGGAAACACCACCACATCGCGCAGGGGCAACATCGGCAGATCCATAGAGGTGGGAGGCAAGGGGGTTTGACCAGACATGTCAATCTTTCATTCAAGAGGGGTGCACAGGGAACTCCCTGCGTATATCAGCCGCAATGGGTGAAATTCAAGCCTGCTTGGCGATTTCACGGTATACCAAGAGCGGCGGTTTGTTGTCTTCAATGGTTTTTTCGTCTACGACTACGCGCTCAACGTTAACGGAATCCGGTAACTCGTACATGGTGTCAATCAGCGACTGCTCAACGATCGACCGCAAGCCGCGCGCGCCGGTCTTGCGGGCCAGCGCACGCTTGGCAATCGCCTGCAAGGCGGCGGGCAGTATCTCCAGTTCCACGCCCTCCATCGCCAGTAACTTGGCGTATTGTTTGACGAGCGCGTTCTTCGGTTCGGTCAGGATTTGCACCAGTGCGTCCTGTGTCAATTCCGTCAGGGTCGCCACGACCGGCATGCGGCCAACCAGCTCCGGTATCAGCCCGAACTTGATCAAATCTTCGGGCTCCACCTCTTTAAATACTTCGGACAAACTGCGCTGCGCCTGGCTTTTAACGGTCGCAGAAAAGCCGATTCCTGATGACTGGGTGCGGTTATCGATGACTTTTTCCAGTCCGGCAAAAGCACCGCCACAGATGAAAAGAATATTGGTGGTGTCGATCTGCACAAAGTCCTGATTTGGGTGTTTGCGTCCCCCTTGGGGCGGGACGCTGGCCATAGTGCCTTCGATCAACTTCAGCAGCGCCTGCTGCACCCCCTCACCCGAGACGTCTCGCGTGATGGAGGGGTTGTCTGACTTACGCGAAATCTTGTCGATTTCGTCGATATAGACGATGCCGCGCTGGGCCCGCTCGACATCGTAATTACAGGTCTGCAGCAGCTTGAGGACAATGTTCTCCACGTCCTCACCCACGTAACCCGCCTCGGTCAGGGTGGTGGCATCGGCCATGACGAAGGGAACGTCGAGCATGCGCGCCAGCGTCTGGGCCAGCAAGGTCTTGCCCGAACCAGTAGGGCCGATAAGCAAAATATTGCTTTTTGCCAGCTCCACCTCGTCTTTTTTGGCTTTATCTTTATGGCGCAAGCGCTTGTAGTGGTTGTAAACCGCCACTGCCAGTGTGCGCTTGGCAGGTTCCTGACCGATCACATAGTTGTCCAGGTTGGCCTTGATCGCGGCCGGAGTGGGAAGGTCACTACGACCCTCCTTGGCATCTGAAACGCCCGCCGAGTCGTCCCGGATGATTTCGTTGCACAAATCGATGCATTCATCGCAAACAAATACCGAGGGCCCCGCGATGAGTTTCTTGACTTCATGCTGACTCTTTCCGCAGAACGAGCAAAAGAGATTCTTCTCGTTAGAGGAGCCTTTTTTTTCAGCCATATGAAGGTGCTTTATCCATGGGGTTTAGTTTCAGGGCCGTTTATCAATTACTGCGTCAACCAGTCCGTACTCTTTTGCTTCCTGGGCAGACAAATAATAATCGCGTTCTGTATCGTGCTGGATCTTCTCCAAAGGTTGCCCGGTGCGGTCTGCCAATATTTTGTTCAACTGTTCACGCGTTTTCAGGATTTCACGGGCGTGAATCTCGATTTCAGTGGCCTGGCCCTGGGTCCCGCCCAGCGGTTGGTGGATCATTACCTTGGAATTCGGCAGCGAAAAGCGCTTGCCTTTGGCTCCGGCAGCCAGCAAAAACGCCCCCATGCTCGCAGCCATACCCACGCACAAGGTTGAAACCTGGGGCTTGATGAAGTTCATTGTGTCAAAAATCGCCATGCCGGCGCTGACCGAGCCACCCGGGGAGTTGATGTAAAACGATATGTCCTTATCCGGATTTTCGCTCTCCAGAAACAGCAACTGGGCCACCACCAGGTTGGCCACATGGTCATTGACCGGTCCGACCAGAAAAATCACCCGCTCCTTGAGTAATCGGGAATAAATGTCGTAGGAGCGTTCGCCCCGACCAGACTGCTCGATGACCATGGGAATCATGCCCAAAGCCTGGGTTTCCTGGGGCTGGTGCCCGACGTATTGGATATTCATGCCGACTTTTCTCCGGGGTAGTGCTTACGAACTTTGCCCCATCAACTCATCAAAGTCGATGTGCTTCTCTTCAACCTTCACCTGGGACAAGATGTGGCCCGTCACGTTGTTTTCAATAACCACCGACTCGACTTCCGCCATGCGCTGGCGGTCGCTGTAGTACCAGCGCACGACCTCCGACGGTTTTTCGTAGCTAGCCGCCAGCTCATCAATATGCGCTTTGATTTGATCGGGCTTGGCCTCCAGATCATGTGTGCGGACCAACTCCGCTACCGTCAGGCCCAAGCGAACCCGCCGCTCGGCCTGAGCGCGGAACATTTCCTGCGGAATCGGTGCCTTGTCAGCGTCCTTGACCCCGCGTTGTTTAAGTTCCTCGCGGGCATTGGCAACCATCCGGTCCATTTCTGACATGACGCTGGATTTGGGCAAGTCGAACTCCGCTCGCGCTACCAGAGCGTCCATGGCCGCCTGTTTATTGCGGCTCAGCAGTCGAAACTTCACTTCGCGCTCCAGGTTTTTGTGGATATCGCTGCGCATGCCCGCCACCGTGCCATCCGGGATGCCCAGGGATTTGGCCATGGCGTCGTCCACCTCAGGCAGATGGGCCGCTTCCAGCTTTTTCAGGGTCACCATGAAATCTGCGGTCTTTCCGGCCACGTCTTTGCCCTGGTAGTCCTCGGGGAACACCAAGGGGAAGGTTTTGCTCTCACCGATTTTCATACCCCGGGTGGCGGCCTCAAATTCTTTGAGCATCTGGCCGTCGCCCAGAATGAACTGGAAATCAGCTGCCTTGCCCCCGTCAAACAACTCTCCGTCAATTTTTCCCTCGAAGTCCACCGTCACGCGATCGGTGTCCTGCGCGGCGCTCTCGAGCGAGCGCTGCGCGAAAGTACGGCGTTGTTTGCGCAGAATATCGATGGTCTTGTCAATC
This sequence comes from Comamonas sp. lk, assembly GCA_945860595.1. Lineage (GTDB taxonomy): Bacteria > Pseudomonadota > Gammaproteobacteria > Burkholderiales > Burkholderiaceae_C > Allorhodoferax. The sequence goes on from CAMAQV010000012.1 coordinate 22,206, forward strand.
GCAGCCTGGCTGACCTCGGCATGCACTTTTTCCACCACGGCATCTGACAGGGTGCCAATTTTTACTTCAGGAAACACCTCAAAGACCGCGTCAAAAGCCATTTCATCGTCAGACGCCGCTGTGGCCTGGGTGATGCTGGGTTGACCAGCCACGCGCAGTTTGGCTTCGTTGGCGGCAGCGCTGAAGGCCTGACCGACTTTGTCATTCACCACTTCGTATTGCACTGAGTAACCGTAGCGCTGGGCAACCACGTTCATCGGAACTTTGCCAGGGCGAAAGCCGTCCATCTTGACCGTGCGGGCCAGTTTGCGCAAACGCACATCAACCTCGCCTTGTATCGCTGCCACCGGCATCGTGAGCGTGATTTTGCGTTCCAGTTTTTCCAAGTTTTCTACCACCACGGTCATCGCTGTACTCCTCAAAGCAAAAAATTCGGGGCAATCGCCACCGCACCTGCGGCACCGGATTGCCCCACTACATCAGGCTTTCGCCCTCGGAATCAGGTTGGTGCGCGGGGGGGGACTCGAACCCCCACAGTATTGCTACCGTCAGGACCTAAACCTGGTGCGTCTACCAATTTCGCCACCCGCGCGGGTATTTCAGGTAAGCCGCAGAGTTTAACCTCCTGCTCCTGCTCATGCTCCACCCGTGCAGCAGGCGCAAGAGCGACACGCGCGGGGGCCGGCACTTGCGACAAGCTGTGATTATCGATAATGCCCTACGAACCCGGATTTGGCTTTGCAAAGACATGCCGCTATGCCTCAAGTCACCGACCACTACGAAAACTTTCCCGTCGCGTCTCTGCTGTGTCCGCCGCGCTTGCGCCCAGCGGTTATCGCGCTGTACCACTTCGCGCGAACCGCAGACGACCTGGCCGACGAAGGCGATACCCCCGCAGCCCAGCGTTTGGACGCTTTAGCCCGCTACCGCACGCAGTTGGCGCATGCCGATCACCGCCCAGTGCCCGCTAACGGTGAATGGGCAGAAGTTTTCGCGCCGCTGCGCTCGGCCCTGATCCAACACCGCTTCCCGCTTGAGCTGCTAAACGCTTTGCTGGACGCCTTTGTCCAAGACGTGGAAATGACAGACCAACAGGTGGGCTACGCGGACGAAGCCCACTTGCTGGACTATTGCCGCCGCTCCGCCAATCCGGTGGGGCGCCTGCTGCTGCACCTCTACGACGTGCGCAACCCGCAGGCACTCACACAAAGCGACGCCATCTGCACCGCCCTGCAGCTGATCAACTTTTGGCAGGACTGCGGCGTGGATTTGTCCCGTGGGCGCTGCTATTTCCCGGCAAGCTGGATGCGCCAGCACGGCACGGACACCGCCACTTTGCGCAGCGGTGCGGCGCATGGCGGCGAACAGGCGCTGATGGCGCAATGCGTACAGCACGCACGCCAGTTGATGGCCAGCGGCGCGCCGCTGGTTCACCAGATTCCCGGGCGCGCGGGGTGGGAACTGCGGCTGGTCGTACAAGGCGGCCTGCGCGTGCTGGAAAAAGTAGAGCACCTGGGTGCGCAGGTACTGAGCCAGCGTCCCCGCCTGTACGCGCCGGATTACCTGGTGATGGTGTGGCGGGCGCTGCGCATGTAAGCAGCCCTAGCCCACGCAGGCTTGCGGCGACAATCTGTCTATGCGCCCCGAGCAATACGTTCAAGAAAAAGCTGCTGCCTCGGGCAGCAGCTTTTATTACGCCTTCCTCTTCCTGCCCGCACCCCGGCGTGCGGCCATAACAGCCTTTTATGCTTTTTGCCGGGAGGTGGACGACGTGGTGGACGATGCGGTGGACATGGGTGTGGCCGCAACCAAACTCGCTTGGTGGAGCCAGGAAGTCAGCCGTGCGTTCCAAGGCAACCCCACCCACCCTACCCTGCGCGCACTCCTACCCCATGCGCTCAACTACGGTATTCAGGAGCGGCATTTGCAAGATGTAATTGCCGGTTGCCGCATGGACTTGGAGCAAACCCGTTACCTGGACTACCCCAACCTGCAGCGCTACTGCCATCTGGTTGCCGGCATCGTGGGCGAGGTATCGGCACGTATCTTCGGCCAAGAGGCGGCTCAGACCACGCAGTACGCCCACAAACTGGGTCAGGCTTTACAGCTCACCAATATCATCCGTGATGTCGGCGAAGATGCACTTCGTGGAAGAATTTACCTGCCTGTCAATGAGTTGCAGATATTTGATGTCAAAGCACATGAAGTCATAAAGCGCCAGTACTCCGACCGTTTCACCGCCCTCATGCAGTTTCAGGCGCAGCGCGCCCACGCGCTGTATGACCAGGCGCTGGCGCTTTTGCCCGAGTCAGACCGTCGCAGCCAGAAGCCCGGTTTGATGATGGCCAGCATTTACCGCACCTTGCTGCGGGAAATCGAGGCCACGCACTTTCAGGTGCTGCACCAGCGTGTGCGGCTGACGCCGCTGCGCAAGCTGTGGCTGGCTTGGCGTGTGCAGGCCTTGGGGCGGATGTAGGCCGGCTGACGTGTTGTCATCACCCTCCAAGAATATCGCCGTAGTGGGCGCCGGTTGGGCGGGCATTGCCGCAGCCGTAGACGTCTGCCGAAATGGCCACCAGGTCACCTTGATCGAATCCAGCCGTACGCTAGGCGGGCGGGCTCGCGCACTGCCCCGCCGCGCGCACCCGGACCCCGCCGCTGAGGATGCCTGGATGACTCTTGATAACGGCCAACACATTCTGCTAGGCGGCTACGCCCAGACCCTGCGTCTGATGGACGCGTTGGGCATTGACAGGGACACGTCCTTTTTGCGCCTGCCCTTGGACTTGCGCGATGCGCAGGGCATGGGCCTGCATCTACCCGACAAGGCAAGGCCATGGAACCTGCTGGCTGGTCTGGTCATGGCGCGGGGTTGGACGCTTCGCGACAAGCGCGCGCTGTTCGACCAGATGCGGGCCTGGCGCAGAAGCGGATTCCTGTGTGCCCCGGGCCGCAGCGTGGCCGATGTATGCAGCGCCCTGCCACCCGCCGTGCGGCAGACCCTGATAGAGCCGCTGTGCGTTTCTGCCTTGAACACCCTGACCTTCCAAGCCAGTGGCCAGATATTTTTGCGGGTACTGCATGACGCTTTGATGGGCGATATCGGTCGACGTACGCCCCAGGCTTTTGCCACGTCGGATGTCCTGCTGCCCCGGCGCGACCTGAGCCAGCTGATGCCGGAGCGGGCTGCACGTTGGCTGGACCTGCGGGGCGCACAGGTGCTGCGCCAACACCGGATCGAGCGGGTAGCCTGGAACGCAGGGCGATGGGATCTGGAAGACGCACATGGCGAACGCCAGACATTTGACGCGGTCATCTGGGCAACCGCACCCGAACACGCCTTGCAGGTGATCCGTCACAGCGCAGAAACTGCGCCCCCCAATGTCGCGGCCCACTTTGCCCGCTGGTGCGCCAGCGCTGAAAAGCTGCGCTACGAGTCCATCGCCACCGTCTACACCTACTCCGCCGGGGCACATTTGCCCCGCCCCTTGCTGCGGCTAAACCATGCGCCGGGCGCGCCAGCGCAATTCGTGGTGGACCGTGGCGCTATCGGCGATCCCGGCCTATGGGCTTTCGTGATCAGTGCCGCGCGCGGCGAAAAAACCAGGCTGGAGTTCCAGGTACTGAACCAGGCGCACACCGAATTGGCCGAGCTGCTCGGACCGGAGGGCATCACGGTCGTGCAAACCGTGATCGAGAAGCGCGCCACATTCGCCTGCACGGCCGGCCTCAAACGCCCAGGCCCCCGGATCGCCCCGGGACTCTTGGCCTGCGGGGATTACACCTATGCACCCTACCCGGCCACTCTGGAGGGCGCGGTGCGCAGCGGCCAAATGGCCGCCATGGCGGTGGAGGACTTGGGCGGGTTCAAGTGGAAAGATTGAGGGAGTCAGTGCCCATGGAAAGGCATATGAAAAAGGCCGTTTGTCGGACTACAACAAACGGCCTTGACCTCTCAATTGGTCGGTGTGAAAGGATTCGAACCTTCGACCCCTTGCACCCCATGCAAGTGCGCTACCAGGCTGCGCCACACACCGAAGCGTATGATTATAGCCCTCGGGTTTCACCTGAGATGGGGTTCGCGGAGCGCTTTGCCAAGGTGCGCCAAGGGGCTTAGGCCTCAATCCACTTCGGCTAACAGGTCGCGAATCTGGAGAAGCTCCTGGCGCACAGCCTGCGACACAAAAGCACGCGGCCCAAAGGGGTCTTGCGCAGCAGCAGCGCCTCCCCCTACTGAAACGGAGTCGGCCTACCCCTCCTCGGCTGGTAATGCCGATTTCATATGGCGCTCCTCAGCCAGAATCTCCAGCATCTTGTTGCGCGCACCGCTGATAGTGAAGCCTTGTTCATATAAAAGGCCGCGGATACGCCGGATCATCAGCACTTCGTGGTGCTGGTAATAGCGGCGGTTACCGCGCCGTTTCATGGGGCGCAGCTGGGTGAACTCCTGCTCCCAGTAGCGCAAAACATGGGGCTTGACGCTGCATAACTCCCCCACTTCACCGATGGTGAAATAGCGCTTGGCCGGGATGGGGGGCAGACTGTTTTCCATGGAAATCAATGTCTTTTTCGGTAGTGCTCAGAAATTACTGGAACGGGAGCGAGAGATTACCCGAACTCGGGGCCGCGTGAAAGACTTATTTTTCGACGCCGGGCGACACGGGTCGCAGCACCTCGTCCTGAATTTGGTCTTTGAGCTTGTGGCTGGCGTGAAAGGTCACGACCCGCCGGGCAGCGATGGCAATCGCCTCACCTGTGCGCGGATTGCGGCCAGGACGCGGCTTCTTGGTGCGGATCTGGAAATTTCCAAAGCCAGTGATCTTGACGTCCGTTCCCGCAATCAGTTGCTGGACCATCAGCTCAAAAAACGCGTCGACCATGTCCTTAGCCTCGCGCTTGTTCAAGCCGATGTTCTCATAGAGGAGCTCAGCCAGATGCGCCTTGGTAAGGGCCGGGGTTTCGAGGCTATTGACAGATATTTCCATGGCGGGCGATCGGGGGGTGCGGGTGGCGACTGTAGCGCTCAGATGCGGGGACGCGCACCTAGGGTTTGCGCTAGGTGGGTCCAAATCGCCTGCATGGCGGTGTCAATCTCGGCATCCGTCAGGGTTGCCAGCGGCGAGGCCAGGGTCAGGCGAAGCGCCAGGCTGCGTGATTTTTCATCCGGCTGCGGATCTTTCGGACGGTAGACGTCGAACAACTGGACTTTGTGTAAAAGGCCACCGTGCGCAGCGGCGTGAATGGCGGCCACCAGCGCGGCGTGGGTGCAGGTTTCGGGCAGCAACAAGGCAATGTCGCGCTGGACCGCTGGAAATTTGGCTATGGGCTCAAAGGCCGGCAGGGGGCGGCGCAGCAATGCGGCCAAATCCAACTCGAACAAGATTGGGGCCGCGGTCAACCCATAGCTCTGCCGCCATTGCGGATGGAGCTCGCCGACCACACCCACATGGGTGCCGTTCAGCAGAATCGAAGCGCTGCGTCCCGGATGCAAAGCCGGGTGGTGAGCACCCGCGCTGGCGGGCACACATTCCAATGGCTGCGGAGCGAACAACGCTTCAACATCGCCCTTGACATCAAAAAAATCAAGCGCTGCATCGGTGCGCCCCCATTGCAAGGCGTCGGCGCTGCCCATCGCCAGACCGCCCACCCGCATAGGCTGATCGAACTGGGCCACCGTGGTATTGCTGTCCAACACCGTCGCATCGCGCAAAAACACCCGCCCCAACTCAAACACCCGCACCCGCGCGACTTTGCGGGCCTGATTGAACTGCGCCACCTGGATGAGAGAGCCCATCAGCGAGGAGCGCATCACCCCCATCTGGCTGGCAATCGGGTTGAGCAGCTTGATGGGATGCGGGTTGCCAGCCAACTCATGTTCCCAGCGCGCGTCTACAAAGCTGAAATTGATGGTTTCCTGGTAACCCAGTCCGGCCAGCGCCCGGCGCAGCGCAAAAGGGCTGCGCTGGGCTTCGGGGCGCAGCTTGGCAGTAACGGGTGCTTGCGGCGGCGTGTGCGGAAGCTGATCAAAACCAATGATGCGGGCGACCTCCTCGATCAGGTCTTCTTCGATTTGCAGATCAAAGCGGTACGACGGCGGCTGCACGGTGATAAGCCCATCCGCCTCGGTGAGATCCAGACCCAGCCGAGAAAGTGCCTGTACGCACTGCACTTGCGTCAGTGGCATTCCAATGACCTTGGCGGCACGCGCCACCCGCAGGGTGACCGCGCGGGCTTGCGGCATGGCGGGTTGCTGGTCATCCACGGGACCGAAACGGGTCGCGGGGGTTCCGCAAATCTCGGCAATCAACTGGCTGATGCGTTCGATGTGCGCCACCGTCAAGGCCGGGTCAACACCACGCTCAAAACGATGGCCTGCATCGGTCGAAAAATTGAAACGGCGGGAACGCCCGGCAACCGCTGCGGGCCACCAGAAAGCCGCCTCCACGTAGATATGGCGGGTGGTATCGCCGACCGCTGTGGCCTCACCGCCCATGATGCCAGCCAAGGATTCCACCTGGTGTTCGTCGGCGATGACTCCGACCTGCGCGTCGAGCGTGACCGTGTTGCCGTTGAGCAGCGTGAGTTGCTCACCCGGATGCGCCCAGCGCACGTGCAGGCCCCCATGGATTTTTTCCAGGTCAAAGATGTGGGTAGGGCGGCCCAGTTCGAACATCACGTAGTTGGAAATATCCACTAGCGCGCTGACGCTGCGCTGCCCGCAGCGTGCCAGCCGGTCGACCATCCAAGCAGGCGTTGGCGCTTGGGGATTGACATGGCGCACGACGCGGCCGGAAAAGCGGCCACACAAATCAGGGGCAGCAATATGGACCGGCAAGACCTCCGAGAGGTCGGCTGGCACAGCGGTAATCGCGGGTAGTTTCAAAGGTGCGCCGGTGAGCGCGGCCACTTCGCGCGCTACGCCCAACACACTCAGGCAATGCGCCAGATTGGGGGTGAGCTTGAGCGTGAACAAGGTGTCGTCGAGCTGCAAGTGCTGCCGGATGTTGTGGCCAATGGGCGCGTCCGGTGCCAGCTCGAGAAGACCAGCGCTGGCGTCGCTGACGCGCAGCTCGCTGGCCGAACACAACATGCCCTGGCTCTCCACACCGCGCAACTGGCCTAATTTGATCAAAAAGGGCTTACCGTCTGCGCCCGGCGGTAACTCGGCTCCGACCGTCGCACATGGCACACGGATACCGGCACGCGCATTGGACGCGCCACACACAATATTGAGCAGCACCGGGGCGCCCACATCCACCTGGCATACGCGCAAGCGATCCGCGTTGGGGTGTTGCGCAATCGACTTGATTTCGCCCACCACCACGCCGCTGAAAGGCGGCGCAACGGGTTGGAGTTCTTCGACCTCCAGTCCGGCCATGGTCAGCGTATCGGCCAGTTGTTGGGTGCTCAGCGCAGGATCGCAAAAGGTGCGCAGCCAAGATTCAGGAAATTGCATGGTCGAAATCTAAGAACACGGCCTCAGGCCTGAAACTGGGATAAAAAGCGGATATCGCCATCGAAAAACAAACGCAAATCGTTCACGCCGTAGCGCAGCATAGTCAGACGGTCCGGGCCCATGCCGAACGCAAAGCCAATATATTTTTCGGGCTCCAGCCCCATGTTGCGAATCACGTTAGGGTGGACCTGACCCGAACCCGCTACTTCCAGCCAACGCCCGGCCAGCGGGCCGGTCTGGAATTGGATGTCGATCTCGGCGCTGGGCTCGGTAAATGGGAAAAAGCTGGGCCGAAAGCGCAGTACCAGGTCCTCGCTTTCAAAGAACGTGCGGCAGAAATTGGTGAATACGTATTTCAGGTCTTTGAAACTGACGTTCTCACCTACCCACAAGCCTTCGCACTGGTGGAACATGGGGGAATGGGTGGCGTCACTGTCGACACGGTAAGTGCGGCCTGGTGCAATCACGCGGATCTCAGGCATATCACCGCTGAACAGCGAACCGGTTGCCGCTGCGGCTTGGGCCTTGTATTTCTTGACATGCTGCACCGCATAGCGGATTTGCATGGGACTGGTGTGGGTGCGTAGCAGATTTGGCGCTTCAGCACTGCCACCTTCAACATAAAAGGTGTCATGCATGGACCGCGCAGGATGGTCTTGCGGGGTATTGAGCGCGGTGAAGTTAAACCAGTCGGATTCGATCTCGGGGCCGTCTGCTACATCAAAACCCATGGAACCAAAGATGGCTTCGATGCGTTCCAGCGTCAACGATACGGGATGCAGCCCCCCCTGTCCGCGTTGACGTCCGGGCAAAGTGACGTCCAGAGCCTCCGATTGCAATTGCGCATCCAGTTCGGCGCGAGCCAGAGCGGCGCGGCGGTCTGACAAAGCCGCTTCAATAGCCTGCTTCGCGACATTGATCGCTGCACCGCGCGATTTTTTTTCTTCCACACTGAGTGCTGCCAAGCCCTTCATCAACTCGGTCATACGACCGGTTTTGCCCAGAAAAGCGGCTTTAGCATTTTCCAGATCAGCAGGCCCTGGCGCACGGGAAAAAGCCGCCTGCGCGTCCTGCACGATGGTCTCTAAGTCATTCATAGGGTGCGGCAAAAGAGAAGTAGGAATGCAAAGGGCTAGCGCTCTTTCAAGCCCTAGCCCTTATCTGGCAAAGACAACACGGCTACACAGCGTTGTCAGCGCCGCAAGTCATCATGCCACCAAGGCAGCCTTGACCTGGTTGACGATGCCCGCAAAAGCAGCCATGTCATGCACGGCGATGTCGCTGAGAACTTTACGGTCGATTTCGATATTCGACTTCTTCAAGCCATTGGCAAATTGGCTGTAGGTCATGCCGCATTGACGGGCAGCCGCGTTGATACGGGCAATCCACAACTGGCGGAAGACGCGCTTTTTGGTTCGGCGATCGCGGTAGGCATATTGCCCAGCCTTCATCACCGCCTCTTTGGCGATCCGGAAAACATTACCGCGGCGACCGCGAAAACCTTTGGCAAGGGCGAGAACTTTTTTGTGGCGGGCGCGAGCCGTTACACCACGTTTGACGCGAGGCATTGTGTTACTCCTTGTTCGTCGTTAATCAAAGACCACGGCCGGGCAGCATCTGCGCCATACGACCCATATCGGTCGCGTGCACACCTGTTGGCCCGCGCAAATGGCGCTTGTTTTTGGTGGTCTTCTTGGTCAGAATGTGACGTTTGAAGGCTTGGCCGCGCTTGACGGTTCCACCGGGACGGACGCGGAAGCGTTTTTTCGCCGCGCTTTTGGTCTTCATTTTGGGCATTTTCATGCTCCTTCTTACATTGTGCTCGTGAGGCGTCCGGGAAACGTTCCCGGCCTTGTTGGCCCCGAGCCACTTTTAAGGCCTGCCATAGCAAACCCTTCTTTTCCCCCGCTTGCGCGGGACGAAACCCTTCAATTCTTAACCCGCCGCTACTTCGGCAGGTACTTTTGCCACAGCGCCAGGTTTTCTTTTTCCCGGTGCCAGCATCATCACCATTTGGCGACCTTCCAACTTCGGAAATTGCTCCACCACAATCAAATCCGCCAAGTCATCCCGCATGCGATTCAAAAGGGCCAAACCAATTTCCTGGTGGGTAATTTCCCGGCCCCTGAACCGAAGCGTGATCTTGCATTTGTCGCCGTCATCCAAGAAGCGCTTGATATTACGCAGCTTGATGTTGTAGTCGCCATCATCGGTTCCCGGGCGGAATTTAATTTCCTTGACCTCGATGACCTTCTGCTTGGACTTGGCTTCAGCAGCTTTTTTCTGCTCTTGGTACTTCAGCTTTCCGTAATCAATCAGGCGACAGACCGGAGGATTCGCGGTAGCCGCGATTTCCACAAGATCCACATCCAATTCCCCGGCCATTCGCAGCGCTTCGGTGATGCTCACCACGCCTAAGGGCTCGTTTTCAATGCCCGTTAAACGGACTTCGGGGGCCATGATTTCCCGGTTTAACCGGTGCTTGCGTTCTTCGCGCTGACGGCGATCACGAAATTCTGTAGCGATGGTTCAATCCTTCACAAATTCAAAAAAATACGGCACCAGTCACGCCAGCAAAAGTCTTTGTATCAGGACGAAGATTTTTGAGCAATGTCGCGATGGAGTTTTTGCATGAAAGCCTCTACCGACATTGCACCGAGGTCTTGACCCCCTCGGGCGCGCACTGCAACCGCTCCTGCTGCCATCTCTTTGTCACCAACGACCAGCAGGTAGGGCAGCTTTTGCATCGAATGCTCACGGATTTTATACGTGATTTTCTCGTTGCGAAGGTCTAACTCGGCCCTAAGGCCTTGATTCTGCAACGATTTGGCCACAGAACGGGCATATTCGGCCTGCGCATCAGTGATATTGAGCACAACCACCTGCACAGGAGCGAGCCATGCCGGCAGCGCGCCTGCGCTTTCCTCGATCAGGATTCCAATAAAGCGTTCCAAGCTTCCGACGATGGCGCGGTGCAACATCACGGGGCGGTGGCGGGCACCGTCTTCGCCGACATATTCGGCATCCAGGCGCTCCGGCATGGAGAAATCAACCTGCATGGTTCCACATTGCCATTGGCGACCGATGGCATCTTTTAGCGTGTATTCAATCTTCGGGCCATAAAAAGCGCCATCCCCTGGCGAGATCTCATAGCTGCATCCGGAGGCATTGAGGCTCTCAATAAGCGCCGCTTCCGCCTTGTCCCAGATGGCGTCGCTGCCAATTCGCTCCTTGGGACGGGTGGCGACCTTGTAAATGATGTTGTGAAAACCGAAATCGGCGTACACCTTTTGCAGCAAGGCGGTGTAGTCCACACACTCCTGAAGAATCTGGTCTTCCGTGCAAAAAATGTGACCATCGTCCTGGGTGAAGCCGCGCACCCGCATGATGCCGTGCAGACCGCCCGAGGGTTCGTTGCGGTGGCAGTTGCCAAACTCGCCATAACGTAAGGGCAGGTCTCGGTAGCTTTTGATGCCCTGCTTGTAAATCAGAATGTGGCCAGGGCAGTTCATCGGCTTCAAGGCGTATTCGCGCTTTTCCGACTCGGTAACGAACATGTTTTCGCGGTATTTGTCCCAGTGGCCGGTTTTTTCCCACAGGCTTTTATCAATAATCTGTGGGCCCTTGACCTCCAGATAGCCGTTCTCCTGGTAGACCCGCCGCATGTACTGTTCCACGCCCTGCCACAGAGTCCATCCCTTGGGGTGCCAGAACACCAGACCCGGGGCGTGCTCATCAATATGGAACAAATCAAGTTCACGGCCCAGTTTGCGGTGGTCGCGCTTTTCAGCCTCTTCCAGCATGGTGAGGTGCTGCTGCAGATCTTCTTTGCTCGCCCATGCGGTGCCATAAATGCGCTGCAGCATCTCGTTGCGATGGTCGCCGCGCCAGTATGCGCCGGCCACTTTCATGAGCTTGAAGTGCTTGAGTTTGCCGGTGCTCGGAACGTGCGGTCCGCGGCACAGGTCTTCAAAATCACCTTCGCGGTACAGGCTGACGTCTTCGCCGGGAGGAATGCTGGCAATGATTTCCGCCTTGTAGTGCTCGCCCAGGCTCTTGAAATAGTCCACCGCATCGTCGCGCGGGAGCACCCTGCGCACCACGGCCTCATCCTTGGCCGCCAAATCCGCCATACGCTTCTCAATTGCCGCCAGATCCTCTGGGGTAAAGGGGCGGCTGTAGGAGAAGTCGTAGAAAAACCCGTTCTCGATGACCGGTCCGATAGTGACCTGGGCCTCGGGAAAAAGGTCTTTCACCGCATAGGCCAGCAAATGTGCGGTCGAATGGCGAATGACTTCTAGTCCATCGGCGTCCTTTGCCGTCACGATGGCAAGCGCAGCATTCGCGGCAATCTGGTAGCTCGTGTCGACCACGATTCCGTCAACCTTACCCGCGAGCGCAGCTTTCGCCAATCCCGCGCCGATGGACGCAGCCACCTCGGCCACGGTCACGGGGCCGGGAAATGCACGCTGGGAACCGTCGGGCAAAGTGATTTGAATCATGCGGGATGTCACAAATAAGGGGGTTGGCAGGCCTATCCGCGTCGGCAAGATCAAGGCACTTGCAGCGCGGCAACACGGTGCCGGACGCCTGAAGAAAGACGCGGCATTCTAATCGGCGGCACATCGGAAGAGCGCGGGCGCGACCTCAACGCGCCGGTCTCGCGAACGCAAGCGCCTTGTTGAAACCGGGTACCGCGCGTCTCAGCCCCGCTGGGCCGCTGCCGCTTGGCGATTGCGCGCCAGCCACGCGTCCACCCGAGCCACCGTCGTATCGACCGAATCCGACTGCATGCCTCGTTGGGCCGCAACCAGCTTGATCAATACATCAATCCGTTCAATTTGCTCTGCGCCTGCGACCAACGCGCGGGCAGCGGACGAAGGCTTCAGCAAGCCCATGGCCGCCGAAGCGTACTTATCGAAGACAACCATGTCATCGGGCGAGGCGCCCAGCAATTGGCATAAATCGGCCACCCATGCGTAGACCTCGCGGGATTGCTCCAAGTCGGAATGCACTGCCTGCTGAATCGGCTGCACCGTCTCATCCAGCACGCAACGGTAGTTGCCCGTCATCAGCATGCTCCACTTGGCTAAAGGCACAAAAAGTGACTCATGCAGTTTGAGCTTGACCGGAATATCCAGCGACTGGCCATCCACGACCCAACGCGCCGCAGTAATGTCGGCGTCAAACTGCGCCAACATGGTGTTGTGCTCGGGACTCGCGAATTGCGCCACCTTGAAGTTAGTAGGCAGACCCACCTGCAAGACATTGGGCGGCTCGTCCGCAGGCCTGAAAGCCTGCGGATCAGGGCTGCACAGTGTCATCAAGCCGGGTTCAAAGCCATCCCATACGGCAGGCTCCAAATACGCAGTGCGAAGACGCTGCGCATCCAGGCCCGGAATGCGCGCCAGGTACGGCAAGGGCGGCATGTTCATGATGGACATGCACGGCACCCGCGCTGCGGCAATGGCGCGCATCAACTCCCGCACGCCAAATGCGCTGTATTGCGGCTCCTGCATGGCCAGACAGACAAGGTCGTAGCGCTGTGGCACCACCTGCTCCGGAGCCAGGGCATCGAGCTTGCCTGGGGTAAGGCGGGAATCAATTTCAACCCATCCCTCGCGCCCCTTTACCTGTACGCGCACCCGCGTGCCCTCACGCCGGATGAGTTCTGCCGTTTGGCTGCGACAGACCAAAGTCGCATCATGCCCGGCCATCAAAAGCTTAGTGGCCAGTAGCGACCCGTAGGACGCGCCCAAAATCAACACATGGTATTTTTTTGCCATAGGAATTGCCCGCTCTTTGGATGCAGGTACCGCTTCAAAAATTAATGGAATTGCTCTTCTTCGGTTGAGCCGCTGAGTGCTTTCACACTGGAATGACCACCCTGAATAACCGTAGTCACATCATCAAAATAACCTGCACCAACCTCTTGCTGATGCGAAACAAAAGTATAGCCTTTGTCCCTCGCTGCAAACTCAGGCTCTTGCACCATGTTGACGTAGTGTTTCATGCCTTCGCCATTGGCATATGCATGGGCAAACTGAAAGCTGTTGTACCAGTTGATATGAATGCCCGCCAAGGTGATGAACTGGTACTTGTAGCCCAACGCGGACAGGTCTTCCTGAAAGGTCGCAATCTGGCTGTCATTGAGGTTTTTCTTCCAGTTGAAAGATGGCGAACAGTTATAGGACAGTAGCTTGCCCGGATGCACGGCATGAATGGCCTGCGCGAACTCCCGCGCGAAGCCGATGTCCGGCACGCCCGTCTCGCACCACACCAAATCCGCATGGGCCGCATAGGCGACGCCACGGCTGATCGACTGCTCCAGACCGTTGCGTACCCGGTAAAAGCCTTCGGCCGTACGCTCGCCGGTCAGAAAGCGTTTGTCGTTGGCATCATGGTCACTGGTGATCAGGTTGGCAGCCTCAGCGTCGGTGCGCGCCAGGATGATGGTCGGCACGCCCATCACATCGGCTGCAAACCGTGCCGCAACCAGTTTTTCTATAGCCTCCTGGGTTGGAACCAGGACCTTACCGCCCATATGACCGCATTTCTTGACTGCGGCGAGTTGATCCTCAAAATGGACGCCAGCAGATCCTGCGGCGATCATGTTTTTCATCAGCTCGAAGGCATTGAGCACGCCACCGAAACCCGCTTCCGCGTCGGCCACGATGGGCAGAAAGAAATCGATGTAATCTTTGGTTCCGGGCTCCACGCCGCGGGACCACTGGATCTCGTCAGCACGCGTAAAAGTGTTGTTAATCCGGCGCACCATCGCGGGTACTGAGTCGTACGCATACAACGACTGATCCGGATACATGGTCTCCGAGGTATTGCCGTCGGCTGCGACCTGCCAACCGGACAGATACACCGCCTCAAGACCGGCTTTGGCCTGCTGCATGGCCTGGCCGGCAGAAATGGCACCGTAGGAATTCACATAGCCCTTCTTGGACTCCCCGTTGACCAAACGCCAGAGCTTTTCCGCGCCGCGGCGCGCCAGCGTGTGCTCAATGGGCACGCTGCCGCGCAGCCGCACGACGTCTGCGGCGCTGTAGTTGCGGGTGATTCCCTTCCAGCGCGGGTTGGACGACCAGTCTTTTTCCAGCGCTGCAATCTGCTGTTCCCGGCTCAGTTGATTATGAATAGCGTGTGGCATGGTGTTCTCCAAGAAGTTGTAAAAGCGCTCAGCACTACGGGCAATTCGCAGCGCGTGGGAACAGTATAGTCTTATATAAGACATAAGACACAAGATAAGTCTTATAGAAGACTAAAAATGATTGCCGTCCTGCCGCTGGCGGGCTGCTCGTGCCGGTCGCCCGTGAGGCATGATCGGCGTGCCAAGTCCCTCTTCATCCCGTGCACCCCCGCTTTCAACGCCCCTATGCCTTTCTATGCCTGAGCGCCAGCATGGCGCTAGTAGGGTGTTATGTGGCCCTGTGCAAACCATTGGTCGCCGTGGTTCCGATTTTCTTGCTGGGTTGGATGCGCTTTGGGATTGCCGGAATTGCAATGGCTTCATGGTGGCGCAAACCCGCCGATGAGCCCGCCATGAGCTCGGAAACAAAAAAGCTGCTTTTTTTGGAGTCTTTTGTAGGCAATTTTCTGTTTTCTCTGTGCATGCTATTCGGGGTGAGCATGACCAGTGCGGTATCCGCCGGACTGATTCTGGCTGCGATTCCAGCCTGCTCTGCGTTGATGGGCCACCTGGTGCTGGGCGATCGCCTGAGCCCGCGTCTGGGATTGGCGGTTGCCTGCGCCGGTGCCGGTATTGGCTTGTTGGCCATTTCGAAATCCGCTGCGACCGGCGCGACCGCAGGTGCCAGCGCCGGTTTCATCTGGAGCAGCGAGTTGCTGGGCGATTTGTTGGTATGCGGCGCGGTGCTGTGCGAATCAACCTTTATCGTGATTGGAAAAAAGCTGTCCGCCGGCATCAGCCCTAGACGGATTGCCGCAATCATCAACGGCTGGGGCTTTGTCTTGATGACACCGGCCGGGTTGTACTGGGCCTTGCACTTCGACTTCGGCACCTTCGACATGCGGCTGTGGGCACTGCTGATTTTTTATGCGCTGGCGGCCAGTGTGTGGATGGTATGGCTGTGGATGACGGGCATGAAAACCATACCGGCCTCCGAGGCTGGAGTTTTCAGCGCCATGTTGCCCATCACCGCCGCCGCCATCGGGGTACTGGTTTTCGGTGAAAGCTGGACCGCGCTACAGGCGCTGGCTTTTGCCCTGGCGCTGCTCGGCTTGTTGCTGGCAACCCTGCCAAGCAGGAGCCTTGCCGTGCAGACAACGGGGGAAACCCCATGATAATTTTTCCGAATTGGCGATTACAAAGCAGGAAAAAGGCCTTTTTCTCAAGTAGGATTCTCCTATCGGGGCTTTTATTACCCCGGTGAACGATCAACGAACAAGAAGGAACTCCCTTATGGCAACAGCAAAGCCGGCACCTGCAAAGAAGGCCGCACCCGCAAAACGCACCGCTAACGCGGCATTCATGAAACCCTTGACACCCAGCGCTGCACTGGCTGCGGTCGTGGGTGCCAAGCCCCTCCCGCGCACTGAGGTGGTCAAAAGCCTGTGGACCTACATCAAGAAGCACAATCTGCAGGACGCAGTAAATAAGCGCAATATCAACGCTGACGACAAACTCAAGGCCGTATTTGGCAAAGCGCAGGTCAGCATGTTTGAGATGGCTGGCCTGATCGGCAAGCACCTGAGCTAAATCGGCTCACCCATAAAGAAGGCCGGATGTACCGGCCTTTTTTTTCGACTGCTTTTTGTCCCTAGCCGGAAAACTGAAACTCTCCCGGCGCACGAATCGGGTCCACGCTGACATGGATACTGGACTTGGGCAAGAAGCGTCCTTCGAGCAATAGCTTAGACAGCGGGTTTTCAATCCGCTGCTGAATCGCGCGCTTGAGCGGTCGTGCGCCGTAGACCGGGTCAAATCCAAGCTTGGCCAACTCCGCCACCGCCGCATCGGATACATCCAGCGCCAGGTCCATGTGCGCCAGGCGGGCGATCAGGCCCGCAAGCTGGATCTTGGCAATGCTAGCAATGTGGGCTGCGCCCAAGGCGTGGAACACCACAGTCTCGTCGATGCGGTTGAGAAACTCGGGACGGAAATGGGTTTTCAGTTCATCCAGCACCGCCTCCTTGATGTCTTCGCTGCTTTTGCCCACCATGCTTTGGATGATGGGCGAGCCGATGTTGCTGGTCATCACGATCACCGTGTTCTTGAAGTCCACAGTACGGCCCTGTCCGTCGGTCAGCCGGCCATCGTCCAGGACTTGCAGCATCACATTGAACACGTCCGGGTGGGCCTTCTCAATCTCGTCGAGCAACAGCACGCTGTAGGGTTTGCGGCGCACCGCCTCGGTCAGGTGACCGCCTTCTTCGTAACCCACATAGCCCGGGGGCGCTCCAATCAAGCGGGCCACGGAATGCTTTTCCATGAACTCGCTCATATCGACCCGGATCAGATGGTCTTCGCTGTCGAACATAAAGCCCGCCAGCGCCTTGCACAACTCGGTTTTACCCACGCCCGTCGGGCCCAAAAACAAAAAGGAGCCGGTTGGTCGATTCGGGTCCGACAGACCTGAGCGCGCGCGGCGGATAGCGTTGGAAATGGCGGCGATGGCTTCCTCCTGTCCGACCACCCGCTCATGCAGCTTGGCCTCCATAACCAACAATTTGTCGCGCTCGCCTTGCATCAGCTTAGCCACCGGTATGCCGGTGGCACGTGCCACCACCTCGGCAATTTCTTCCGCACCCACCTGGGTACGCAGAAGTTGGGGAGCCGCAGCCTGGCCGCTTTTCGCACCCTGGGCTTTGCCGGTCTCGAGGTCCTGCGCCTCCTTGAGGTGTTTTTCCAGCCCGGGTAAGGTGCCGTATTGCAGCTCGGCCACTTTGGCTAAGTCGCCTTTGCGGGTGAGCGTTTCAATTTGCTGCCGCAGACTGTCAATCTCCTGTCGAATCTGCGCGCTCCCCTGAGCCGCGGCCTTCTCGGCTTTCCAGATTTCATCCAGATCAGCGATTTCTTTTTGCAGACTCTTGATTTCTTCTTCGATCAAGTCAAAGCGCTTTTGCGAGGCTTCGTCCTTCTCGCGCTTGACGGCTTCGCGCTCGATTTGCAGCTGGATCAGACGCCGATCCAACTTGTCCATCACCTCCGGCTTGGAATCGAGTTCGATCTTGATTTTGGCCGCCGCCTCGTCGATCAGGTCAATCGCCTTGTCGGGCAAAAAACGGTCGGTGATATAGCGGTGACTCAGCTCAGCAGCGGCCACGATGGCCGGATCGGTGATATTGACGCCATGGTGTACTTGGTAGCGTTCTTTCAGGCCCCGCAGAATCGCCACGGTCGCTTCTACGCTGGGTTCGTCCACCAGAATTTTCTGGAAACGGCGCTCAAGGGCGGCGTCTTTTTCGATGTATTTGCGGTACTCGTCCAGTGTGGTGGCGCCCACGCAATGCAATTCGCCACGGGCCAGCGCAGGCTTAAGCATATTGCCCGCGTCCATGGCACCTTCAGCCTTACCGGCCCCAACCATGGTATGCAACTCGTCAATGAACACTATGGTCTGGCCTTCGTCTTTGGCCAGGTCTTTGAGCACGTTTTTCAAACGCTCCTCGAACTCACCGCGGAACTTGGCACCGGCCAGCAAGGACGCCATATCGAGGGACAAAACCCTTTTGCCCTTGAGGGAGTCCGGTACCTCCCCGGCGACGATACGCTGCGCCAAGCCTTCGACAATGGCCGTCTTGCCGACGCCGGGCTCACCGATGAGCACAGGATTGTTCTTGGTGCGCCGTTGCAGCACCTGGATGGCGCGGCGGATTTCATCGTCGCGGCCAATCACCGGATCGAGCTTGCCGGCACGGGCACGCTCGGTCAGATCGACGCAGTATTTTTTGAGCGATTCGCGCTGCTCTTCGGCGTCGGCGCTATCCACGTTCTGGCCACCCCGCACCGCTGCGATGGCGGATTCCAGGCTCTTGCGGGTCAAACCCTGCGACCGCGCTGCGTTGCCCAAATCCGATTTACTGTCCGACAACGCCAGCAGAAACAGCTCGCCCGCCACAAACTGGTCGCCGCGCTTGATTGACTCTTTTTCCGCTGCCTGCAAGAGAGAGACCAGATCACGCCCCACCTGCACCTGGTCTTGGCCGTGCACCTCGGGCAATTTTTTCAGCGCGGCTTCGGCGAGGCCGAGCAAACCGGCATGGTTGACGCCCGCACGTTGCAACAAGGCTTTGGGGCCATCGTCCTGGTGCAGCATCGCGGCCAGCACATGGGCTGGCTCAATGAATGCGTGGTCCTGCCCCAGGGCGAGGGTTTGGGCCTCCGACAGGGCTTCCTGGAATTTGGTAGTCAGTTTGTCAATACGCATGCAGTTCTCCGGTTGAACTGCAGGTGGGGGGCCGTCGGTATATTTTCAAGCCCGCGGGCGACATGGATGCGTCAAGCGGCGTTGCCGGCCTGAATGCCCCAGCGCGCCAGCGCTGCGTCGTCGCTGACCCGCGCGTCCACCCAGTGCACCCCCTGCGGGGTTTGTTCTTTTTTCCAAAACGGGGCCTGGGTTTTAAGGTAGTCCATCACAAACTCACAGGCCGAGAAGCTCTCGCCCCGGTGCGCGGACGTCACAGCGACCAACACGATCTGGTCCAGTGGCTGCAACACACCAACCCGGTGGATAACCCGCACCGCCCGGATGTCAAAACGCGCGTGCGCCGCGTCAACCATGGCCTCAATGGCGCGCTCGGTCATGCCCGGGTAATGCTCCAACTCAAGGGATTGCACCTCTCCCGGCCCGCCCGCGTTGCGGTCGCGTACCGTGCCCACAAAGCTGCACACAGCGCCCACCTGGGGGTCGCCCAATCGCAGCGTCGCAAGCTCGGCACCCAGGTCGAAGTCCTGGCTTTGAATGACAACGCGGGGAGCTGCAGTCACGGCGCTCAGCCCCCCGTCACCGGCGGAAAAAACGCCACCTCGGCCTGCGAAGGCAGTGCAGCGCCCTCCCCGGCCATGACCTGGTTAAGTGCCATGCGCACGGCGCGTCCCGGTGCCAGCACCTCGGCATAGACCCCCCCGCGCGCAAGCAGCTCGGCGCGCAGGCCGCCCAGCGTGGCGGCTTCGGTATCCAGCACCTCGGTGCTGTGACCAATCGCCTCGCGGATAGACGCGAAATATTTGATGTGCACCGTCTTCATACCAGCAGCTCCGCAAACGCCGTGTAGGGAACCGTGTCGCCCCGGGCGATGGCCTGACCGGGCGGCACGTTGACCAACCCGTCACCCCAGACCAGCGAGGTCAAGACCCCCGAACTCTGGTTGGGGTACAGATCCAGTCCGCCTTGCACATTGCGGCGCACCCGCAGAAATTCCTGGCGTTTGTCCGGGCGGCTCCAGTCGAAGTCGGCCCGTGTCGGCACACCGTGCAAACCCGCATCGGCCACGCCCTGTAAGCGCAGCAGCAAAGGCCGCACCAGCAGCAAAAAGGTGACAAAGCTGGACACCGGGTTGCCGGGCAAGCCGACAAAATGCGCCTGTCCGATGCGACCATGGGCAAAAGGCTTGCCAGGCTTAATGGCGATTTGCCACAGATCCAGGCTACCCAGCGCCTGTACAGCGGGTTTGATGTGGTCTTCCTCGCCCACCGACACGCCGCCGCTGGTCAAAATCAGGTCGTGGCCCTGGGCGGCGCTGCGCAACGCCTCGACCGTCGCGGCCCGCTGGTCCGGCACGATGCCCAGATCGGACACATCACAGCCCAGCCGGCGCAGCAGCGAGGCCAGAAAAAAGCGGTTGGAGTTGTAAATCGCACCGGGTGGCATTGCTGCGGGTGGACAGGCCCCGGGCATCACCAACTCATCCCCCGTGCTGAACAAGGCCACACGCGGACGGCACAGCACACGCAAAGAGTCCATGCCCACACCAGCCGCCTGCCCAAGCTCGGCCGGCCCCAAGCGGGTGCCATGAGACAAAACCCGGTCACCACGCCCCACGTCCTCGCCCGCACGGCGAATCCATTGGCCGTGCTGCGGCAGGACATTGACCCGCACCTGCGGCCTCGCGCCATCGCTGGCGTCGAGCACCGTGCAATCCTCTTGCATGACCACCGCGTCAGCGCCGGGCGGCAGCGGCGCGCCAGTGAATATGCGAGCCAACGAGCCATCCGCCAATGGCTGGGCCGCCATGCCTGCCGCGATGCGCTGGCTTTGCGGCAGCGCCGTGCCAATCTGTATGACATCGGAACAGCGCAGGGCATAACCGTCCATGGAGCTGTTGTCTTGCGGCGGCACATGTAATTCCGACACCACGTCTTGGGCGAGCACGCGGCCGTCGGCCTCCAGCGTCGCAACGGTTTCACTGGCGGAGAGCGGCATCGCCCCGGCCAGAAGCTGCGCAAGCGCCTCGTTCAGCGGTTTCAACGGGGGACGCGGCTGCATAGGGTTGGTCAGACCTCAGGCGTCGCAGGTGCGGGCGATCAGGGTCTTGATGGCCGCCACGTCAGCGTCCATCGTCAGCACGCGCTTGGGCAGGGCTTCAATGCCTGCAAAACGGGCTGGCCGCTCCGGCTCGCGGCCCAGGGCTTCAACGATGGTGGCCGCGAACTTGATGGGCAAAGCAGTTTCCAGCACCAGCATGGGGACGCCAGCCACGCGCTGCTCCTGCGCCACTTTGAGGCCGTCGGCGGTATGGGTGTCAATCACCACGCGGTAGCGAGCCGCGCAGTCGCGGATAGTGGTCAATCGCTGGGCGTGTGTGCTCTTGCCGCTGGAAAAACCGAAATGCGTGGCCGCACTAGGAAATGCCGGATCCGCGCCCAGGTCAAAACGCCCGGCGCTGGCGATGGCATCGCCGAACAGCGCCTTGGTGCGTGCACCGTCCCGTCCAAGCAGGTCGAAGACAAAGCGCTCGAAATTGCTGGCTTTGGAAATATCCATAGACGGGCTGGAGGTCTCATGGGTGTCGGCGGTACCCCGCACCCGGTATATACCGGTGCGAAAAAACTCATCGAGGACGTCGTTTTCGTTGGTGGCAACGACCAGCTTGTCGATCGGTAAACCCATCATGCGGGCCACATGGCCGGCGCACACATTGCCGAAATTGCCGCTGGGGACGCAAAAACTCACCCGTTGGCTATTGTCGGTGGTAGCCTGCAGATACCCCGCAAAGTAATACACCACCTGCGCCATCAGACGCGCCCAATTGATGGAATTGACCGTACCGATGCGGTAGCGGCGCTTGAAGTCCAGATCACCGGAGACGCTTTTGACCAGGTCCTGGCAATCGTCAAACACGCCTTTGACGGCAATGTTGATGATGTTGTCGTCCATCAGGCTGAACATCTGCGCCTGCTGGAAGGGGCTCATGCGGCCTTGCGGACTGGTCATGAACACGCGCACGCCTTTTTTGCCGCGCATGGCGTACTCGGCTGCGCTGCCGGTATCACCGCTGGTCGCGCCAAAAATATTCAATTCCTCGCCCTGGCGTGCCAGGTGGTATTCGAACAAATTGCCCAGCAATTGCATAGCCATGTCTTTAAAGGCCAGCGTGGGTCCGTTGGACAAGCCCAGCAAATACAGGCCATCGTCCAGCCGGGTCAAGGGAGTGATCTGGGGCGTGCCGAAAACCGCTTCGGTATAGGTCTTGCGGCACAGCGCGCGCAGGTCGTTCGCAGGGATATCGTCCACATAAAGAGATACGATTTCATAGGCCAAATCGGCATAGTCCAGACCACGCCAGCGTTTCAGCGTCGCGCCGTCAATCTGCGGATAACTTTCTGGCAGGTACAAGCCGCCATCCGGCGCCAAACCTTCCAACAGAATGTCACAAAAACGCCGTCCAGCGGGCGCACTGTGCCCGGCGGTGGCCGTGGCGCGGGTCGAGAAATACAACATGGGAAATCAGGCCAACTCTTCTTTACGGATACGCACGATTTTCTGCAACACGGTGGGCAAGGTTTGCATACGCGTAAGCGCCGTATCCATGCGCGACTCAACACAGTCGTGGGTGAGGATGATCAAATCCGTCTGGGCCGCATTAGCGCTGTCAATTTCGTCGGCCTCGCGCTGAATCACAGCGTCAATACTGATGTTGCAATCAGCCAGAATGCCGGCCACCTTGGCCAGAACACCGGCTTGATCTGCCACCCGCAAGCGCAGGTAATAGCTGGTGACCACCGCGCTCATGGGCAGCACCGGCTCCGAACTCATGGCGTCCGGCTGGAAGGCCAGATGGGGTACGCGTTGCGCGGCGTCCGCCGTGTGCAGGCGTGCCACGTCCACCAAATCGGCAATCACCGCCGAAGCGGTTTGCTCAGATCCGGCACCGGCGCCGTAGTACATGGTGATACCGGCCGCGTCGCTCTTGACCATGATGCCGTTCATTGAACCTTCTACGTTGGCCAGCAAACGCTTGGCGGGGATCAGCGTGGGGTGCACACGCAACTCGATGCCCTGATTGGTGCGCTTGGCAATACCCAGCAACTTGATGCGGTAGCCCATTTGAAAGGCATAGCCAATGTCGGCCGCAGCCAGTTTGGTGATGCCTTCTACATGGTCCGGCTTGAACTGAATGGGAATTCCGAAAGCCACCGAAGCCAGAATAGTGGCTTTGTGCGCGGCGTCAAAACCTTCGATGTCGAAACTTGGATCGGCTTCGGCATAACCCAGCGCCTGGGCCTGGGCCAGCACAGCGTCAAAGCCCAGACCTTTGTCGCGCATCTCGCTCAAAATGAAGTTGGTCGTGCCATTGATGATGCCCGCCACCCACTCGATGCGGTTGCCCGAAAGCCCTTCGCGCAAGGCCTTGATGATGGGAATGCTGACTGCCACCGCGCCTTCAAAGGCGACCATCACGCCGTGCCGTTGTGCGGCAGCAAAAACTTCGTTGCCGTGTTCGGCGAGCAAGGCTTTGTTGGCTGTCACTACGTGCTTACCGTTTGAAATGGCGCGCAACACCAGATCTTTGGCCAGCGTAGTGCCGCCGATGACCTCCACCACGATTTCGACATCTGGATCGTTCACCACCTCGAAAGGGTCGGCAGTCACCCGCCCACCGCTTCCCACCACACCACGCGCACGGGCCAGGTCGCGCGCAGCAACGATACAAATTTCAATACCCCGCCCTGCGCGCCGCTTGATTTCCTGCTGGTTGCGTCGCAAAACACGGAAGGTACCGCCGCCCACGGTGCCGATACCTAAAAGACCGACCTGTATCGGCTTCAACAACTGGTTCTCTGACATAGAAAAATTATGCGACCTGCGCGTAGGTTTGACGATAGTTGGCAAGAAAGCGGGCGATACGGGCAATGGCTTCGCGCAAATCGTCCTCATGGGGCAAAAATACGATGCGGAAATGGTCAGGCGAAGCCCAGTTGAAACCGGTTCCCTGCACCAGCATCACGCGGGTCTCATTCAGCAGATCCAGGAAAAACTCGCGGTCATCCGCAATCGGATACACCTGTGGATCCAGTCGCGCAAACATGTACAGCGCCGCTACCGGCTTCACACAACTCACACCCGGAATCGAGGTAATTAATTCATACGCCAAATCCCTCTGGCGGCGCAAACGACCACCCTCCCCCACCAAATCGTCAATGCTCTGGTAGCCGCCCAGCGCAGTCTGCACCGCGTACTGACCGGGCACGTTGGGACATAGACGCATGTTGGAGAGCATGTTCAGGCCCTCGATGTAATCGCGCGCATGGCGCTTATCACCTGAGACCACCATCCACCCGGCGCGGTACCCGCAGGACCGGTAGCTTTTGGACAGGGAATTGAATGTCAAGGTCAGCACGTCGGTACTCAAAGACGCAATGGCGGTGTGGCGCACGCCGTCGTACAAGACTTTATCGTAGACCTCGTCAGCAAAAATCACCAAGCCGTGCTGGCGGGCCATCTCCACGATCGCCTGGAGGGTCGCGTCTGCGTACAAGGCCCCCGTGGGGTTGTTCGGGTTGATCACCACAATGCCCTTGGTGCGGGGCGTAATTTTGGCGCGCATATCGTCAAGGTTAGGAGCCCAGCCACGGGACTCATCGCACAGGTAGTGCACCGGCTTCCCTCCGGAGAGGCTGGCAGCAGCAGTCCACAAGGGGTAATCGGGCGCCGGCAGCAGCAGCTCGTCGCCATCGTCCAGCAATGCATTGGTTGCCATCACGATCAGTTCGCTCGCACCGTTGCCCAAATAGATGTCATCCAGCGTGACGCCCTGAATGTGCTGTTTCTGCGTCTCATGCATCACCGCTTTGCGCGCGGCAAAAATGCCTTTGCTGTCGGAGTACCCGGACGCGTTGGAGAGGTTACGCACCATGTCCTGCTGAATTTCCTCAGGCGCGTCAAAACCAAACACCGCCAGATTGCCGATGTTGAGTTTGATGATTTTTTGCCCTTCCTCCTCCATCTGGCGGGCGCGGTCCATGATGGGGCCGCGGATGTCGTAGCACACGTTGGCCAGCTTGGCAGATTTGAGAACGGGTTTCAAGGTCCCTCCTTGGGCGGGATGCAGATTAGTAGAGGCGATAATTGGAACACACTAAGTCAGTGACACCCCGCCAAGAACCGCACCCTTATCCTATGAAGTTTCACGCAGATGCCACAGCAGGCAATGCCGTCAGTGGCTATGGGGACGGCTGGGTTAGCGTCAATGGTCAGCGCTTTGCGCACAGTCTCGTCATTGGGGTCGACAACATAAGGCCCTGGGATTGCCCCGGCTTCGACGCGCTGCATCCAAGCCACTTCGCCCGTCTGGCGGCTTTGGACCCGGAGTTGGTTATTTTCGGCAGCGGTAAGCGCCTGCAGTTTCCTGCAGCCGCTTTGCTCGCCGATCTGTATGCCCGGCGTATTGGCGTCGAGACGATGGACACCCAGGCCGCCTGCCGCACCTACAACTTTTTGCTTGGCGAAGGGCGACGGGTAGTCGCAGCGCTCCTGATTGCCTAGGACAAGCAAGCTACGGAGAACGCATTCGTGGTCACCCGCCTGGCCATAGCGCCTAATTGCGGCTAAAATACGGTGCTTCGGACGAGCTCTAGCGCAAACTAGCAAACCCCGGTTACTCGTCCACACTTCCTGACACATCCAGCACGCGAGACTGAATCATCCTATGGCGATCGTTGTCAATAAACCCCTCCCCGAGTTCGAAGCCAATGCCACTGGCGGTATTCGCGTCTCCAATATCTCGCATGTTGGCAAAACGATGGTGCTGTATTTCTACCCGAAGGACAACACGCCCGGTTGCACGACTGAGGCCATGCAATTCCGCGACAAATATAAAGACTTTGTCAAAGCGGGCGCGCATGTTTTCGGCGTCTCGCGGGACAACATGCGATCGCATGACGAATTCAAGACCAAACTCGAACTACCCTTTGAGCTGATTGCCGACACCGAAGAAAAAATGTGCCATATGTTCGGCGTGGTGAAAAATAAAATCATGTACGGTAAAAAGGTCAAAGGAATTGAGCGCAGCACCTTTCTTATCGGTCCCGATGGTGTGCTGCGCGAAGAGTGGCGGGGCCTCAAAGTGGTTGGACATGTCGACGAAGTACTTAAAGCGGTGAAGGCCCTGAAAAAGGCCAACGGCAAGCCCGCTGAAAAACTCCCGGAAACGGCTGCGGAACGATCCGTGAGTAAAGTCGCCGAAGTCGCCCAATAGGCTGGCGTGCGGGCGCTTTGGTGCGTCATCCTGGGTGTGCATAATGTTCCAATGCGCACCACAACAGCGTCTCTTCGCAAACTAGCCGCCTTCCTACCAGGCGGCTTTTTTTCGTTCTGAATTGCCATCAACCCCGCTCACTGATTGCCATTAATGCCCCTGCCGCCTCCACCCGCCAAGCGCGCCGACCGCCTTGCGCTTGAAAAAATAGCCAAATCACAACCCGCCGAGCGCAAAGCGAAGTCAAACCTTGAAAGCAGGTACGAACCGCAAACCCGTGGGGTAATGCATGACCGTCCCAGAGCGCAAAGCACTACCGGCGGTCCAATTGGAGAGATGAAAGATTCCCCCAGCGCGCTGCAGGAAAGTGCATCGATCCGCTACCTGCCCGTATTGGGCAGCGGCAGTACGAAAGCGCAGCGCACCGGCCAGGGACAGCGCAAGCGCAGCAGCGGTCCGGCCAAATTGTTTGTGCTCGATACCAACGTCCTGCTCCACGATCCGATTTGCCTGTTCCGATTCGAAGAGCACGATATTTTCCTGCCCATGATCGTGCTGGAGGAGTTAGACGGCCACAAAAAAGGGATGACCGAGGTGGCCCGCAATGCGCGCCAGACCAGCCGCACCTTGGACGCGCTCGCCGCCCACCCAGACTGCGACATCACACAGGGCCTGGCGCTCGACACCACCGGCCACACCGATGCGCGGGGCAAGCTCTTGTTCCAGACCGAGCCCCTGGACTACACCCTACCGGCCAGCCTGCCCCAGGGCAAGGCGGACAACCAGATTCTGGGCGTGGTCGATGCCCTGCGCCGCAAGCTTCCCGGGCGCGAAGTCGTACTGGTGTCCAAGGACATCAATATGCGGGTCAAAGCCCGCGCCCTTGGACTCAACACCGACGACTACAAGAACGACAAAACGCTGGAAGACGGCGACTTGCTCTACTCCGGTGCTTTGGCTCTGCCCGCTGATTTTTGGGCCAGTCACGGGCAGGCCGTGGAGAGCTGGCAGCAGGGGCCGCACACGTTTTACAAAGTAGACGGTCCCGTCGTGCCCGATATGTACATCAACCAGTTTGTGTACTTCGAGGCAGCGGGTGAGCCGAGCTTGTATGCCCGGGTTACAGAAATCCGTGGCACTACAGCCGTATTGCGCACGCTGAAGGACTTTAACCACCTCAAGAACGCCGTTTGGGGCGTCACCGCACGCAACCGGGAACAGAACTTTGCGATGAACCTTCTGACAGACCCTGAGGTCGACTTTGTCACGCTGACTGGCACCGCCGGTACCGGCAAGACCTTGCTGGCATTGGCAGCCGGGCTGACACAGGTACTGGATGACCGGCGCTATACCGAAATCATCGTGACCCGCGCCACCGTGAGCGTGGGCGAAGACATTGGCTTTCTGCCAGGAACCGAAGAAGAAAAAATGGGCCCCTGGATGGGCGCACTGGACGACAACCTGGAAGTCTTGGCCAAGACTGAGAACAGCGCAGGCGAATGGGGGCGCGCGGCGACAAACGAGTTGGTGCGCAGCCGCATCAAGATCAAAAGCATGAACTTCATGCGCGGGCGTACCTTTTTGAATAAGTACCTGATCATCGATGAGGCCCAAAACCTCACGCCCAAGCAAATGAAAACGCTGGTCACCCGCGCTGGGCCGGGAACCAAAATTGTCTGCATGGGCAACCTCGCCCAAATCGACACGCCGTACCTCACCGAGGGATCATCCGGCCTGACGTTTGCCGTGGACAAATTCAAAGGCTGGCCGCATGGCGGCCATATCACGCTGGCGCGGGGCGAACGCTCGCGCCTGGCCGACTTTGCCAGTGAAGTGCTTTAGAAATCTCCGCTACTGGCCCCGTGGGCCAAGCTCTCAAACTTGGTGATATTGCGCAGGAAAGCCAACTTGACGGTGCCGGTAGGCCCGTTACGTTGCTTGGCAATGATGATTTCCGCCACGCCCGGCTCCTTGCAGGCGTCTTTGGTGTAGTACTCGTCGCGGTAGATGAACATGATGATGTCAGCATCTTGCTCAATCGCTCCGGACTCGCGCAAATCGCTCATCATGGGCCGCTTATCGGGGCGGGATTCCACGCTGCGGTTGAGCTGGGACAGCGCAATCACCGGGCACTGCAGTTCTTTGGCGAGGGTTTTGAGTCCACGGGAAATTTCTCCCAACTCGGTGGCGCGGTTCTCACCGTCGCTGTCGGTTCCGCTCATCAGCTGCAGATAGTCGACCACAATTAGCCCTAGCTTGCCGCATTTGCGCGCTAAGCGGCGCGCGTTAGCCCGCAGTTGCGCCGAATTCAAGCCAGCGCTTTCATCAATATGCAAGGAAACGGTCCGCAACCGTTCAATCGCTTCGGTTAGCCGTGGCCATTCGTCATCCGTGAGCTTGCCCGTGCGCAAGTGGCTCTGGTCGATGCGACCGATGGAGCCGACCACACGCACCGCCAGTTGCGCGGCACCCATTTCCATGGAAAACACGGCCACCGGCAAGCCCTCGTTCAAGGCCACATGCTCCGCAATATTGATCGCCAGGGCAGTTTTCCCCATAGACGGACGCGCCGCAAGAACCACCAGATCACCAGCCTGAAAACCAGCGGTCATGCGATCCAAGTCGTAAAAGCCGGTTGGCACGCCGGTGACATCGTTGGGGTTGTCGGCCATTTCCTGAACCCGGTCCAGCAGCGTCACCACGAGACTGCCCATGTCCTGGAAACCCTGCTTGTGGCGCTGCCCCTGCTCACCAATGCTGAAAATCTTCTGTTCGGATTCGTCCACGATGTCCGACACGGATCGGCCTTTCGGGTTGAATGCATTGGTGGCAATCTGGTCGCTGGCGGTCAGCAGCTTGCGCAGTATGGAGCGGTCCCGCACGATTTCGGCGTAGCGGCGGATATTGGCAGCACCCGGCACGTACTGGGCCAGGGCGTTGAGATAAGCCAGGCCTCCGGCTTCGTCAGCCTTGCCCTGGCTTTGCAAATGCTCAAACACCGTGATGACATCGGCCGGGCGGCTCGCGTTCACGATGGTAAAAATGGCGCCGAATACCAAGCGGTGCTCGTAGCGGTAGAAGTCGTCGTCGCTCAGGATATCGGCCACCGCGTCCCAGGCCTGGTTATCCAGCAACAAGCCGCCGAGCACACTGGACTCGCCCTCCACCGAGTGCGGCGGCACGCGCAACTGGGCAATCTGCCGATCTGGCGCTGCATCATCGCCCGTTCCAACTGCCATACATTCTCCAAATAAAAAAGCCGCTTGGCGTGAACCAGCGGCTTCTTGTTAGGGTAGGCACCGGGCCGAAGCCCGAAGCCTAATTACCAGATATCAGGCCGTTTCACCGTATACAGAAACCGTGATATCCACCACGACATCGGTATGCAAAGCCACCGAAACCGTAGTATCGCCCACGGTCTTGATGGGGCCGTTGGGCATGCGGACAGCGGCCTTGAGCACTTTGTAACCGGTTTTACCGAGTTCTTCGGCGATGTCAAAGTTGGTTACCGAACCGAACAAACGTCCATCAACGCCCGCCTTTTGGGTTAGCTTGATGGTTGAACCAGCGAGCTTTTCACCCAAAGCGCTTGCTTCGGCCAATTTGGCGGCAGCGGCGCTCTCAAGGTCCTTGCGACGGGCTTCGAACTCGGCCTTAGCCGACTCGGTAGCGCGGCGCGCGCGGCCCGACGGAATCAGGAAATTGCGGGCGTAGCCATCTTTGACTTTGACAATCTCACCGAGGTTGCCAAGGTTCACGACCTTGTCGAGAAGAATAATTTGCATGCTGATGCTCCTCAGATTTTGTGCTGGTCGCTGTAAGGCAACAGGGCGAGGAAGCGCGCGCGCTTGATCGCGGTATTCAACTGGCGTTGAAAGATCGCACGGGTTCCCGTCAGGCGAGCCGGAATAATTTTCCCGTTTTCGGCGATGAAGTCGCGCAGAGTGTCAATGTCTTTGTAGTCGATCTCCTCGACACCAGTGACCGTGAAGCGGCAGAACCGCTTGCGCTTGAAGAGCAAAGACTGGGTATTGCGCTTGGGGCGCTTGTCTTTGTTGAACTTTTTGAATGTAGCCATTTCGATACCTCAACTAATCTAGAACAAATTCCTGAACTTGAAAAACCAGCGACTTCGATTGCCGCCCGTTTGCCAAAAAACCACTGAACTTCCAACTGCTGCCCAAGGGCTGCAGCGCCAAGCGTTCTGCAACCGCTCCAAAAGCGATGGACTTGACTGTCACATCAACTTTGCGCTGCGCATGCACATCGTGCACCTCCGAGCTGTGTTGCAAGCGGAAACCAAGTGCTGGAAGGCCTGCCGGTGTGTAACGCATCGCGTCACGCTCGACCACCACGCCGGTGAGCTGGACTTGGTTCATCGCCCCAACGTGGGTGCAGGCACTCCTGTTAGGCGTGAAAATCCGAGGGCTGCGAACGACGCGCTTCTTCGCGCTCGACCGAACGCATCATCGAAGAAGGGCCGGTGTCGGCCTTCTTCTTGGATACGGTCAGATGACGCAACACCGCATCGTTGAACTTGAAGGCATGCTCCAATTCAGCCATCACGGCCTGGTTAGCCTCGATGTTGATGCACAGGTAATGGGATTTGGCCAGCTTGTTGATCATGTACACCATCTGACGACGGCCCCAATCTTCAACCCGGTGGATATGACCACCGCCAGCGGTGATCATGCCTTTGTAACGTTCCAGCATGGCCGGAACCTGTTCGCTCTGATCCGGATGGATCATGAGAATGATTTCATAATGACGCATTCAAACTCCTTATGGAAAATCCCTTTCGGGACATGAAGTCACCCCCAGCGTCTGCGGAGTGTGACAAGGCGAAGCCCGCGATTCTAGCAGTCAAGGCTGAGCGAGCTGCTTCCAGGTCGCTATGACGCTGTCGGGGTTGAGCGAAATGGAGGAAATACCCTCGTCCTGCAACCAGCGCGCAAAGTCCGGATGGTCGCTGGGGCCCTGACCGCAAATGCCGATGTACTTTCCCTGTTTTTTGCAGGCCGCAATGGCCATGCGGATCAGCGCCTGAACCGCTGGGTCACGCTCATCGAAATCGGCTGCCAGTAGCTCCATCCCCGAATCGCGGTCCAGTCCCAGCGTGAGCTGGGTCAGGTCGTTGGAGCCGATGGAAAAGCCGTCAAAGTACTCCAAAAATGCCTCCGCCAAAATAGCGTTGCTCGGGATCTCGCACATCATCACCAGTTGCAATCCGTCTTGGCCCCGCACCAGACCCTGGCTAGCCATCAACTCAGTGACCCGGCGCGCCTGCTCCAGCGTCCGCACAAATGGCACCATCACCTGAACGTTATCCAGGCCCATGGTGTTGCGTACGCGTTTGATCGCCTCACACTCCATCGCAAACGCCTCTCGGAAGTCGGCGCTGACATAGCGCGCCGCCCCCCGAAAACCCAGCATGGGGTTTTCTTCTTCGGGTTCGTAACGGCTGCCGCCAATCAGTTTGCGGTATTCATTGCTCTTGAAATCTGACAAACGCACGATGACAGGCTTGGGCCAAAAAGCCGCGGCAATCGTAGCCACGCCCTCGGCCACCTTGTCGACATAAAAAGCCCGGGGTGAGGCATGGCCGCGGGCCACGGACTCGACTGCGTTTTTCAGGTCCGGAGCGACATGGGGGTAGTCCAGGATGGCCTTGGGGTGCACACCGATGTTGTTGTTGATGATGAATTCCAGCCGCGCCAGCCCAACGCCGGCGTTGGGCAGCTGGCAAAAGTCAAATGCCAGCTGGGGATTACCCACATTCATCATGATTTTCAGATCGATCGCGGGCATGGCGCCACGCTCCACTTCACTGACCTCCGTCTCCAGGAGGCCGTCGTAGATAAAGCCGGTATCGCCCTCGGCGCAGCTAACGGTCACTAGCATCCCGGTCTGCAAATGATCGGTCGCGTCCCCGCAGCCGACCACCGCCGGGATACCAAGCTCGCGGGCAATGATGGCGGCATGGCAGGTACGCCCGCCCCGGTTGGTGACGATGGCAGCCGCGCGCTTCATCACCGGCTCCCAGTTGGGATCCGTCATGTCGGTGACCAGTACGTCGCCAGCTTGCACTTGGTCCATGTCCTCCAGGCTGTGGACCACGCGCACCGAACCGGTACCAATCTTTTGTCCAATCGCCCGGCCCTGGGCCTTGATCGCGCCCCGCCCCTTGAGCGCATAGCGCAGCTCAGGCGCATTGCCCGCCTGGCTTTTCACGGTCTCGGGGCGGGCCTGCAGGATGTACAGGCCGCCGTCCACACCGTCTTTGCCCCACTCGATGTCCATGGGACGGCCGTAATGCTCTTCAATAACCAGCGCGTAGCGGGCCAGTTGCAGCACGTCGGCGTCGGTCAGCGAATACCGGTTGCGCATCTCGGAAGGCACTTCGGTGGTCTTCACCAAAGAACCGCCTGCAGCCTTTTCTTCTGCGTCGGCGAACTCCATCTGCACCAGCTTGGAGCCCAGACTGCGCCGAATCACCGCGGGAAACCCGGCGCGCAAAGTCGGCTTGTGCACGTAAAACTCGTCGGGGTTGACCGCGCCCTGCACCACGGTCTCGCCCAGTCCATAGCTGGAGGTGATGAAAACCACATCGGTAAAGCCGGACTCCGTGTCCAGTGTGAACATCACCCCCGCAGCGCCTTTGTCCGAGCGGACCATGCGCTGCACTCCGGCGCTGAGCGCCACGACATCATGGGCAAACCCCTTGTGCACGCGGTAGCTGATAGCCCGGTCGTTGTAGAGCGAGGCGAATACTTCGCGCATCTTGTGCAGTACATCATCGATGCCGGTGACGTTCAGAAACGTTTCCTGTTGCCCCGCGAACGAGGCGTCCGGCAAATCTTCAGCGGTGGCCGAGGAGCGCACGGCGAACGAAGCCCGGGCGTCGCCGCCTGACAAGGTGGCAAAAGCAGAGCGTACCGCCTGTTCAAACGCGGGCGGCAGCGGCTGCGCCTCAACCATTGTGCGAATACGTGCGCCAATCTGCGCCAAGGCGCGCACATCCTCGCCATCCCATTGGGCCAATTCGGCGGAAATTTGCCGATCTAAGCCGCCGTAACGCAAAAACTCCCAGTAGGCATGGGCGGTAGTGGCAAAACCGCCGGGCACTTTGACGCCTTGCGGTAACTGGGAAATCATCTCCCCAAGGCTGGCGTTTTTCCCCCCCACCACGTCCACATCCGACATCCGCAGGTGCTCAAAAGGCACCACCCAATCGGTCACTTCAAACAGGTTTGACATCACAACTCCTAAGTTAAAAACCGGTTTTGCAAAGCCAGATTCGCCCACTCTCACACCGGCGCGAACGCGTCTTTTACCGCCCTGTCGTGGTTTTATGGGGCGTTGGAGATTAGTCTGGTTACAAATTGGTAACAATTGTAGGCCGCGCACTTTCGCGGCCTAGTAAGGCAATCGCATGTCCCAACGCAGCGTATTTTTCGTATCTGACGGCACCGGCATCACCGCAGAGACCTTTGGCAACGCCATCCTGGCCCAGTTTGAAACCAAAACCCGCCATGTACGGCTGCCATTTGTGGACACCGTGGACAAGGCTTACCAGGCGGTGCGCAGGATTAACCATGCCGGCGAGATCGATGGCACCCGCCCCATCGTCTTCACCACGCTGGTCGACATGGAGATTCTGGCAGTGCTGCGGGTTGGCTGTAAATGCATGTTTCTAGACATGTTCGGTACCTTTGTCGAGCCCCTGGAGGCGGAGCTTGAGCTCAAATCCAACCACCGGGTGGGGCGCTTCAGCGACGTCTCCAAAAGCCAGGCATACCATGACCGCATCGAGGCCATCAATTTTTCCCTTGCCCATGATGACGGTCAGAGCCACCGAGATCTGCAACAGGCTGATGTCATTCTGGTCGGAGTCAGTCGCAGCGGCAAAACACCGACCTCGCTCTACCTGGCGATGCAATATGGTCTGAAAGCCGCCAACTACCCACTGATTCCCGAAGACTTCGAGCGACAGCAACTGCCGCCCGCCCTGCTGCCCCAGCGCAGCAAAATTTTCGGCCTGACCATATTGCCTGAACGGCTGAGCGAGATCCGCAATGAGCGGCGACCCGGCTCGGGCTATGCGTCGCTTACCAACTGCCGCATGGAGGTCAGCGAAGCTGAGGCCATGATGCGCCGCAGCGGCATCCGCTGGTTGTCCACCACCACCAAGTCAATTGAAGAGATCGCCACCACCATCCTGCAGGAACTGCACCCCCAGCGCTTGGCTTACTAGGGGCCGACCAGCGACGCTCAGAGCCCGATGGCTGCGATCCCGGCGCGCGCAATCTGGGCATCTTCCGGCGATTTGACGCCGCTCACACCCACCGCACCGAGGCACTGCCCGTCTTTCATGATCGGCACTCCGCCTTCCAACATACCCTCAATAGAGGGCGCACTCAGGAAAGATATACGACCGTCCTTGTTGATAACTTCTTCGTAGATCCGGGATTCGCGGCAGCCCAGGGCCGATGTGCGGGCCTTTGCGGGCGCGATCAGTGTAGAGATGGGCGGCGCGCCGTCTAGCCGCTGGAACCACAGTTGGTGGCCGCCATCGTCCACAATGGAGATGCAAACTGCCCATTTGTTTTTAATGGCCTCGGCCTCTGCCGCTGCGGCAATAGCTTTCAAATCAGAGGCTTCCAATGCGAATTTGGTCTTCATGTTTCGGGCTTCCCGGATGGTCAAAAGACCAAGCATACCGTGACCGCTGCCGGAGCGCCGCCTGCCGACAGCGCCGGCAGACAACCTTATAGGCAGAGGGTTTTTCGAAGCGGCACTTGCAATCTCGCCGGATGGCGCAAAATACGCGCTGCGACTTCAAGCACGAAGCGCATTATTTTTTAGGAGTTTCACAGTGAACGAACCGTACAACAGCCTGGAAAACACCTTTGGCTACGCCTTGTCAGGCGTCGAACGCAACCGTGTTTTGCGTAACACCTATTGGTTGCTGGCCATCAGCATGGTGCCAACTATTTTGGGTGCCTGGATAGGCGTGGAGACCGGAGTCGCAGCGATTTTCAATGGCGTCTTGGGCTTTGTGCTCATGCTGGGCGGTATGTTTGGATTTATCTACGCGATTGAGCGCACCAAAAATTCTGCCGCCGGCGTGCCCATGCTGCTGGGCTTTACCTTTTTCATGGGTCTGATCCTGTCCCGCCTGATCGGTCACGTGCTGGGCTTTCGCAACGGTGCCGAACTCGTCATGACGGCCTTCGGTGGGACCGCTGGCGTGTTTTTCGTGATGGCCAGCCTCGCTACCGTGATCAAACGGGACCTCTCGGGCATGGGAAAGTGGCTGTTCGTGGGTGTGATCATTCTGCTGGTCGCCAGCGTCATCAACATATTCCTCGGATCCAGTGCGCTGATGCTGGCAATGTCGGTGATCTCCATGGCCATCTTCAGCGCCTTCATGCTGTATGACCTGAAGCGAATCATGGACGGCGGCGAAACCAACTACATCAGTGCGACGTTGGCCCTGTATCTGGACATCATCAACGTGTTCCAGGCCTTGCTGAGCCTCCTGGGCATATTTGGCGGCGAGCGCGAATAGGGGGCATTGCCATCCTCCTCATAAAAAAGGCCCCACGGGGCCTTTTTTGCGGCTTGAGGCCCCCTGGCGTCCCAATCAGTCCAGCTGAAAAACCGCAATACTTTCCACGTGCGCCGTATGAGGAAACATATTAACCACGCCCGCCGCCACACAACGGTAGCCAGCCTCCTGGACTAGCACACCAGCGTCACGCGCTAGAGTTGCCGGGTTGCAGCTTACGTAGACCAACCGTTGAGGAGCCGACCAATCACCGCGCATTTCCGGCGATTGCTGTAAGGCCGCCAAAGCGTTGACAAGCGCATACGCACCCTCTCGCGGAGGATCTAACAGCCATTTGTGGGCTACACCATCGGCGAGCAAGGCCCGCGGGCTCATCTCAAACAGGTTGCGCACCACGAAATGTGTGGGTGCTAGTGCGCTCGGGCGGTTTGGGCGAGCGGCGTTGTCACGGTAGTTGTCCTGGGCGCGCTGGACCAGCGACGCCGCCCCCTCCACGCCCAGTACCTCTCCGGCCAGCGTCGACAACGGCAGCGTGAAGTTCCCCAGGCCGCAAAACCAGTCAATCACCCGCTCCTGGCGGGTCGCTTGAAGCAGCGCCAGTGCGCGCGCCACCAACGTGCGGTTGATATGGGGGTTGACCTGGGTGAAATCGGTCGGACGAAACGGCATCTCCACATCAAACTGTGGCAGTGCGTAGGCCAGCGGCGCGGTCGTATGGCCGCTGGGCTCGGGCAGGCGGGCAATGGTGTCCGGCCCCTTGGCCTGTAGCCACCACTGCACGCCCGGATGACGCACCGCGAAGTCCTGCAGGCGCTGGACGTCAGCCGAACTCAGGGCTTGCAAATGCCGCAGCACCAGCGCCGTGGTGGCAGTCAGCGCGGCGCCCGACTGCGGCGCTTCACCCACGGCCAGTTCAATCTGCGGGATCAACTGGACCGCATCCATAGACGCAATCAGTGCGCGCAGCGGTAGCAGCATGGCGCTGACATGTGGCGGCAGTACCGGGCACTGCAACATATCGGCCACAAAATGGCTTTTGCGTTCATGGAAACCGATCAACACAGCGCCCTTCTTCAGAACAAAACGCACTGACAAGCGCGCCCGGTAGCGGTAGCCCCAGGCCGGCCCTTCGATGGGGCGCAGAATCATCCCCGCCTCGACCTTCCCGATATGAGCCAGGTTGTCCTCCATCACACGCTGCTTGACCGCCACCTGTGCGCCCGGGTGCAGGTGCTGCATCTTGCAGCCCCCGCAGGACCCCGTGTGCAGCCCAAAGTGCGGGCACAGGGGCCGCACCCGCTGCGAGGACTCCCGGTGAATTTCGGTCACCGTCCCCTTGTCAAAACTGCTTTTGCTACGGTGAATCTGCGCGCTTACCACCTCATAGGGCAGTGCGCCATCAATGAACACCACCTTGCCGTCCTCGCGGTGCGCCACACCCTGGGCCTCCAGATCGAGTGCGCGCACCCGTAGTTGGCCCTCAGGCAAAGGCGCTTCGGCGGTGGACTGGGGAACATGGTGCATGGGAACAATCGGCCCGCTGAAAACGGCCAAGAGCCTGAATCAGCGGTTGCTAAGGTACTTTAGAGGGTCGACCGGTCTACCCAGGCGGCGGATTTCAAAATGCAGCTTCACCCGATCGCTGTCGGAGCTGCCCATTTCGGCAATTTTCTGGCCTTTTTTGACGCTCTGGTCTTCTTTCACCAGAATAGTCTGGTTGTGCGCATATGCAGTCAAAAACGTATTGTTGTGCTTGATGATGATCAGCTTGCCGTAGCCCCGCAACCCCTCACCCGCGTACACCACCTTGCCCTCGGCCGCCGCCAGCACCGGGTCGCCGGCACCACCGGCCAGGTCCAGGCCCTTGCGATTTTTGGTCTCATCAAAACCCGCAATGACCTCACCCTTGGCGGGCCAGGCAAACTCCATTGCGTCGTCCGAAGCAAGTGGCGAGACCGGTGCTGGGGACGGACCCGGCGCAGCCGCCACCGCTGGCCTGGCCGGTGGTGTGGCGGACGCAGCGTCCGGCGGGGGCGACGTACTTGCCCCCACAAGCGGCTTACCGGTCGCAGAGGCCACGGGAGGCGTTACCGCAGGCGCTGTCGTTGGCGCTACCGCAGGGGATTTCGTCGGTACGGGAGCCGTCGCAGGAACGGGTGGCAAGGGGCTTGCGCTCAGACGGGCACTGGCCACCGGCTTCGCCATGACCGGTTCTTCAGGAGGAACCACCCGGTACACATCGCCGATTTCGATCTTGTTGGGGTTGTCGATGCCATTCCAGCGCGCGATATCGCGGTAATTTTGCCCTGCATCCAGGCCGATGCGGATCAGCGTGTCGCCCTTTTGCACCGTGTAGTAGCCGGGCTTGCCTGCGTTTTCCACGCCAACGGGTGGCCGCTTGGGAACAGCTTCCGCCGCTGGGGTTTGCTGTGCGGAGGCTTCAGTCCCAGCCGGTGCATTACTGGCCGACGGTTCAGGGGCTGAGGCCGGGCCGGCGGGGCTGGCGGCTTTGGGCTTGGTTTTGGCCCAATCCACCACGGGTGCGCGGCGCTGGTAGCCCAAACTACAGGAAACCAATGCCAACGCCATAACGATAGGCAGCGCCAGCGCAGTCCACGCTCCGATGTTGCGACGCACCATGGGGAAGCCTTTCACACAAACCCTGATTTTAGGGGGACGAAGTGCACCGCTTCGAGTACCGTATGTCGCAGGCCCTGCGCCGTTTTATCGACGACCATCAGCACCTGCTCTGCCGATGCCTGCCCGCTGGCGGTTCCAGAAACCGGGGCCACCAGACGGCCCCCAAGCGCCAGCTGCTCAATCCACGCCGGGGGGATGGCCTCGCCCCCCGCTGCCGCAATGATACCGGCATAGGGCGCGCCGGTGGGAAAACCCAACATTCCGTCGCCAAAAAGCAGATGTACATTGGGCAAAAAAAGAGTGCGTAAATTAGCGCGCGCCTTGTCGTGCAAACCGCGCAGGCGCTCGATGGAATACACCTCGCTGGCGAGCTGGCTCAACACAGCGGCCTGGTAGCCGCAACCGGTGCCTATCTCCAGCACCCGTCCCATTTTGGCTGCGCTGCCGTTGCGCAGCAGTTCGGCCATACGCGCCACCACGCTGGGTTTGGAAATGGTCTGCCCCAGGCCGATCGGCAGACTGGTGTCTTCGTAGCCCTGGTTGGCCAGCGCGCTGTCCACAAAGCGGTGGCGCTCCACGCTGGCCATCGCGGCCAGCACGCCAGCGTCACGGATACCCAGCGCTGCGAGCTTTTCCACCATGCGCTGGCGCACAGCGCCGCTGTCCAAGCCGATGCCCTGAGGCTGTTCGATGCCGGCGACCGCGGGGCGCGGTTTAGGCTGCTCGCCCAGCCCTTTGACGCGCGCGGGAAATGAGGGGCGCTCCTTCATGGATAGGCCGTCGGCTCAGGCCGACGCCGCAGACCAGACCGGCTTATCGGCCCAAGCCTGCAGGGCGCCATGGTCGGTCAAATCGACTTTGAGCGGTGTGACAGCCACATGGCCCAGGGCGGTGGCGTGGAAATCGGTTCCGTCCGCATCGTCCTTGGCCGGGCCGGACGCGCCAATCCAGTACATGGTCTGGCCGCGCGGGCTCTGCTGCATGATGACGGGCTCGGCCGCATGGCGTTTGCCCAGGCGGCACACCCGGGTGCTTTGCATGCGATCAAAAGGCAAGTTCGGAATATTCACATTCAGCAGCCAGGGTGCGCCGCCGACCTGGCCATGGTGAATCAGACCCAAAACGATTTCACGCGCCTTGCGGGCCGCCGATGCGAGTTCATGCCAGTCCTTGTCAACCTGGGAAAAGGCAATTGCCGGGATATCGAAAAGGTATCCCTCCATGGCCGCGCCCACGGTGCCGGAATAAATCGTGTCATCGCCCATATTTGCGCCGTTATTGATGCCGGATACGACCAAATCGGGCCGGTAATCCAGCAGCCCAGAAAGGGCAATGTGCACGCAATCAGCGGGGGTTCCATTGACATAGCGAAAGCCGTTGCTACCGCGCTGCACGTACAAAGGGGCGGTCAAAGTCAGGGCATTGGACTTGGCGCTGTTGTTGTGCTCCGGGGCAATCACTTCGACAGTGGCAATGTCTTTAAGCGCCTCATACAGCGCCACAAGGCCGGGCGCGGTGTAACCATCGTCGTTGGAAATCAGAATATTCATGGCTTACCGTGTTGTGTAAAGTCATTGTAGGTGGCTGTGCCGCAGCATGTTGCAACAGACCTTTGACACCACACTGGAGAGACACCATGCACGCCTGGATTTGTGAGAACCCGACCGGCCCCCAGGCCCTGGCTTGGCGCGAGAGCCCCACCCCGCAACCCCAGACCGGCGAGGTGCTGGTCGGGATACGGGCCGCAAGCCTGAATTTTCCCGACCTGCTCATTGTGCACAACCAGTACCAGATGAAGCCCAACCTGCCATTCGTGCCGGGTGCCGAATTTGCCGGTGAGGTACTGGGGCTGGGCGCAGGCGTCACGCAGCTCCACGTGGGGCAGGCAATTGCCTGCTTGGGCGGCATAGGCGGCTTCGGCACCCATGCGGTCGTACCGGCAGCCCTGTGCACGGCGCTGCCCGCAGACTTCCCCATGGTCGATGCAGCCGCATTGATCATGACCTACGCCACCTCCCACCATGCTTTGATGGACCGTGCGGCGTTGCGTGCGGGTGAAACGGTGCTGGTGCTCGGCGCTGCCGGCGGGGTAGGCACGGCCGCCATCCAAATTGCCAAAGCGGCCGGCGCGCGGGTCATTGCCGCCGCATCGAGTGACGCCAAATGCGCCCTGTGCGAATCCATCGGTGCAGATCTGAGCATCAACTACCGCAGCCAGAACCTGCGCGAGGCGCTGAAGGCCCATACGGCTGGTAAAGGCCCGGATGTGGTCTATGACCCGGTCGGCGGTGAGCTGGCAGAACCTGCCTTCCGTTCCATCGCCTGGCGCGGACGCTACCTGGTCATTGGTTTTGCAGCGGGTCCGATTCCAGCCTTGCCCTTCAACCTAGCGCTGCTCAAAGGCGCGTCCATCATCGGTGTGTTCTGGGGCGACTTCGCGCGGCGTGAACCCATCTCCCAGGCAGCTGCCATGACCGAACTCGTGGCGTGGTACGCACAGGGAAAAATCAAACCCGTTATCGACAGCATCCTGCCTATGGCAGAGCTGCAAACCGCATATGGGCGCATGGAAGCGCGTACGGTGCTGGGAAAACTGGTTTTGGTGAACTAAGCCGCCTCTCGCACGCACGGCGGACGCAGAAGGCTTATCCGCCTTTTTTGGAGCGCTTGCCAGGGTTCTTCTTGCTGCGGGTCGACACGCCGCGCTCCAAACTCACGCGCTGGCCACGACCCGCGGTCGGTATGGACATGCCGGGCAAAGGTTTGGGGGCGGGGGTGGCGCGGCGGTCTGCCTCGGTGACGATCTTGTTGCCCATGGCGAAAATTCCTGCAATGTTGAAATCAAAGGCGTGTATTTGAACACTGTTTGCGCCCTGCCCGGTTTGGGCCTCAAGCGCCCAAAGCTTTACGCAGTTGAGCGGCCAGCGCCGGCTTGTGGGCAAAGGGGTCGCCCGGATTGCGCGCTTGCAGGATGTCCTCCATGCGCTGCTGCACCGACGCCAGGGCCTGCGGGTGGCTGTAAATATAAAAATGCCCCTGGTCCACGCCCGCAAAAATCCGCTCAGCCACCTCGTCGGCACTGACCTTGCCCGCCGCGGTGGCTTTCTCCAGCATCGCGCGCCCGAGCGCCTGGCTGGGGGTTTCAACGGCGCCCCCGGCCGCGCCGTGACGCGTGCTGGTGGCAATGGCGGTGGGTACATAAAACGGGCACAAGACGCTCGCTCGGACCTGCGTGGTCACCAGTGCCAGGTCTTGGTACAGGGTTTCGCTCAGGCTCACCACCGCGTGTTTGCTGGCGTTGTACACACCCATATTGGGCGCATTCACCAGTCCCGCCATGCTGGCACTGTTCACGATGTGGCCGCGGTAGCCGGAATCCGCAGCGGCAGCCTGCAGCATCAGTGGAGTGAACACCCGCACGCCGTGCACCACGCCCATCACATTTACACCCAGCACCCGCTCCCACTCGTGCGCACTGGCCTCCCAGATCAGCCCGACGCTGCCCACCCCAGCGTTGTTAAACACCAGATGCGGCGATCCAAAACGCTGCAGCGTTGCTTCGGCCAGCGCCTCCATTTGCTCTGCCTGCGACACATCCACCCGCTGACCCCACACCGTAGCGCCTGCTGCCTGTAAAGCGGCCACGGCGGCATCCAGCGCCTCCTGCCGCAACTCGGCAAGGACCAGGTTCATGCCCAGACGGGCAGCCAACCGTGCGCACGCCAAACCGATGCCCGAGCCGGCACCCGTGATGACTGCGGTGCGGCCTGCGTATGCGGCGCCATTGAATTCCACTGCTGCGCCTAGCCGCAGCCCACTACGCTGGCACCGCCGTCCACTGCCAGCCACTGCCCGGTGATATGTTTTCCCGCGTCGGACGCAAAGAGCACGCACAGGCCCTTTAGGTCCTCGTCGTCACCCAGGCGTTGCAGCGGCGCTGCGGCGGCAAGCCGTTCTTCTCCGATGGTGGCCATCAGCCCAGCCGTCATCTTGCTCGGGAAAAAGCCCGGACAAATCGCGTTGACCGTAATGTTGTACTTGCCCCACTCGGCCCCCAGCGTACGGGTGAAATTGATCACCGCCCCTTTGGACGTGTTGTAGGCGATCGTGTTCATGGCCGGCGTATTGCCGTTCAGTCCAGCGATGGACGCCACGTTGATGATTCGCCCGCTGCGCCGTGCAATCATGGAGTTTTTTGCAACGCGCTGGCTGAGCAAGAAATAGCCCCGCACGTTGAGGTTCATGACCTTGTCCCAGGCTTCCACAGGATGGTCCTCGGCCGGTGCGCCCCAAGAAGCACCGGCGTTGTTCACCAGAATGTCCACATGCCCGAACTGAGCCAGCGTCTGATCGGCGAGTCGGATGATCTCGGCGTCTTGAGCACAATCGGCCGCAATCCAGTGGGCATCGATGCCCTGCCCCTTCAGCTGCGCTGCTGCGACTTCCAGATCGTGCGCCTTGCGTGCGCTCAGCATCAGCGTCGCGCCGGCCTCGCCCAGCGCGCGCGCCAGTTGCAGGCCCAGGCCGCGCGAACCACCGGTGACCAACGCGGTTTTGCCCCGCAAGTCCAACAATTGCTGAATGGTTCTACTCATCTCGCGCTCCTGAATAATTAAACCGCCCCGTTGGCGGGGCCGCAGAATGGACTGCGGGCCTATTTTTCCACGCCTCCAATGCGGCTGCGTATGAAGATCAAAACACAGCCAAGCGCCACCAGCGGCAGCCC
The DNA here is from genome assembly GCA_945860595.1 of Comamonas sp. lk. Lineage (GTDB taxonomy): Bacteria > Pseudomonadota > Gammaproteobacteria > Burkholderiales > Burkholderiaceae_C > Allorhodoferax. The sequence continues at coordinate 65,268 of CAMAQV010000012.1, forward strand.
CAGCCACAGACTCCAGTCCGCCAGCACCGCATCCATTGGCTGGAGGAAATGCGACAACACCACCAACAATAATCCGCCGTAAATGCAGACCCAAACCCAGCGCTGAAGGGTTTTAAACTGCGCGTTATCGACCGCGTGGTGGGGTTTGATCAGAGGCATGGGCGGGACTTTCTCGTCAATCGTGGGGCAAGGGGGCTCGAGCGTTCGCTCAGAAACAATCTCCATCATGCGCCTGATCGGTGAATCGGGGATTATCAAAAAAAGCCAACTGGAGAACCAGTTGGCTTTCTTAATTTGGTGGAGCTGGGGGGATTTGAACCCCCGTCCGTCAGCCTTTATCGAGCAGATCTACATGTTTAGTGGTCTGATTTGGGTCTCGCCCTGGTGCACGCGCAGCCACACGCTTACACCGTCGCCAGCACCCTATTGTCTCGCCCCTGACCAAGGTACCCGGTCAAGCGCCAGCCGATGTGAATGACCTTACAGCCTGGACGATGCGGCTTTCACCGCACCACCCTTGCCCAGCCCATCGGCCTGCTGTTGTAAGGCTCACTGGTTATTAAGCAGCGAGTGCGAAACGTTCGTCGTTTGCAGTTAGTTTGTTTGAATCTGTTTTACGAGCGCATTCAGCTCGACATGCACCACAGCGACTCCGAACCCA
>CAMAQV010000013.1 GCA_945860595.1 Comamonas sp. lk
CCTACAAAACCTACGAAACCGGGTTTTGTGGGTTTTGTAGGGTCGGTCACTCCACCTATGCCGAAAATCTCAGGTCATTTGGCAGCACTCAGCGACCCGACACCCCGGCACCCACCCCAAGCCCGCGGGCGCAGGCCGGCCGCCTCCAGCACCCCCGCGCAGGTGGCCCTGAGCACCCGCCAACACCCCAGCCAACACCCCTAAAACTCGGTACGATACTCAATGCAGGATCCATACAGATCTACCACTGCGCTCTGACAGCTCCACTGCTGAGCCCCGCTATTCGTCGGTTATTGGTCGCAGGTCCTCAATTTCGTCCTCCAGAGCCCCATTCAGCCCTGCCTCCACCCCTGCCTCTATCACCAGGCCCTGGTCGCGCTGGTGGTCAGCCAGCACGCCCACATCGCGCAGGAAGTCATCAAACTTGGCCCGCACGTTCAAGTCAATCTGGATGGGCGCCTTGCCCCAGCCCCGGTCGAGCAGGGCCTGTGCGGCCGTTACCCGGGCCGCCTGGGGAGCCTTGGCATCGGCCATCACCGCAGCCAGCAGGGCGATGGCCTCATCGGTATGGCGCCGGGCGAGGGTGGTGACCATCACGCCTGGCCTGCGTCCGGCATTGGGCAAGACGCTGCCCGGCAGCAACCGGCCAAACTCGTCCCGCTCGGCGAGCTTGAGTGAGCGGCGGCGCCCAACCGCCTCGGCCCCCCGGCGGGGATCGTCCAAGGTCAAGCGTGGCGCGCTCGCAGCGTGGTTCAGGGGCCTGTGCGGGGGGCTTTGTGGGGTGTCAAAAGTATTCATGCTGCGATGCTAGGCAAAACAGCAGCATTTCTAACAAGCTGCGATCGACTTTCTGCATGCCAGCCTCGAGCCACCCGGTCACCACCATTCAACCGGTCTGGCTGCTGGCGTAATCCCCCAGGGCTTGCCTGGCAATCGTCGGCAGGTCGTGGATGTTCAGGTGGCCCTGGCCCGCAAAGGTGTCACCTTGCCGACTTTTGGCAGAGGTGGCGTTGTCAAGAACTGCGCCCAGTCGGCCATCAGGTTGCGGCGCTTGTCATACAGGTCGCCACGCCGGTAGGCAGCCTCAGTCTTGTTGCCGATGGTATGCGCCAGGGCCATCTCCCGCACCTCGGCGGGGTAGCTGGTGCGCTCGGCGGCCCAGTCAGTGAAGGTGGAGCGAAAGCCATGGGGCACAGCGCTCAGGCCCATGCGGCGCATGCAGGCAGTCAGGCTCATGTCCGAGAGGGGTTTGTCGCCCCGCATGCCGGGGAACACCAGGTCCACTTGGACGCCTTGATGGTTGACCAGCCGGGGCAGGGTGTTGAGCAGCCTCAGGGCTGCATCACTCAAGGGGATGCGGTGCGGCCTGCCGGCCTTCATCTTGATGGCCGGGATAGACCAGATGCCGGTCTGTATGTCGATCTCGCTCCACAGCGCCCCCCTGGCCTCACCGGAGCGGCAGGCGGTCAGGATGGCGAACTCCAGGCATCTGGCGCTTGCGCCCGCTACATTGGCCAGGTGGTCCATAAAGACGTACATGTCATCAATGGGCACGGCCTTAAACGACTCGCGCTTGTTGACCTTGCTGGGCTTGGGCAGTACTTGGTCGAGGTGCCCTCGCCACTGCGCAGGGTTGAAGCCCTTGGGGCGGTAGCCCTGCGCAGCCGCCCAATTCAGCACCAGCTCGATACGGCCGCGCACCCGGTTGAGGGTTTCGTTTTTAGTCGACCACTGCGGCCCGATAGCCCCGGTGACGTCGGCGGTGTCCACATCCTTGACATGTTTGGCGCCAAACATCGGGTAGACATAGGCGGCAAGGGTGTTCTCCCACTGCTGGGCATGTTTGGCGTTTTTCCAGCCCGGGCGAAAAATCTCGATGTAGGCCAGGGCGCAGGCCTGGAAGGTCCAGTCGATGGCAGCTTTCTTGGCCTGGCGGGTGGCCACCGGGTCAATACCGCTTGTGATGTCGTCTTTGGCGGTGCGTGCTTTTGCTACCGCAATCGCCAACGTTGCCTCAGGGTAGCCGCCCAGACCGATATCCTTGCGTTTGCTGCCCACCATGGTTCTCAATACCCAGGACTTCGCACCGGACGGTTTGATGTTGAGCATCAAACCAGCGACTACCCCCACTCGATATCTGCCGGGTGCTGCGAGTCGTTTGACATCAATGGCGGTAAGTTCCCGAGATTTTTTCATCAGAGTTCCCACAAATTGATCAGTCCCGCCATCAGTACCCACATCAGATTATGCGCCTAAATGACAAGGGAAGAGACGATGTGATTCGAACTACCAATGAGAACGATGTGGGATCCGGGGGTTTTGAGACGAAAAAAAACCCCTGAATAGGGGTCTTTGGCGGAGCAGGCGGGATTCGAACCCGCGGAGGGTTTTACCCCTCGCACGCTTTCCAGGCGTGTGACTTAAACCGCTCATCCACCTCTCCAGAGCCTAAGATTCTAACCCTGTAAACAAGCCCTGCGCGGCCGGGTGTTCACGGGCTGCCGGGTTTACGGGTTGCGCGCTTGGGGCGTGCCGCGCCGGTCACACGGGGCGGCAAGCCGGTGTGTTGTGTGAGCATGCGGCCTTTGTGAGGGGCTGCGGGCTTGCCAGTGGTCTTGACAGCCGGTGTGCTGTTTTTCTTGCGTGCCGTTTGGTAGCCCCCGTCCCCCAGCGGCTGGAAGGTTGGAATCAAATGGTGTTTGCCATTGCCCACCAGGTCGGCGCGGCCCATGGCCTTGAGGGCTTCGCGCAAAAGCGGCCAGTTGTTGGGGTCGTGGTAGCGTAAAAAGGCTTTGTGCAGACGGCGGCGCTTTTCGCCGCGCACGATGTCCACGCCGTCTTCCGCGCTTTCGATGGCGCGGCGGATTTTGCGCAAAGGGTTGCGACCGCTGTGGTACATGGCGGTGGCGGTGGCCATGGGGCTGGGATAAAAAGTTTGCACCTGGTCGGCGCGAAAGCCATTTTTCTTCAGCCAGACCGCCAGGTGCAGCATGTCTTCATCGCTGGTTCCAGGGTGGGCGGCGATGAAGTACGGGATCAAAAACTGCTTCTTTCCAGCCTCTAGGCTGAACTTGTCGAACAGGGTTTTGAACTTGTCGTACGAGCCAATACCCGGCTTCATCATCTTGGAGAGTGGCCCGGACTCAGTGTGCTCGGGCGCAATCTTGAGGTAGCCGCCCACGTGGTGCTGCGCCAGCTCTTTGATGTACTCCGGACTTTTGACCGCCAGGTCGTATCGCAGGCCAGAGCCGATCAAAATCTTCTTGATGCCCTTAAGCGCGCGGCCCCTGCGGTACATCTTGATCAACGGGCCGTGGTCGGTGGTCAGGTTTTGGCAAATGCCGGGGTACACGCAGCTCGGCTTGCGGCAGGCCGCTTCAATCTCAGGGCTGCGGCAGCCCAGGCGGTACATATTGGCCGTGGGGCCGCCCAGGTCGGAAATCGTGCCGGTAAAGCCTTTGACCTTGTCGCGGATATCTTCAATTTCTTTGATGACCGAATCTTCCGAACGGCTCTGGATGATGCGGCCCTCGTGCTCGGTGATCGAGCAAAAAGTGCAACCACCAAAACAACCGCGCATGATGTTGACGCTGAAGCGGATCATCTCCCAGGCGGGGATTTTGGTCGCGCCGTCATGGCTTCCGTTCTCATCTGCATATGCGGGATGCGGGCTGCGCGCATAGGGCAGATCAAACACCATGTCCATCTCGGCCGTTGTCAGCGGGATCGGCGGCGCGGTGATCCATACATCACGTGCGGTCACGCCCTCGCCGTGGGCTTGCACCAGCGCGCGGGCGTTGCCGGGGTTGGTCTCCAGGTGCAGAACCCGGTTGGCGTGGGCGTAGAGCACCGGGTCGGCGCGCACCTGCTCGTAGCTGGGCAGGCGAATCACCGAGCGCTCACGCGGCGGCACCTTCAGCTTGGCCTTGAGCGCGGGGTTGGCCACGAAAACCATGGCTTGCGCCTGACCCGTCAACGCAGACGCCGCAGCGGGCTTGACCGCCTTTTCGGCGTCTTGGGCTACCTGTTTGGCTTCATCCTCACGGGCGCAGGTCGCGCCGTTCTCCGCTGCCACTTCCGAAGTCGTCAAGTAGGGGTTGACGTGGGCCTCGACCCGACCGGGTGTATCCACACTGGTGGAGTTAATCTCAAACCAGCCCTTGCCGGTCTCGTCGTCCGGGCGGCGCACAAAGGCGGTTCCGCGCACATCGGTGATGGTCTGAACCGGTTCCTTGGCCGCCAGGCGGTGGGCGATTTCGACAATCGCGCGTTCCGCATTGCCGTAGAGCAGCAGGTCGCACTTGGCGTCCACCACAATCGAGCGGCGCACTTTGTCGCTCCAATAGTCGTAATGGGCGATCCGGCGCAGGCTGCCTTCGATACCGCCCAAAATCAGCGGGACGTCCTTGTAAGCCTCTCGACAGCGCTGGCTGTAGACAATGGCGGCGCGGTCCGGACGCTTGCCCGCAACGTCGCCTGGCGTGTAGGCGTCGTCGCTGCGGATTTTGCGATCTGCCGTGTAGCGGTTGATCATGGAATCCATGTTGCCCGCCGTCACGCCCCAGAACAGATTGGGTTTGCCCAAGGCCTTGAAGGCTTCGGCGCTGGTCCAGTCCGGCTGGGCGATGATGCCCACCCGAAAGCCCTGGGCTTCGAGCATGCGGCCAATCACGGCCATACCGAAGCTGGGGTGGTCGACATAGGCGTCGCCGGTCACGAGCACGATGTCGCAGCTGTCCCAGCCCAGCTTCTCCATCTCGGCGCGGGACATGGGCAAAAATGGCGCAGTGCCGAAACGCGACGCCCAGTACCTGCGGTAACTGCCCAGAGGTTTGGCAGCACGGGCAAAAAAGGAGACATCGAGAGGGGCGTTCATAGGGCAAGTTTACCTTTGCACCTAAAATCCGCTGAAGTCCCGCCCTTGCGATGCGGCAGGACTCTCCCCACTCTTCAAAGGTTGCTCCATGAAAAAACTGTTCCTCGGTCTAGTCGTTCTGTCCATGCTCGCCGCTTGCGGTAAAAAAGAAGAAGCGGCCGCCCCTGCCCCTGCTCCAGCCGCAGAACCGGTTGCTGTAGCCCCAGCCGCCCCCACCGAGTTGAAAGTCGCGATCGACCCGACCTACGAACCGTTTACCTTCAAAACCGCCGACGGCCAACCCACCGGCTTTGACGTGGACGTCGCCAACGCCCTGTGCGAACAAATCAAACGCAAATGCGTGTTCGTCGAGCAGGTGTGGGACAGCATGATCCCCGGCCTGAACGCCAAGAAGTACGACGTGATCATCAGCTCCATGTCGATCACCGATGACCGCATGAAAGAAGTCGATTTCACCGACAAGTACTACAACACCCCCAGCCGCATCGTGCTGAAGAAAACAGTCAAGTACACCGATCCCGCCTCAATTAAAGGCAAGAAAATTGGCGTGCTCAAAGGCTCCACCCAGGAAGCCTATGCCATGGGTGAACTCAAGCCCGCTGGTGTGGTGGTCAACTCCTACGAAGCGCAAGACCAGGTCTACCTGGACATCAAATCCGGCCGTCTGGACGGCACGGTGGCCGACTTCATGGAAGTGACTGGCGGCTTCCTGAGCAAGCCTGAAGGCGCGAAATTCGCCCTGGCTGGCCCGGATCTGAAAGAGCCAAAATACTTTGGCTATGGTGCCGGCATTGCCCTGCGCAAGGGTGAAGACGCCCTTAAAGGCGAGTTGAACGGTGCCATCAAAGCGGTCCGCGACAACGGCAGCTACAAGACCATCAACGACAAGTATTTCGCCAAGTTCAATATCGACGTCTACGGCGAATAAAACCCGGCCCCGGCCGCCCGTTGGGGTCGGCTCGGACACCAATCGGTGCGTTCTTACCGGAGCGCACCGGTTTTTTTTCGCCTGCGGACAGATAAACCGCAGAATTAGACCGGTTTTCGGTTACACATGACCACCCATGCACGCCTATTACCTCAGCATCCTGCAAGCCTCGCTGGTGACCATTGCGGTGTCTTTGGCTTCTCTGGCCGTGGCCGTTGTGTTCGGTCTGCTGGGCGCGGCAGCGCGTCTTTCCCAGGGTCGCCTGGCGGCGGGAGTCGGCACGCTCTACGCTACCGTGGTGCGCGGTATCCCGGACCTGGTGATGATGCTGCTGGTTTTTTACGGCGGCACCATGGGCCTGAACCACCTGATGGAAGCCCTGGGCCGCAAGGGCTCGGTGGACATCAACCCCTTTGTAGCCGGGGTGCTGACATTGGGTTTTATCTACGGCGCCTACATGACCGAGACGTTTCGCGGCGCGATTCTGGCGATACCCCGCGGCCAGGCGGAAGCGGCATGGGCTTTCGGCATGGGCCGACGGCAAACCTTTTTGCGCATCACCGCGCCGCAAATGGTGCGCTACGCCCTGCCCGGCTTTACCAATAACTGGCTGGTACTGATCAAGTCCACCGCACTGGTCAGCCTGATCGGCTTACAGGAGATGACCTATATCGCCAAGCAGGCCAGCGCCGCCACGCGCTCACCTTTTGAATTCTTCCTGTTCACAGCCGCGCTGTTTTTGTTATTTACCAGCGCATCGCTGTGGGTTCTGCGCCGTCTGGATGCGCGCTACAGCCTGGGCACACGGCGGGTAGCCTTGTGATGGAGGTCGCCACATGAAATGGGACGTCATCTTCCAGCCCAATAACCTGGCCTTGTACGGAGAGGGCATTCTGACCACGCTGGCCTTGCTGTTCTCCAGCCTGGCTATCGGCGCGGTGTTGGCGCTGTTGTTTGCCTTGGCGCTAACCGGGCGCTCTGCCGTGTTGCGCGCCGTGGTGGGGGCTTATACCTATGTGGTACGGGGCACGCCTTTGCTGATCCAGGTGTATTTGATCTATTACGGCCTGGGCCAGCTCGAATGGATACAGGCGCGCTGGGACGACATCTGGCCCTGGACGTATTTCAAGGAACCGTTTTTCTGCGCCCTGCTGGCCTTTAGCCTGAACACCGCCGGCTACACCGCCGAAATGCTGGCCGGCGCCATCCGCGAGACCAGCGCGGGCGAGATCGAGGCCGCGCAGGCCTACGGCATGGGGCACTGGCGCACCATGTGGCGTGTCATCCTGCCTAGCGCATTTCGCCGCTCGCTACCCGCATACAGCAACGAGGTGGTCATGATGTTGCAAAGCACCAGCCTGGCCAGCGCCGTGCCCAGCATGATCGACGTCACCTCGGCGGCCAGCCGCGTGTACAGCAAGTTTTATCTGCCCTTTGAGGCTTTTTTGTTAGCGGCTGGTATCTATCTGGTGGCCACCTTTATGTTGGTGGGCGTGTTCCGGCTGGCCGAGCGGCACTTTCTGGCCTACCTGGCGCCTCGACAGCCCTAGCTTGCACTGCCTGTAAGCTGTTCGTCTATGCGCCGCCTCGATCACCCGCTTCTCTCGCCCAGCCTGGGCGTACACAAGACGCTGACCAGCCTGCATTTCGGTACGCCCGGCAGCGGGCCCAAGGTCTACATCCAGGCCAGCCTGCACGCCGAGGAGCTGCCCGGCATGTTGGCGGCCTACCACCTGCGCCCCCTGCTGGAAGCTGCCGACGCGCAGAGCCATATCCACGGTGAGGTCGTGCTGGTGCCCATGGCCAACCCGGTTGGTGCGGCGCAGCGGCTGCAGCACCAACCCATGGGACGTTTTGAGCTCAACACGGGCGAGAACTTCAACCGCCATTACCCGGACTTCTTTGCCCGCATCAGCGCCGAGGTGCTGCCTGCGCTGGGGCCGGACGTTGCGGCCAATGTGGCCTTGGTGCGCCAGGCCATGCGGCGTTACCTGGACCAGTGGACACCCGCAACCGAACTGGCCAGCCTGCGCCGCCAGTTGCTGCTGCTCGCGCATGACGCCGACTACGTGCTCGACCTGCATTGCGATTGCGAAGCCGTGCTGCATTTTTACTGTGAAGAAAGCTGCTGGCCGCAGCTGGCCCCCTTGGCCCACCACCTGCAAAGCCATGCCATCCTGCTGGCTAAAAACTCCGGCAGCAGCCCCTTTGACGAAAGTCTGTCCGGCGTCTGGTGGCGCTTGGCCGAAGCCCTTGCGGCCCGTGGATCCAAGGCGCCGCTCCCCCAAGCCTGTCTGAGCACCACGATTGAGCTGCGCGGCGAGGCCCAGGTTGAACACGCCCTGGCGGCGCAGGATGCGCAAGCCATCGCCGCATACCTGCGCCACATCGGCGTGTTGCGCGATGCACCCGCCGCTGCTGTGCCCGCGCCGCTGTGTGCACCCACTCCGCTGGCCGGTTCTGAGACGCTCTATGCGCCGGTGCCGGGTCTGGTCGTATTCGCGGCAGAGCCGGGTCAGCAGCTGCGCGCAGGCGATCTGGTGGCCGAAGTCATCGACCCTGTGGAACACAGCGCGCAGCGCGTCTGCGCGGGTGTGGACGGCATGTTGTACGCCCGCGTGCGTGACCGGTATGTGACCACGGGCTGTGAACTCGCCAAGATTGCCGGTGCCGTAGCGTTTCGCAGCGGCGAACTGCTCGGTGCTTAACTTATGACACTACCCTAACCATGCGCTCTCCCGCCCTCAAACTCCAGATCGACGGCATCCACAAACGCTTTGGCGCCAACGAAGTGCTGCGCGGCGTGTCGCTGCAAGCATCGGCGGGCGACGTGATCGCCATCATCGGCAGCTCGGGCTCAGGCAAGAGCACGCTCTTGCGCTGCATCAACCTGCTGGAAAAACCCAACGCGGGCAGCATCACAGTGGCCGGTGAGACGCTGGCGCTGGTGCCGGACAAAAACGGCGAGTTGACGGCACGTGATCCGCAGCAGCTGCAGCGCCTGCGTACCCGGCTGTCCATGGTGTTCCAGCATTTCAATCTATGGGCGCACATGACCGTGCTGCACAACATCATTGAAGTCCCTATCCATGTGCTGGGCGTGCCGCGCGAGCAGGCGGTGGCCACGGCCCGGCGCTACCTCCAACGGGTGGACCTGGTAGGCATGGAAGACCGCTACCCCGCCCACCTCAGCGGCGGCCAGCAGCAGCGCGTGGCGATTGCCCGCGCGCTGGCGGTAGAACCCGAGGTCATGCTGTTTGACGAGCCAACCAGCGCACTCGACCCCGAGCTGGTCACCGAGGTGCTGCGGGTCATGCAGGCGCTGGCGCAAGAGGGCCGTACCATGGTCGTGGTAACCCATGAAATGGGTTTTGCACGTGAGGTGGCCAACCACCTGGTTTTTCTGCATAAGGGCATGGTGGAAGAACAGGGTGTGCCGCGCGAGGTGCTCAGCCAACCGAAGAGCGAGCGGCTGGCGCAGTTTTTATCGGGCAGCCTGAAATAGTGGCAGTACCGCGCGGAAGGTGTTGTTTGTGACGCGCGGCAACCCAATGCCCGAGGGGGTATCGACCCAGGCGGCAGCCACTGACGCCGCGGTGGCAAGCCCGGTCGCGGCGCGGCGTGGCCCGGCTTCGCTGCGCGATTTGTTTTTTTCCTTTTCTTGGATTGCCTTGCAAGGCTTTGGCGGCGTGATGGCCATCGTGCAGCGCGAACTGGTGGACAAGCGCCAGTGGCTGACAGCCGCCGAATTTTTAGAAGATTGGTCTGTGGCGCAGGTCTTGCCCGGACCCAATGTCTGCAACCTCGCGGTGCTGATCGGGGACCGGTGTTTCGGAGCGCGTGGCGCCCTGGCCGCCGCCGCCGGCTTGATGCTGTTTCCATCGGTGGTAGTGCTCGCACTGGCGGCCTTCCTCTTCCCTCTGTTGGACGTTCCGATGGTGCAAGGCATGCTGCGCGGCATGGGCGCGGTATCGGCAGGGCTGATCGCCGGCTCGGCGCTCAAACTGACCAGTGGTTTGGACGGCCACCCCTTTCGTGCAACCGGGTGCGTGGCCCTGACCGGTCTGACTCTGGCGGGTGCTGCCGTGCTGCACGTGCCCTTAGTCTGGCTACTGGTGGGTCTCGGTATTCCGGGCACGCTGCTGGCCTGGCGGATGTTGTGGCTGCAGACCCGCGCCGAGCGGACCGCAGCAGGCGCGCTATGACGGCCGCCGATCTGGGTGCCTTTGCCTGGGGCGATTGCCTGGCACTGTTTCTGCACTTTTTGACGCTCTCGCTGCTGGCCGTGGGCGGCGCCATCACAACGGTCCCGGAGATGCACCGCTTTCTGGTGCTGGACAAACATTGGCTGCTAGAGGGGCAATTCAGCGCCTCGATTGCCCTGGCGCAGGCCGCACCGGGACCGAATCTGTTGTTTGTCTCGGTACTGGCCTGGAACGTGGGCGCCAACGCCGCTGCCGGTGCGCATGCACCGGCCATGGCCTGGTTACTGCCCGTGGCCTGCGCCTCGGTAGCCACCATCGGCATCCTCGCCCCTTCGACCACGCTCACACTGTATGCCGCCCGCTGGGTACACCACAACCGGACCCGTCTGGGCGTGCGCGGCTTCAAGCTGTCGATGGGCCCGATCGTGATCGGCCTGCTGCTGGCCACCGCCTGGACGCTGGGCGCCGCGCACGGCTTGCCGCAGGACACGCCGGTTCTATGGGCGCTGACCGCCATCTCGGCGCTGCTGGTCTGGAAGACGCACGTCCATATGCTATGGCTGATTGCCGCCGGAGCGGCGCTGGGCGCCTGGGGTTGGCTGTAACGGGCTGCAAGCGCGCTTAACGCGGGTTTTCGAAGAACACGTAGTTGGTGGCGTAGTCGCTGATCTCGAAGTAGACCTTTTTCTCGTTGGCGTCGACCTGCATGTTCAGGTTTTCATCGAGATAGCCGTAGCCATAGCGGTAAGGGCGCGGCTTGTTGTCGTCGGTTCCCATGGCCGTGGTCATTTTGTCGATCTGGATAAAGCGGCGCACCAGCTTGTCACCGGCATAGACCTCCAGCACCCCGCTGGTACCGGTCCAGTTCTGGATCTCGCGGCCGATTTTGTTCTGCTGCTCCTGGGTACAGGCGGACATCAGAGTAAGTCCGGCCAGCAGCAGCGCGATACCGCCGCGTCGTTTGCATCGATAAAGTGTGTTCATGCTAACTCCCCCATGTGATTGAACTCAAACCGCCCGCCTGCGTTGGCGCACCGCCTCAAATAGACACACGCCGCTGGCCACGGACACATTCAAACTCTCCACCGCGCCTTGCATGGGAATGCGCACCAACTGGTCGCAGGTCTTGGCGGTGAGTTGGCGCATGCCGTCGCCCTCGGCACCGAGCACCAGCGCAATTGGGCCGCGCATATCGACGTCGTACAGAGTCTGACTGGCCGCATCGCTGGTACCAATGATCCAGATGTTGCGCTCTTTCAATTCGCCCAGCGTACGCGCCAGATTGGTGACCATGAAATAGGGAACTGTCTCTGCCGCGCCGCTGGCCACTTTGGCCACGGTGGCGTTGATGCCGGCGGCATGGTCTTTGGGGGCAATCACGGCGTGGGCACCAGCACCGTCAGCCACGCGCAGGCAGGCACCCAGGTTGTGCGGATCGGTCACCCCATCGAGCACCAGCAACAGAGGCTGTACACGCTGCGCCAGCGGCACATCGGCCTGGCTGGCTTCAAGCGCCTCCAGCAGTTCGTCCAGCGAGTGCACCTGGGTGATGGCCTGTACGCGGGCCACCACGCCCTGGTGGCCATGGCTGCCACAGAGCTTGGCCAGGCGCATGCCGTCGGACTCGATCAGGCGGACACCGGCTTCTTTGGCGCGCTCCACAAACTGGCGCATGCGCGCATCACGGCGGGTGGGTTCAATGTGGATTTCGAGAATCGAATCGGGTGCGGTTTTGATACGCACCCCAACGGCGTGGAAGCCGAACAAGGTTTTGGCACTAGACATGGGTCATTATCCCGCCGCAGCCAGGGTGCTTGCCTCCGGCCCGGCCTGCACACCTTCACGTAAACGCCCGGCTTCCATGGTGAACACCCGCGAACAGCGCGCGGCAATGCCACGGTCGTGCGTCACCAACACAAGCGTCGTGCCTTGCTCCTGGTTGAGCGCAAACATCAGCGCCATGATGGTCTCACCGGTGGCGTAGTCCAAGCTGCCGGTCGGCTCATCGGCCAGCAGCAGCAGGGGTTGCACCACAAAAGCCCGCGCCAGCGCCACGCGCTGCTGCTCACCGCCGCTGAGCACCTTGGGGTAGGACTTCAGGCGGCTGCCCAAGCCCACGCGCTCCAACATGCGCGCCGCAGCAGCCCGCGCGTCCGTACCCCCGGCCAATTCGAGCGGCAGCATCACGTTTTCAATCGCGGTCAAATTCCCCAGCAACTGCAGGCTCTGGAACACAAAACCGACCGAGCGCGCCCGCACCGCCGCGCGCGCGTCTTCGTCCAGGCTGAACAGGTCAGCTCCAGCGATGCGCACGGTTCCGCTGCTGGGCACATCCAGCCCAGCCAGAATCGACAGCAGCGTGCTCTTGCCCGAGCCGGACGCGCCAACGATAGCCGCAGTCTCGCCCGCGCTTAGCGCAAAATCGACCGCACGCAGGATATCCAGGCGGCCAGTCGAGTCTTCGACGGTTTTGCACACTTTTTCTACCGAAATAATGAAATCTGACATGGAGCCTTCTCTGAATCGACGCGACTGTATCCTAGGCCTGCTGTGCGCCATAAGCTCAGGTGTTTTACAGGCCCAGGCGGTTCCCGCACTGCTGGTACTGGGCGACTCCTTGAGCGCTGAGTATGGGTTACCCAAGGGGAGCGGGTGGGTTGCCTTGCTGGAACAACGCCTTGCACAGGAGAAGCGCACACTGAAGGTGGTCAACGCGAGCATCAGCGGTGACACCACATCGGGCGGACTGGCCCGACTGCCGACCCTGCTCAAACAACACAGCCCCGCCATCGTGGTAATCGAGCTGGGTGCGAACGATGCCTTGCGCGGCCTGCCCATGGAGATGACGCGCGAAAACTTGCGCGCCATGGTGCGGCTGTCACAGACGGCCAAGGCCCAGGTGCTGCTGCTGGGCATGCAGGTACCGCCCAATTACGGAGCCGACTACGCGCAGCAGTTCGCCGCCGGTTTTGCTGCGGTGGCCAAAGAGCAAAAAACGGCGCTGGTGCCGTTTTTCCTGAAAGACGTGGCCGACGCACCCAACGCAAGCGAACTATTCCAGAGCGACCGTATCCACCCCACGACTGCAGCGCACCCCATTCTTTTGAATAACGTGTGGCCCGCCCTGAAGCGGCTGTTGCCATGAGCCTGACCCTGATAGCGGCTGCTGACGCGGTGCGGCGCTTGGCCGACTTTGGCACCGTTATCGATGCCCGCAGTGAGTCCGAATACGCTGAAGACCACTTACCAGGCGCACAGAACTGGCCTACGCTCAACGATGCCGAGCGCCAGTTCATCGGAACCACCTACAAGCAGGTCAATGCTTTTGAGGCCAAGAAGCGCGGCGCAGCGCTGGCAGCGCGCAACATTGGGGCCCACATTGAACGGGAGGTCATAGAGAAGGCCCGCGACTGGAGCCCCCTGCTCTACTGCTGGCGTGGCGGCAAGCGCAGCGGCTCGCTGGCGCTGGTGCTGGACCAGATCGGCTTTCGCGTGCAACTGGTGGAAGGCGGTTACAAAGCCTTTCGCGCAGCGATGCTGCAGGACATCGAGTCCCGATCAGACGCATTGCGCTTCCAGGTGGTGTGCGGCACCACAGGCTCCGGCAAGACCCGGCTGTTACACGCTCTGCAGCGCGCAGGCGCGCAGGTGCTGGATCTAGAAGCCCTGGCGCAGCACCGCAGCTCGGTACTGGGCGCGATTCCCGGCGTGCCACAGCCCAGCCAGAAGCGTTTTGACACGCTGGTGTGGGATGCGCTACGGGGTTTCGACCGCACACGCACGGTGTTTGTGGAGAGCGAAAGCAAAAAAGTGGGCAACGTGGCCGTGCCCGATCGGCTGATGGAGCGCATCCGCGAGAGTCCGTGCATCAATGTGTCACTGCCCCTACCGGAGCGGGTGCAACTGCTGCTGGAGGACTACGCGTTTTTCGTCGCCAACCCGGAGCATTTTTGCAAGCGACTAGATGTGCTGGCCGCACAACGCGGCAAGTTGGTGGTGCAGGGCTGGAAAGACAGCGTGGGGCGAGGGGATCTGCCGGCGGTGGTGCAGGACCTGCTGCTGACGCACTATGACCCGGTGTATGTGCAGTCCATGCAGCGCAATTTCAGCCAGTTTGCCGGGGCCTTGGATATCGCACCCGGCGGTCGCAGTGCATCAGCGATGGACGCAGTCGCAGAACAACTTAAGGATGTGGCGGCGTGATATCGGGTTGCGCTGGTGTTTGCGGCATCGGCGCCTGCGCATCGCCACTTTCGGCAGGCTCGCTGCCATCGGTGCGGCGCTCGGTTTTACTTTTGAGCTTGTCTTCTTTTTTGCGTTTTTTCGCCAGCTCTTTTTGCCGCTTTTCGTAACCGTAGTTGGGAGTTGCCAAGTTGTGCTTTCAGTGGAATGGCGTAGACTTTAACACCCCCAACCCCCAGCGTGAGCTAGGCGCGCAGCACGGCCAAAGCCTGCTCAATGTCGGCGCGTAAATCCTGCGGGTCTTCCAAACCTACGGCGAAGCGCACGACCGTACCCGCTGCGACCTGGACAGGCCAGCGACCACGCGAACGCGCCAGGTCATAGGGGACAACCAGGCTGATAGGCCCGGCCCAGCTGTACGCCAGGCGGAACAGGCGCAGCGCGTCCACGAATGCATCTACCTGCACCTGGCTGAAGCGGGCGTCAATCACCACCGAAAAGAGGCAGGCAGCAGCGTCCGATGTGCACAGGCCGCGCCAGTACGCATGGCCCGGCGAGCCAGGCAAAGCCGGGTGCAGAACCTGGGCGAACTCGCGCTGGCTTTGGCACCAGACGGCCAGCGCGCGGGTGCTGGCGTCATGGGCCCGGTAGCGCAAATAGATGCTGGGCAAGGCACGCAGCACCAATTCCACGTCGTTCGCACCCACGTTCAGACCCAGCCGCATGTGGGTGAGTTTGATGCGCATATGCAGCGCCGGGTCACGCGTGGTAACGCTGCCCATCAGCACATCACCGCCGCCGCTGGGGTATTTGGTCAGGGCCTGCGTGGCAATGTCCACACCCAGCGGCGTTGGCTGGCCGGGCAGCAGGTCAAAAGCTTGGAAGGCAATGCCCGCCCCCCAGGTATTGTCCAGGGCAGTCCATACACCGCGGGCCTTGCACAGGCGCACCATGCCCACCAGATCGGGAAACTCGAGCGTCACCGAACCGGCGGCTTCCAACCAGACCAGGCGGGTTTTTTCACTGAGTTTGGCCTCCAAATCGGCCAGGTTCATGGGGTCGTAAAAGCGGTGGCTGATGCCCCAGTTGCGCAGCTCAGCTTCCGCCAGGGATTTGTTGGGCTCGTAGACATTGTCCGGCAGCAAAACCTCGTCGCCGGAGCGCAAAAGTGCCAGCGCGACCAGCGCCAAAGCCGCCAGCCCGCTGGGTGCCAGCACGCACTGCAGGCCGCCTTCCAAGGTGCACAAACGCTCCTCAAGCGTGTAGGAACTGGGCGTGCCGTGCAGGCCATAGGTGTAGGCGGTTTTGTCTTTCCATTCGCGGCTGCGCATGGCCGCCACGTTGGGGAAGAAAACCGATGAGGCCTTGAAGATTCCGGGCTGCGGCGCATCAAAACCCTCCGGCGGCCGGTAGGGGTGGTGGATCAGCGCGGTGGGGGGCTTTTTGTCCATGCGGGCCGCAGGCTTAAACGCTCCACTTTTGAATGAGTTGCTGCGGCCTCATGGCGTCGTAGCTTTCAAACGGCTGGTGAATCCAGGGGTTGGTGGGCAAATATTCCACCGAGTAGTCGGGCGTGAATGTGGACAAAGCCTTGGTCCAGATCACGGCGCTACGCAGCTCGGTAATCGGCTTGTAGTTGGTGCGCAATTGGTGCATCACGGCATTGAGGGTATGACCGGAATCAGCCAGGTCATCCACCAACAGAACTTTGCCTGCGATTTCGCCCTTGGGCGTGGTGATGAAGCGGGCGATGTCCAGGTTGCCTTGCACCGTGCCTGCGTCCGAGCGGTAGGAACTGGTGGACATGATGGCCAGGGGCTTGTCAAACACGCGCGACAAAATGTCGCCGGGGCGCATCCCGCCGCGCGCCAGGCACAAAATCGTGTCGAATTCCCAGCCGGACTGGAACACCTTGATCGCCAGCTTTTCAATCAGGTTGTGGTACTCGTCGTAGCTGACGTACAGGTGTTTTCCGTCTTCAGTCAACATGCGGGGCTCCGGTTAGGGGTTCAAATCAGGGGGCTAAAAATGGGTCGCGCATCAGGATGGTGTGGTCGCGGTCCGGGCTGGTTGAGACCATATGGATCGGCACCCCGGTGATCTGCGCAATGCGCTCAAGATACCCTCGCGCGGCAGCCGGTAGGCGGTCGTAATCGGTAATGCCGACAGTACTGTCGCTCCAGCCGGGCAGGGTTTCGTAGATGGGTTCGCATAGGGCAATGTCATCCGCGCCCATGGGCAGGATGTCGACCAGTTCGCCATGCAGCCGGTAGCCGGTGCATAGCTTCAGCTCAGACAAGCCATCCAACACATCGAGCTTGGTGATGCATAAGCCGGACAAACCGTTGACCTGCGCCGAGCGCTTGAGCAGCGCCGCATCAAACCAGCCGCAGCGGCGCGAGCGCCCGGTAGTCACCCCTTTTTCGAAGCCTACGGTGCTCATGTGGTAGCCCGGTGTGCCCGGTTTTTCCCAGTCGAGTTCGGTTGGAAATGGGCCGCTGCCCACGCGGGTGCAATAGGCTTTGGTGATACCCAGCACGTAATGCAAGAGACCCGGCCCCACCCCTGCCCCTGCAGCCGCATTGCCTGCCACGCAGTTGCTGGACGTCACGAAGGGGTAGGTGCCGTGGTCCACGTCCAGCAGCGTACCCTGCGCACCCTCGAACAGGATGTTGTCGCCGCGCAGATGCGCTTCATTGAGCTCGCGCGAGACGTCAGCCACCATGGGTTGCACGATGGCGGCATGGCGCATCGCCTCGTCAAACACCGGCTGAAACAAGATCCGCCCATCCTGCATATACGGCGCCAGATGCGGCCCGAAATCAAAGGCCGCAGAACCGAGGTAGGTGGTCAGCACGTGGTTGTGTAAATCAAGCAAGTCGCTCAGCTTGGCGGAGAAACGCTCAGGGTGCTTAAGGTCCTGCACGCGCAGGGCGCGCCGACCGATTTTGTCTTCGTACGCCGGGCCGATACCGCGTCCGGTAGTGCCAATTTTTTCGCTGCCGCCCTTCTCCCTCGCAGCTTCCCGCGCCACATCCAGGGCCGCATGGAAAGGCAGTATCAGCGGGCAGGCCTCACTGATGCGCAGGCGCGAGCGCAACTCCACACCGGCCTTTTCCAGACCAGCCATTTCCTCGAGCAACTTGGCCACAGACAGAACCACACCGTTACCGATGTAGCATTTGACCCCGGCGCGCATGATGCCGCTGGGAATCAGGTGCAAGGCGGTTTTCACGCCGTTGATAACCAGCGTATGCCCCGCGTTGTGGCCACCCTGGAAGCGCACCACGGCCTGCGCGCTCTCGGTCAGCCAGTCCACCAATTTGCCCTTGCCTTCGTCGCCCCATTGGGTTCCGACGACGACAACGTTTCTGCCCGGTTTGGTGTTCATGTGTAGTTCTAGAGGTTTGTGATGGTCCAGGCACCGGCTTGCAGCACCAGTACACGGTCGCAATGGAATTCGTCGACTTCGCTCTCATGGCCGGGCAGGACGCAGACCACGGTATGGCCCTGCGCCCGCACATGGGCAATGGCGGCGCGCAAGTCTGGATCTTCGCCCCAGGGTGCGCGCACCGCAGCGTGCAAGGCAGGTGGGGTGACGGCCCGGACCAGCGCTTTGACGTCCAGACTGAAGCCCACCGCAGGGCGCTCGCGCCCGAAGGCCGCACCCACCGCGTTGTAGCGACCGCCACGCACCAGCGCATCCGGGGCCCGGTCGCAAAAGATGGAAAAACGCACGCCGCTGTAATACGAATAGCCGCGCAAATCAGACAAATCAAACGACACCCGTACCCCGGGTGCATGGCTTTGCACATGGCCGGCCAACCAGGCCAGATCATCCAGCGCCTCGGCGACCAGAGGCATAGCGGGCAGGTGCGCGCGCGCCTCCTGCAACACCGCACCGTCACCATAGCAATCCAGCAGAGCAGCCAACGCGCGGGATATCGGCTCCGGCGCCGTGGCGCTGGCCTGGGCAAGCGCCTGCGCATCCTTGGACGCCAGTGCCTTGTAGGCTGCAGCGACCTGGGCTGGGCCGAGCCCGGACTGCGCCAGCAATCCGTGGACGATGCGCGCATCCGCAAAATCTACCGTTGCGCCTACGACACCTGCAGATGTGAGCGTATCCAAGGCCAGCGTGAGAATTTCAAGATCCGCCTCCAGACCCGCGTGGCCGTAGATTTCTGCCCCGAACTGCAAGGGCTCGCGGCTGGCCTGGGGGCTGGCAGGCAGGGTGTGCAACACCGGTCCGCAGTAGCACAGACGGGCCACACCCCGGCGATTGAGCAAATGCGCGTCAATACGGGCCACCTGGGGCGTGCTGTCCGCGCGCACCCCCATCATGCGGCCAGACAACTGGTCTACCAGTTTGAACGTCTGTAAGTCCAAGCCTTGGTCACTGCCGCACAACAAGGACTCCAGGTGTTCCATGAGCGGCGGCATGACCAGTTCATAACCGTAGCGGCGCGCCATGTCGAGCAGTTTGCGCCGCACATCTTCAATGTGCCGCGCCTCTGAGGGCAAGACATCGGCAATGTGATCCGGCAGGACCCACGCAGACATACCCGCCGCCTTAACGCTTGCTGCCCACAGCCCCGGCACCCGGGTTGCCGCCGTTGCGGAAGATTTTGAAGAACTCCGAGCCTGCCGGGTCCAGCACCATCACATCGCCCTTGTCCGCAAAACTCGCTTTATAGGCATCCAGGCTGCGGTAAAACTGGGCGAACTGGGCATCGCGACCAAAGGCCTCGGCGTAGATGCGCGAGGCTTCCGCATCACCCTCACCTTTGATTTTTTGCGCGTCTCGGTAGGCGTTTGCCACTGTCACTTCGCGCTGGCGATCGGCATCGGCACGGATTTTTTCGCCCTCGGCAGCGCCGGTGGAACGCAGCTCATTGGCCACGCGCTTGCGCTCGGCCTCCATGCGGCGGTACACCGACTCGGTGATCGCTTCCACATAGTCCACGCGGGTGATGCGCACGTCCACCACATCGACACCCCAAGGCTTCTCGCCACGGACTTTTTCCAGAACTTCGGCTTTAACAGCAGCCATTAGCTCTTCGCGTTTGAGAGAGAGCAACTCTTTCACGGTGCGCTTGTTGATCTCCTCCTGGAAGGCGTTGCGCACCACCCGGTTGAGCTGGTTGGCACCGGCACCCTCGTTCAATCCGACGTTGCGGATGTAGGGCGCGGGGTCCGAAATGCGCCAGCGCACATACCAGTCAATGACCACGCGCTGCTTCTCAGCGGTCAGCATGGGCTCGGAGTCCGTACTGTCCAGCGTGAGCAAACGCTTGTCGATGTAGCTCACGTTCTGAAATGGCGGGGGCAGCTTGACGTTGAGTCCCGGCTCGGTGATCACGCTCTTGATTTCGCCTAAAGCGTAGACCACGCCGAACTGGCGCTGATCCACTACAAACAACATGGAGCTGCCGATGCCGAAAACCAGCAACAGCGACGCCACAATAAAGCCAATACGGTTCATTCCATGCTCTCCTAGCGGGTATCGCGATCGCGGTTGCGCGAGGTATCGCGGCTGCGGGTATCCAGACCATTGGGCGCAGGCGTGACCTGCGGTGCCGCAGCAGGGGCGGTCGGCGCAGTCAGCGGATCGCCTGCCGCATTCATCTGCAGAATTTTGTCCAGCGGTAAATTCAGCAAAGTCGCACCCTGGCGCGACTCCACCAGTACCTTGGTCACGTTGGTGTAAATCTGCTGCATCGCATCCAAGTACATCCGGTCACGCGTGACCTGAGGGGCTTTCTGGTACTCGTTGTACACCGATTTGAAGCGCTGCGCATCACCCTGGGCCTGGGCAACGATACGGGCCTTGTACGCATCGGCCTCCTCTTTCAGACGCGAGGCGGAACCGACTGCACGCGGAATCACGTCATTGGCGTAGGCCTGTGCTTCGTTTTTAGCGCGCTCGCGCTCCTGCCCGGCTTTGAGCACATCATCAAACGACGATTGCACCTGTTCAGGCGGGCGTACGCCGCCTTGCTGCAAATTGATGCCCACGACTTCGATGCCCACTTTGTAGCGGTCCAGAATA
The DNA here is from genome assembly GCA_945860595.1 of Comamonas sp. lk. Lineage (GTDB taxonomy): Bacteria > Pseudomonadota > Gammaproteobacteria > Burkholderiales > Burkholderiaceae_C > Allorhodoferax. The sequence continues at coordinate 20,241 of CAMAQV010000013.1, forward strand.
TCCTGCATCAGCGCACGCACACGCGGCGCGATCTGGTCGCGTTCTTCGGAGAGCGCGGCGTCCATCTTCATTTTTCCAATCACTTCGCGCACAGCCGTCTCTGCGGCCTGGATCACGGCTTCGCTGGGGTTTTTGCTCTCAAACAAGTAGGCGCGTGCATCGCTCAAACGGTACTGGACAGCAAACTTGATGTCCACGATATTTTCGTCAGCCGTGAGCATGGCCGATTCGCGCAAACCGGTCGCCTTGAGCACGTTGTCTCGGCCGATATCCACAGAGCGGATCTGGGTCGCGGAAATCGTCTCGTGGCGCTGGACCGGGTACGGTAGCCGCCAATTAAAACCGGCTCCGACCGTTGTCTTGTAACGGCCAAACTGCGTGATCACTGCCTGCTGCCCCTCCTGGACGATGAAAAAACCAGTGCCCAGCCAAATCACCACCACGATCGCAGCAATCACGCCCGCGCCCAAGCCAGCATTCTTCATGTCCGGCGGCCCCATCGAGCCACCACCGTTGCGCGGACCTTGCGGGCCGCGCGAGCCGCCACCGAGCAGGCCATTGAGCTTTTTATTGAAGTCGCGCCACAACTCGTCCAAATCTGGCGGACCGCTGCTGGCAGACCCACGTGGGCCGTTGGCGCGCGGCTCCTGCGGCGGCACAGGCGCCGAAGGAGGATCCTCCCCATGAGGGTCTTTGGGCGGCTGAGAGTCCGATCGACCCCAGCGGCTGTCGTTGAGATTCCATACCGGTCGGAGCCATCGCGCAAAGGCGGCCCGGACCGGAGAAAAATTGGCAAAACGCATACGTCGGCTTTCTAGCAGGGATAGGGGGATGTTAAGCGTTCAGGGCAGCGTCCGATTCTGCGGCCTGCGGGTCACCCGAGCTTGGAAGGAGGACTTCAGTGCGCCCGGCTGCGGCCAAGCGCGAAAGGTAATCACGCAAGCCCTGCAGGCCGGTCAAGGCACGGGCGCTGAGGAAGAGCCGGGGGCACTGCAGCCCGTCTATCTCGTAACTGTCCTCCAGCCGCACCGGCTGGGCGTCAGAGGCCAGGGCATCAATTTTGTTGAACACCAGGATTTGCGGAACGTCCTGGGCACCAATCTCGCGCAAAACCGCCTGCACCTGCGCGATTTGCTCCGGAAAGTTGGGGTTGGAGGCATCTACCACGTGCAGCAGCACATCGGCGTCAATGGTTTCCTGCAAGGTCGCCTTGAAGGCGTCGACCAGCCCGTGCGGCAGGTCCCGGATAAATCCCACAGTGTCGGACAAGGAAACCGAGCGGCCCACATCGCCCAGATACATCTGCCGGGTGGTGGTATCCAAGGTGGCGAACAGCTGGTCAGCCGCATAGGCGCGGGCTTTAACCAGTGCATTGAACAAGGTGGACTTGCCCGCGTTGGTGTAACCAATCAGCGAGACCTTAAAAGCCGCATTGCGCTCGCGCTGACGCCGCTGGGTGCTGCGCTGGCGCTGGAGTTTGCGCAGCTGCTCCTTGGTTCGCACAATGCTGGAGGTGATCATGCGGCGGTCCAGCTCGATTTGGGTCTCTCCGGGGCCGCCGCGCGCCCCGATGCCGCCACGCTGGCGCTCCAGGTGGGACCAGCGCCGCACCAGACGCGTGCTGAGGTACTGCAAGCGCGCCAACTCCACTTGCAACTTGCCCTCGTGACTTTGGGCGCGTTGGGCGAAAATCTCGAGAATCAAAAAGGTGCGGTCGGTGACGGGCAATTCCAGCAATCGCTCAAGATTGCGCTGCTGACCAGGGCTGATGGCCTGGTCAAACAGAATTTCGCTGGCCCCCAGGTGCTCCGCCAAGTCCTTGATTTCCTGCGCTTTGCCGCTTCCAACAAACAAAGCGGCATCAGGTGCACGGCGCTTACACGTCATTCGCCCCACCGCCTCCAGACCCGCAGTGTGGGCCAGAAGGCCGAGCTCTTCAAGCGTGCGGTCAAAATGCGGCAGACCAAAATCGACGCCGACCAAAATGGCCCGCGCATCCGGGGTGTGAGACGAGTCTTTCAAATCAGATCGGGGCGCCGCCCGCATGCGCAGCACGCGGCGCGACGGGAGCCGGCTTATCTTTAAGTGTCATCGCCGGTTGGCGGAGTGAAATTGACCGCTCTTCCGGGAACAATGGTGGAAATGGCATGCTTGTAGACCATTTGCGTCACGGTGTTGCGGAGCAACACCACATACTGGTCAAAGGATTCGATCTGTCCCTGTAGCTTGATTCCGTTCACCAGATAAATTGCAACTGGTACGTGCTCTTTGCGCAAAGCGTTGAGAAACGGATCTTGAAGAAGTTGGCCTTTGTTGGTCACGATATGTTCCGTGTTGGAGCAATTAAACAATGGTTAACGATAACACAGGCCCTCTGAGAAAGCGCCTGATAGCCCTACTTGCACGCTGCCATTACGCCCTTGTTACTGAGCCTGATCGGCAAAGGGGTTAGCGGATGACTTCATCTGGATGCGCAGTGGTGTGCCGGTCAGGTTAAACGCCTTGCGAAACCGGGCTTCCAGAAAACGTTTGTAGGTTTCGGTGACGTGCTCCAACGAGTTACCGTGCACCACAATGATGGGCGGATTCATGCCGCCCTGGTGGGCGTAGCGCAGCTTGGGGCGGTAGGCTCCGTTCTTTTTCGGGGTCTGGAACTGGACCGCCTCAAGGAGCAAGCGGGTGAGCATCGGAGTTGGCATCTTGCAGTTGGCCGAACGGTGGGCCTGGGCGACCGAGTCCCAAACCGGGCCCAGACCCTGCCTTTTTTGCGCTGAAATGTAGTGAACATCGGCGAATTTGAGAAAAATCAGCCGGGTTTCGAGCGAGCGTTTCAGTAGTTCACGTTGGTATTCGTCTACGGCATCCCACTTGTTAACCGCCACCACTACGGCGCAACCCGACTCCAGAATATAGCCCGCGATATGCGCGTCCTGGTCCGTCACGCCCTGCTGCGCGTCGATCAGCAGCAAAACCACATTGGCCGAGGCAATCGCCTGCAAGGTCTTGACCACAGAAAATTTTTCCACTGCCTCAAAAACCTGACCCCGGCGGCGCAAGCCGGCGGTATCGATCAAATCAAAACGCTGGCCGCCACGCTCGAAAGGCACCGTGATGGCATCGCGCGTAGTGCCGGGCAGGTCAAAGGCCACCAGGCGCTCTTCACCCAGCCAGGTGTTGATGACGGTGGACTTGCCGACATTGGGGCGGCCCGCCACGGCCAGACGGATGGCACCGTCCGATACCGCCTCTTCCACGTCTTCTTCGGGGTTGATACCTATGGACGCAAAAGCCGTATCCAACAGCGAACGCATACCCTGTCCATGGGCGGCCGAGATGGGCATCACCTCGCCCAGACCCAGCTCAAAAAACTCCACCAGCTGCAGGCCTTGCGCCATGCCTTCGGCCTTGTTGGCAGCTAGGACGCAGGTCTTGCCCAAACGCCGCAGGTACTTGGCGATCTCATGGTCTTGAACCGACAGGCCGTTGCGGGCATCGACAACAAAGACCACGGCGTCAGCCTCGGCCACCGCCTGGCGCGTCTGCTTGGCCATTTCTTTGTAGATGCCGCTGGTCGCGTCGGGCTCGAAGCCGCCGGTATCGACCACAATGAACTCCCGCTTGCCGTGCTTGGCGTTGCCGTAATGCCGGTCACGCGTCAGACCGGCAAGGTCTGCAACGATGGCGTCACGCGACTTGGTCAAACGGTTGAACAGGGTGGACTTGCCCACGTTGGCGCGGCCAACCAGAGCGATCACGGGCTTCATGGCTGTTTCGCTTTCTAGTCGTAGGCAAGGGCGTACAGCCCACCGCGCTGGGTCGCCAGAACCAAGTTTTTTCCCACCACAATAGGCCCCAGCGTCACGGCAGAACCGTCGGTCGCCAGCCGATTCAGCAGGGTACCGTCGCGCAGATCAACAAAGTGCACAAGGCCCTCACCGTCACCAAACACCATGCTGCGTCCCCAGGCCACAGGGGCACCAAGGCCGCGGAACCGGAAATTCTCACTGGTCCACAGCACCTCGCCACTGGTGCGCTGCCAGACGCGCAAGCGGCCATCGGCCTCGGTTCCAACAACTACCGTGGCGTCGCCGCTCAGCCCGGTGAAACCGTTGGCCGTGCGGGTCCAGAGCAGTCGCCCTGCGGCGCCGTCCACGCAGCCCACTGCCGCCTGGAAAGCGCGCACGCACACTGCGCTCCCCTGGCGGCTGCTACCGGCAACGATATCGGCCAATCGTTCCACCTCGTTGGTACCTCGCACATTGGCCACAGCCACATCCCAGCGGGTACTGCCGTTTTGCGGGTTCAAACCGACCAGACGCCCGCCCAGCCCCACCACCAGCGTGTCACCCACCGCCGCCAATAAACCAGCCTGACCCAGGATCAATGGTTCACCCGTACGCTGCTGCTGCCACAGGCGCTGTCCGGTTACGGCATCGAAGGCGCTGATGGCGCGGTCGCCCGCCAAAACAAAAACCCGCCCACCGGCAACCAGCGGCGCAGTCAGCACCATGGCCTGCATTTTGGTGCGCCAGGCTTCCTTACCCTGCTCCAGCACGAGCAGCTCGTTGCCTTGGGTGACGAGGGCTAGGCGCGTCCCGTCGCCGCCCAGACCCGAGGTAATACCCACACCCAAGTCGACACGCCAGTTCTCAGCGCCCGTGGTGCCACTCCACGACACCAGCCGCCCGGCTTTGGTCGCAAGCAACGCGTTAGCACCGTCAACTTTGAGATCTATCGGTTCCCCGCCGAGCGATTGGGTATTGCTCCAGACCACACGCACCGCCACGGATGCAGGGTTCGCCCCCAAAGACGCGGGCTTGGGCTTTTCAGGCCCGGAGCAAGCCGATAAGAAGAGGAAGAAAAGGGCCGCCGACAGGACCGCCGACCGCTGCAAGCCGCGCAGCATCAGCCCGCTCCGGCCGGGGCGGGAGGCTCTACGCCCAGTGCGTTGAGTTTGACTTTAATGAGCCGCCGGTATTCGGACTCTGCGTCCATGGCGGCGAACGCTTTCAGGTAGGCCGCCTTGGCGTCGGCAGTCTTGTTTTGCAAGGCGTAGAGATCGCCCAAGCGGTCCTGTACCAGGGCAGAAAATGCATCGGCATGAACGGATTGCAGGGTCTTCTGAGCCTGCTCATATTCCTTGGCATCGATCATCAGGGCCGAGAGCCGAAGGGCCGCAACAGCGCGCAAGCCCTCGTCGGATGCATTCACCGAAACCCACTGGAGCGCCGCAGTGGCGGTGGCAGCGGCATCATCCTTGCCGGCATCGATAGCCAGTTTGGCCACCAGCAATCCGGCTTGCGGAGCGTAACTGGTCGAGCCGTAGCGATCCTTCATATCGGTAAAGGCGCGTTGCGCCAAGGCCAGCTCCGAGCTCGCTACGGCGCGCTCCACTTCGTCGAACATAGCCGAGGCCTGCGCCGCCTGGCGGCTCTGCCAAAAACGGTAGCCGTTCCACCCGGCAGTCGCCAGAAGAACCACCAGCAACACTGCGCTGATCACACCACCAAACCGGCTCCAGAAGTGTTTCAGTGCGTCGAGCTGATCTTGTTCTTCGATATTGAGGTTGGTTGCCATGGCTATCTGTTGGTTAAGCAGCGGATTGTAGGCTGTGCGCCCACAGCGACACGCCATCGAGCGCCTGACGAAGCTGGGGCACTGCGGGGTCGCGCAGGTCCTTGACGGTTACCACCCCATCCGCAATCTCATCGGCGCCAAATATCAGCGCATAGCGCGCACCCGAGGCGTCAGCGCGCTTGAACTGCGCTTTCATGCCGGGCAGAACACCGTCGACTGCGGCCTGCATCTGCACCGATATGCCGCGCAGACGCAACTGCTCCAGGCATTGCTGGACGCGCGGGAAAAATCCCACATCGGTAAGTACTGCGTACACATCCAGGGGTGCGACTGCCAACGACTGCTGCGCGATCAGATCCAGCACCCGCTCCATCCCCATCGCCCAACCCACGGCCGGCGCGGGCTTACCGCCCACCTGCTCCATCAGGTAGTCATAGCGCCCCCCCGCGCAAATCGTGCCCTGGGCACCTAGCTGGGTGGTGACAAATTCAAATACCGTCAGGTTGTAGTAGTCCATGCCCCGCACCAAACGGTGGTTCACGGTGTGGGCTACGCCGTTGGCATCCAAGATGCTGCGCACGGCAGCCAGGTGGGCTTTGGAGGCCTCACCCAAGAAATCCATCAGCTTGGGTGCTGCGCCGATGACGTCCTGCATCGCCGGGTTTTTGCTGTCTAGCAGGCGCAAGGGATTCAGATGCAGCCGGCGTTTGGCCTCGGCGTCCAGCGCGTCGTGGTGCGCCTCGAAATGCGCAATCAAGGCGGCCCGGTGCGCGTTGCGCTCCTGTGGCTGGCCCAGGCTGTTGATCTGCAACTCCACATCCGCAATACCCAGACGCTGGCACAACGCGTGGGCCATCAAGATGACTTCGGCATCCACCTCCGGCCCACCAAAACCCAGGGCCTCTGCACCGATCTGGTGAAATTGGCGGTAGCGTCCGCGCTGGGGCCGCTCGTGCCGGAACATCGGGCCCATGTAGTACAGGCGCTTGCCCCCGTTGTAGAGCAAGGAATGCTCAATAGCGGCCCGCACCACACCGGCCGTGTTTTCCGGTCGCAGGGTCAACCTGTCACCGTTGAGCCTGTCTTCAAACGAATACATCTCTTTTTCAACGATGTCGGTCACTTCACCGAGTCCGCGTACAAACAAGGCGGTGTGCTCCACGATGGGCGTGCGGATGTTCTCGTAAGCGTAGAGGCGCATCAAAGTGCGTACGCTGTCCTCCAAAGCCTCCCAGCGCGCCGAATCGGGCGGCAGGATGTCGTTCATGCCTTTGATGGCGGAGAGTTTTTCCGCCCTGGGCGCAGTTGTGGAATCAGTCATGCAGTACCGTGTTGGACGCGTGGGTCTGGTCTTGGCCAAAGCGCTTGCGGATGTAGTCTTCCACCACCGCCTGGAACTCGGTGGCGATCGCGTTGCCGCGCAGTGTCATGCGCTTTTCGCCGTCGATAAAAACGGGTGCGGCCGGTGCCTCACCGGTACCGGGCAGGCTGATGCCGATATCGGCGTGCTTGCTTTCCCCCGGGCCGTTGACGATACAACCCATCACGGCGACTTTGAGCGACTCGACACCTGGATAGGTCGTGCGCCACACCGGCATTTGTTCGCGCAAGAAATTGTCAATCTGCTGCGTCAATTCCTGGAAGGTGGTGCTGGTGGTGCGGCCACATCCGGGACAGGCTGTCACGCTGGGCACAAAGCTGCGCAAGCCCAAAGCCTGCAACATTTCGGAGGCCACCAGCACCTCCTGGGTCCGCGCCTCGCCAGGGGCGGGGGTCAGCGATACCCGGATGGTGTCACCAATGCCCTCCTGCAGCAAGACCGATAAGGCCGCCGTCGACGCCACGGTTCCCCGGGTTCCCATACCGGCCTCGGTCAAGCCCAGGTGCAAGGGGTAGTTGCTGCGTTTGGCCAGCTCCCGGTACACCGCAATCAGGTCCTGCACCGCGCTCATCTTGCAGGACAAAATAATCTGGTTTGCCGCCATACCCAGGGACTGCGCGCGCTCGGCGGAGCCAATGGCCGAGTTCAGTAGGGCCTCGTACATCACCTGCTTGGAATCCCAAGGCCGCGCACGCTGGCTGTTTTCATCCATCAAGCGCGCGAGCAGCTCCTGATCCAAGCTGCCCCAGTTCACGCCAATGCGTATGGCCTTGTCCCAACGCATGGCGATTTCCACCATCTGCGAAAACTGGCGGTCGTGTTTGTCGCCTTTGCCCACATTGCCAGGGTTGATGCGATATTTGGAGAGTGCATGGGCACAGTCCGGGTAGTCGGTCAAGAGCCGGTGGCCGTTGTAATGGAAATCACCTACCAGCGGCACGTCGATTCCCATGCGATCCAGCTGCTCCCGGATATAGGGAACGGCCTGCGCTGCCTCGGGGGTGTTGACTGTGATGCGAACCAGCTCGGAACCGGCATTGGCCAATTCTTTGACCTGAATCGCGGTGCCAACGGCGTCCACGGTATCGGTGTTGGTCATGGACTGAATCCGCACCGGTGCGCCGCCCCCGACAGTTACCACCCGGCTCCCCCAGACTACCCGCGCCTGCAAAGAGGCCCGCACCAGCGGCGCGGAAAACGCGGTTGCACCCTGTGCCACTGCCATATCTGTATTCATTACTTCACCTCAAACCGGGCCACGTTTTCCTGCGAAATTGCCTTGGTCTCCAACACCTTGCCGCGTACCCAGACCTCGGTCACATCGGCACGTCCCACCACCACCGACAAGGGCAGATGGCCACCTGCGCTCACGCGCTCCCCATTTTCCAAATTACGCCGCAGCACCACCACCCCTTTGGCATCCAGCACCTCAACCCAGGTGCGACCATGGGCTTTCAGGCTCAGCGGATCCCCGGGGGGAGCAAGACTAGACGTCTCTGTCGCAGTATCGGGTTGGGGCGGCAGGGCAACCGGGCTGTCAAGGGGAGCCTGTGCGGAGTCGGCCATCTCGGGTACCGGACCTGAAGCGGTCCAGGGCTTTACTGCCGCCAGGGCCTCCTCATCCAGACGATTTTGGGTCCACCAGGATTCGAGATCCGGCCAGCCGTACAACAAGCCGGCCCCCAGCACCAGGACCAGCGCCCAGCGCAAAGGAGGTTTGACGGTGATCTCACCCAGTCCCTGGGGTGTGCCACTGCCCGAGGGCCGGAACGGAACCGGTGCGATGCCCCCGTCCTGCCTGAGTGACTGGACCGCACTGCTGGGCAACAAATCCAGCACCGGCTGCGGATCGGCCTTGAGCACCCGGCAGATGCCGACCACCATGGCCCGCACATAGACCGGTTCCGGCAAAACATCCAGCATGCCAGCCTCCAGCGCCTCCAGCTTGCGCACCGGAACCTTCACCACGGCCGCCAAGGCCTCCAGGTCATACCGCGCGCGCTCACGGTACCCGCGCAACAATCCACCCGCCTGCACGGCAGCGGGTAATACATAGGGGGCCGACTCGGAATCGGCAACCCGCAATAAGGGGGTTTCGTTCGGATCACTCATCGAAAGCCTTGCGCTCGTACCACTGGGCCTGAGGCGAAATGGGGAATTGCGCACGCAACTGCGCGCCGAGCTGGGCCATGGCAGTTGAATCGCCTAAACGCTGCTCAGCTTTGATCGCCAACCAAAGCGACTCCGGGGTGCGTATTCCGGCGGCGTGGATGCGTCCCACATAAAACTGCGCGCGTAGCCATTCACCCGACTCGGCCATGGTCAAAGCCAGATTGAAGCCAACCAGGGGGTTGGCCGGATCGATTTCATACGCGCGCAGCAAGCTCTTACGGCCCTCCGCAAAGGCCCCCGCCTTGCGCTGACACAGGCCCAGTGTGGTCAAAGTTTTCACCCGCTCAGAATAGCCAGGGACCGCCAGAGCCTTGGTAAACATCTTCTCAGCGTCTGACGAACGCCCCTGTTGGCATAGGAATACGCCGTAATTGTGCTGAATCGCAGCCGCACTGGGCGCAATGGCTAGAGCACGCTTAAAGCTGTCTTCGGCAAAGTCCGCCTCACCCATGCGGGTGTAAATCAGACCGCGCAAGCTCAACGCATCTGCCGAATTCGGGTTGAGCGCAATGGCCTGCTTCACCTCATCCAGCGCTACCAGATTCTGGCCCTTGCTGAAATACCCACCCGCCAGTTCCAGACGCAACAGCGCACGCTTCTGGTCCGGTGAAACATCCGACTCGGTGAGCAGATCGGTAGCGCCCGACGCGTTGCGCGCCGAACTGCCACCCGCACAACCGCCCACCATCAGCAACAAGGCCATGGCGGCCCAAGCGAAGACGAACGTTCGGCTCACAACACAGCCCCGGCAGGCGCAAACGGCGCACGTACAACATGCACCACGCGTTGATTCGCCATGCGCTGCTGAACGCGGGTACGGTCCATCACATCACCGGCAAGTTGCCCACACGCCGCGTCAATATCCTGTCCACGTGTTTTGCGCACCGTGGTGGTGAGGCCCGAGGCCATCAGCACCTGCGCGAAAGCCTGTACCCGCTGCGGCGGTGAACACAACAGCCCAGACGCCGGGAAGGGATTGAAAGGAATCAGGTTGAGCTTGCACCATGACGCACCCCCCGCATAGGTAGCCAGCAGGCCCACCAGCTGCTGCGCATGCTCCACGCTGTCATTGACGCCATCCAGCATGCAGTATTCGAAGGTGATGAAGTCACGCGGCGCATGCGCGAGGTAGCGCGCACATGCGCCTAACAAGTCTGCCAAAGGGTACTTCAGGTTGAGCGGAACCAGTTGATTGCGCAAAGCGTCGCTGGGCGCATGCAGGGACACCGCCAACGCAACCGGACAATCGGCTGCCAGCCGGTCCACCATAGGCACAACCCCCGATGTCGAAACGGTGACCCGGCGCCGCGACAGGCCGTAGCCATGGTCACTGAGCATGACGCGCAGAGCGGGGACCAGCGCAGCATAGTTCTGCAGTGGCTCACCCATGCCCATCATTACCACATTGGAAATGACCCGGGTGTTACGCCCAAGGTGTTCGCGTAAAAAATGCTCGGCAAACCAGAGCTGCGCCACGATCTCGCCGGTGCTGAGGTTGCGGCTGAAGCCTTGATGGCCGGTGGAACAAAAGCGACAGCCCACCGCGCACCCGGCCTGGGACGAGATGCACAAAGTGCCGCGATCGGTTTCGGGAATAAACACCGCCTCAACGGCGTCACCACCGCCCACGTCAAACAGCCACTTGATGGTTCCATCTACGGAGGCGTGGTAAGACAAGACGACCGGTGCGGCCACATGGGCAGCCACCGCCAACTTGTCTCGCAGCGATTTGGCCAGATCGGTCATAGCCGAGAAATCTGCCTCGCCGCGCTGGTGGATCCAGCGAAAGAGCTGGGTAGCGCGGAAGGGCTTTTCGCCCAAAGCCGCGCAAAAAGCGGCCAAGCCCTCGATATCAAAGTCGAGCAGATTGGCCCGCATAGTGGCGTTCAGCCGGAAAACACGTTCATACCGGCGAAAAAGAAGGCGATTTCGGCGGCTGCGGTGTCGGGGCCGTCGGATCCATGCACTGCATTGGCGTCGATGCTGTCGGCAAAATCGGCGCGGATGGTGCCGGGTACGGCCTTTTTAGGATCCGTTGCACCCATGAGGTCACGGTTCTTAAGAATGGCGTTCTCACCTTGAAGAACCTGAATCATCACCGGACCCGAAATCATGAAGGCCACCAGATCCTTGAAGAAAGGACGATCCTTGTGCACACCATAAAACGCCTCGGCTTCGGTGCGCGACAAATGCGCCATGCGTGACGCAACGACTTTCAAACCGGCACCTTCAAAGCGGGCATAAATCTGGCCGATCACGTTTTTGGCAACAGCATCCGGCTTGATGATGGAGAGAGTCTTTTCAATTGTCATAAGTCATTGTTCTTCAAGAGTTATTTCCCGCAGCAGGCTGCCACGAAAGCCACAGATTTTAGCATTCAGGGCTAGCGCCCGAATCCGCCGGATGGACCATTTTTGCGCCCCGCGCCGCGGCCGGAGCGGCCCTTGCGGGACTCCTGCTGGCGTTGCCGACTCAGACTATCGGTTCCGATGTAGCCCAAAGAGGTGCGCATCGGGTCCGGCTGGGCGCTCGCTTTGGGCGCTCGGGGCGCTTGCCGAGCGACACCCTGAGCGCCTGGCTCGCGACCACGGCTGCGGTCCTTGTCGCGCCGGGCACGCGAAACCAGTGGCCCCCGCAAACCCGCTGTGCGCGCACCGTCTTTGGCGTCTGGGCGGGCAAGCCCATGAGACCCCCTGGCTCCGCGCTCCCCTGCCGCCTGCGCCAGCGCGCCAATATCAGGCTGGTCAAGCTCCATCCATTCGCCCCGCTTCAATCCGCGCGGCAACACCATCGCGCCGTAGCGGATCCGGATCAGGCGGCTGACCGCGTGGCCCACAGCCTCGACCATGCGGCGAACCTCGCGGTTGCGCCCCTCGGAAATGGTCACCCGGTACCAGCAGTTAGAGCCTTCTCCGCCGCCGTCCTCAATGGCCCCGAACTGCGCGAGGCCATCATCCAGCATCACTCCAGAAAGCAATGTCTGCTTTTCATCTGCGCTCAAGGCACCCAGCACGCGCACTGCGTATTCGCGCTCGAGTCCGAAGCGCGGGTGCATGAGCTTGTTGGCTAAATCACCGGAACTGGTGAACAGCAAAAGTCCTTCGGTGTTCAAGTCCAGCCGCCCGACCGACTGCCATTTCCCCTGCGGCAATTTGGGCAAACGGCGAAAAACTGTGGGCCGGTTTTGCGGATCATCATGGGTGACCACTTCGCCCGCGGGCTTGTGGTACGCGATCACGCGGGCCGGCGGCGGATCAATACGGAAACGGATCGGCTTACCGTTGACCTTGATGGTGTCCCCAAACTGGATGCGCTGACCGATATGGGCGGGCTCGTTGTTGACCGAGATCCGCCCCTCCATGATCAGCTGCTCCATTTCCAGACGCGAACCCATGCCCGACTGGGCCAGCACCTTGTGCAACTTGGGCGTCTCCACCTGCGGCGCCAGTACACGTTTGGGCGCAGCCCCTTCGGCATCGCCCAGATCGGGCACGTCGAACTGGCCGGAAATAATATCCAGAAACGGGCTGTTAGGCCAGCCCGGTGCCGCCAGCGGCTCGGGTACCGCTGCCTCAACCGGCGGCTCCTGACCGGGAAACTCCAGCACCGCGTCCTCAGGCAGGGCGGGGGCTTCCCCAGCGGGATTCAGCGGCTTATTGGGATGGTTCATAGGGAGGACTCACTGGCAGTAAGGACGACGGGTACGGGGTCGGATACAGGGCCAGCCGGAAGGTTCTGTAGATCCGGAAAGGGCAAAGCAGCGCTCGCAGAATCAAGGGGGCCGACCGTCTCCACCGAATCCGCGGTATCCATCAGTGCGCCCAGGGCCTCCCCCGCCTGACCAGGGGCAGTCAAAGCCGGCAGTTCCCTGAGCGACGCCAGCCCGAGATCATCCAGAAATTGCCGGGTGGTCGCCAGCAGTGCCGGACGCCCGACCGATTCACGGTGGCCAACGGCTTCGATCCAGCCACGGTCTTCCAGTTGCTTGATCAACTGGGTGTGAATGGTCACGCCGCGGATCTCCTCGATGTCTCCGCGCGTCACCGGCTGGCGGTAAGCGATGATGGCCAGGGTCTCCAGGACGGCGCGGCTATAGCGTGGCGGCTTTTCGGGGTGCAGCTTTTCCAGGTAATGCGCCATCTCGGGGTGGCTTTGAAACCGCCAGCCACTGGCCACCTCAACCAACTGCAGCCCCCGGTCGTTCCATTCGGTGCGAATGTCCTCCAGTAGGTCGCGCAGTTGCGACTCCTCCACCGCCTCATCAAACAGGGCAAGGGCATCGCGTATCGACATGGGCTGGTCCGCGCACAAAAGCGCCGCCTCCAGTACCCGCTTGGCATCGAGCATAGGTTTCCTTCAAGACTGTGGGCCGTCGGCCAGACCCCGAATGACGCATGGAAAAGGGGGCGCTGCCGTGCGCGCTGCACCTGAGGCTCGGACCGCGTACGCATCTTTTGCGCCGTTGGAGCGCCGGGCTACTGGCCGGTCGGCCGTCATCCCGGAGGTGAAAAATCATTGTATCCCAGCCCTGATGCGGCCAGAACGGCCAGGAAACCGGGCGGCGGCGGGACCTCAAAACGCAGCATCTTGGCGCTCAGGGGATGCGCGAAGCCCAGGCGAAACGCGTGTAAGGCCTGGCCTGCCAGACCGGCTGCGGCCCTGCCCCCATAGGCGGTGTCGCCCACCAAGGGATGACCGATCTCCGCCATGTGCACCCGAATTTGGTGCGTGCGACCCGTATGCAGCACACAGCGCACCAGGCACATCTGGTCATTCGTAGCCAACAGGTGCATGTCGGTGGCCGCCGTTTTCCCCGGTTGGTGCGACAAGTCCACCACCGCCATGCGCAAGCGGTTGCGCGGGTCACGGCCAATCGCACTAGCGGCATGCCAAGGCGAACTGCGGACCCAGCGGCCGTGCGCAAGTGCAAGGTATTCGCGCCCCACGGTGCGCTGGGCAATGGCCGCAACCAGCGCATCCATGGCCGCCCGGCTCCGTGCCACCACCATCAGCCCGCTGGTCTCTTTGTCCAGGCGGTGCACGATGCCTGCGCGTGGCACCCCCAGCAACGCCTCGTCCAGAGCCAGCAATCCATTGAGCAAGGTCCCGCTCCAGTTACCCGGCGCCGGGTGTACCACCAGGCCGGCGGGCTTGTTGATGACCAGCACATCCGCATCCCGGTAGACCACATCCAGCGCCATGGGCTCGGGTTTGAACGCCGTGCTCTGGGGGGTGGGCTGCAGGCTGATCTCCAGACGGTCGTCGCAGCGCACGGTGACCGACTGCTTGCGTGCGGCGCGGCCATTCAGCACAACGTGACCGGCCTCAATAAGCTGCTGCAAATAGCTGCGCGAAAACTCGGGAACGACGTCCGCTACCGCCCGGTCAAGTCGCAAGCCATGCTGCTGTGGACCCAAGCTGAGCGCGCGCCGCTCTGTGGCATCGTCCTGGATATCCACCTCATCGAAGCCGCTTGCAAGGCGGTCGATGGCTATACTGAGCGGCTTAGTTTCCAAGGACTGTTCCATGATGTTAAGCGGCAAATTATCGGCGCTGTGGTGCGATATGAAGCGTTTGCGCAAGCTGAACACCACGGTGCTGCTTGCCTTAGCGATGGGCGTAGGTGCGTGTTCAGCACCAGTAATCGACAAAACAGCCGGCATGACGCCTGTGCAACTGTACGCAGAAGCTAAAGACGAAATGTCGAACCAGCAGTTCGAAAAAGCCATCGCTTTGTATGAAAAACTCGAAGCCCGTGCCGCCGGCAGTCCGCTTGCATTACAAGCCCAGCTGGATAAAGCCTATGCCTTTTATCTGTCCCGTGAACCGGCGATGGCGCTGGCCACAATTGACCGCTTCATCCGCCTCAACCCCGCCAGCCCTGCACTCGACTATGCCTTTTATCTGAAAGGGATCGTAACTTTCAATAACGATCTGGGCATGTTTGGGCGCTACACCGGGCAGGATCTTGCAGAGCGCGATCAGAAAGCGGCGCGTGAGTCCTTCGACGCATTTAGCGAGTTGGTGACCCGCTTTCCGCAGTCGCGCTACGCCGAAGATGCGCGTCAACGCATGGGCTTCACGGTGGCCGCACTGGCCAAGTACGACGTGTTTGTCGCCAAATACTATTTCCGCCGGGGGGCCTATCTGGCTGCTATCAACCGCGCCCAGAACGCCGTGTTGGAATACCGCAACGTACCGGCCGTCGAGGATGCCTTGTTTCTGATCTACAAAGCTTATGACGTCATGGAACTGCCCGCTATGCGCGACGATGCCCGCAGGGTACTAGTCGCCAGCTTTCCGGATTCCGCCTACCTCGGTGCGGCGGGCGAAGGCGACGGCTGGCTCAAGCGCTAGTCCAAAGACACCGGAGCCGTACCCAACTGCGCCAGTGCGGTCTCCCACTCGGCGTCGTCATTCAGGCGGCGCATGGGCGGCAGAGCCTGCAGCAGTTTTTTTCCATAGGCCCGCGTGTGCAGGCGGGTATCGCAGACCACCAGCACGCCGCGATCGGTCTCCCCCCGGATCAAGCGGCCTGCGCCCTGCTTGAGCACCATGGCCGCGCGGGGGAGATGGATGTCTTTAAAGGCATTGCCACCGGCCGCCGTGCAGGCATCGGTCTGGGCACGTACTAGCGGATCGTCGGGCGGCGCGAACGGCAATTTGTCTATAACCAGCACCTGCAAAACCGCACCGGCGAGGTCAATACCCTCCCAGAATGCCGCCGAGGCCACCAAAATTGCGCCGCCACCGGCCCGACCCGCATGGGTTGAAAAGCGCTCCAGCAATTCACGCTTGGAGCCGTCGCCCTGGGCCAAAATTTCCAGGGCGCCTTCGGTCACCTCGGCCATGTAGTTTTGCAAGTGCAGGCGCACGGCCTCCACAGCCCGCAGTGTGGTCGTCAAGACCATGGTTTTTCCTCCGACGCGCAGGGCCGCGCGTGCGGCCAGCACGGCCACCGCCTGGCTGTGTTCTGCATGGGCGGGGGCTGGAAAACTCCGTGGAACGTACAAACCCGCCTGCCGGGGGTAATCAAAGGGACTCTGCACCCGCACGGTACGGGCGTCGCCGAGCCCACATGGCTCGACGAACCAGCGCAGGGCATCATCGGTGCCCAGGGTGGCCGACGTGAAAATCCAGGCCCGGCTGGCCCGATCGGTCTGCGCCACATGCGCTTGCATGACAGCACTGATATTGAGCGGCGAGGCACACAAGCGCAGTGCGGCACCGGACTCGATCCAGCGCACTTGGCCGGGCGGCGTGGCGTCGGCGAATACACGCAGCTGCTGGTGCAAAGCGCGCGCGCGCTCGGCCATTTGGTGCATCGATGCAGCCGCGTCGCCCAGCGCATCCAGATGGCGATGGGCCTGCTCGAGGGCGGTAGCGACGCCGCCCAGCGCCGTGTCCCATGCCACGCTGTCCACCCCCTCGGGTGCGCCTTCCACCCAGGGCAGTCGCTGCCGACCCGCTGCAGGCGCACACAGCGCACGCACGCCCTGCACGGCCTGGACCACAGCGGCTGACAAGCCATGCCAATCGGCAAAGCCGCGCTGTGGACCGTCGGCCTGGCGTAACAAGTCCGCAGCGAGACGGCTCCACGCTGCGCTGCCGGTTTGCATTGACAAAAACTGCAAGCCAATGGAATTGAGCTGATGCGCCTCGTCAAACACGACCACGCTGGCGCTGGGCAGGAGCTCGGCCACGCCGGACTCGCGCACCTGGAGGTCGGCGAAAAACAGGTGATGGTTCACGACCACTGCGTCAGCCGCCAACGCCGCTCGGCGGGCCAGATTCACATGGCATTGGGCGACGCGCGGACATGCAGCACCCAGACAGTTTTCACGGGTGGACGTGATCAGTGGCACCAGCGGCGAGGCTTCGTCCAGCGCCGGCAACTCCGCCACATCGCCGCTGGCAGTGACCTGCGCCCACAACCGGACCTGGCCCAGCAGACGCTGCTGGGCAGTCGGCAAATGGGCCGCAGCATCGTTCGCGATGGACTCATCCAGGCGCTGCAGACACAGGTAGCTGCTGCGCCCCTTGAGCAGCGCCAAGCGCAGAGGAACTCCCAGACTGGCGGCAAGACGCGGGATGTCGCGCAGATACAGCTGGTCCTGCAAAGCTTTGGTCGCGGTGGACACCAGCACCCGCGCGCCGCTAAGCAGCGCCGGTGCCAGATACGCGAAAGTTTTACCTACGCCGGTGCCGGCCTCCACGACCAGCGCGCCACCGCCCTGCACCGTGCGCGCCACCGCCAACGCCATCTCGGTTTGACCGGAGCGTGGCACAAATCCAGGCACATCACGCACCAGCGGCCCGTCGGGCGCGAAAACCTGGCGCACAGCGGCAATCAGCGGCACCCGTACACAGCCTCAGGGAGAAACCGGCAGGGGCTCGGCCTGAGAACCTTTGGCTTCGCGCAAGCGCCGCTCGCGTTCCGCAATACGGGCTTCGAGTTCCTGCTGCTTGCGGGCATACACCGCCTCTTTACCCGGCACATCAGCTTGCGTGGGCTCCGGATCACGGGCAACGGGTTTGCTCGCAGCCTTCAGCGGCATGACGACCACTGCAGCCCTGTGGGCAGCGCGCTTCTCGTTCAAGGCGCGCTCCCGCTCCTGTGGACCGGACGCAGCCCCCGCGGACGCGGCGACGGCGGCATGCGCCGCCCGCTTTTCTTGCAGCGCACGCTGCTTCGCGTCGAGTCCTGCCGTGCCGGGGGCGGTCGCAGCAACAGCCGCGTGCGCGGCCCGCTTATCCGCCAGGGCGCGGACTTTCTCCTGCAGCCCCGCAGTTCCCGCCGCACTGGCCGACACCGCGGCGTGTTGGGCCTGCTTGTCCTCCAAGGCCCGCGCTTTTTCGACCTGCGCCGCAGCCCGCTCCAGAGCCTCCTGCTCCTGGGCCGCACGGTCTTGCAAGCGCTCCTGGCGCTCTTGCTCCCGCTGCACCCGCTCCAGCAAACGCGCCTGGCGTTCAAGTTCCTGCTCGTCGCGCGCCTGGTTGCGCTCCAAACGCTGCTCCTCACGCTGCATCCGCTCAAGCAAACGCTGCTGCCGCTCCAGCTCCTGCTCAGCAGCCACTTCGCGTCGCAACTGATCTGCGCGGTCCTGCTCCTGGGCAAGCAGCAGACGCTGTTGCTCGGCAATCACCAGTTCTTGTTTTTTGATGATGGCGAGTGCGCCGCGCCGCGCGCGGGCGACATCCGAGCGGCAGCTGTTGACCGCAAAACGGCGGTAGCACGCGGTGTCCAAGATGTTGTGTTCGGCGTTGACCGCAATACGCTGCAAATCCAGCAGGTCCATCTGGGCCTGCAGTTGCGGGTCGGAAATGTCGGCACTGCGGGCCCGCAGCGGCATCACGGCGACCGCAAGAGCGAACGCCACCGCAAGCCAGCTTGTGCCAGGTCGCTTCATACCAAAGCCGTGTCCACCTGACGCGGGCCATCGATGGCGAAATCTGCCGCCTGCATTTCGTGCAAGCGCGACACCGTGCGGGGGAACTCATGGGCCTGCGGACCCAAGAGGTACAAGCCTTCGGGTTCCACCGCCGCAGAAACCACCAGACGTACCTGCCGGTCGTAAAGCACATCGACCAACCAGGTCAGACGCCGCGCCTGCGACGCCATGTCGGCATCCATAGCCGGCACATCGCTCAAAAAAACCACATCGAAGCGGCCCGCTAAGTCAAGAAAATCGTTTTGCGAATGCGCCTCCCCGCACAGCGTGGAAAAGTCGAACCAGGCCAGACGCCCGGCCAAGCGGCGCGCCCGCAGTTCACGGCCTTCCACGGTCAACACGGGGTTGTGGTCTTTCACCCGTGCCATCGCGTTGAACATGGAAGCCATTCTGGCCTCAGCCTGCGGGCCCGACGGGGTCAGGTAATAGCGGGCGTCGGCCAGCGCGTGGTGCCGGTAGTCGATGCCGTTGTCGACGCTCACGATATCCAGCTTGTCGTTCAGCAAATCAATGGCCGGCAACAGGCGGTCTCGGTGCAGGCCATCGGGATACAGGTCATCGGGCTTGAAGTTGGAGGTAGTCACAAAACCCACACCGTTTTCAAACAGCGCAGAGAGCAGTCGGTGCAGGATCAGCGCGTCGGTGATATCGGCCACATGGAATTCATCAAAACACAGCAAGCGGTAACGCCTGGCCATGCGGCGGGCGAGTTCGTCCAGCGGATCGGCTGTGCCTTTGAGCGCGTTCAACTGGTGGTGTACCTCGCGCATGAATTCATGGAAATGCAGCCGGGTTTTACGCACCACCGGCACAGCGTCAAAAAAACAGTCCATCAAAAAGCTCTTGCCCCGACCCACGCCTCCATACAGATAGACACCCCGAGGAATCGGCGGATGGATCAGAAATTTCTTGATCGCATTGGAGCGGCGGTGCTTGTATTGAGACCACTCGTCGGCGCAGCGCTCCAAGGCATCAACCGCCCGCAACTGGGCAGGATCGCTGTGAAAACCCCGGTTCTGCAGCTCCTGACGGTAGACGGTGTAAACGGACATGGCGGGGCCTATTGTGCCCGTGCCGCCATGGACGGCCTGAAGCGCACAATAATCCCGTGTTGCACGCTCCCATACGGGTAGGCTGCGAAAGCCAGCATCCGTTTTTCACCCTTTCCAATCGATCTGAACATGCGCCATACGCCTGCACTCGCCACCTTTCCCAGCCTGCGCGGCCAGCGCGTCTTCATCACAGGTGGCGCCACGGGCATCGGGGCGGCCATGGTTGAAGCCTTTGCTGAGCAGGGCGCGCAGGTGGCCTTTGTGGATATCGCGCAGGCTGAGGCGCAAGCGCTTGCCGCGCGCATCGCCGAGCGCGGCCACCCGCCCGTCTGGTGGCGAACATGCGATGTGCGGGATGTTCCCGCGCTGCAAGACGCGATTGGCCAGGCGCAATCCGAACTCGGAGACTTCTTTACCCTGGTCAACAACGTGGCCCGCGACGACCGGCACGCGCTGGAAGCGGTTACGCTGGACTACTACAACGAGCGCATGGCGATCAACCAACGCCCCGCCTTTTTCGCGATCCAGGCGCTGGTGCCGGGTATGCGACGGCTCGGGGGCGGCTCCATCATCAACCTGGGTTCTACCGGCTGGCAAAGCAAGGGGACGGGCTACATCTGCTACTCGGTAGCCAAATCATCGGTCAACGGCCTGACCCGCAGCCTGGCGGACACATTGGGCGCAGACCGCATCCGTATCAACACTGTGTCTCCCGGCTGGGTCATGACCGAGCGCCAGATGCGCCTATGGCTAAACGCCGAAGGTGAAGCGGCAATTGCGCGTAACCAGTGCCTGCCCGATAAGCTCCAGCCCGGTGACATCGCCCGTATGGTCTTGTTTCTGGCCTCGGCGGATGGGGCCATGTGCACGGCCCAAGAGTTCAAGGTCGACGCGGGCTGGGATTAATTGGAATCTGACCCCGATTATTTTTGGATGCCGCCGCCTATAACCCTAACGCGTAAAGACCCGTAAAATCCCGTTTTGATCCATGCTTTGACGTGGTCGCGCAGCAAACTCCCCCATTCAATTCCATGACCCACATCGTTACCGAAGCCTGCATCAAGTGCAAATACACCGACTGCGTCGACGTCTGCCCGGTGGACTGCTTTCGCGAAGGCCCCAACTTTCTGACCATTGATCCCGACGAGTGCATCGACTGCGCGGTCTGCATTCCCGAGTGTCCGGTCAATGCCATCTACGCCGAAGAAGACGCGCCCGCCGACCAGATGCACATGGTCGCTCTCAACGCCGAACTGGCGCGCCTGCCGACCTGGAAGAGCATTACCAAGCGCAAAGCGCCACTGCCGGATGCCGACGACTGGAAGGACAAAACCGACAAGCTCTCCGAGTTGATCCGCTGATCCGCTTGCGGCACCGCAGACAGCAGGCCCGCCTTTGGAACCCACCGCTACCGACGCCCTGATCATCGGCGCCGGGCCGGTGGGTTTGTTTCAGGTCTTTCAACTGGGGCTGCATGGCGTGGCGGCCCACGTAATCGACGCCCTGCCCTATGTGGGCGGCCAGTGCATCGAACTCTACGCCGACAAGCCGATTTACGACATCCCCGCCATTAGCGTGTGTACCGGGCGTGAACTGGTGCAGCGCCTGCAGGCGCAAATCGCACCCATGAACGCCACCTTCCACCTGGGGCAACAGGTCGATAGCCTGCAGCGCCGGGCCGACGGGCGGTTTGCGCTGACGACCTCGGGCGGGACGCAATGGTTGGCGAAGACGGTCTTTATCGCGGCCGGCGCCGGTGCATTTGTCCCGCGCGCCTTTCCCCTGGCCGATTGCCAGCCCTACGCGGGCACGCAACTGCACTACCACCCCGCGGCGCTACCGCCCGGAAAAGACCGCGCGGTAGTGGTGTTTGGAGGGGACGAGCAAGCGCTGAGCTGGGTGCTGGAACTGTGCGCGCAAGGCGCAGCCGTTACCTTGCTGCACCGCCGGACGCAACTGCAGGCACCGGCCAATGTGCTGGAACAGGTGAGCGCCGCTATTGCGCACGGGCGCCTGCGGTTTGTGGCGGGGCAGCCGATTGCCAGCACCGTATTCCAGGGCCGTTTGTGCAGCCTGACGATAGCCTTGCCGGACGGCGGGACGCAGGAGCTGCCCGTAGATCAATTGCTGGTGGCTCTGGGCCTGTCGCCCAAGCTGGGACCGCTGGCACACTGGGGCTTGGCGCTGGAGCGCAAGCAAATTCCCGTGAACACCGAAAACTTCCAGACCACTGAGCCGGGCATCTTCGCAGTGGGCGATATCAACACCTATCCGAGCAAGAAAAAGCTGATCCTCTGCGGATTCCACGAGGCCACACTGGCAGCCTTCGGCGCCATGGCGCTGATCGCGCCACAGCACCCGGCGGCATTGGAATACACCACCACCAGCAAACGCCTGCACCGGATCCTGGGGGTGGACTGAAGGCCAATCGGCACGCGAGCCAAAACGGTGCTTCAGCGCAGGGCAGGAACCAATACGGTGCGCAGCACCATGTCCACAATCATGGACTCGGCATCGGCAAAGTCCTGTGCCTCCAGCGCCGGTTTGCCCAACACCAAGCTGATCTGGCTGGCCCAGTCGGCGTAGACCTGGGTTGAGGCCCACAGCAGAATCATCAGATGCTGGCCATCCACCGGGCGGCACAAACCCCGTTCGGCCCAGCGGTTAAACATCGCCACATCCGCCTGCAAAGAGGGCACAACGCGCTCGGCAATCTCCGCAGCAAACAACGGCGCACCGGAGAGGACTTCGTTGGCATAGACACGCGAATCATCCGGCCGTTCGCGTGAGAAGCGCAGCTTACCGGCGATGTATTCGCGCAAGGCCAGCTCCGGGTCATCTTGGCGCTGGCTCAGGGTATCCATGTAAAGCAGCCAGACATCAAGCACGCCGTGCAAAACCCGCCGGTACAGCGCCTCTTTGCTCGGAAAGTAATACAACAGGTTTTGCTTGGACGCACCGACCGCCTTGGCAATGTGGTCCAGCGACACGCCGCCGTAGCCGCGCTGGGCGAACAGCTTTTTGGCGGCGTCCAGGATGTCGTGCTCCAGCTGCTCGCGGGAGGCGCGAACCCGGGGGCTTTTAGGGGCTACGGGGGGGGCAGGTTTTTTCACGGTTGGTATGGATGTTGCACCATTCGCTTCTAGGGTTTTTACCAATTGGTAAAACACAATTTGCGCCCTGTAATGGTGCGATCTGAGCTGACTGGAAAACCGAATATGACCATCGATGCATCCACGCCCGGCATCCATGCGGGCCGCTTGTCCGCCGCGCAGTACCAGCGCAATTTTTGCGATGCGCACCCGCCGCTGTCGGTGTTCGAGGCCCACAACGAGGCCGACCGCTGCTACTACTGCTTTGACGCCCCCTGCCAAACCGCCTGCCCTACCGGCATCGATGTGCCCAGCTTTATCCAGCGCATCGCCGATGGCAATGTGCGCGGTGCGGCACACACCATTCTGGAGTCCAACCCCTTGGGCGGCATGTGCGCCCGGGTCTGCCCGACCGAGGTGCTGTGCGAACAGGCCTGCGTGCGCAACACCTCCGAAGACAAACCGGTTGAGATCGGCGCGCTGCAGCGCTTTGCCACCGACAGCTACCTGCAAAAACCCGGTGCGCCACTGTTCACCCGGGCGGCTGCCACCGGCAAAACCGTGGCCGTGGTGGGCGCGGGGCCAGCCGGTCTGGCCTGCGCCCACGGTCTGGCGCGGCGCGGGCACGATGTGGTGCTGTTCGACGCCCAGCCCAAAGCCGGCGGCCTGAATGAATACGGTCTGGCCACCTACAAAACCACCGATGACTTTGCGCAAAAGGAAGTGGCCTGGCTGCTGTCGATTGGCGGTATTAGCGTGCGGCATGGCCAACGCCTGGGTGGGGACATCACGCTGGAGCAGCTGACCCGGGACTACGGCGCGGTTTTTCTGGGCATGGGCCTGGGTGGGGTGAACAGCATCGGCATCCCTGAGCCCACAGCCACAGGGCTGCGCAACGCGGTCGAGTTCATCGCCGAACTGCGCCAGGCGCAGGATTACGCCAGCGTGCCTGTGGGCCGCCACGTGGTAGTGATCGGCGGCGGTATGACGGCGGTGGACGCGTCCGTGCAGTCCAAAAAACTGGGAGCGCAGAGCGTCACCATGGTCTACCGCCGGGGCGCAGCCGACATGGGCGCATCCGGGCACGAGCAGGCCTGGGCGCTGGAAAACGGCGTGCACATCCGCCACTGGGCAGCGCCGCTTGAAGTACTGGCCGAGGGCGGTACGGTGCGCGGCGTGCGCTTCGCGGCAACCCGTATGGAAGGTGGCAAGTTGGTCACCGGCACCGAGGAATTCACGCTGGAGGCCGACATGGTGCTCAAAGCCATCGGCCAAAGCCCCGACGTGCAGCCGCTGGGCAGCTTGTTGGAGTTGCGCCAGGGCCGCATCGTGGCGGATGCCCAGCAACGCAGCAGCCACGCCAAGGTCTGGGCTGGCGGCGACTGCTGCCACGGCGGGCGCGACCTGACCGTCGAAGCCGTCGAGCACGGCAAAGTCGCCGCCCAATCGATCCACCAAGCCCTCAGCGCCTGAGCCGCAAGGAACACCCATATGGCCAATCTGCACTCCGTCTTCGCCGGCATCCACAGCCCCAACCCCTTTTGGCTGGCTTCCGCGCCGCCCACCGACAAGGCCTACAACGTCAACCGCGCATTCGAAGCCGGCTGGGGCGGCGTGGTCTGGAAAACCCTGGGCGAAGCCGGTCCGCCCATCGTCAACGTCAGCGGCCCGCGCTACGGCGCGCTGCATACGCCGGACCGACGCCTGATCGGATTCAACAACATTGAATTGATTACTGACAGGGACTTAGAGCTGAATCTAAAAGAAATAGCTGAAGTAAAAAAACTGTGGCCGGACCGTGCCATGGTGGTCTCGCTCATGGTTCCCTGCGAGGAACAAGCCTGGAAAGCCATCCTTCCGCGCGTCGAGGACACCGGCGCTGACGGGGTGGAGCTGAACTTCGGCTGCCCCCACGGCATGAGCGAGCGCGGCATGGGCGCGGCCGTCGGGCAGGTGCCTGAATACATCGAAATGGTCACCGCCTGGTGCAAGCAGTACAGCCGCCTGCCCGTGATCGTGAAGCTCACACCGAATATCACGGACATCCGCAATCCGGCGCGCGCCGCCAAAAAAGGCGGGGCCGACGCGGTGTCGCTGATCAACACCATCAACTCCATCATGGGCGTGGACCCCGACACGCTGCGGATGACGCCCGATACCGGCGGCATGGGTTCCCACGGCGGCTACTGCGGCCCGGCGGTCAAGCCGATTGCGCTGAACATGGTGGCCGAAATCGCCCGCGACGCCCAAACCGCCGGTCTTCCGATCTCGGGCATCGGCGGCGTGGGCACCTGGCGCGACGCGCTGGACTATCTGGCTTTGGGCGCGGGCAATGTGCAGGTCTGCACCGCCGCCATGGTCTATGGCTTCAAAATCGTGCAGGACATGGCCGACGGTATGTCGAATTACATGGACGAAAAAGGCATAGCCGCAGTGGCCGACATCGTGGGCCGCGCCCTGCCCACGGTGTCACAGTGGCAATTTTTGAACCTGAACCACATCTCCAAAGCGGTGATCGACCAGGACAGCTGCATCCAGTGCGGCCGCTGCCATATTGCCTGCGAAGACACCTCGCACCAGGCCATTACCGCCACCAAGGACGGCAAGCGCCACTTTGAGGTAATGGAAGACGAATGCGTGGGTTGCAACTTGTGTGTGGTGGCCTGCCCGGTTCCGCAGTGCATCACCCTGCGCACACTTGCGCCTGGCGAGATGGACCAGCGCACCGGCAAACCGGCTAGCGCCACGCACGGCGACTGGACGCGCCACCCGAACAACCCCATGCGTATTTCTGAGGCCGCGTAGGTCACAATGTTCGCTGGCTTCTACCCTCCGACCTGTTTCAGAAGGATTTTTGTATGAGCACCCTGTTCATCCGTGGCGGCACCGTCGTGAATGCGGACCGCGCTTTCCGCGCTGATGTGATCACCCAGGACGGCAAGATCACAGCCGTTGGCGAGAACCTCAGCGCCCCCGCAGGCGCTACGGTGGTGGACGCGGGCGGCCAGTACGTGATGCCTGGCGGGATTGACCCGCACACGCACATGCAGCTGCCCTTTATGGGCACGGTGACCATGGACGACTTCTTCACCGGTACCGCCGCCGGCATGGCCGGGGGCAATACCACCATCATCGACTTTGTGATCCCCAACCCCCAGCAAAGCCTGATCGAGGCGTACCAGACCTGGCGCGGTTGGGCCGAAAAGTCCGCATCCGACTACACCTTCCACGTCGCCATCACCTGGTGGAGCGAGCAGGTGCGCCAAGAGATGGGCACGCTGGTGCAGGATGAAGGCGTGAACAGCTTCAAGCACTTCATGGCCTACAAAAACGCCATCATGTGCGACGACGAGACGCTGGTGAACAGTTTCAAGCGCAGCCTGGAGCTGGGCGCCATGCCCACGGTACACGCCGAGAACGGCGAGCTGGTCTACCTGCTGCAACAGACCGTGGCCGACATGGGCATCACCGGCCCTGAAGGCCACCCACTCTCGCGCCCGCCGATGGTCGAGGGCGAAGCCGCAAACCGCGCCATTGCGATTGCCGATGTGCTGAATGTGCCGATTTATGTGGTGCACGTCAGCTGCATCGAATCGGCCGAGGCGATTGCCCGCGCCCGCGCCCGCGGCCAGCGTGTCTACGGCGAAGTGCTGGCCGGGCATTTGGTGATTGACGACAGCGTCTACCGCGACCCGGACTTTGCCTTTGCAGCAGGCCACGTCATGAGCCCGCCCTTCCGTCCCAAGGGCAACCAGGAATTTTTGTGGCGCGGTCTGCAAGCGGGCAGCCTGCACACCACCGCCACCGACCACTGCACCTTCTGTGCGGCGCAAAAAGCGGCTGGCAAAGACAACTTTGCCAAGATCCCCAACGGCTGCGGCGGCGTGGAAGAACGCCTGGCCGTCATTTGGGATGCGGGCGTCAACACCGGGCGGCTCACGCCCTCCGAGTTTGTCGCCATCACCTCGGCCAACACAGCCAAGCTATTCAACATTTACCCGCAAAAAGGCAGCGTCTCGGTTGGAGCCGATGCCGACTTGGTGGTCTGGGACCCCGAGGGCACAAAGACCTTGTCGGTCAAAACCCAGTTCAGCAAGGGCGACTTCAACATCTTTGAAGGCCGCACCGTGCGCGGCATTCCCAGCCATACCGTCAGCCAGGGCAAGCTGGTGTTTGTCCAAGGCGATCTCCGTGCCGAGCGTGGCGTGGGGCGTTATGTCAAGCGGCCGGCCTTCAGCGCCAACTTCCACGCCACACAGCTGCGCGCACAGGCCCTGCAACCCACGGCCGTTGCACGTTAAAGCCCATCACCCACCCCACGCGACCAGGAGAGCACCATGAACATGACCAGCACCATCGATATCGACAGCCTGCGCATCAACGGCGAACGCCTGTGGGCCTCGCTGATGGAGTTGGCGCAGATCGGCGCAACGCCCAAGGGCGGTGTCTGCCGCCTGACACTCACCGACCTGGACAAGCAAGGCCGCGACCTGGTCACGCGCTGGGCGCGCGAGGCAGGCATGACGGTCACCATCGACAAAATCGGTAACGGCTTTATGCGCCGCCCCGGGCGCAACAACAGCCTGCCGCCCATCATGACCGGCAGCCATATTGACACCCAACCCACGGGCGGGAAGTTCGACGGCAACTACGGTGTGCTGGCGGGTATTGAAGTGGTGCGCACGCTCAATGATCTGGGTATCGAGACCGAAGCGCCCATCGAAGTGGCCTTCTGGACGAACGAAGAAGGCTCACGCTTTGTGCCGGTGATGATGGGCTCGGGCGTATTCGCCAAAGCTTTCACGCTGGAACACGCCTACGCTGCCACCGACACCACCGGCGTCTCGGTCAAAGAAGAGCTGGAGCGCATCGGCTACATCGGCGATCAGGAGCCGGGCGAACATCCCATCGGCGCGTACTTTGAGACCCACATTGAACAAGGCCCGGTTTTGGAAGACAACGACGTGACCATTGGCGTGGTCCAGGGCGTGCTCGGCATCCGCTGGTTTGACTGTACCGTCACAGGCATGGAAGCCCATGCCGGCCCCACCCCCATGGCGCTGCGCCGCGACGCCATGCAGGTGGCCACCCACATCATGCAAGAGGTCGTCGCATCTGCCCTGCGCCACGCGCCGCATGGCCGCGGCACCGTCGGCATGGTGCAGGTCTTCCCCAACAGCCGCAACGTGATTCCCGGGCGGGTCAAGTTCAGCATCGACCTGCGCAACAGCACCGACGCGCTGGTCGACCAAATGGCCGACGAGGTGAAGGCCTTTGCCGCCCGTAAAGCCACCGAGACCGGGCTGGACGTGAAGATTGAGCTGGTCTCCAGCTATTCGGCCATCGGCTTCCATGCCGACTGCATCGACGCGGTTGCGCGCTCCGCCAAGAAACTGGGTTACTCGAATATGCCCGTGGTCTCTGGCGCCGGCCACGATGCGGTCTACATGGCCAAACTGGCCTCTAGCGGCATGATCTTCATACCCTGCAAGGACGGCATCAGCCACAACGAAATTGAAGATGCCAAGCCCGAACACATCACCGCCGGATGCAACGTGCTGCTGCATGCCATGCTGGAGCGCGCGGGTACCTGAATGTTTCTGCTGGTTCCTTTTTTCGGCTCCCCAGCGGCCGACCACCCTTGATTGGAGCAAACATGACGACTGATACTGACAACATGCGGCGCAGAATTTTGAGCGGTTTGGCCGCCGGCGCAGCCCTCCCCTGGCTCAGCAACGCGGCCCTGGCCGCGGGCCCGCGTATCAAAGTCGCCGGCCTCCACAGCGACCCGGTGGAAAACGCCTGGAACTCGCGCATCCACGAAGCCTGCAAAGCGGCGGATGCTGAGGGCATCATCGAATACAAGTTCTCGGAATCGGTGGCCAATACCGACTACCCCCGCGTGATCCGCGAGTACGCAGAGCAAGGCGTGCAACTGATCGTAGGTGAGGTCTATGGCGTGGAAAAAGACGCCCGCGCTGTCGCCAAGGACTACCCCAAAGTGGCGTTTTTGTGCGGCTCCAGCGGCGGCCCGCAAGCATCCAACTTTGGCACTTTCGGCACCTGGAACCATGAAGCAGCCTACCTGACCGGCATCCTGGCCGGTCACATGACCAAAACCGGCAAGCTAGGCGCTGTGGGCGGCTATCCCATCCCCGAAGTGAACCGGCTGATCCACGCCTTCCGCCAGGGCGTGCGCGAGGTCAAGCCCGACGCCACCTTCCAAGTCGCCTTCATCAACACCTGGTTTGACCCCCCCAAAGCCAAAGAAGCTGCGCTGGCCCAGTTGGACGGCGGTTGCGACATTCTGTTTGGTGAGCGCATCGGCACCGCTGACGCAGCCAAGGCGCGCGGCAAACTGTCAGTCGGCTCGCTGATCGACTACATGCCACGTTACCCTGGCACCGTGTTCGCCAACGCCATGTGGTACTTCCGCCCCATCCTCAACGGCGCGATTGCTGACGTACAGGCAGGCCGACCCACCGGCAAGGACTACAGCCCCTTCAGCATGATGAAAACCGGCGGCAATGGCGTCACCTTTGACAGCAAGCTGGTTCCACCGGCGGCGCTGAAGATGATGCAAGCCAAAGAAGCGGCCATCAAGTCGGGTTCGCTCACGATTCCCGCAGTCGACACGCAACCCACCTGAGGGTGGCGCTTGGCCTTGTCCCTGGCGCGCTATGTCGAAGCCGATGCCTGCACGCTGGCGCAGTGGGTCCGTGACGGTGAAGTCACGGCCCATGCGCTACTGGCCATGGCCGTGGCGCGCAGCCATGCCCTGCAGTCCACCACCGGTTCTATGAGCCAGTGGGTGGACAACTTGGCGCAGACATCTCTGGCGCGCATAGGCCGCGCCGCACCCCTTGCCGGGGTGCCCTTTTTGGTCAAAGACCTGGGCTCGCCGCTGGCCGGCGCAGTCGATCAAGCCGGTAGTCGCCACCTCGCGCGCTACGGCACACCCAGCCTCCATGATGGGGAGCTGATTGCCCGCCTGAAGATGGGCGGGCTGGTGCCATTTGGCAAAACCACGGTCCCCGAATTCGGTCTGAGCCTGGTCACCGAGCCGGCCATCGGCCCGGTCTGCCGTAACCCCTGGGATGGCACGCGCAGCGCGGGCGGTTCCTCCGGTGGTTCTGCTGCTGCCGTAGCCGCAGGCATTGTCCCCATGGCCCACGCCACCGATGCGGGGGGCTCCATCCGCGTGTCCGCTGCCGCGTGCGGCCTGGTCGGCCTCAAGCCCGGCCGGGGTGCCACGCCGCAAGGCCCCGACTACAACAACCTGCTGGGCGGATTAGCCAGCGAATTTGTCATCAGCCGCAGCGTGCGTGACACGGCAGCGGCCTGGCATATCGTGCACCCCGACAGCCCCGTTCCAGCACAGCACCCTGCCCCGCTGCGGGTCGGGCTGCTCACGCACGCGCCGCAGGGGCATGTAGTGCACGCGGCCTGGGCTGCGGCCGCTGAATCCGCAGCGCGCGTACTGGCTGACGCGGGGCATCACATCACGCAGCTGGACAGCCGCCGCCTACAAACTGCCTGCGCGCTCTCGGCCCAGGCCTTTAGCGTGTACGCCTGCCGCAGCGCCGCAGCCGCTGCGCAAGCCCTGAGCCCGGCACCCGGCGATCTGGAGCCCATGACCTGGGCCGCAGTGCGCGCAGGGCAAGCCTTGAGCGCCCTGGAACACGCACAGGCTGAAATCGCAGTGGCGCGGGTCAGCGCGCTGATGGCTGGCCTGTTTGCGGAATACGACCTGATTCTCAGCCCCGCACTGGCCACTGGCCTGCCCGGTATCGGCGAGTGGGACACCAAAGGGCAGCCTTGTGATGCCACCGCGCTGCAAGCGCACTTTGAACGCTTTAGCGCCATCGCGCCTTTTTCAGCGGTTGCCAATGTGGCGGGTTGTCCGGCCATCGTGGTTCCGCATGGCCGCGACCCGCACGGTATGCCGCTGGGCGTGCAGATGATGGCGGCGCGGACACGCGAGCCGCTGCTGATCGCCCTGGCCGCGCACCTGGAATCGGTCGCTCCCTGGCCCGTCGTGGCGCCCCTGGCCTATGTCTGAGCAAGCAGCTAGCGCCAAGCCGGGCACCACGCCCGCACTGCGCCTGCAGGGCATCAGCAAGCGCTTTGGCGAGGTGCGCGCCAACACGGATATCTCACTGACGCTGGCGCAAGGCGAAATCCTGGGCCTGCTGGGCGAAAACGGTGCTGGCAAAACCACGCTGATCAGCATCTTGTTTGGCCACTATGTTGCCGACAGCGGCCATATCGAAGTGTTCGGCCACCCGCTGGAGCCCGGCTCGCAGCGCGCCGCCATCGCCGCCGGTATCGGTCTGGTGCACCAGCATTTCACGCTGGCGGCCAACCTGACGGTCCTGGACAATGTGCTGGTCGGAACCGAGCGCCTGTGGCGGGCGGCATCGGGGCGACAGGCGGCCCGCACACGTTTGCAAGAGCTATCAGAGCAGTTCGGCCTGCGCGTGGACCCGGATGTCCCGGTGCATCGCCTCTCGGTGGGCGAGCAGCAGCGGGTGGAAATTCTGAAGTCACTCTACCGGCAGGCGCGCATTCTCGTGCTCGACGAGCCGACCGCTGTGCTCACGCCCGGTGAGTCGATCACCCTTTTTGAAACCCTGCGCAAGATGGCCGCTGCCGGGCTGTCGGTGATTCTGATCAGCCACAAGCTGGACGAGGTGCTGCGCGTGGCCGACCAGGTGGCGGTGCTGCGCGCAGGCGAGTTGGTCGCCCAGCGCGCAGCGCGCGATCTGGACCGCGCCACGCTAGCCGAACTGATGGTAGGTCGGCGCGTGGTACGCCCCACCCGCACACCGCTGCCTGTAGGCGATGTGGTCTGGTCGCTGCGGGACGTCAGTCTGGGCGGCCAGGGTGGACGCAGCCACCTGCGCGGCGCAACGCTGGATGTGCACGCCCATGAAATCGTGGGTGTGGTGGGCGTGGCCGGTAATGGGCAGCAGGCGCTGCTTGCGCTGGCTTGTGGCATGCGGGTACCCCGCACGGGTGCGGCGCTGTTGCGCGGCCAGAACGTAGACAAGCCGCGCCACCGCATCCTGCGCGCGGCGGGCCTGGCGCGCATTCCAGAAGACCGGCACCGCGAAGGCGTGGTCGGTGACCTGGCGCTGTGGCACAACGCCATCATCGAAGACCTGGCCGATCCTCGGTTCAGCCGCTGGGGCTGGCTGCGCAAAACCGCAGCGCTGGCTTACACCCGGCAGCTGATCAGCGACTTTGACATCCGTTGCGCCGGGCCTGAACAAAAGACCCGGCTGCTATCAGGCGGCAATATGCAAAAGCTCATCGTCGGTCGTGGCCTGGCGGCGCAGCCCTCCTTCATCGTGGCCAGCCAGCCTGTGCGCGGTCTGGACGAAGGCGCAATTGCCGATGTGCATGCCCGCCTGCTGGCCGCCCGAGAGCGCGGGGCCGCGGTGCTGCTCGTGACCGACGATCTGGACGAGGCGCTGGAGTTGTCCGACCGCATCGTGGTGATACAAAACGGACGCCTGAGCGCGCCGATTGCGGCCCAGGACTACGACGTGGCACACATCGGCATGTTGATGCTGGGCGAACAGGAGGCGGCCCATGCGGCTTGAACGGCGCGACACGGCCCCTGCGGGCTTGGTATTGCTCAGCGTGGCGCTGGTGGTGGTGTTGATGGCGGCCTCGGGTTCGGCGCTGATCTACGCCGCCGGCGCGCCGGTGTGGGCCAGCTGGGGCGCCATGTTCAAAGGCGCATTCGGCTCCAAACTGGCAATTACCGAAACCCTGACGCGTGCCACGCCGCTGATCTTCACCGGTCTGGCCTGCGCGCTGGCTTTTCGTTCACGCTTGTGGAATATCGGCGCCGAAGGGCAGCTCTACGCTGGTGCGCTGGCCGTGGCTGCCTTGGGCAGCGGCGCAATCGACGCGCCCGCCCCGGTGCTGATTCCATTGGTCATGTTTGCCGCCGCACTGGCCGGTGCCGCGATGCTGCTGGGCCCGGCACTGCTCAAGCGCTACATGAATGTGGACGACGTGGTGACCACCCTGCTGCTGAATTTCATCATGGCGCTGTTTGTGTCCATCATGATCCAGGGTCCCATGCGCGACCCGCTGTCCATGGGCTGGCCACAAACCATGCCGGTGCTGGACGCCGCAACCTTGGACAAACTGATCTCGCGATCGCGGCTGCACACCGGGCTTGTGCTGGGCTTGGCGCTGTGTGCGTTGATGGCGCTGGTGGAGTCACGCTCCGTTTTCGGTTTGCAAAGGCGCGCCGTCGGCCTGAACCCACATGCAGCGCACTTTGCCGGTATTCCGGCTACCCGCGTACTGCTGTGGACGGCGGTCGGCTCGGGTGGTTTAGCGGGATTGGCCGGTGCGGTCGAAGTGATGGGCCTGCGCGGCTACGTGAGCGGCGACCTGTCCCCCGGCTACGGCTACACCGGCGTGATCGTAGCCATGCTGGCGCAACTGCACCCGCTTGGCGTACCGGCCGCAGCGATGTTGGTAGCCAGTGTGTTTGTCGGTGCAGACGCCATGAGCCGGGCCTTTAACGTACCCAGCTTTATTGCCGATGTCATGGTCTCGCTGTCCTTGCTCAGCATGCTGGGCGCGTCCTTCTTTCTAAGCTACCGGGTACGGCGATGAGTGAAGCCCTGGACATTTTTCTGACCGCCAGTCTGTGGGCTGCGGTGTTCCGCATCGCCACGCCATTGATATTCGGCATGCTGGGTGAGCTGATTTGCGAGCGCGCAGGCGTTGTCAATCTGGGCATCGAAGGCATCATGACATTTGGCGCGCTGAGCGCCTGGCTGGCGGTCTTCCACGGCTTTGACCTATGGACCGGCATGTTGATCGCCGCCGCTTGCGGTGCGGCCTTCGGACTGCTGCATGCGCTGCTGGCTGTGCCGATGGCGCAGTCGCAGCACGTCACCGGCCTGGGCATTACGCTGCTGGCCACCAGCCTGGCATCGTTCATTTACCGGCTAGCGGTGCCCGCCAAAAGCACGCCGCCCACCATCATGCCCTTTCAGCCGGTGGACCTGCCCTTCCTGAATGCGCCTTTTTTGGCAGCCACAGCACCCACCTATCTGGCGTTGGGCTTGACTGCTGTGGTGGCGTATGTGCTGTGGCGCACGCCGCTGGGCCTGGCCATCCGCATGGCAGGCGAGCACCCGCAGGGCGCCCAGGCGCAGGGCATCAATGTGCTGGTGTTGCGCACCGGCTGCGTCATGGTGGGCAGTGCCATCATGGCGCTAGGCGGCGCGTTTTTGAGTCTCGCTGCCTTCAACAGCTTTGTGATCAATATGGTGCAGGGGCGCGGCTGGATGGCGCTGGCCCTGGTGGTGTTTGGTGCTTGGCGTCCGGGTCTGGCGCTGCTGGGGGCGCTGCTCTACGCCTGGTTTGACGCATACCAGCTGCGCTTGCAGCACGTGTTTCCAGGCGTTCCCTACCAAATCTTTTTGATGGCACCCTACGCACTGTCTATTGCGGTGCTGATTCCCATGTCCCGGCGGGCGTCCGGCCCGCAGGCGCTGATGCTGCCATTTGTCAAAGGTGAACGCTAAATGCTTGATCTGCTCATCCACAACGCCAGCCTGCCAGACGGGCGCAAACACATGTCAGTCGCCGTGCGAGCGGGCCGTATCGTCGAGGTCGCAGCCGGTCTGCAAGCCCCGGCGCACGAAACCGTAGACGCGCAAGGCCAGTTGCTCAGCCCGCCGTTTATCGACGCGCATTTCCACATGGATGCCACGCTGAGCTACGGCCTGCCGCGCGTGAATGCCTCGGGCACGCTGCTCGAAGGCATTGCAGTGTGGGGCGAGCTCAAGCCCATGCTCACGCAAGAGGCGCTGATGGAGCGCGCCCTGGCCTATTGCGACTGGGCGGTAGCCAAAGGGCTGCTTGCGATTCGCACCCATGTGGACGTGTGCGACCCCCGCTTGCTGGCCGTTGACGCGCTGCTTGAAGTCAAACGCCGCGTGGCGCCCTACATCGACCTGCAGCTGGTGGCCTTTCCGCAAGACGGCGTGCTGCGCGGCAAGACGGGCCCGCAGGAGCACATGGACACGCTCAAGCGTGCGCTGGACCGGGGCGTCGACGTGGTGGGCGGTATTCCGCACTTTGAGCGCACCATGGCCGACGGGGCTTTGAGCGTCAAGCTCTTGTGCGAACTGGCTGCAGAGCGCGGCCTAAGGGTGGACATGCACTGCGACGAGTCCGACGACCCGCACTCGCGCCATGTCGAAACTCTGGCTTTTGAGACGCAACGCCTGGGCCTGCAAGGC
The DNA here is from genome assembly GCA_945860595.1 of Comamonas sp. lk. Taxonomy (GTDB): domain Bacteria; phylum Pseudomonadota; class Gammaproteobacteria; order Burkholderiales; family Burkholderiaceae_C; genus Allorhodoferax. The sequence goes on from CAMAQV010000013.1 coordinate 55,251, forward strand.
CGGGTGACCGGCTCGCACCTGAGTTCCATGCACAGTATGGACAACTACTATGTCAGCAAACTCATTCCGCTGATGGCCGAGGCGGACCTCCAGGTGGTTTCCAACCCGCTGATCAACATCACTCTGCAAGGGCGTCACGACAGCTACCCCAAGCGCCGGGGTATGACGCGCGTGCCCGAGCTGCTAGCAGCCGGTGTGAATGTGGCCTTTGGCCAGGACTGCACCATGGACCCTTGGTATTCCCTGGGCAGCGGCGACATGCTCGAAGTGGCGCACATGGGCTTGCACGTGGCCCAGATGACCAGCCAGGCGGCCATAGGCCAGTGCTTTGAGGCCGTGACCCGCAACGCGGCCCGCGTGCTCGGCCTGCAAGACTATGGCCTGGCGGCGGGCTGCCATGCCGACTTCGTGCTGCTCCAAGCCGCCGACCCCATGGAAGCGTTGCGCCTGCGCGCCACCCGGCTGCGGGTCTACCGGCGCGGTAAGCTACTGGCCCAGACGCCCGCTGCGACCAGCCAGTTGCACCTGGCGGGTCGCCCGTACAGCACCGCGTGCCGGGCCGAATCGATTCCGCGTTTTTAAATCCACCCTACATGCCCCCATCCACACCCAGTGCTGCGCTTGCCGTTGAAGTCCGCAAAGCCTCGCTGATTTACAACCCTGAATCCGCCCCCGTACACGCGCTGGCCGATATTGACTTGGCAATTGAGCCGGGTGAATTTGTTTCGCTTATAGGCCCCTCGGGCTGCGGCAAAACCACGCTGTTGCGGGTCATTGCCGACCTGGAACACATCACCAGCGGCAGCGTGCTGGTCAATGGCGTCTCACCCCACGAAGCACGGCTGGCGCGGGCCTATGGCTATGTCTTTCAGGCCCCGGCGCTGTTTGCCTGGCGCACGGTGTTGGGCAATGTCAAACTGCCGCTGCAAATCCAGGGCAAAAGCGCCGCTGAATGCGACCGGATTGCCCGCGAGCACCTGGAGCGCGTAGGCCTTACAGGATTTGAGAGCAAGTTTCCCTGGCAGCTCTCCGGTGGCATGCAGCAGCGCGCCTCGATTGCGCGGGCGCTGTCCTTTGAGCCGCGCATTCTGATGATGGACGAGCCCTTTGGCGCGCTCGATGAAATCACCCGTGACCGGCTCAACGAGCAGTTGCAGCAGCTCTGGCAACGCGAGCGGCGCACGGTGGTGTTTGTGACCCACTCAATTGCCGAGGCGGTGTATCTGTCCACCCGCATCGTGGTGATGTCGCCACGCCCGGGGCGCATCGTGCGGGTGATCCACTCGACCCTGCCGGACGAACGGCACTTGGGTTTACGCGACAGCCCGGAATTTGTCGCCCTGGCGCACGAGGTGCGGGAAGCGCTTGCCGATGGCCACCACGACTAACGCACCCGCCACCGGCCTCTCGCAGCGCCTGCGCAGCCAGGTTCTGCCGGTGCTGGTGATCGCGTTGGCGACGCTGCTGGCCTGGTATGCGCTGACGGTGTATCTGAATGCGCCGGGCGCCATTGAGCGCGTGCTCGAACCCAAAGGCCCCTGGACCTGGCGCGACCTGCTGGCCGCCACCATGGCGGTGCCCCGGCCGGTGCTGCCCGCGCCGCACCAGGTGGCGCTGGACTTGTACAGCAGTCTGGTGGACTGGCCGCTGAATTCACCGCGCAACCTGCTGTTCCATGTGGCCGTCACCGGGCAATCCACGCTGGTGGGCTTTGCCATGGGCACGGCGCTGGGCTTGGTTTTGTCGGTGTGCATCGTGCATTCGCGTACGCTGGACCGGGCCTTGCTGCCCTGGATCGTGGCCTCGCAGTCGGTGCCGGTGTTGGCGATAGCGCCCATCGTGCTGGTGATTCTGGGCACCATGGGTTTCTCGGGTATGGCACCCAAAGCGGTCATCGCCATGTATTTGTGCTTTTTCCCGGTCACCGTGGCCATGGTGCAAGGCCTGCGCTCACCGCAGGTGATCGAGACCGAGATGCTGCACACCTACGCAGCCACGCGGTGGCAGGCCCTGTGGTTGCTACGCCTGCCAGCCGCCCTGCCCTTTTTGTTCCCGGCGCTGCGGGTGGGAATTGCTGCGGGTCTGGTCGGCGCGATGGTCGCAGAGCTGCCGACGGGAGCACAAGCCGGGCTGGGCGCGCGCTTGCTCACGGGCTCGTATTACGGCCAAACCGTGCAAATCTGGTCAGCCTTGGTGATGTCGGCGCTGCTGGGCTTGACGCTCACCGGGGCTATGGCCGGGATTGAGACGCTGGTCCTGGGAAGGCGCAAACGGGTATGAACACACGGGCACGCTCTGGTTTGGACACAGCGACCCTGGCGCTGATTGCGCTGGGCCTGGCAGCGGCCTGGGCCTTGCTGCATGCGCCGCTGGCCGACCCGCAGACGCCGAAAACTGCGCTGTTTTGGGCAGCCACGCTGGGGCTGGCGGGGCTGGCTATCGCGGGCATCCGGCGACTGGCTGCCATCGACGGGCCAGCGATTTACGCCAGCGCTACGGCAGCGCTGTTCGGGCTGTGGATTCTGTATTTCTGGCAATTGCTCACCGTCGCGCTGGATGTGCCCCGCGTGCTGCTGCCTGCGCCCACGCTGATCGGCGCGGCTCTGTCGGAGCACACGGGCACCTTGCAAACTGACTTTGTGCAGACGGTGGTGAAAGCGGTGGCGCTGGGCTGGCTGCTGGGCTCAGCGCTCGGTTTTGGTGTGGGCATTGCCATCGACCGCCTGCCTTTTTTGCAGCGCGGCTTGCTGCCGCTGGCCTCGCTGACCAGCACGATTCCGCTGGTGGGTGTGGCGCCGATTGCGGTCATGTGGTTTGGCTTTGACTGGCCGTCCAAAGCGGCCGTGGTGGTGCTCATGACGTTTTTCCCGATGCTGGTCTCCACATTGGCGGGCTTGCAAGCCAGCGACCGGCTGGAGCGCGAGCTGATGCACAGCTATGCCGCAGGCTACGGGCGCACGCTGTGGTCGCTGCGCTTGCCCGCCGCCATGCCGTTTTTGTTTTCGGCGCTCAAAGTGAACGCCACGCTGGCCTTGATCGGGGCCATCGTGGCCGAATTTTTCGGCTCACCGACCTCGGGCCTGGGTTTTCGTATTTCCACCGAGGCCACGCGCATGAACATGGGCCTGGTCTGGGCAGCAGTGGCAGTTGCCGCAGTGACGGGTTCAGTGGTGTACGCGGCACTGGTTGCGCTGGAGCGGCGGGTAGCGTTTTGGCATCCTTCCATCCGTGGTAAGAAATAAGGGCTTGCGCGCGCTATGTCCAATTTCCCGTCTTTGTTGTTCCCCCGGTTTGCCGTACAAGGTAAGCTTTCTTGTCCCCTGTCTCTTTAACCTTAGGAGTTTTTATGAAGATGCGTTCCAAATTGTCCACCACCCTGCTGGCCGCTTTGCTGGCTGTTGGCAGTGCTGCGGCCTATGCAGCTGACAAAGTCACCATCCAACTTAAATGGCTGCCGCAAGCACAGTTTGCCGGCTACTACGTGGCACAGGCCAAGGGCTATTACAAGGATGCCGGCCTGGACGTCACGATCAAGCCGGGCGGCCCCGACATCGCGCCTACCCAAGTGATTGCCGGCAAGCAAGCCGACATCGTGGTGGACTGGATGCCCTCGGCCCTGGCCGCGCGTGAAGCCGGTGTTCCACTGGTCAACGTGGCCCAGGTGTTCAACCAGTCCGGCCTGATGCTGACCTGCAAAAAGTCCAGCGGCGTGTCCAGCCCCAAAGACCTTAAGGGCAAAACCCTGGGCGTCTGGTACGGCGGCAACGAGTACCCCTTCCTGAACTGGATGACCAAGCTGGGCTACAAAACCGACTCGGACATCAAAATCTTGAAGCAAGGCTTCAACGTCGACCCGCTGCTGCAAAACCAAGCCGCCTGTATTTCCACCATGATTTACAACGAATACTGGCAGGTGGTGGATGCAGGCGTGAAAGAAAGCGAACTGGTCACCTTCTTCTATGAAAAAGAAGGTGTGGCCTCGCTAGAAGACGGCCTGTACGTGCTCGAATCCAACCTGAAAGACCCGGCCTTTGTGGCGCGCATGGCCAAGTTCCTGAAGGCCAGCTTCAAGGGCTGGAATGACGCGGTGAAAAACCCCGCTGAAGCCGCAAAAATCGTGGTCGCCGGTGACACCTCCGGCAGCGCCAGCGAGGCGGTACAGAAGCGCCAAATGGAAAACGTGGCCAAGCTGATCACCACCGCCGGTACTGCAAAAATGGGTTACTTAGAGCCCGCTGCATACGAGCGCACCGTCAAAGTCTTGCTGTCCAGCGGCAGCTCACCGGTGATCAAGAAGGATCCGGGCAAAGCTGCGTACTCGCACGTTATTTGGGAAGCTTCGACCAAGTAAAGCTTAGGCGGGGCGAAAGCCCCGCCCGAGCGGCTACTTCATTTTTGACAGGCTGCTGGCCGCTTTGCTTGCGGCTGCAGTGGCCATAGCAGATGCCAGCGCGGCGGTGGCCAAATCATTGGCCGTCGGCGTTGCGGCGGCTGCCGAAGCTGGCTTGGCCGCAGTGGCTGCCGCCTTCTCCGCAGTGGCTGCCGCTTTCTCCGCAGTGGCTGGCACGACAGGCTTTGGTTTTACCGCAACCGGTGCCGGAGCCGCCGCAGCGGCAGCAGCAGCCGGTGTAGGCACCGGGGCCGCTGTGGGCGTTGCAGCGGTGGCTTTGACCTTCGCGTTGTAATAGCCATCGAACACCTGCTGGATAGCCGGCGAATCAGCGGTTCCCAGCCACGCGCCGCTGGCCGACTTGAGAAAAGCAAGATCTTTTGCACTGCAAGCATCGCCATGTGTACGCAACCACTGGGTCGCCGCCGCGAGCCGCTCAGTCGGGTTATGAACCGTCATGGCCAAGGTACGAAACTCCTCGACCACGCAAGCCACATCGCCCGGTTTGGACGCGGCAATAACCGGAAACAGCGAAACCACCACAACCCAACCTATCAACTTGTTCATGCTCATACCCTGTCTTTAGCCATACACCGGGCAGCGCCGGGTAAATCAGCCCAACCTCGCTCAGGGTTAGGTCAGCGACCACCATTTTGCGCTTGTTGTGCATCGTTTGTCGGAATGATGAGCAAGCCTATTGAACTTTAGTTTGCTGGGGGTGCCTGATTTCTCGCGCCTGAACGCCTACCCTGCCCTGGAGCGATGCCTGACTTAAACTGACGTTGTCGACCTACCGAATCTTTTGGGAAGAATTCTTGAGGGGAGAGTATGAAAGAGCGAATTTTCAAAACTAGTGACTTTCTTGAGCCAAACACGGGAGAACCCATTCGCTCAATCGTCACCGAATCCAAGAATTCGGCCGTTATTGCGTGGCATGTCAATCCTGGGCAACGCATTAGCGCTCACCTTCACCCTGACGGACAAGATACCTGGATTATTCAATCGGGTACGGGCGAGTATCGGCTTGACAAAGCTGGCACCACAAAGCGCATCAAAGCCGGGGATGTTGTTGTCGCCTACCAAGGCGAGACTCATGGTGTTCTGAATACTGGAACAGAGCCCTTGATTTTTATATCAGTAGTCTCACCCGCTCTTTCAGGATATGAGCTGGTCGCCGGTCACTAAGGCGCTATCTTTATCGGCGCTTGCACCTTCGCTAACGTATCGGTCAGCGAGCTGATCACGGCTCTAGCCATGTCAAGGATGGGGAGAGCGGGGCGCGAATGCAAAGCTCCTAAGGCCTAATTTCCAACCCCAGAGCTTGCTATACTCCCACCCTAGACATGACGTGGGATTTAGCCAACAAAGGCCGGATTCGCCAGCACGATTTTTGCTCTAAAACCGATCACATTCCTCAATAGCTCAGTCGGTAGAGCGCCGGACTGTTAAGTCCGCAGGAACACAAAAGCACCCGTTTTCCATAGGTAGAAATCCCTTGTAAATCAAGCGTTTACAGGGGCTTTTACACGTGGCTTATCAATTACACGGTTATTACACGAATAGACCGTGGCTCACTCAAAAAACGGGCACTTCCCACGTTTAGCGCGCTGTTTGAACCCAAGTGAAAACCCACCCTCCAACTGGCGCTGCCCAGCGGAGTCGAACTTTTCCCACAGCACAAAATAGCAACCCTATAACAACTTTAGTTTGTTAAGGGTGGCTAATTCCTTATGAACGCCTGTTGGCTCAGGCAGAAGTCTTGCGTTTCCGGTTGCCCAAACCAGCGGCTCGAAACTAAATTTATGTGATCGCACCCTTGTGCCAGCCCTGCTCCCCTCGAGCTAGCGGCGGTGAATCGCCCCCCCCCAAAAAAAGCCACCACTGGGGCAGGCCTCCTATTAGGCATTTCGCCTTTGGCTGCGTGGTAGTCGCACCAAATGGAACATCCGAAAATTCCATTGGCTCGGGGATAGTCAAGCGGCGTTATTTTTGGCAGATCTATCCTTAGCGATCCAGGGTTTAAACTGCCAATGTCGCCTCCCT
>CAMAQV010000014.1 GCA_945860595.1 Comamonas sp. lk
GCCATGTTGGCCGTGCTCAGACCTGCGGCCTGGGCTGTGGTCAGGCCCACGATCTGGTCAGCGGTGAGCGATGCAGTCTGCGTGGTGCTCAGGCCCACGATCTGCGCGTTACCCATCCCCGCTACCTGCACGGTGCTCAGGGCTGCGATCTGCGTTGCATCCAGACCGCGCACGCTGCTGGTGGCCACTGCCGCGAGGTCGCGGGTTTCCATCGCCACCAGTTGCAAGGTGGTCAGCGCAGCCATGTTGCTGCTGCTCAGGCCCAGCGCCTGGGTCGTGCTCAGCGCAATCACCTGGTCGTTGGTGAGCGCCGCTACCTGGCTGGTGCCCAGTGCTTGCAGGTTGGTGGTGCTGACGTAGACCAGATCCGCCGTCTCCAGCGCTGCCACCTGGGTGGCGCTCAAGCCGCTGATGTTGCTGGTGCTCAGGCCCACCATCTGCGTGGTCGTCAGGCCTGCGATCTGCAGGGTGGTCATGGCCGCTATTTGCGTGGTGCTCAGTGCGCGCAGGTTGGTGGTGGATACCACCGCCAGGTCGGCTACTTCTATTGCCGCAACCTGGGTGGCTGTCAGCGCAGCCATGTTGGCGGTGCTCAGGCCCGCAGCTTGGGCTGTGCTCAGGCCCACGATCTGGTCGGTGGTGAGCGCGGCGGTCTGCGCGGTGCTCAGGCCCACGATTTGTTTGACGCTCAAGCCTGCCACCTGCACGGTGGTCAGGGCCGCCACTTGGATGGTGCTCAGCGCTTGCACGCTGGTGGTGGATACCACCGCCAGGTCGGCGACTTCCATCGCCACCACCTGGATGGTGGTCAAGGCGGCCATGTTGGCCGTGCTCAGACCTGCCGCTTGCGCGGTGGTCAGGGCGACGATTTCCAGCGTGGTCAGCGCGGCAATTTGGGTGGTACCCATCGCTTGAAGGTTTGCCGCGCTCAGGGCGGCGAAGTCACTGGTCTGCAGCGCCACCAACTGGATGGTGGTGAGCGCACTGACGTTGGCCGAGCTCAAACCGGCAGCCTGTGCGGTGGTCAGTGCTGCAATATGGTCAACACTCAGGCTAGCCACTTCGGTCGTCGCCAGGCCGCGCAAACTGGCGCTGCTGATAACGGCGAAATCAGTGGTCTCCAAAGCCAGCAGTTGGGCCGTAGTGAACGCAGCAACATTGGACGAGGTCAAGGCCGCGGCCTGGCCGGTGGTCAAGGCCACCACCTGCAAGGTGGTAAGTGCCGCCATCTGCGAACTGCCCAGAGCCACTAGCTGTTTGGTCGTGATGCCAACTATCTGATCGGTCAACAGCGCAGCGATCTGTATCGTTGTGAGCGCCGCGATTTGCTTGGTTGTAAACGCGTTGGTGTTACTGGTGCCCAGGACCACGAGCTGGCTGGTGGTCATCGCCTGCATGTTGCTCGTCGTAATGGCGATCAAATCCGCTGTCTCAATGGCCAGTATCTGTGCCGTCGTGAATGCCGCCACATTGTTGGCACTGAGCCCGGCGATTTGTTTGGAGGTGAGGCCGACGATTTGCGCGGTCAACAATGCGACCACCTGCACGCTACTGAGTGCCTGCAGATTGGTGGTCGACAGAACCGCAATATCGCCCGTCTCAAAAGCCACCAGTTGGATGGTCGTCAGAGCGCCCGCAGCGGACGAGGACAGTGCCGCGGCCTGGGTGCTGGACAAGGCGACGATTTCCAGAGTCGTCAAAGCGGCGATCTGCTGGGTTGAGAGCCCCCGCACACTGGACGAACTCAGCGCGGCGAAGTCCTCGGTTTCCATAGACACCAATTGCACTGTGGTCAGCGCATTGGCGTTCGCACTGCTCAAGCCGGCGGCCTGCTGCGTGGTCAAGGCCGCCAACTGGATGGTGGTCAATGCCGCGATCTGGCTCGATGAGAGGGCTTGCAGATTGGTGGTGCTCAGAACCACCAGATCATCGGTCTCTACAAAAGAGATTTGCGTGGTGGTCAATGCCGCGGCATTGGCCGTACTGATGCCTTCAACTTGGTCCACCGTGAGGGCTACGATCTGGTTGGTTGTCAAGGCGGCAACCTGGTCCGAGGAAAAAGCCCGCAGCGCCGCCGTACTGAGTACGGCCAGGTCGTCGGTTTCAATGGCCACAATTTGGGTGGTGGTCAAACCATCCACGTTGCTGGCGCTCAGATAGGCTGCCTGATCGGCCGTGAGTGCGGCTATCGCCGCAGTGCCCAGTACAGCAACCTGCGCCGTCCGCAAAGCGTAGATTTGCGCGGTCGTAAAGGAAGGCAACTGGTCAGAACTGACCGACTGCACCACCTCCGTGCTGAGTGCAACCACCTGGCGGGTTGTCAGCGCCACCAATTGGCTGGCGGTCAGGACGCCGGCCTGGTCCGTGCCCAGGGCCGCAATCTGCCGGGTGGTCATTCCCACAACCTGGTTGGTCGTCAGATTTGCTACTTGGTCGAGACTGAGCGCGCGGACTTGCACGGTACTCAGCGCAGCAACCTGGGCGGTGGACACATAGGGAAGCTGGACGGAGTAGTCCAGTGTGCTCAGCGCCGTGGTGGTCAGAGCCACCAGGTCGGCGGTTTCCATCGCCAGCAACTGCGTTGTCGTCAATCCGGTGACATTGGCGCTGCTGATGGCAGCGGCCTGCAGCGTCGTCAGTGCCACCCACTGGTCTGTGGTCCAGGCGGCCATTTGCTCCACACTGAGTGCCCGGATCGCGGCAGTGGTGAGTGCCACCATATCGGCCGTCATCATGGCGACCAACTGGTCGGACGTCAGCGCATTCACATTGGCCGTGGTGAGGCCGGCAACCTGGCTGGTCGTGAGTGCCACAACCTGGTCTGTGGTCAGCGCCGCAAATTGCGTCACCGAGAGTGCCGCCAACGCAGCGGTTTCCAGCGCCGCAAGATCACTGGTTTCCATCGCCACCAGCTGGTCGGTACCCAAGGCCGCAATGCCGATGGTGCTGAGCGCCGCCCATTGGCCTGTGCTCAGGGCCACTACCTGGTCGGTACTCAGCGCCGCAGCCTGGTCCGAAGTCAGCGCGGTCAGCTGGCTATTGGTGAAAGCGGTCAGTTGGTCAGTGCTCAAGGCCAGCACCTGATCGGTGGTGAGGCTGGCTACGCCGCGTGTGGTCAGCGCGCTGAGTGCGTCCGTCAACAAGGCAAACACCTGGTCCGTAGTCAGTGCGGCCACGTTGTCCGTGCTCATCCCAGCGTATTGCACCGTACTCATTGCAACCAACTGGCTGGTCAGAAAGGCTGCAATCTGATCGGTCAGCAGCGCCTGCAGGGTGACTGTGCCCAAGGCCGCAACCTCCAGGGTTGTCAGCGCGGCTAACTGGTCTGTGGTCAAGGCCTGGGCCTCGAACGTTGTCAGCGCGGCAATCAAATTGGTATTCAGCGACGCTATCTGCACGGTGGACAAAGCGGCCACCGCGTTGGTGTTGAGGGTGGCCCACTGGCTCACCGTCAGCGCATTCAGTTGCGCAGTGCTCAGGGCCAGCGCCTGGTCCGTCGTGAGCGCCTGCAGTTGCTGGGTACTCAAGGCAGCAAACTGGTCGGTCGTCAAAACGGCCAACTGATCCGTGGTCATGGCCGCGAGCTGGTCTGTGGTCAGGGCATAGACTTGTGACGTCTCAAAAATCAGCACATCAGCGGTCTCCATTGCAGATAGCTGCATGGTTGTCAATGCGACGATATGGTCGGTGCGCAAGACCGCGACCTGCGCGGTGGTGAGTGCCAGCATCTGATCGGTCGTGATCGCGGCTACCTGATCTGTACCAAGCGCCAGCACGTTGTCGGTACTCAATGCCTGGAGGTCTGCTGTCTGCAACGCAGCGATCTGATCGGTGGTCAGCGACGCAGACTGGCGGGTACTCAGAGCGGCCACCTGGGCCGTCGTCAGCGCCACAACCTGGTCGGTGGTGATGCCTGCTACCAGCTCGGTTGTCAGTGCCGCGACGTTAGCAGTCCCCAGCGCAACCCAGTCGGTGGTCTCCATGGCCACCACCTGATCGGTGGTGAAGCTGGCAGACTGGCGGGTCCCCAGAGCCGCTACCTGCGCGGTCGTGAAGGCGACGACCTGGTCGGTGGTCAATGCCGCAATCTGGTTGCTTGAAAGCGCGCGCAGACCCAAGGTGGTCAGCACCGCCAGATCAAGGGTCTCTATGGCAGCAAGCTGGTCGGTCGTCATGCCCGCGACCTGGCTGGTGCCCATCGCCAGCACCTGGTTCGTTGTCAGTGCAACAACCTGGTCGGTCGTCATGGAAGCAATCTGCGCAGTACCCATACCTGCGACTTGCAGGGTCGTCATGAAGCCCAGCTGATCGGTGGTGATGGCGACCACCTGGTCGGTGGTCAGAGCGCGGACGTTGGCTGTCGCCAGGGCGGCAAGGTCACTGGTGGGCAGGGCCGCAATCTGATCGGTCGTGAAAGCGGTCACATTGGCACTGCTCAGCCCGCTGGCCTGGGTGGTGGTCAGAGCCGCGATTTGAAGGGTCGTCAGCGCGGAAAGCTGCTGGCTCGACATGGCTTGGAGCTGCAAGGTGCTCCATACCGCCAGGTCTTCGTTTTCTAGAGCGACTAATTGCTCCGTGGTGAAGCCGCTGACCTGTCCGGTTGCCAACACCACATACTGGGCTGTGCCCAACGCCAGCACCTGATCCGTGCGCAGCGCCGCAATCTGGGTACTGGTCAAGGCCAGCAATTGGCGTGTGCCGATCGCCACGACCTGATCCGTTACAAAGGCCGAAACCTGGCTGGTACCCAAACCCAGCACCTGGTCGGTCGTCAGGGCCAGCACCTGCATGCTTGTCAGCGCCGCAATCTGGTCGGTCAGCAACGCACGCAGATTGGCAGTGGTCAAGGCAACCAGATCGTGGGTTTGCAAGGCCATGGCCTGGTCGGTGGTCAGCGCAGTCGCCTGGCTGGACCCGAGCGCTGCGACCTGTGCCGTTGTCAGGGCTACGACCTGTTCGGTCAACAGGGCCGCGACCTGCGCGGAGCCCAGCGCGGCAGTCTGCACAGTGGTCAGGGAGGCAAGCTGTACCGTTGTCAGGGCGATCAGCTGGCTGGTAGACAGCACGCGCACATTGGCTGTGCCCAAAATGGCCAGATCACTGGTCGTCAAGACGGCAATCTGCTCAGAGGTCAATGCGTAGGCATTGGCCGTGCTCATTCCGCCCGCCTGTACGGTTGTCACCGCCAGGACCTGGCTGGTGGACAGCGCCGCGATTTGCGTCGAGGTGAGCGCCCGGAACTGCACCGTGGTCAACACCACGAGGTCTGCCGTCTCCATGGCCAGAATCTGGTCCGTAGTCATCGCCGCCACCTGGGCCGAACCCAAGGCCAGCACCTGGCTTGTCAGCAACGCAACCGTCTGCTCCGTCAGCAGAAAACCGATCTGATCCGTCCCCAGCGCCGCGACCTGCACGGTGGTGAGTGCCGCGACCTGCACGGTGCTCATCGCAACCAACTGGTCTGTGGACAGCACCCGCACATTGCGGGTTGCCAGGACCACCAAGTCACTCGTTTGCAGCGCAAGAATCTGGTCGGATGTGAGACTGATGGCGTTGGCGGTACTCAGGCCCGCCACCTGGGTGGTCGTCAGGGCGACGACCTGGTCGGTGCTGAAGGCTGCGATCTGGGATTCGACCAGCGAGCGCAATTGGGCGCTGCTCAATGCCGCCATATCCGCAGTTTGTAGCGCCACAAGCTGATCGGTCGTCAACGCGGCCGTCTGCAGCGTGGACATTGCCATGACCTGCGACTCGCTCAGGGCCACGATCTGGTCCGTCGTCACTGCGGCGATCTGGGTGGTATCCAGGTTTCGCAACTGCACGGTGGTCAGGGCCGCGAAATCGGCCGTCTCGACCGCCGCGATCTGGGTCGTGGTCAGCGCGCTGGATTGAAGGGTCCGCATGGCCGCGAACTGGGCGGTGCCCATGGCCACAATCTGATCGGTGCCCATGGCGGCAATCTGCTCGGTGGCCAGGCCAACAATCTGCAGCGTGGTGAGCGCGGCTATCTGATCGGTGATCATGGCGGCGACCTGTGCGGTGGACAGCGCACGCAGACCCGCAGTGGAAACCACCGCAAGGTCGCTGGTCTCCAAGGCCGCTATTTGATCGGTGCGCAGCGCACTGACATTGGACGTACTCAAACCGGTTGCAGCCACGGTGCTCAGGGCGGCGATCTGGTCTGTGGTGGCAGAGGCCATCTGCACGGTAGTGAGCGCGCGCAACTGGGCGGTACTGAAAGCGGCAAAGTCATTCAACTCCATCGCAGCCAGCTGCGTGGTGGTCAATGCGGCGACCTGCGCGGTGCTGAAGACCTGCACCTGGCTGGTGGTAAGGGATACGACCTGGTCGGTGCCCAAGGCGGCTGCCTGGTCGGTGCCCAAGCTGAGAATCTGGGCGGTGGTCAGGGCCGACAACTGGTCAGTCGTGAACGCCGCAATTTGCAATGTCGCGAGCGCCCGCAACTGCAGGCTGCTCAGGACCACGGCATCCTGGGTCTCCATGGCCGCGACTTGCAGTGTCGTCAGCGCGGAAACATTGCTGGTGCTCATACCGACCACCTGGATGGTGGTCAAAGCCTGTACCTGATCGGTGCGCAGGGCCGCGATCTGGGCACTGGACAGGGCCCGCAACTGGGTGCTGGAGAGGACTGCGAAATCCGTGGTTTCCATGGCCACGATCTGCGTCGTGGTCAAAGCCAGGGTCTGCGCGGTGGTAATGGCCGTGATCTGGGCCGTGGTCCACGCCAGCACCTGGTCGGTGGTCAAGGCTGCGGCCTGGCTGGTAGTCAAGGCCTGGATCTGCAGTGTGGTCAAGGCGGCCAGTTGCTCGGTGAGCAAGGCGGCGATCTGGGTCGTTCCCAGCGCATTGACGTTGACGGTGGTCAAAGTCACCCAATCTGCAGTCTCGATCGCCTGGATCTGGGTGGTCGTCAAGGCGGTCACATTGGCCGTGCTCAGACCCAGCACCTGGGTCGTCGTGAGGGCCACCATCTGTTCGGTGGTCGCGGCAGCCATCTGGCTGGCGGACAAAGCGCGCAACTGGGCTGTGGAGAAGGCGGCGAAATCGGTCGTTTCCAGGGCTGCAATTTGATCAACGGTCAGCGCCAGTACCTGCAACGTTGCCAGGGCAACCACCTGGTTACTGGTCAAGGCGACGGTCTGGTCGGTGGTCACCGCAGCAACCTGATTGGTTGTCAGCGCGCGCACATTGCTCGTGCTCAGTACCGCAAGGTCTTGCACTTCCAACGCGGCAATTTGGTCTGCGCTGAGCGCTGCAGCCTGTCCGCTGGCCAGGCTGGCGACTTGCCCCGTCGTCAAGGCAATGGTCTGGTCTGTTGTCAGCGCCGCGATCTGTGTCGTCCCCAAGGCCAGTACCTGGCGCGTAGTCAGGCCGGCAATCTGGTCGGTGGTCGCCGCAGCAATCTGGGATACGGTCAACCCGCGTATCGCCGCGGTACTCAAAGCAGCCACGTCCCGGGTCTGCACGGTCACCAGTTGCTCAACCGTCAATGCAGCAGCCTGGGCAGTGGTCAGTACCGCCGCCTGTGTTTCGGAGAGCGCGACGAGCTGGTCCGTCGTCAGAGCGGCTACCGACGCCGTGAGTAAACCGAGAATCTGGCTGGTCCCAAGAGCTGTCACCTGGTCGGTGCTCAGCAAAACCAGCTGGTCGGTCCACAGGGCACGAACAGCCGCGCTGGATAGTGCTGCCAAATCGGTGGTCTCCAAGGCAGCGAGCTGATCGGATGTCAGTGCGGCGGCTTGGTTGCTGGTGATAGCGGCAGCCTGGGTCGCGGTGATGGAAACGATCTGGTCCGTGGTGAGGCCTGCAAATTGGTCGGTGCTCAGGGCAAGCAATTGGCGCGTCGTGACGGCCACCAGCTGGCTGGTCAGCAAGGCCGCGACCTGGTCGCTGAGTAGAGCGCGCAGGTTGACGGTGGTCAGTGCCGCCAGGTCGGAAGTTTCCAGGTAGGTGAGCTGCTGCGTGGTGAAAGCCACCACATTGGCTGTATTGAGGCCGGCGAACTGGGTCGTACTCAAGGCCACCAGCTGGTCGCTGGACAAAGCCGCGATCTGGTCTGAGGTCAGTGCCCGCAGCTGAACGCTGCTCACAACCGCAAGGTCGACAGTCTGCAGGGCGAGGATCTGGTCTGTTGTCAGACTGGCCAGCTGCGCGGTCAGCAAAGCCACCAGCTGCGCGGTGCCCATCCCAGCAACGCTATCGGTGCTCAGGGAGACCAGCTGGTCGGTGCTCAGGGCCGCGACTTGGCGGGTCGCCAAAGCAGCAATCTGGGCTGTGCTGAGCGCAGCCAGCTGATCGGTCGAAAACGCCCGCACGCTGGCGGTACCGACGGCGGCCAGATCGGCGGCCTCCAGCGCAGCCAATTGGCTGGTGCCCATCACCGCGGCCTGCGCGGTGCTCAGCGAAGCCGCCTGGGCGGTGCTCAGCGCAACGATGCTCTCCGTGAGCAGCGCCACCACCTGATCGGTACTGAGGGCCTGAACCTGCTTGGAGGTCAACGCGGCCACCTGCAGCGTCGCCAGTGCCAACAACTGTTCGGTTGTGAGTGTTCGGATACCGGCAGACCCCACGGCCGCCAGATCCTCCGTTTCGAAGGCAGCAACCTGCGCTGTGGTCAAGACGGCAATTTGCGCGGTGCCCAACGCAGCCGCATCCGCCGTCGTCAGCGCCGCGAACTCCGTAGTGGACAGAGCCGCTAAGGCAGTAGTTGTATATGTTGCCATCTTGTACCCAATTAATTGTTTGAACCGGCCGCCACAACTGCGCACGACCGATGTCCAACGTTTCCATTCAGCGCATCTTGCTAATCGGCACCAGAACCCAAGTCCTTAGCCCGTTTGCGCCCGCTCACACCCACAATCCGGTTTTCCGACACATCCGCCGGTCAATTGATGCAATTGACAAGCAAACATGCCAAAATTTTCTGTATTTCATCACCTGTTTTCGACGCACACGCACAGAAAAGCAGGCAACTCTTGGCCACTATGGGATCCACGGCGGCCAAGAACGGCCAACAATTGCAGTGGCTCAGCTCCTGAAAACCAGGAAAAACCACCACATTGCCGCTCAACAGCACGCGCGGGGACTCCATAAAATGGACCACCACCTGGGTTTAAGCAAACTTCACGCCATTAATTGCAGACACCTGTGCTCAAGTTCTGCAAACCGGTGCCGATTCACGCAGTAACTCCCGTATCGACGTGAAAGGTGTGTATGAACAACGCTGTGATGAAAATTGACCCCGCAGAGCCCGGGCAACAGATCGCCCCTCTGCGCCGCTACCCGTTTGACCAGATGGGGGTGGGGGACTCCATCCTGATCGACGACTTCCGCCTGGCGCAGAGCGCGCGGGTGTCAGCCATCAACTTCATCAAGCGCCACGAGCTGGGCTGGAAGTTCGGAATCCGGAAAATGGACAACGGCTGGCGGATTTTCCGCATCAACTGAATCGCAGGCTGTAGACCCCGCTGCATGGACAGGGGGCGCAGCTGCGGACCTCAAGGCTCGCGGATAGCCTCGTCCATGGCCTTGGTCAGGGGCCAGATCAAATAAGAAATCACCGAGCGCTTGCCGACGACAATTTCTGCGGAGACGGTCATGCCGGGAAGCAATCGCATACCGGGTGCCATGTTGTGCAGGGTGCCGGGCGCCAGATGGATGCGGCTCAGGTAAAAAGCGTCAAGCGAGCCGTTTGCTGCGGCCGCGTCACGCCGGAAGGCATCCTCACTCAGAGTCCGCAAGCTTCCGTCCAGCATGCCGTGCTTTTGGTACGGGAAGGCGTCAAATTTGACGTGCGCCTTATCGCCCACCTTGACGTAACCGATGTCTGCCGCATCCACGCTGACCTCCACCTCCATCTGGTCGCCCAAAGGCACCAAGGTAAACATCTTCTCCGCTGCCTGCACGACCGACCCCTGCGAGAGCTTGGCAATCTCCAGCACCACCGCATCGGCTGGCGCGACCAGCGACACCAGCTCTTTGCGCTTATCGGCTTTTTGCAATTGCTCATTGACGCCATCCCGATCGCGCGAGGTGCTCAGCAAATCCTCCATCATTTTTTGTCGCCACCCTTTCACAAAGGCCGTTTTTTCCGCCTCCAAGGCGGACATCTCGCGCTTGATTTCCTGCTCGCGGTTTCTCGCCATTTCCAGGTCACGCTCGCCGCCCAGCCGGCGATCCCGCGCCTCGAGTAAATGCAATTTGGCACCGAACTGCTGCGCCATCAAGGCCTCTTGCATGGCCTCCATTTCCACCAGCGACTTCATGCGCTGGGCCAAAACATCTTGGTCGCGCCGGTTGGTCTGCAATGAGGCAGCCAGGCGGGCCAGGTTCTGGTCCATCTTGCTGATCTGCGCCTGGTAATTGGCCTGGCGTTCTGCAGAGAGTTGTGCCTGCAGCTGCGAATCAGCGCCGCCCGAGCCGCCCGCTCCCTTACGGCCGCTGAGCTCGTCGTTCAAACCGCGCGTCTGGGTGTCGAGGCTGCGCAAACGGGTGCGCAACTGTGCTTCATCCGCCTGGGCGAAGGTGGGATCCAGGGTTGCCAAAACATCCCCCTTGCGCACAACCTGACCCGTGCGGACTTCAATGCGCTGGATGATCGAGGTCTCCAGGGGCTGCACCACGATATTGGGCAAAGGATTGACCAGGCGGCCCTGGGTGATCACGATACGCTCCACCTCAGAAAAGGTAGCCCATGCGACAAACAAAACGACCACAGCCGCCAAGGCGAACACCGTGGTGCGCAGGTAAACCGGCACGGGGCTACGTTCAATTTCATCCGCATCGGGCAGAAAATCCAGCACGGTGCCGTGCTTGAGATCGCCCAGCTGCGGGTTTAAAGGTGGCTTGTCTGCTGGTTCCATAGGTGTTGGTAAGTCTCGCAGCGCGTCAGCAATTCTTTGTGGGTTCCGCTGTCCATCAGTTCGCCGTGTTGCATCACCATGATCGCGTCGGCGTTCACCAAGGTCGACAAGCGGTGCGAAATCATTAAGACCGTGCGCCCCACCGCGATGCGCGACAGGTTATTGATGAAGATGGCTTCGCTTTCCGGGTCCAGGGCGCTGGCCGCCTCGTCCAGAATCAAGATGCGCGGCTGCGTGATCAGGGAGCGTGCGATCGAAAGCCTTTGCTTCTGACCGCCCGAAAGATTGGAGGCGTTCTCTTCCAGCAAGGTGTCGTAGCCCTGCGGCATGCGTTCGATGAATTCCTCGGCTCCGGCAATCTGGGTCGCAGCAACGATTTCTGCAAAGGAGGCATCGGGCTTGGCCACGACCAGGTTTTCGCGGATGGTGCCCCGGAACAAAAAGTTCTCCTGCAAAACCACGCCGATCTGCCGGCGCAAATGCGACAAATCAATTTCGCGGGCGTCCACGCCATCAAAGCGCACCAGGCCTTCTTGCAGGGGGTACAGACCTTGAATCAATTTGGTCACCGTAGTCTTGCCGGAACCACTGCGTCCCACAATGCCCACCACGGTACCCTTGCGGATGGTGAAACTGGCGCGGTTCAAGGCGGTGGATGTGGCGCCGGGGTAGCGGAAAGACACCGCATCAAAGACAATCTCTCCCGCCAGTTGCGGACGCAAGCCGGCATTGCCTGGGCGACCTTCCGATGGCCGGTTCATCACCTCGCCCAACATCCGCACGGACAAAGAGGTTTCCTGGAACTCATTGACTAGCCCGGTCATGGATATCAGCGGCCCGATCACCCGGCCTGACATCATCTGAAAACCGATCAAAGCGCCGACAGTCAAGGTATGGTCAAAAACCTGCTGCGCACCGATCACGATGATGATGATGGGCAGCAATTTACCCAGAAAATCGGTAATGGCATTCCCGGTAATCGAAACCAAACCAACCCGGAAATGCATGGTGATGGATTCAGCCGATCGCTGGTCCCAACGGCGGCGCAAAATCGGCTCAATAGCCAAGGCCTTGACAGTACGGATGCCGTGGATGGTCTCCACCATGATGGCTTGGCGCTGGCCCTCGGCCGAATACAAGGCATTCAGCCGCTTTTGGTAGGTCGGCACCATGGCCACAATGACCACCATGATCAAGCCGGTAAAGAGCAAAACAATCAGCGCCAGTTGCACTGAATAGGTAAACAGAATTGGCAAAAAAATCAGCAATGAAATCGTGTCAAGGCCAACGAAGAACAGGCGACCCGTCAGAAAGTTGCGAATCTTGTCGAGTTGCTGTACGTGACGGGAAACCACGCCCGCAGAATTGGACTCGAAGTAGTCAATCGGCAACGACAACAGCTGTGAAAAAATCCTCCGCGTCAGTCGCATGTCAATTTTGTTGGTCGCCGCCATGGTCAGCATCTGGCGCAAATAACCAAACGCCGAATCAAAGGTAATTGCAATCACGATACCGATGGCCAGCACCCACAGCGTCGTCTCGCTTTGGTGCGTCAATACTTTGTCGATAACAATCTGGAAAAACATGGGCGAGGCCAGCGACAGGATCTGCATGGCAATCGCCGCGATAAAGATGTCGCGAAATGCCTTCTTTTGCTTCAGAATCTCGGGAATAAACCAGCTAAAGCCGAAAGGTTGATCCGGGTCGCTGAGCTTATGCTCCCGCTTGAGCAGCAGCACCGTGCCGTTCCACCGGGCGCAAAACGTGGCCTGGTCTTCCAAGGTCACCACCGCTTGAGCCGCTACCGGGTCCAACAGCGCCACCTTGCCCTCGCCCTCCACGCGCGCACCCACCACAATCACGGCGCTGCCGTCGTTCAGGCGCGCTATCAGGGGGAACACACCGCCCTGCGCCAGCAAGCCCTGCCAACTCAGCTTGTCGATGCGGGCTTTCATACCAACTTCGGAGGCAATGCGCAAAATCAGCGTGTCACCGGGCTCCTCGGCCCCCAAAGCATGCTCAGATATCAAGCCTTCCGGACTGACCTGCAACCCGTGGTGTTGCGCGATGGCAGTCAGACATTGAATGAGGGTATGCGGGAATTTTTCCAACTTCTTCAAACGGGTTTAATAGTGGGACGCAGCCCCTGTAATGCCACTGCGCGTCGCGAATCAATTATGCATCGGCCCGCGCATGGCAAAATCAGCCGTCCCGAGGAGCGCTGCAGTTCACGCACATGGAACCAGGCTTGGGGCACTTGGCGCTTGCCAAGCCGTGTCAACCGCGCTCACCCACGCACCGTGCGGTGAGCCATCAACTCCCCCGCGTTCGTGCTCACCTTGATTTGTGGAGTGACCGATGCTGAGCCCTTCTGAGAATCGTTTTTCGCACCTGCTGGCAACCCGGCCCTGGTTGTTAGCCGATGGGGCTACCGGCAGCAATTTGTTCGATGTAGGCCTGGTCTCAGGCGACGCGCCTGAACTGTGGAACACCGAACACCCGGATCGCATTGCCGCTTTGCACCAGAGTTTTGTCGACGCGGGGGCTGATATTCTGCTGACCAACAGCTTTGGCGGCACGGTGTACCGGCTCAAACTGCACAACGCGCAATCGCGCATGGCCGAACTGAATGCCCGGGCAGCACAAATTGCCCGCCGCGTGGCCGATGCCAGCGGACGCACGATTGCGGTTGCCGGCAGCATGGGGCCTACGGGCGAAATCATGGAACCCATCGGACCGCTCACCTTCGACGAGGCCAAGGCAGCCTTCGCCGAGCAGGCGCTGGCCCTCAAAGCGGGTGGCGCGGATGTGCTGTGGATTGAGACCATGTCCTCGCGCGAGGAGGTCGAGGCTGCCGTAGCCGGAGCCGCCGCTGCGGACTTGCCCATTGTGTGTACGCTGAGCTTTGACACCAACGGCCGCACCATGATGGGCATTTCGCCCAGCGATTTTTCCGCCATTGAACAATCCCTCTCTCCGCGCCTTGCGGCCTGCGGCACGAACTGCGGCGTGGGTGCT
This sequence comes from Comamonas sp. lk, assembly GCA_945860595.1. Classification (GTDB taxonomy): domain Bacteria; phylum Pseudomonadota; class Gammaproteobacteria; order Burkholderiales; family Burkholderiaceae_C; genus Allorhodoferax. The sequence goes on from CAMAQV010000014.1 coordinate 13,902, forward strand.
TCCGAGGTCGTAGCCTGTATCCACAACCTGGCCGAAGCCATGGGCCCAGATGTGGTGCTGGTCGCCAAGGGCAATTGCGGCATTCCGCAGTATGTGGACGGCGCGATTTGCTACAACGGCACGCCGGAGATCATGGCCTTGTACGCGCGCATGGCGCTGGATGCCGGCGCACGCATCATCGGCGGCTGCTGCGGCACATCGGCCAAACACCTGCGCGCCATGCGCGAGGCGCTGGAATCCCATAGCAAGAGTGCCAGCCCCACCCTGGAAGACATCACCAGCCAGCTCGGCGAAGTCTCCACCGGCGCACGCGCCCAATGGGGTGGCGAGCAGAGCCGCGCCGCAGGGGCTGCTCCCGGGGCCAATGTGTCGCGCGGGCGGGGTGCGCGCACCCGGCGCAGCGCCGACAGCGGCACCCCGGACGGCGCATGAAGACCTCACGCCTCGCCACCATCAACACCCAAAACTGATGCCCGGAAGCTCCTCATTCCAGGGCCTGCTGCTGGTCGCTGGGGCGACGCTGTTCTGGAGCCTGAGCGGGGTATTCGTACGCTGGCTACCCGGCATAGACCCCTGGTCATTCAATGCCTTTCGCGGTCTTGGCTTGGCACTGTCAATGGCACTGTGGATAGCCCTGCGCTACGGACGCGGCAGTCTGGCCATGGTGCGGCGCAGCCCACCCAAGGCGCTCTTGCTGTCTGCCGGATTTTTTTCATTGGGCTCTTCGCTCTACATTTTTTCGCTGGGCCATGGGAGCGTGGCGGCGATCTCGTGCTTGACAGCCACGTCGGGCCTGTTCGCGGCCCTGATTGCACGCCTGTGGCTGGGTGAGCGCACGCCAGCTATCTATTACATCGCCATGGTGATGGCCTTGCTGGGCGTCGCCGTGATCGCACTGGGCGAAGGCCAGTCGCAAGCGACCGGCATCGTGGGCGTGTTGTCTGGTCTGGCTGTCGCCGCCTGCTTTGCCAGCCAGAGCGTGGCCCTGCGGCGCTACCGGGAATTTGACATGGAGCCCGCGCTGTTTCTGGGCGGGCTGCTGACCTTTGTCGCCATCAGCGCCAGCGGTGTGCTGATCCTGCCCTCCTGGGAACACGTGCTGGTGTTGCTGTTCATGGGCCTGGTACAACTGGCCATTCCCCTGCTCTTTTATATGCACGGCGCACGCAGCGTGGCAACCAGCCACATGGTGCTGATCACCATGGCCGACGCGGTGCTGAATCCCTTGTGGGTCTGGTTGGTACATGGGGAAGAGCCCGTGCAGGGGGTCTACATCGGCGGTGCGCTGGTGCTGGGCGGTATTGCGCTGACCACGCTGCGGCGCAATACCGCAGCGGCTGCGGCGCTCTAATCGCCGACGACCAGCGCAAGCGCGGCGTAGTCGCCCACCCGGTCACCCAGCCCGGCGGGCACGAAATCCACACCCTCGGTCAGCGCTGGCAGCTTGCCCTGCACATAAGACTGCAACTTGGGCAGCAAAAAATCACGGTGGTGCCAGAACACGCTGCCACCCAGGCTGATGCGCTGCAGGTCAAACAAAATCGTCAGGTTGTACAAGGCCCGGCCCATCACACGGCACAAATCGTCCACCACCGCCTGTGCGTGCGGCTCGCCGGCGCGGGCGGCGGCAAACAGGCCGGGCGCGTCGGCAATACCCTGCGCGGCAAAGCGGCGCGGAATCGCGTTCCCAGCAATCAGGGCCTCCACATCACCCCGGTTGCCGCAGCCGCACAGGGCTTCGTCGTTGTCGCTCACAAACATATGGCCGGCGTGCCCGGCGTTGCCGTTTTTGCCCCGCAGGGCGCGTCCGTCGACGCAGACACCCGCGCCAATACCGGTGCTCCAGGTCACATAAGCGCAGTTCGCAACATCGCGCAGCGCACCCCAGCGCCGCTCGGCCTCCAAAGCGGCAATGCCGTCGTTTTCCACTCGCACGCCAGGAAAGACCTGGCGCAAGGGCGCTTCCAGATACGCTGTCGGCCAGTCGTTGGGGAGGCCGCGCGCTGCACCCGCCATACCACCGCAGATATTGGGCGAATTGAGCTCCACCAGGCCGTCGCGCATCACAAAGGGGCCACAGGATGAGACGCCCACGGCCGACAAATCGGCCACCTTCACGCCCGCCAGCGCGCAGCTCTGGCGCACCAGATCCTGCACCTGCAAGGCCAGCGCGTCGCGCCCGCCGCGGATGGCCGTAGGCTGAGAAAGCTTGCCGCGCACGCCCTGGCTATCGGCCACGCTGACAGCGACCTTGGTGCCGCCAATGTCGACCCCGGCGACCGGCGGCATGTGGGTGGGGAAGGTGATATCGGGCATGGATCGCGGGGGAAAAAGCGGTTTTTAGGCAAACCCACTGACTGTAGCGTCTAAATTTTGTGACCTTACAGCCGGTGGCTCCGGTCGCCCCGGGTAAAGCCCAGCGGCTGCTCCGTCAAACCCCGCCCTAGGGCGATGACCTTGAACAACTCGCCCATTTCGTGCTCCAGGATCAGCCGCTCGGCCCGGTTGCGCTGGGCCGCGCTGGCCGCCTGCATCAGATTGACTAGCCCGCAATTGATTAAAAAATGCGCTTGGGTGGTATACCCCACCAACGCCAGTCCCGCCTCTTCGCCCGCTATCAGGATGCCACTGAAGTTGACGTGGGCGGTGATATCTTTCAGGCCCACGTCGGCCAGCGGGTTCATGTCGCTGCGGTGGCTGCGGTGGCACATCACCGTGCCCATGTGGCGCTGCGGGTGGTAGTACTCATCCTGGCCAAAGCCATAGTCCAGCAGCAAAATCAGGCCGCGCTGCAGGCGCTGGCCCAGGCTGCGCACAAAGGCTTCGGCTTGCGGATGGATTTCGCACAGGTAATCATGGTCGCCTTCGATTTCGCAGGGCGGGCGCAGGCTGCTTGGCCGGTCGCTCCAGACAAAACCCTCTCCCATGGCGACCACGCCACGCTCGTGCCACACCCCGCCCACGCGCGCCAGCAGTTGCACCGGCATGGCGTCGAGCACCTCGTTGCCAATCAACACGCCGCGCATCGCATCCGGCAAAGTCTGGGCCCAATGCAGGCGCGCGGCGTGGCGCTCCAGGCTGGCGCGCTGGCGCGCAGCCAGGGTCTGCGACAACTCGACCACGGTGTAACGGCGCACGGCAACGCCCATCTCATCTAGGGCATCCAGTAACTGCCCGGCCAAGGCGCCGCTGCCCGCGCCGAATTCCCAGATCTCATCCGTGCCCGTGGCCTGCAGAGCCTGCGCCACCTGGCGCGCCAGCGCATAACCAAAAAGCGGGGTGAGTTCGGGGGCGGTGACGAAATCGCTGCCCTCGGGCTGCTCAGGCGCCTGCGGCGCATCGCCGAACTTGGGAAGCTCGTTGGCGTAATAGCCAAGCCCGGGCGTGTACAGGACCTGCTGCATGAAGTCGTCAAAGCCCATCCAGCCGCCCTGGGCGGCGAGGTGGTTTCTAATAGCCACCTCCAGCGGGTTGCTTGGCTCCATAAGACGGGCGGGCGAGTTGCGGTGGCGGCAATTATGCGGCGCACCCCTACACCTGATGGCACCCCAGAACCAGAGGAATCCTGAAGCACACCATGGCAGACCATGTTTTGATTACCGGCGGCGCGCACCGTCTGGGCCAACTGCTGGTGCGCAGCTTTGCGCAGGCGGGTTGGCATGTCTGGTGCCATTACGCCCGTTCGGGCGAGGCAGCGCATGCCTTGCAAGAAGAACTGCGCGGCGAAGGCTGGGCGGTGGACACCGTGGCCGCAGACCTGGCGCATGAATCCGAAGCGCTGGCGATGATGGCGCACCTGGCGCAGCGCAGCGGCGGCCTGCGCGCGGTGGTGAATAACGCATCGGTGTTTGAGCCGGACACCGGCATCGATTTCGACCCCGCACTCACGCGCCGCCAGCTGGAAGTGAACCTGATCGCCCCGCTGATGCTGGGGCGCGAACTGGCGCGGCAGCAGACCGCGCGGCAGGCGTCCACCCCGAGCCCTGACGCCTGCGTGGTCCATCTGCTGGACCAAAAAGTGTTCAACCTCAACCCGGACTATTTTTCTTACACCACCAGCAAGCTGGCCTTGGAGCGCAGCGTGGCCTTGCAGGCGCAGGCGCTGGCGCCCGTGGTCCGGGTCTGCGGCGTGGCACCCGGCCTGATGTATCCCAGCGGCCCGCAAACCGACGACAACTTTGCCCGCGCCAGCCGCGTGAATTTGCTGCGCCGCGCGACCGATCCGCAGGATGTGGCCAACACCTGCCGCTTTCTGGCCGAGAACCGCGGCGTTAATGGCGTCACCCTGGCGGTGGACAATGGCCAGCATTTAGTCCCCCTGGAGCGTGATGTGATGTTTGCGGTGAGCACCTTAAAAGCGCAGGCCGACCATGGATGAAACCCAGCTGCTGCGGACCTGCCGCAAATTGTTTTTGCGGGGCCACGTGCTTGAGGTGCACATCGGCATCCACGACTTTGAGCAAGGCGCCCCGCAGCGTATGCGCTTCGATGTGGATTTGTACGTGCCCTACGCGCACTCCAACCCGGCGCGCGACCGCATTGAGGACATCGTCGATTACGACTTCATCCGCTCCATCGTGCGCCAGCGCACCGTGGCCGGACACATCAACTTGCAGGAAACACTGTGCGACCACATCGCTGACGACCTGCTTCTCCATCCCCATGTGCAAGCCGTACGCGTAGCCACCGCCAAACTCGATGTCTACCCGGACTGCGAGGCCGTGGGTGTCGAAGTATTCCGCTTGCGCAATGCGCAGACAGCGCACTGAGCGCACTGATCAACCAGGATTTCCCCGTGACCCCAAATGCTGCGCCGACCATCGGCAAACACATACTCACGCTCACCGGCCTGCGCTTTGAGGCCAGCCTGGGCATTCTCGAATCCGAGCTGATCGCGCCGCAGCCGATACAGGTCGACGCCGAACTGCATCTGGGGGCGCAGCCCCTGCTGCCCAAAGACGACATCAACCATGTGCTGGACTACCGCAAAGTGCGGCAAATCATCATCAGTGAATGCACGTCTGAGCACGTCAACTTGCTGGAAAGCCTGATTGGCAAGTTGGCGCACAGGCTGCTGCAACTGCCCGGGGTAATCGGGGTGCGCGTGAAAATTGCCAAGCTGGAGATTTTTGAAGACTGCGAAGTCGCCATCAAGGTTGAGACCGGTCTGTGGTGAGTGCGAGAATCTGCACATGAATTCCCCTTGGATTGCCCCTGAAATCACCGAAGCCGAAGCGGTCGGCAGTACGCCCGACGCGGCGGCGCGCGCACTGAAAGTCGAGCGCGAAACCCACAAGCTCGAGAAACGCCTATGCCGCCAGGTCGGCCAGGCGATCATGGATTTCGGCATGATTGAAGAAGGCGACCGCGTCATGGTCTGCGTCTCGGGTGGCAAAGATAGCTACGGCATGCTCGACATCCTGCTCAAAATGCAGCAGCGCGCGCCAGTCAACTTTGCACTGATTGCCGTCAACCTCGACCAAAAGCAGCCCGGATTCCCCGACCACATCCTGCCCGCCTACCTGAAGCAACTCGGCGTGTCTTTCCACATCGAGACGCAAGACACCTACAGCATCGTCAAAAAGGTAATCCCCGAGGGCAAGACCATGTGCAGCCTGTGCAGCCGCCTGCGCCGGGGCATTTTGTACCGCGTGGCCGATGAGCTCAAAGTCACCAAGATCGCCCTGGGCCACCACCGCGATGACATGCTGCAAACCTTCTTCCTGAACATGTTCTTCGGCGGCAAGCTCAAGGGCATGCCCCCCAAGCTGGTCAGCGACGACGGCGGCCACATCGTCATCCGTCCGCTGGCCTATGTGGCCGAGAAAGACCTCACCCGCTGGGCCGCACACCGCGCCTTTCCCATCATCCCCTGCACCCTGTGCGGCAGCCAGGAAAACCTGCAGCGCAAGCAAATCGGCAACATGCTGCGCGACTGGGAAAAGCAATACCCCGGACGCATCGAGAGCATGTTCACCGCCCTGCAAAACGTGGTGCCCTCGCACCTGATGGATACCAAGCGCCACGATTTCCAGAACATCCGCACCACCGGTGTGCCCGAACCCGAGGGCGACACCGCCTTTGACGCAGAAGAACTGCCCGCGCCGCGCGCGCCGGGCGGCGTGCAGCTGGTGCAGCTGTAAAACCGTGCGTGCTTTTTGCGGCCGCCGTGCGGCCAGTCGCTGCGTACTGCTTCTCATCAGCCTGGCGCTGACAGCGTGCGGAACGACCCGGCTGATCGACAGCGATGTGCGCAGCTTCGGCTCAGCCAAGGCCGCGCCTGCCACCAACAGCCCCCAGTTCTACCGCTTTGAACGCCTGCCCTCGCAGCAGGCCACCGCCAGCGCGCAGGACGGCCTCGAGGCGCTGGCAGCACCAGTACTGGCGCAGCGCGGTTTGGTGCTGGATGCCAGCGCCGCGCGCCTCACCGTCGAATTGCGCATGTCGGTGGATACCGTCAACCGTGTAGGCGGCTGGCGGGCTGAACACGGCCTCTTTAGCTCGGGCAACGGCTTGTGGTCCCAGCCGCTGGCACTGAGCTTGGAGCCGGCGCTTTACCGCTACACGGTGCAATTGCTTTTACGCGATGCAACGGACAAGTCGGTCGTGTTCGAAAGCAGCGCGCAACACGAGGGGCCCTGGTCGGACCGCAACAAAGTCTTGCCCGCCGTCCTGATGGCGGCCCTGCGCGACTTCCCCGCAGGCGCGGAGCAAACCCAGCGCGTACTGGTTGACCTGTTACCCGATGGCCCGCGTCTGCGGCCCTAAGGCGCGCCGCTACCCCGATTCTCAGCACCAACCACCCCATGCAACACGCCACCCACATCACCGCCGTGCGCCACGGCGAAACCGCGTGGAACGCCGTGTCCCGCTTGCAAGGTCAGCTCGACACCGATTTGAACGAACGCGGCCGCTGGCAAGCGCAGCGGGTGGGCCAGGCGCTGGCCGACAGCGGCATCGCCACCATCTATTGCAGCGACCTGCGCCGCGCCCACGCTACCGCGCTGGCGATTGCGCAGCATAGTGCTATCGCGTCAACGGCCTTGCGCTTGGAGCGGGGTTTGCGCGAGCGCAGTTTTGGGGATTTCCAGGGCCTGACCTATACCGAGGTCGGCGAATTGCATCCCGAGGAAGCCTTGCGCTGGAAACAGCGCGACCCGCTCTGGGCCCCGCCTGGCGGCGAAAGTTCCACTGCGGTGTACCAGCGGGTTACCGCCACGCTACACGCCATCGCCGCGCAGCATCCGGGCGAGCATATTGCGCTTGTCACCCACGGCGGTGTGCTCGACATGCTCTACCGTTTGGCCACCGGCCAGACCCTGAGCGCCCCGCGCACCTGGGAACTGGGCAACTGCGCCATCAACCGGCTGCTGTATGCGCCCGAGGCGCTCACCCTGGTCGGGTGGGCTGATACCCAGCATCTGGACGATGTGGATGGAGCCGCGCTGGACGAAGGCAGCGCCTAAGTTAACTGAGTCGGGCGGCGACGAACTGGCATCTGCCACCGCTGTAGCCTCTGTTTCAATCGCCCAATAAATCCCCACCCGCCGGGCGCGGCGCGGTCACCCCCAGGTGCCGGTACGCAGCCAATGTGGCGATACGCCCGCGCGGCGTGCGCTGCAAATAGCCCTGCTGGATCAGATAGGGCTCGATCACGTCCTCGATCGTTTCGCGCTCCTCGCCGATGCTCGCAGCGATGTTGTCCAGCCCCACCGGCCCGCCGTCAAAGCGGTGAATCACCGCCTCCAGCAGCTTGCGGTCCATCACGTCAAAGCCCTGCGGGTCCACATCGAGCATCTGCAAGGCGCGGTTGGCAATGTCCAGGGTGATGGTGCCCACGCCTTTGACGTCGGCGTAATCGCGCACCCTACGCAGCAGCCGGTTGGCAATGCGTGGCGTTCCACGTGAGCGGCGGGCGATCTCAAAGCCACCTTCTTCGGCCATTGGCACCTGCAGCAAGCCTGCGCTGCGCGTGACGATGCGCTGCAACTCCGCGTGGCTGTAAAACTCGAGCCGCGCCACGATGCCGAAGCGGTCGCGCAGCGGGTTGGTCAGCATACCTGCGCGGGTGGTTGCGCCCACCAGCGTGAAGGGCTGCAAATCGAGCTTGATCGAGCGTGCTGCCGGGCCTTCGCCAATCATGATGTCGATCTTGTAGTCCTCCAAGGCGGGGTACAAGATTTCTTCGACCACCGGACTTAATCGGTGGATTTCGTCGATGAACAGCACATCGTTTTTTTCGAGGTTGGTCAGCAGCGCCGCGAGGTCTTTGGGCTTCTCGAGCACCGGGCCGCTGGTCTGGCGCAAATTGACGCCCAGCTCGTGGGCAATGATGTGGCTCAACGTGGTCTTGCCCAGACCGGGCGGGCCAAACAGCAGAACATGGTCCAGCGCCTCGTCACGCTTGCGGGCTGCGCCAATAAAAATCTCCAACTGCTCGCGCACCTTGGCCTGACCGACATAGTCGTCCAGCAGCTTGGGCCGCAGCGCCCGCTCCACCGCCTCCTCGCCGCCGGACAGGGGGGCGCCGGAGACCATACGCGGGGCATCCACTGCGGCAGGCGCTGCGTTTGCCGTGCGGGCAGTCTGGGCGGGACGGGGCGAAAAATCGTCGGTCTGAATGGTCACGAATGGGCAGCCTGGGCAGGGGACACGGGGGCGATTGCGGGAAATCAGGCGGCCAGCGGCAGCGCCGGGCTGACTATAGCCCCGCTTTACCCAGGCCTTACCCGCGGGCCATGCGCCCGGTTCTTGCAAGCCGTCACAATGCCCGCACATCATGCGCTTGGCCACCCATGCCGCATACCGGAGGAAACAGATGCAATTTTTGAACCGTACCCCATCCCTTGTCTGGCGCAGCCTTGGCGGCGCCCTCGCCCTGGCCTTGCTGCTGGTCTTGGGGACCGCAGGGGCGCAAACCGAACCCACTATGGACCAGGTCTACGCCGCCGCAAAAAGCGGTCAGCTCGACAAAGCACAGACCATGATCCAGCAGGTCTTGATCGGTCACCCCAACAGCGCCAAAGCGCACTACGTGCAAGCCGAAATCGCCGCACGCCAGGGGCAATTGCCGCGCGCCCGCGAAGCGCTGGCCAACGCCGAAAGGCTGGCCCCCGGCCTGCCCTTTGCCAAAGCCGAATCGGTACAAGCCCTGCGCACGCAAATCGGTGGTAGCGCCAGCGCTGCACCCGCCGCCGCCGCGCCCGCTGCCGAACCCGCGCCCGCCGCGAAGTCCCTGCCCTGGGGCCTGATCCTGCTGTTTGGCGGCGCGGGCATTGCGCTGCTGATTTTTCTGGTTAGCCGCGCCTCGCGCCCGCGGCCTTCTGTGTTTGGCAACAGCATGACTGCGGCCAGTCCCGGCCTGAACGGCCCGCAAACTTTTGGCAACCAGACGCCAGCTCCTCTGGGCCCCCAAGGCAGTGCGCCCTATGGACAACAACCAAACGGCCAGCAATACGGTCCGCAATATGGCCAGCAGTACGCGCCCAACCAAGGCCCCAGCATGGGCGGACGCATCATGGGCGGCGTGGCCACCGGCCTGGCCGTCGGTGCCGGCTTCATGGCCGCCGAAGCCATTGGCCGCAACCTCATGGGCGGCGAACAAGGCAAGGAAGCCAGCCCGCCAGCGGCCGCGCCCGACACGCACTACGCCCCGCCCGACGCCAACGCCGACATGGGCGGCCAGGACTTCGGCATACAGGACAGCGGTTCCTGGGACAGCGGCGGGGGGGATTCGGGCAGTAGCTGGGATTAAGAGCCGGCGGATTGCTGAGCGGCCGTGCAAAACAACGCGCCCGATTTGTTGGACGACATCCAGGTTCTGGCCTTTGACGTCTTCGGCACCGTGGTCGATTGGCACGGCAGCATCGTGCGGGAAATGGCGGCTAATTACCCGCACGTGGACGGCAATGCCTTTGCCCTCGCATGGCGTGCGGGCTACCAACCCGCCATGCGCCGGGTGATGGCGGGAGAACTGCCCTGGACGCTGATCGACGATTTGCACCGGATTATTCTGGACAGCATCCTGCCGGACTTCGGACTGGCGCATCTGGCGCAGGCCGAGCGGGCCCGGCTGAACCGGGTCTGGCATCGCCTGGACGCCTGGCCCGACGCAGTAGAAGGCCTGTCACGCCTCAAAAAGCGTTTTGTCATTTGCACGCTGTCCAACGGCAACCTGAACCTGCTCACCCGCCTGTCCAAACGCGCCGGCCTGCCCTGGGACTGCATCTTGAGCGCCGAAGTTTTTCGTGCCTACAAACCTGACCCGCGCACCTACGGCGGCGTGGCCAGCACCTTCGGTGTACGGCCGGATCAGGTGATGCTGGTGGCTACCCACCACGACGATCTGACCGCCGCGCGCAGCTGCGGATTGCGCAGCGCTTATATCGAGCGGATGTGGGAGTTTGGTACGCAACAACCCAAGGATGTGTCACTCAAGGCGGGTAACGATTTGCACGCCCAGGATTTTGTGGCGTTGGCGCAGAGGCTGGGTTGTTAGCGCGCCAACTTGTAAACCGAAGTCCCCGCAAACCAGTTCGGCAGAAAGCGAACCGGCTGGCCGTCTTGCAAGCCGAAGCTGTCGAGGATCTGCAGACCATTATTCACGGCCAATGTCCCCAGATCCGCATGCGTGCCGACTCGGATATTGGGCGTGTCGTACCACTGGTAAGGCAAGCGTTTTGTCACCGGCATGCGGCCGCTGAGCACACTCAGGCGGTTGGGCCAGTGCGCAAAATTGGGGAAGGCGACGATGCCCACACGCCCGACCCGCACCGTCTCGCGCAGCATGACCTCGGCGTTGCGAAGGTGTTGCAAGGTGTCGATTTGCAGCACCACGTCAAACGACGCGTCATCAAACATGGCCAGGCCCTGGTCCAGGTTGAGCTGGATCACGTTCACGCCGCGCCGCACACAGGCCAGCACGTTGGCGTCGTCAATTTCAATGCCGTAGCCGCTGCAATCGCGCGTGGCTTGCAGGTGGGCGAGCATGGCACCGTCGCCGCAACCCAGATCCAGCACCCGCGAACCGCGCGGTACAAGCTCGGCAATAGCGTGTTGAATTTGCGCGTCGCTCATACCAGCACCTCCGCAGCCAGCGACTCGAAATGCGAGCGAACCACGCCGTGGTAGCGCGGGTCATCCAGCAAGAACGCGTCGTGCCCGTGCGGGGCGTCAATTTCGGCATAGCTCACGTCGCGCTGCTTGTCCAGCAGGGCTTTGACAATCTCGCGGCTGCGCGCCGGGGCAAAACGCCAATCGGTGACAAAACTAACTAAGAGGAACTTGCAGCGGGCACGGGCCAGTGCGTGGCTCAGGTTCCCGCCGAAAGCACGCGCCGGGTCAAAGTAATCCAGCGCGCGGGTGATCAGCAGATAGGTGTTGGCATCAAAGTAATCGGCGAATTTGTCACCCTGGTAGCGCAGATAACTCTCGATCTGGAATTCCACGTCTTGCGTGCTGTAGCGGTAATCCTGGCTTGCACCGGCTTGGACAACCGTGCTGCGCAACTGGCGGCCGAACTTGGCATTCATCACGTCGTCGCTCAGATAGGTGATATGGCCAATCATGCGGGCGATGCGCAAGCCCCGTTTGGGCACCACACCATGGCGGTAAAAGTTGCCCCCGTGGAAATCCGGGTCGGTCACGATGGCGCGGCGCGCCACTTCGTTGAATGCGATGTTCTCCGCCGTGAGGTTGGGCGCGCTGGCCACCACCACCGCGCGGCGCACGCGCTCCGGATACAGCAAGGCCCAGGCAATCGCCTGCATGCCGCCCAGGCTGCCGCCCATCACTGCAGCCAGCGTGCGGATGCCCAGCCGATCCAACAGCAGCGCTTGCGCGTGCACCCAGTCTTCCACCGTAACCACAGGGAAGTCCGCGCCGTAGACCTGGCCGTCCGGGCTATCGGGGTTGGCGTGCATAGGCCCAGTTGAGCCGAAACACGATCCCAGGTTGTTCACGCCAATGACAAAAAACCGATCGGTATCAACCGGCTTGCCCGGCCCCACCATGTTGTCCCACCAGCCCTCGGACTTGGCCTGCCCGGCGTAAACACCGGCAACATGGTGCGAGGCGTTGAGCGCGTGGCAGATCAAAACGGCATTGGTTTTTGCGGAGTTGAGTGTGCCGTAGGTCTCAAAAGCCAGGTCGTACTGGCGGATGGACGCACCGCTTTGCAGCGCAAGCGGTGCGTCGAAATGCAGAGACTGGGGCGTGGCAACAAGCATAAAAAAACCCGGCAAAGCTCAACGCGGTGCCGGGTCACGAATGGGGTGCGGACGTCCGTGTTTAGCTGAATTTATTGAGCGCCCGCAAGCTGGAGCAAATTGGCGCTGAGGACATTGTAGTCGTGCAATCGGCGCGCCCAGTGCCGGTGACAGCGCGAACGTCGGATGGATGCACCCTCGCAACGGGTCATTACCATGGATTGATGCGGTTATAGTTCGCGGCGATTAAGCTTAAATATATTAGGCTAAAAAGTACAAGTTCGTTGGACACATGTCTTACGCGGGCCCTTTTTCAACTGGTAAACGAGCTATGAAGAGCATGTATTTGCGGTACCTGGCGATGGCCAGAACAGTCCATGAATCGGACACTCACCTCACCGCAGTTGATGAAACCGGGAAACGCCTTTTAGAGGTGATTGCGCTGAGTCACGCGGAAAACCGACCGCTGACGGTGTCGGCTGCTATGGCTTTGGAGCCAATTGCCAGCCCGGGGACCATACACCGCAAGCTGGATTTGCTACGCGAGCTGGGACTGATTAACCAGATTTTTCAAGGCGATAACCGCCGTACGAAATACCTGGTACCCACACAAGTGACCGATACCTATTTTGATAACCTGGGGCAAGTTTTGGCAAAGGCTGCATGCGCTGACGAAAGCGCCTGAGGGTTTAGTCACCCGCACCAGCCGCTGTACGCAGCGGCTTTTTTATGCCCGCATTCACCCCGCATTGACCAGCGCAGCACCTTCGCGGCACGCGGCACCAGCAGCCTCCAGATCGTGCACCACGCTGTCCATCAGCATGGGTACCGGCGCATCAGGGAAATGCAGACGCTGCAATGCACCGATATAAGGGGTCTGATCGGCCCAGGCGTACAGCGCATCCAGCGGCCAAGTTTGCAGCTCCAGCAACTTGAATTTCACCAACACCTTGAGGCCGTAGCGCACGTGGCTCAGTGGATGGCGCCGGAAATGGTTCAGACGCGCCCGGGCCCGCGCCAGTGCCGCCTCGACATCCGCAAACGGTGCACCATGGCCGGGAATCACCATCCGGGGCTGCAAATCTGCAATCAGGTCCAGGGTCGCGGCCACCGTGTCAAAGGCATCCTGCCCATCCAGCTCAGGAAAAACAACGCCAAAACCGTTTTCCCAGAGCGCATCGGCAGACACCAGAACCCCGGTGGCGGGTGCAAAAAGCACCACGGAGTCCGGGTCATGACCGGGTGCAGCGTGGACTTCCCAGTGCTGCCCGCCAAGCTCCAGGTGGGTTCCCGGCTGCACAACGCGGTGCGCCACAAAACGCGGGCACTGCTGCCCGGTCGCCCGGAAGGTCAAGGCATCCTCGTCCCAGCACGCCACGGCGTCGGCGGCTCCCGGAGCAATCCAGATCTGTAGATCTGGATACCGCTGGGCCAGTGCGGCATTGCCGCCACAGTGGTCGCTATGCAAGTGGGTGTTAAGGAGCACATCGGGCCCACGGCCCTGGAGCTGTCGGTGCAAAAGACCAAGCAGCAGGGGCGCATGGGTGTGGTAACCGCTGTCTACCAGCACCGTTTGCCCGGATCCCTGCAAGAGCACGCTATTGGAAGAAAGCCAGCCGCGTTCGAACACCTGAACGCCTTGGGGTAAGTGCGGAGAAGCGCGCATGGTTTGACTGTAACGGCTTGCGCTATTCTTCGACCTGACCCAACCACGGCGCACTGCGCCCCTCCACAGTGTCCGACCCTGCCCCGACGCCGCCTGATCCCAAACACGATAAGCGCACGTTTTTGCGCAAACTGGCAGATTTCCTGCACCCAGGCCCGGATTCGGCTGAAGAGCTGATCCAAACCCTGGCAGAAGCCGAATACAACCAGATCATCGGCCCCGAGGCCCGCGCCATGCTCGAAGGCGTCATCCGACTGGCCGACATGACCGCGGGCGAGGTCATGGTGCCCGCCACGCGGATGGACTGGATTGACATACAGGCGCCGTTGGACGACATCATGCATTCCGTGATCGACACCGCGCACTCGCGCTTCCCGGTGTTCGATGGCGAACGAGACAACATCCTGGGCATCCTGCTGGCCAAGGATTTGCTGAAATTACAGCGCGCGCCGGAATTCAATATCCGCGCCCTTTTGCGCCCCGCCGTGTTTGTGCCCGAGACCAAGGGACTCAATGACCTGCTGCGCGACTTCAAGGGCACGCGCAACCACCTGGCCATCGTGGTCGACGAATTCGGCCGGGTGGCGGGCCTGATCACCATTGAGGACGTGCTGGAACAAATCGTCGGTGAAATTGAAGACGAGTTCGACACCGCCGACGACGAGGGCGACATCTTCGCCCTGGCCGACCGCAGCTACCGCGTCAATGGCGACACCTCATTGGAGCGCGTCAACGAGGCCTTTTCCACCGAGCTGTCCGACCCGGACGCGAACTTCCAGACCATAGGCGGCCTGATCTCGCACGCCATGGGTCATGTGCCTAAGCGCGGCGAGCGCCTGAGCCTGGGTGGTTTGGACTTTGTGGTTATGCACACCAAAGGCGGCGCGGTGAAATGGTTCCGCGTCACGCCCAGCCCCGGCGCACCCGGCTGATGCAGCCAGCCCCACCACCGCTGTGGCGTACCGGGGTCATGGCGGCGGGCGGCGGGCTGCTGCTGGCAGCCAGCGTGGCGTGGCCGCTGCCCAACAGTTGGTTCGCGCCCATTGCCCAGGGCACTGCCTTCTGGTGGTTGCAGCCCTTGGCGCTTGCGCTGTTGTGCCAGGGTTTGCAACAGTCCCACAGCCTGCGCCAGGCCTGGTGGACGGGCTGGGTATTTGCCACCACCTGGCTGGCAGCCACCTTCTGGTGGCTGGTGGTGGCCATGCATGTGTACGGCGGCATGAACGCGCCGCTGGCGGTGTTTGCCACCCTGCTGCTCGCGGCAGCCCTGGCGCTGTACTACGCGCTGGCCGGACTGGTTTTCTGGCAGTGGACCCGCGTCAAGGGTTTCGCCCGAGGTGCCTACCCGCCCGCACCAGCCAGCAGCCTGCTGTTTGCAGCGCTGTGGACCATGGCCGAAATGGCGCGCGGCACCTGGCTTACCGGCTTTGGCTGGGGTGCGGTGGGCTATGCCCATGTGGATGGGCCGCTGGCTTTTTATGCCCCCTGGCTGGGCACCTACGGTCTCACTGCGCTGGGTGCCTGGCTGGCCGCCGTGCTCGCCCAGAAACTGCGCCTGCGCTGGGCTGTTGCGGCGCTAACGCTGCTCGGCCTGCCCCTGGTGCTCTCGGTGCCCGACTGGACGCAGAGCACCGGCCAGCTGCGTGTGAGCCTGCTCCAGGGTAACGTGAGCCAAAGCAATAAGTTCGACGCACCCACCGTAGCCCATTCGCTGCGCTGGTACGCACAGGGCATCAACGCCGCGCAGGGTGCGCTGGTCGTGGTGCCTGAAACCGCGATTCCTTTGCTGCCCGCCGACTGGCCCCCTGGCTACCTGGACAGTCTGCAAGCCAGCCTACGCAGCAAAAACCAGAGCGCGCTGATCGGCACGCCCTGGGGCGATGCCCAAAACGGCTACACCAACGCAGCACTAGGCCTGGGCGGGGGTGAACCCGCCGGCTACCGCTACGACAAGCACCACCTGGTGCCCTTTGGCGAATTCATCCCACCCCTGTTCCACTGGTTTATTGACCTGATGCAGATACCGCTGGGCGACTTCCAGCGCGGCCCGCTGGCCGCGCCCTCCTTCGTCGCGCAGGGTCAACGGCTGGGCCCGCATATTTGCTACGAAGACCTGTTTGGCGAAGAGCTCGCCACCCGCTTCACCGATCCCGCGCGCGCACCGACCATACTGGTCAACCTCAGCAATCTGGGCTGGTTTGACGACACCGTGGCGGTCGACCAGCACGCCACCATCGCCCGCATGCGCGCACTCGAATTGCAACGTCCCATCGTGCGCGCCACCAACACCGGCTTGACCGCCATCATCGACCACCAAGGCCATGTGGTGTCCGCGCTGCCGCGCCTGCAAGTCGGTGTGCTGGAGGGCCGTGTGGAGGGCCGTACCGGCACCACCCCATTCGCTTGGTGGGCGGGGCGCTTTGGGCTGTGGCCGGTGTGGCTGCTATGCGGCCTGGTGGTGGGCGGGTACTGGATGCGCAGACGTCCATGAACACCGCCGCCGAACCCACCCCGCCCGACGCACATGCGCCACCACCGCAGGCCATAACGCTGCGCCAGACCTGGTGGTTCTGGCTGAAGGTGGGTTGCATCAGTTTTGGCGGCCCCGCCGGGCAGATCGCGCTGCTGCACCAGGAGCTGGTGGAGCGTCGGCGCTGGATTTCCGAGCGCCGCTTTCTGCACGCGCTGAACTACTGCATGGTGCTACCCGGGCCGGAGGCGCAGCAACTCGCCACCTATCTGGGCTGGCTGATGCACCGCAGCTGGGGCGGCATCGTGGCCGGGGCCTTGTTTGTGCTGCCCTCGCTTTTGCTCTTGATTGCGTTGTCCTGGATCTATCTGGTTTTTGGCAACACGCCGCTGGTGTCGGGATTGTTCGCGGGCATCCAACCCGCCGTCACGGCCATCGTGCTGCAGGCCGCCTGGCGCATGGGCACGCGCGCGCTGCGCAACCCGGTGCTGTGGGCGCTGGCAGCGCTGTCCTGGTTTGCGCTGTATGCACTGCAAGCCCCCTTTCCCGCCATCGTGCTGGGCGCGGGGCTGATCGGGCTGGCAGGCGGACCGCTTGCGCCGCACTATTTCCAGACCGGGGCCGGTCACAGCAGTGCGGTCGCTGCCCACGGCCCGGCGCTGATCGACGACGACACGCCGCCGCCCGGGCACGCCCGCTTCTCGACGCGCGGGCTGCTTTTCGTGCTGGCCTGGGGCCTGCTGCTGTGGGCGCTGCCCTTGGTGGCGCTGGTGCTGCTGTGGGGCTGGGACCACACGCTCACACAGATGGCCTGGTTTTTCACCAAAGCGGCGCTGCTGACTTTTGGCGGCGCGTATGCGGTGCTGCCCTATGTGTACCAGGGCGCGGTAGAGCATTTCCACTGGCTCAGCGCCGCGCAAATGATGGACGGCCTGGCGCTGGGTGAAACCACGCCGGGGCCGCTGATCATGGTGGTGGCCTTTGTCGGCTACGTGGGCGGACACACCCAGGCGCTGCTCGGGGATGGAGCGCGCCTGGCCAGCGGCGCTTTGGCCGCTACGGTAGCGACCTGGTTTACCTTTTTGCCCTCATTTGTCTTCATTCTGGGCGGCGGGCCTTTTATTGAATCGACCCGCAAAAACCTGCGCTTCACCGCGCCGCTGTCCGCCATCACCGCCGCCGTGGTGGGCGTGATCGCCAGCCTGGCCTTGTTTTTCGGTGAACACGTATTCTGGCCACAGGGCATGGACGGGCGCCTTGACTTCAGCGCCGCCCTGATCGCCACCGCCGCAGCCGTGGCACTGATCCGCTTCAAACGCCCGGTGGTACAGGTGATTGCAGCCTGTGCGCTGATCGGATGGGGCTTGTCGGTGCTGGCCTGATCGGCCGCAGCAGGCCTTCGCATTTGCCAAATTTGTCGATTGCATGACAATCACGCCGCGCGGCGCTCGTGATTGGCCATACAGCCCCCGGGCGGCACCGTGTGCTGACTCAACAAAAATGGAGACTTCAACCGTGAACGAACTGACAAACCTTTCCCACCAGCCCATCCACCGCAGGAGTCTGCTGCAGGCTGCTGCCGCTGGGGCTGCAAGCCTTGCTTTGCCTGCTTGGTCTGACGCTATCTGGCCGACTAAGCCGGTGACACTGGTGGTTCCTTTTCCGGCGGGCGGCGGCACGGATGCATTCGCGCGCCCACTATCTGCCCAATTTGCCCGGCTAACCGAAAAGCAACTCGTCATCGACAACAAGGGCGGCGCTGGCGGCACACTGGGTGCAGCCGTGGCATCCCGGGCGGCACCCGACGGGTACACCCTTTTTATGGGTGCTGTCCATCACACGATTGCGCCCAGCATGTACCCCAAGTTGGAATATGACCTGGAGCGTGACTTTGTGCCACTCATCAAGGTGGCCAGCGTGCCGCAGGTGCTGGTGGTTAACCCGAAGAAGGTTCCAGTGGCCAACTTTGCAGAGTTCCTGGCCTTTGTGCGGAAAAACCCCGACAAACTCAACTACGGCTCTGCCGGTAGCGGCACCTCGCACCACCTCGCAGGCGAGTTGTTCAAGCTACAGACCAGCACCCAAATCACCCACATTCCCTACAAAGGTGCAGGCCCTGCATTGCAAGACCTGATTGCCGGCAACATCGACATGATGTTTGACGGCCTGGGCTCATCGGCAGCCCATATTAAAGGCGGACGGATCAAGGCCTTGATGATCTCGGGAGCCAAGCGCAACCCTGCATTCCCAGACGTGCCCTGCTCCACCGAGCTGGGATTACCCGAATACACGGTTAGCACCTGGTACGGCATTTGGGCACCCAAAGGCATGCCGGCTGATCTGCAGGCACGCGCAGTCGAAGAAATTCGGCGCGCCTGCCAGTCCGAAGAGGCTAAAACCACCTGGGCCAACCAAGGCGCTGAGTTTCCGAACCTCACGGGCGCCCAATTCGATGGCTTCATCAAGGCCGAATTGGCGAAGTGGTCCAAGGTTGTCAAAGCCTCGGGCGCGAAGCTCGATTAAGAGCCCACTGGGTTGGTGCGGCGCATACGCCCGGTGCCAGCGGTTTTTTCAGGCAAACAAGCCGTGCAAATACCACTGCGCTGCACCCGCATCGCTGCGCGATAAACGCTGGCGAAACACCCAGAGCAAACCAGATGCCGCACTGCGGGCGATGAAGTAATCCCGCTGCACCCCGCAGTCATCGTCCCAGCCCGTCGCCTCGATGCGCTGCGGCCCGGCCAGCATAGCCAGCGGGCCGTGGAAGCGGGGAGCGCCGTCGGGGCCGGTGGCTAAAGGCTGGGGGCTGGCGCATAGCCAGGTGGGGTACAGGCCTGCGTCTGCGTCGTACACGCAGGTGCCCGGTGCGCTTCCTTGGCTCCCAGGCTGGGTTTGGGCGCTGGCCGCCTGCCAGTGCTGCATGCACTCGGGCCGGTGGTCGTCCTGCAAGACCACGCGCATAACACTGGCTGGGCCCAGCCGGGCGGCCACCCGCTCCAGCATCTGGTGCAAGGGATCGCCGCTGCGCTGTTCGTCGGGCAGCAGGCTGCGGCTCTCCGCTTGCAGCGGCTGGGTGGCTGGCGCGCGCAGGCGCAGGTACAAAACCGGCGCAGGCAGCGTCACCCGGGCAAGTTGCTCGGCCAGCAGACGCTCCCAATGGCGCATGTCCTGGCTGGCCTGGGCGGTGCGCAGTTGCAAGTGGCCCCAGCCATCGCCACTATGGTGGCTATCGGTATGGGCGGCGTTGCTGCGCCGGGCGTCGAGCTGCCACTGCAGTTCCAGCGCCAGTGCCCCGCGCTGGCGCACGCGCAGCCAAACCTGCAGCTGCGCCAGCAGTCGGCGCGCGCCGAACAACAGAGCCGGTGCGGCATCGACCTGGGCAGCAAGTTCCAGCGCTTCGTCAAAGACTTCGGGCAAGGTCAGCCAGGGGTAGCGCTCGGGGCGCTGGCCGTAGGCGCAGTCCAGCGCATCGAGCAAACCCGCGCCAAAGCGCCGGGCTACGCCGCCACGGGGCAGCGCCCGCAGCGTGCCCCAATCGTGCACGCCCAGCCGCGCCAGCGTCGCCCGATGCGGGGCCGCTGCGGCCAGCGTGTGCACCGGCAAGGCGTCAATCGGCAGGCGCGGCAGCGGCGGCAGCTGCAAGCGCGCCAGCGCCACCAGCGCGGTGCGGCCCTGGGCCAGCCGTGGTGTGCTGGCGACGGAGGCCGACTCTGCGCCCGTGCCCGGGTCTGGTGTAAGTGGACCGTCCTGCGCCTGTAGCAAGGCCTGCAACAAAGCCGGGCCGCCGCCAAACAGGCGCACACTGGCCGAGACCTCCAGCACCAGTACCGAATCCACCTGCGCGACCAGGGGCGTCAGACGCAGGGCCCGCCAGGCCCAGGCGCGCAGGGCGTCAGCCAACGCTGCCTGCGCCGCAGGTTCAGGCAGCAGCGCGATCCAGTGCGGACGCATCGGTGCAAAAACCCAGGGACGCCGCATTGACCATCACCGTGGCCGCGGTCACAGGCGCGGGCGCTGCGCCGCCGCCAGCCCGGTCAGACACCGGTTCACACACATCGTGGTCCTGCGCAGCCAGGACACGCGCCAGCTGCCCCTGCGCGGGCAGGATGTCCAAGGCCCGGGCCAGCGGCGGGCCCTGGCGTTTGAGAATATCCACGCGCAAACCCGTGGCGTGGGTAGCACAGGGTGCCAGTTGCAGGCGCAGCGCAGCGGGGGATGCCGTGCGCGCAGCCGCGCTGTGGCGCATCACAAACAGCAGCTTGTGGTGCTGTGCTGCGGCGAGTTGGAGGCGGCGCAATTCCTGCGGACGCGCCTGTGGCAGCCAGACCAGCACCGCATCGACCGGCGCGCAGCGCAGCGCCTGCTCGGCCATCCAGAGTTGCGCATCGGCCGCACGCAAGCACAGCAAGCGCTGCCAGGGCAAACCCAGTCCAGCCAGCGCAGGCGCAAAAGGCAACAAGGCCGCAGACCCCACGGTGGGCACCCCCACCAAGACCACCGGCCCCTGGCCGCAGCGCAACAAGGCGGGCAGTAGCAGGCGCCACTCAAGGTGTACGCCAGGCGCCTGCAAAACCTCGGTCAACGCGCCTACCGGCCAGCCGCCGCCGGGCAGTTGGGCGTCGAGCGCCGCATCGCCGCTGGAGACCGTGTCCGCTGCTGGCGCAGCCAGCGCGTCCGCGCGCCAGACGTGCTCGGGCAGGTCGGCGGCGTAGGCGTAAGGGGAAGAAGAGGGGGCAGGCATTGAAAATACTGTATTTAATTACAGTATATGCCAGCACCCTGAGCGGCGCTAAGACTGGGCAAGGCCAGGCTTCAAGCCTGGCCGATGGTGGGCCAGCGGTGGTGCAGATACACCCAGGAAACCAGGCCGACGGACATCAGCCCCAGCGAACTCAGCGCCAGCGCCAGCGGGGAATGCATCACCAGCGGCGAAACCAGGCCGGCCACGATGGCGTTGGCCGAGGTGCCCACAAACATGTGCAGCGACGAGGCCATGCCCCGGCGCTCGGGGTGCAGATCCAGCACCAGAATCGTCACAGCCGGCACCATCAGCGCCCAGCCGAAAGCGAATATGCAGACGGGCAGCATGGCCCACCAGACGCTGGGCGTGAACAACAGATTGGCCGCCACATTGAGCACGCCCACACAGAGCATGACCAGAAAGCCGTCGCGGATCTGCCGCTTGGGCGCGCGCCGCCCCGCCACCCGCCCGCTCACCCAGGCACCGCCCATGATCCCGCTGATGGTGAACAGGAAAAACACAAAAAACTGCTGTGGCAGCAAATGCAGTTGCTCGCTCAAAAACACCGGCGCACTCAATACATACAAAAACATGCCGTTAAAAGGCACTCCGCTGGACAAGGCCAGCAGCACAAAACGCCGGTCGCCACCGAGTTGCCAGTACCCGGCCAGCAGATTACGGGGGTGGAAATGCTGGCGCTGGCTGATATGCAAGGTTTCGGGTAACCAGCGGTAATTGGCCAACCACAAGGCCACACCCACCGCCGTGAGAAACCAGAAAATCGCCTGCCAGCCAATCCACACCAGCAGCGCGCCGCCGATCAGCGGCGCAATCGCCGGGGCAATGCCGAAAAACAGCGTGACCTGGCTCATGACTTTCTGGGCCTGGGCGGGCTCGTACATGTCGCGGATCACGGCACGGGCGATCACGATGCCTGCGCCCGTTGACAAGCCTTGCAGCGCACGAAAGAACACCAGCTGCCCGATGGTGTGTGACAGCGCGCAGCCGGCCGAGGCCAGGGTGAACACCGCCATGCCCCACAAGACCACGGGACGGCGGCCGAAGCTGTCGGAAATCGCACCATGGAACAGGGCCATGAAGGCAAAGGCTATGAGATAGGCCGAGAGGGTTTGCTGCATGTGCAGCGGCGTGGCCTGCAGCGACGCGCCCATGGCCGCAAAGCCGGGCAAATAGGTGTCGATAGAAAACGGGCCCAGCATGCCCAACACCGCCAGCAAAATAGCAAAAGCCCATTGCGGGGCACGCCACAGGGACTGGGCGTCAGGATTCACGGGGTCAGCAGGGCAACAGGCACGGTCTATTGGAACACGGGGAACATAATCCCCGTATGACCCTCTCCCCCGCCGCGCCGACAGCGCCTGCACTGCCGCGCACCGCGTTTGCCAGCCTTCCCCTATCACCCGAGACGCTGGAAAACCTGCGGCAACTGGCTTATCTGGATATGACTCCGATTCAGGCCGCCGCCCTACCCCCTGCGCTAGCCGGACAGGACCTGATCGCGCAGGCACAGACCGGCAGCGGAAAAACCGCCGCCTTTGCGCTGGCCTTGCTGGCGCGACTCAACCCGCGCTGGTTTGCGGTGCAGGCCCTGGTCTTGTGCCCCACGCGCGAATTGGCCGACCAGGTCAGCGCCGAAATCCGGCGCCTGGCGCGGGCGCAGGACAACATCAAAGTGGTGACCTTGTGTGGCGGCGTTCCGCTGCGCGGCCAGCGCGCCACGCTGGAGAACGGCGCACACATCGTGGTCGGTACGCCGGGTCGGGTAATGGACCATCTGGCCCGGGCCACGCTCACCCTTGAAGGCCTGAACACCCTGGTGCTTGACGAGGCCGACCGCATGCTGGACATGGGATTTCTAGATGACATCCGCACCGTAGTCAAGCAAGCACCGGCACAGCGCCAGACCCTGCTTTTCAGCGCTACCTATCCGGACGGCATCGCCGCGCTGGCGCAGCAGTTCATGCGCGCGCCGCAGCGCATCAGCGTAGAGGCCACGGCGGAGCAGGTCACGATCGAGCAAGCGTTTGTCGAAATCACGCCACCCCAGCGCTTGGACGCGGTGGCCACGCTGCTGCGGCATTTCCGCCCAGCCAGCACGCTGGCCTTTTGCAACACCAAGCAGCAGTGCAAAGACCTAGAGGCGTTTTTGCAAGCCCAGGGCTTTAGCGCGCTGGCGCTGCACGGCGAACTGGAGCAGCGCGAGCGCGACCAGGTCTTGGCGCAATTTGCCAACGGCAGCTGCTCGGTGCTGGTGGCCACCGACGTGGCCTCGCGCGGGCTGGACATCGCGCAACTCGAAGCCGTGATCAACGTCCACATCACGCCCGACCCGGAAGTCCATGTGCACCGGGTTGGCCGCACCGGCCGCGCTGGGGCCAGCGGGCGCGCCATCAGCCTGGCGACCCTGAACGACATGGGCCGCGTCGGCGCAATCGAGGTTTACCAAAAGTTCTCCAGCGTGTGGCTGCCGTTGAACAGCCTGACGCCCGCCAGCGACCAGCCCCTGCTGCCGCCCATGCGCACCTTGCTAATGCTGGGCGGGCGCAAAGAAAAAATCCGCCCCGGCGATGTGCTCGGCGCGCTGACCAACGAGGAAGGCGGGGCCGCCTTCACCCGCGAACAGATTGGCAAAATCCAGGTCACCGATTTTTGTACCTTCATCGCCGTGGCGCGGGAATTGGCTGCCAGCGCCTGCGCCAAGCTCAACGCCGGGCGGGTCAAGGGGCGGGCAGTCAAGGTGCGCGTGCTGTAAATCCGGGGGCTGCGCGGAGGCTGCGCCCGCAGGCCTTTTTCCGTCTAACTGATCAATCGTGCGACAATGCGCCGAGTTGCGGTGCTTCAGTTACCCGCAATGACAGCACCATGCTGACTTTTTTGTATCTACCAGCCAATAACTGACTGGGCTCCCCGCCCCGTTCGGCCGGTATGTGAAGCGTCCTCAGGACGCACCCTTATGACTTTTGAAGAACTCCAATTGGCTCCGGCCTTGTTAAAAGCTGTGCGCGAGCAAGGCTACGACGTCCCCACCCCGATCCAGGCCCAAGCCATTCCGCTGATTCTGGAAGGCCGCGACCTGCTCGGTGGCGCGCAAACCGGCACCGGCAAAACGGCAGCATTCACCCTGCCGCTGCTGCACCGCCTGACCATGAGCCGCAGCGCGCAAAACAAATTCGGCGGCACGGGCATCCGCGCCTTGGTGCTCACCCCCACCCGCGAACTCGCCGCGCAGGTGGAAGAATCCATACGCACTTATGGCAAATACCTGCAACTCAGCAGCACCGTGATTTTTGGTGGTGTGGGCATGAACCCCCAAATCAGCAAACTCAAAAAAGGCGTAGACATTCTGGTGGCCACGCCCGGACGCTTGCTGGACTTGCAACAGCAAGGCATGCTGGACCTGGGCCAGGTGCAAATCCTGGTGCTCGACGAGGCCGACCGCATGCTGGACATGGGCTTTATCCATGACGTGAAAAAAGTGCTGGCACTGGTTCCCAAAGAAAAACAAAGCCTGCTGTTCTCCGCCACCTTCAGCGACGAAATCCGCGACCTGGCCAACGGCCTGCTCAAAGACCCGCAAAGCGTGCAGGTCACACCGCGCAACACAACGGTGCAGCGCATCACGCAGGTGATCCATCCGGTCGGGCGCGGCAAGAAAAAAGCCCTGCTGGCGCACATCATCAACGAACACAACTGGAGCCAGGTGCTGGTCTTCACGCGGACTAAATTCGGCGCTAACAACGTAGCCGAGTTTCTGGAAAAGAACGGCATCAGCGCCATGGCGCTGCACGGCAACAAAAGCCAGTCGGCGCGCACCCAGGCGCTGGCCGGTTTCAAGAGCGGTGATGTGCGCGCCCTGGTCGCTACCGACATCGCCGCGCGCGGTATCGATATCGACGAGCTGCCGCACGTCGTGAACTACGAAATCCCCAACGTCTGCGAAGACTATGTGCACCGCATCGGCCGCACCGGGCGCGCTGGGTCCGATGGCGCTGCCGTCAACCTGGTGAGTTTGGACGAAGAAGGCTTTATGGCCGACATTGAGCACTTCACCAAGCAGAACATCGAAGTGCGCCTGATCGAGGGCTTTGCCCCCGAACCGGGCGAGCGCGCTGAACCCATCGCCATGGGCCGCCAAACCATCTGGGGCGGCGCAGGCAAACCGCCCAGCCGCGACGTGATGCAAGCCGCAGCCAAAGCCGCACGCACCGAAATGCTGGACCGTGTGCGGGAGAAAAAAGGCGCGGGCGGAGCGGGCCCACGCCATGGCGGCGGCGGACGCAACGGGGGGGGTAGTGCAGCCCGTGGCGGACAAGCGCCGCGCGGTCACGGCAATGGCCAAGGCCATGGCGGCGCACGGCCGCCCCAAGCACGCAATGATTTTGTAAACCTGGAGGAACAACCTCCCTTGAACCACGACGCTCCGCGCGGGAATCGCAACGGCGGTGGTGGTCGTGGCGGTATGCCTGGGGGCGCACCCCGTCCGGCAGGCGGTGCGGGCGGACAGCCCGACCCTATGCGCACCAGCGTGGACTTGATGGCCGAGCGCGGCGCGCGCCGCAACTACGGCGGCAACCGCCCACGTGGCGCGTCCGCGGGCTTCGGTGCCGGCTACGGCGGCGTGCCCGAAGGCTTCAACGGTCCCGGCGCACCCAAGCCTGCGGGCGCGGGTGGCCCGCGTCGCAGCGGTGGTGGCGGTGGAAATCGCAGCGGCGGCAACCGGGGTCGCAGTGGCGGCGGCGGGGGCGGCTTTGGTGGTGGCGGTGGTGGCGGCGGTCCCGCTGGCTATTGAGGCCCACCGGCCATCAACACACAGGGCTCCGATGGAGCCCTTTTTTCATCTCACACCCGTACAAACAAAGTGGTCAGCGGCTGATCACCAACCTGGCGGCTCCAATGGCCGTGGATCGTGGGGTCAAACACAGCGCCCTCGGGCAAAAGGTCGGCGCTGAAAAAATGGCTGCCGGGGCAGAAGACACGGCTGTAACCGCCGGGCGACTCTGCGTCGCCGTGCACGCCGATCTCCATCTGCCCCTCCAGAATAAAAACCCACTGCGGCGCGCCGGTGCAATGGAACTCGCTGCGAAAGCCCACCGGGCTGCGGCGCAGCTGGTAACCGCCGCTGGTAAACACCTCCGACAGCACAGCAGCAGGTTTGCCTTGGTTCAGGGGAATGGCTTCCTCTTTGAAACGCGCCCGTCCGTCGGGGCCGGTGTACAGAATGGTTTGTTGGAAGACGGTGAGGGGGGCGTGGGTCATGGCGGGGCGGGTGCTAAATTCGGGTCATTATTCAACACTGAGGTACCGAACCCGGTTTCCCCGTGGCGGATTTTTTCATATCTGCTTTTTAGTCAGCCACGTCGGAAAATCGGGCCATCTGGCACACCTTTAATTGTCGATATTGAAGGAGCCGCTATGACCACAAACCGTGTGATTACCGTGCAAGGCACACCGGTTACTGTTAGCCAGCAAGATGGGCAAGACTACCTGTCTTTGACCGATATGCTGCGCGGCAAAGACGGAGATTTTTTTGTCGCCGATTGGCTGCGTAACCGTAATACGGTTGAGTTTCTGGGCATCTGGGAAGGCATTTACAACCCCGATTTTAATTCCGGCGAATTCGCCATAGTTAAAAGTCAGGTGGGCCTTAACAGCTACAAGCTCAGCGCGAAAGAGTGGGTAGTAAAGACAGGGGCCATCGGCATCTTCGCCAGAGCAGGGCGATACGGCGGCACCTATGCCCATAAAGATATCGCCTTTGAATTCGGCATGTGGATCAGCCCTGAATTCAAGCTCTACCTCATCAAAGAGTTCCAGCGCCTCAAAGACGAGGAGATCAAACGCCAGTCGCTGGAGTGGAACCTGCAACGCACCCTGGCCAAGGTCAATTACAAAATCCATACCGATGCCATCAAGGCACAACTCATACCGGCGCATGTCACCCCTGCGCAGGCCAGCACGACCTACGCCAGCGAAGCGGACTTGCTTAATATCGCCCTGTTTGGCTGCACCGCCGTGCAGTGGCAACACAGCCACCCCGAGGAAAAAGGCAATATGCGCGATGCGGCTACGCTGGAGCAATTGGTTGTCTTGTCTAATTTGGAAAGCATCAACGCAGTCCTCATTCACCAAAAACTGCCAGCGTCTGCACGGTTGAAGCAACTCAACGACATTGCCATCACACAAATGCGCTCGCTGGTGGGGTTGGGTGCGATGAAGCGTGTTGGGTTAGCCAAAGGGGGAGCGTGATAGAGCGAGTTTGGTCTCCAGTACGCTTGAGTTCCCTGATGTCGCAGGCACACAGGGCCGAAGCACCTGCGTCCGGGAAAAACTACAGCAAACTGGTGTTCGTTTGTTGGTGCAGCTCCAACTCCAAACTGGCCCCTAAAGGCTGGCACACTGCATCAAATTAACTGACTTAACCATGGCGCTCACACTGTACTGCACCAAAAAATTGCTTGACCTTATGAGGGTGCGGGTCACCCCGCCGGATGCGTCACCCAGCACGGTCCTTGGCGACTGGTACGCAACAGCGCTGTTTTGGAAACCGCAAGTAGTCTTGCTGGTGAACGAGAAAACTCTGCTTCCCGTGTTGATGCCATTGGCTCCAGCAGCAGATTTAGCGGCGCGCTTTCCCAAACATTTGGAAAGTGTTTTGGCCGCGCACGGGATGTCGACGCAGTTCATAGACCAAGAGCTTGCGCACATGAACAAAGTCCAATACGCAAAAACTTCCAACCGCAGTGTGGTTGGGGTGATGAACCATTTTTCGTATCTCGCGGAAGGCTACCGCGAATACCTTGAGACAAGAGACCTGCTGATGCTGTCGCTCAAGTTATCTGAAACGCCGTGCAGCCCGCTTTACAAGTCGCACACCTCTCCCGACCGCGCTTTGCAAGTCCATGCCATCGGTCACAATGCCAGCTGACCCAAAGCAACTCCAACTTTCGACCCTCAAACATGCCCCATTTACTCCACACCATGCTGCGCGTCGGCAACCTGCAGCGCTCTATTGATTTTTATACCCAGGTCATCGGCATGCAGCTGCTGCGCAAATCGGAGAACGCCGAGTACAAATACACGCTGGCCTTTCTGGGCTTTGGCAGCAACCCAGACCATGCCGAGCTGGAGTTGACCTACAACCACGGCGTGGAGTCGTATGAGATGGGCACGGCCTATGGCCATATTGCGCTGGGCATGGGCGACATTTATGCCGCTTGCGAAAAAATCCGCGCCAGCGGCGGCAAGATCACCCGCGAGCCCGGCCCGGTCAAGGGCGGCAGCACGCTGATCGCCTTCGTCACCGACCCCGACGGCTACAAGATTGAACTGATACAGCGCACCGGTCCGGTCTGAGCATGGAGCACGCGCGTTTGGACCGCGGGGCGGCGCTGCTGGTGCTTGGCTCGGCCACGGCCTGGAGTTTTGGCGGGGCGATTGCGCGGTTTTTAACCGTGCAGGAAAGCTGGACCGTGGTGTTCTGGCGCTCCACCTTTGCGGCACTTTTTCTGTTGGCTTTCATGCTCTGGCGCGACGGGCTGCGCGGCACCCGCACGCTGTTTTTGGCCATGGGCTGGCCGGGGCTGGCAGTGGGTGCGTGTTTCGCCATCGCGTCCACTTCCTTCGTCAGCGCCCTGGCCTACACCAGTGTCGCCAACATCCTGCTGATGCAAGCCGGGGTGCCGCTGATTGCGGCACTGATGTCGGCGCTGCTGTTTCGCGAACACGTGTCCGGCCCGACCTGGTTGGCGATTGCAGCGGTAATTGCCGGGGTGGCGATCATGGTCTCGGACTCGCTCAGTGGCAGCGTCTCGCCGATTGGTGACGCGCTGGCGGTGCTGATTGCTCTGGCTTTTGCGGGCGCTACCGTGATCACGCGCCGGCACGCCCATGTGGCGATGATGCCTGCGGTGTTGACCGGTTGCACGCTGGCGGCGCTGTTTGCGGGCTGGAGTCTGCCACCAGCGCTGGTCAACGCGGGCGACTTTGTTTTGTTGTTTGCTTTCGGCGCGCTGAATCTGGGCCTGGGCATGGCACTGTTTGTAACCGGGGCGCGGCGCGTACCGGCAGCGATTGCCGCGCTGATCGGCATCGCCGAGCCGGTGCTGGGGCCGCTATGGGTCTGGCTGATACACCAGGAAACACCACGTGCCGCGACGCTATGGGGCGGCGGTGTGGTGTTTGTGGCGCTGCTGGCGCATGTGCTTTGGCAGCTGCGCGAAGCGCCCGCTACCGAAACCTGATCACATACCGCAGCGCAGACTTAGCGCTGGTGCGTTTGCCACTTTGGGTGCACGTAATACAGCGCATCCGAGGGCGGCAGCGGGTTGCGCCCGCGCACCGCGTCAGACAGCTTCTCGGCCATCATGATGGTCGGGGCGTTCAAGTTGCCGCTGACGATTTGCGGCATTAGCGAGGCATCCACCACCCGCAGCCCCCGCACGCCGTGCACGCGGCCTTGGCCGTCGGTCACCGCCATCGGATCGGTGCCCATGCGGCAGGTGCCCGCCGGGTGGTAGGCGGTTTCGGCGCTCTGGCGGATGTGGGCGTCGATCTCGTCGTCGGTTTGAACCTGCGCGCCGGGCGATAACTCTTCGTCGCGGAAGCGGTCGAACGCGCTTTGCGCAAAGATCTCGCGCGTCAGGCGAACAGCGGCGCGCATTTCCTTGCGGTCCTGCTCGGTGCCCATGTAATTGAACAGGATGCGCGGCGGCTCCAGCGGGTTGGCGCTTTTAAGCGTCAGTTCGCCCCGGCTGGTCGGGCGCATGGGACCGACGTGCGCCTGGAAACCGTGGCAAGTGGCCGGTGAGTTGCCGTCGTAGCGCACCGCCATGGGCAAGAAGTGGTACTGCAAATCGGGGTGCAGCACACCGGCATCGCTGCGGATAAAGCCGCCCGATTCGAAATGGTTGGTACCCC
Organism: Comamonas sp. lk; assembly: GCA_945860595.1. Classification (GTDB taxonomy): domain Bacteria; phylum Pseudomonadota; class Gammaproteobacteria; order Burkholderiales; family Burkholderiaceae_C; genus Allorhodoferax. The sequence continues at coordinate 43,922 of CAMAQV010000014.1, forward strand.
CCAGGCCGGTACCGAACAGCAGCCATTGGATGCCGATCTTCAGCTTGGCCAAGGCCCCCATGGCCGAGTACAGGGTAATGGGCTCTTTGCAGCGGTACTGCACATAGGTTTCCAGATGGTCGTGCAGGTTTTGCCCGACGCCACGCAGGGGTGCGACCACGCCAATACCGTGCGCGGCCAATGCATCCGGATCGCCCACGCCCGAGAGCATGAGCAGCTGCGGCGAGTTGATCGCGCCGCCGCACAAAATGACCTCGCGCCGCGCGCGCGCGCTCTGCGGGCGGCCCTTGTGCAGGTATTCCACGCCCACAGCCTGCGGCTTGCGCTCACCGTCTTCGAAGATGACTTTGGTGGCCACGCTGTGCTTGTGTAGCGTGAGGTTTTTGCGTTGGAGCGCCGGGCGCAGATAGGCCATGGCCGTGCTCCAGCGCCGACCCTTGTGGGTGGTCATGTCCATGGGCCCCAGGCCTTCCTGCTGGTAGCCGTTCATGTCCTTGGTAAAGGGGTAACCGGCCTGCTCCCCGGCGTCGATGAAGGCGCGGTACAGCGGGTTCTTGCAAGCCCCGGTGCTCACATGCAGCGGGCCGGAATCGCCCCGGTAGGAGTCGCCGCCGATGGCGCGGGTCTCGGCCTTCTTGAAGTAGGGCAGGCATTGGGCGTAAGACCACTCTTCCATACCCGGCTCGCGCGACCAGGCTTCGTAGTCCATGGCGTTGCCGCGCACATAGGCCATGCCGTTGATAGACGAAGAGCCGCCGATGACCTTGCCGCGCGGACAGTGGATACGCCGCTTGTCCATAAAGGGCTCGGGCTCGGACTCGTACATCCAGGTGTAGCGCGGGTTGGCCATGGGATAGCTCAGCGCCGAGGGCATGTGGATGAAGATGCTGTGGTCATCGCCGCCGGCCTCGAGCAACAAGACGCTCACATCGCTGTCCTCGCTCAGGCGGTTGGCCATGACGCAACCGGCCGAACCGGCACCCACAATGATGTAGTCGTACTCCTGCGCGGCCATGGTGGGCGGGTCTCAGGCGCGGCGCGGACCGCGCCGGCTGCGGGCGTTCTGCTCGGTGGCCACCGCCAGGCGTTCGGGCAGCGTGACCACATCTTGCAGGCGCTCGAACGAATCGGTCAGATGCGGAATCGCCATAGCTTCGACAAAAAATTCCTGGAAGCGCGGCTCCACAGCGGTCTCGATTTTCTCGACCCGGCGCACCAGGTCTTCAATGACTTTGCGCGAACCCTTGTCCAACAAGGCAATCCGCGCGCCGGTACCGGCGGCGTTGCCCGCCGAACTCACATTACCCAAAATGCAATCGGGAATCATGCCCAGGACCATGGCGTATTTCACGTCGATATGGCTGCCAAAGGCACCCGCCAAACGGATGCGGTCGACCTTTTGCACACCCATGCGCTCCATCAGCAAGCGCACGCCCGCGTACAGCGCGGCTTTACCCAGTTGGATGGCGCGCACGTCATTTTGCAGAATCCGCAGCGCGGGTTTCTCGGCGGTGGCGGGGGCGAGTTCGTAGCAGAAGGTGCGGCCGTCGGCTTGCACGCGCGGAGAGCGCGCGGCCAGGTTGCCGTCAATCGTGCCCTCGTGGCGGATGATGCCGGCCAGGTACATCTCGGCCAGCGCCTCGATGATTCCGGAGCCACACACGCCGGTCACGCCGGTGTCGGCTACCGCAGCGGCAAAGCCCGGATCGTCAGACCACAGGTCGCAGCCAATCACCTTGAAGCGCGGCTCCAGGGTTTGCGGGTCAATCCGCACGCGCTCAATTGCACCGGGCGCGGCGCGCTGGCCGCAGCTGATTTGCGCGCCTTCAAAAGCCGGTCCGGTCGGGCTGGAGCAGGCCAGCATGCGCTGGTTATTGCCCAGCACGATTTCGGCGTTGGTACCCACGTCGACCAGCAGGGTGACGGGTGAATCCAGATCGGGGCGCTCCGCCAGAATCACCCCGGCGGTGTCGGCACCGACGTGCCCTGCGATGCAGGGCAGCACATAAATGCGGGCGTTGCGGTGCACCGCAAAATCAATCTCCGAGGCCCACAGGGTGATGGAGCGGTCGGTCGCCAAGGCAAAGGGTGCGCCGCCGAGTTCCACCGGATTGATGCCCAGCAGCAGGTGGTGCATGATGGGATTGCCGACAAAAGTAGCTTCCAGAATGTCGGTGGGCAAAGCCCCGGCGCGCTGCGTCACTTCAAGCGCCAGGGTGTTGAGCGCATCGCGCACAGCGGCAGTCATCTCCACCTCGCCGCCCGGATTCATCATCACGTAGGACACCCGGCTCATCAGGTCTTCGCCAAAGCGGATTTGCGGGTTCATCACCCCGGCCGAGGCGACCACCTCGCCCGAGGACAAATCGCACAAATGCGCGGCAATCGTGGTCGAGCCGACATCGACCGCCAGGCCATAGGCCTTCTCGTGCAGCGCGGGCCAGACGGCCATGATTTGTTGCCCGGCGTGCACCGCCACGGTGACCTTCCAGCCACCGCTGCGCAGCGCGGTTTGCAGTTGCTGCACCACCAAAATGTCGCAGGACAAATCGGTCAGCGACCACTCGAACTCCAGCGCATCTTCCAGACGGCGCAAGTCGCCGGACGGGTCGTGCATGTCCGGCTCTTGCACTTCGACAAAGTACAGGCGGATCAGCGGGTCGAGGTGAATGTCATGCGCCTCGGCCTCTTTGCGCACCACCTGTTTGTGTACCTGGCTGCTGGAGGGGACATCGATGACCACATCGCCTTGCACCAGCGCGCAGCAGGACAGGCGGCGGCCTTCGGCCAGCGGCTGGGTGGCGCAATAGGCCTCCTCTACCGGCGAGACCGGCGACAAATTCGCGGCATCCGACACCACGCCGTGCTTGGCGAACTCACCTTCGGCCACCAGGACCTGGCAGCGTCCGCAAATACCCCGTCCGCCGCAGACCGAATCGATGTCGACACCGAGCGAGCGCCCGGCTTGCAGGAGGGAGGAACCGAGAGGGAAACGTCCGCGTCGCCCCGAAGGCGTGAAAACGACTAGCGCGTCAGCAACTGCCATGCATTCACCCTTCCCGGCGGCGGCGGTTGCTGGTGTCGCGGCGTCCCCGGCCCATCTCGCCGTCCGCACCCACGGCGGGCGCTTCGCGGAACTTGCGGATCCAGCGGAAGCAATCCGGGTCGTGGCCCATCATCACGTCAGCGGCCATGATGGCGCGCACCACTTCGGCATGCAGCGGGTTGGTGATCGCCGAGGTCATGCCGGATGCCATGGCCATGGTCAGAAAACCGGCGTTGATGCCGTTGCGCTCAGGCAGGCCGAAGCTCACGTTGGACGCACCGCAGGTGGTGTTGACTTTGAGCTCGGTGCGCAGGCGGTGCACCAGGCGCATGACCTGCACGCCGGCCTGGTTGATCGCGCCAATCGGCATGACCAGCGGATCGACCACCACGTCGCAGGCGGGAATGCCGTAATCGGCGGCGCGTTCAACAATTTTTTTAGCGACCGCAAAGCGCACATCGGGGTCTTGCGAAATACCGGTCTCGTCGTTCGAAATTGCCACCACGGCTGCGCCGTATTTTTTAACCAGCGGCAGCACGGTCTCCAGGCGGTCTTCTTCGCCAGTCACCGAATTAACCAGAGCCTTGCCTTTGTAGACAGCCAAACCGGCTTCCAGCGCGGCGACGATGGAGGAGTCGATGGAGATCGGCACGTCGGTCACGCCTTGAACGAGCTGTATCGCCTTGGCCAGCATGCCCGGTTCATCGGCCAGCGGGATACCGGCGTTCACGTCCAGCATATGGGCACCGGCCTCGACCTGCGCCAACGCGTCGGCGATGACGCGGCTGTAGTCGCCGGCCATCATTTCGGCGGCCATGATTTTGCGGCCCGTGGGGTTGATGCGCTCGCCGATGATGACGAAGGGGCGGTCAAAGCCGATGACGACCTCTTTGGTCGCGGAGCTGATGATGGTATCGGTCACGCTACATCCTTTGAATAGAAAAAATAAACCGGAAAAACAGGTCAGGCGGTCGCCGTGACTGGGGGTGGAATATGCGGCACCTCGGGCGCAGCACCGTCGCGCCCCGGATACCAAGGCACGCGGCCTTGCAGCACGCCGGAGTTGGTGACGATCTCCGGCACCGAATCCTCTTGCCGGTAGGCCATGATGTGCACCCCGGCCACGCCCTTGATCTCTTTGACTTCCTGCACGATTTCGGTACAGATTTTGCGCCCCTCAGCAGCCGGTTTTTCCGCTCCGGCCATGCGCTTGATGATGGAGTCGGGAATGTGCACGCCGGGCACATTGCTGCGCATCCACTCCGCCACTTTGGCCGAACGCATGGGGCCTACACCCACCAGAATGAACACTTTGCCCAGCAAGCCCAGGTCTTCGACTTCTTGCATAAAGGTGCGCAGGCGCGGCACGTCGTAGCAATACTGGGTTTGGATGAACTGGGCACCGGCCTCGACTTTTTTCGCCAGCCGCTGGGCGCGCCAGTCAAAGGGCTGGCCAAAGGGGTTGGCCGCCGCACCGAAAAAAACGCGCGGTGCGAAGGTGACCTTGCGCCCGCTTTGGAAGCGGTACGCATCGCGCATATCGCGGCCAATCTCCAGCAGCGACATGCAGTCCAGATCAAACACCGGCTTGGCTTGCGGATGGTCACCGCTTTGCACGCCGTCGCCACTCAAGCACAGCATATTGCACACGCCCATGGCCGCGCCGCCGAGGATGTCGCCCTGGATGGCGATGCGGTTTTTGTCGCGGCAGGAAATTTGCATGACCGGCGCATAGCCCACACGGGTGAGCAGGGCACACACCGCCAGGCTGGACATATGGCAATTCGCACCACTGCCATCGGTGGCGTTGATGGCGTCCACATAGCCATCAAATACCTTGGCGCGGCGGTAGACCTCGCTGGGATCAGCGGAATCCGGCGGCTCCAGCTCGGCGGTAATCGCAAACCCGCCGCTGCGCAGTACGCGCTCCAGGCGACCGGGCGATGTATGGCCGGGCAATATGGGCAAGGGGTAACCGGGCACCGGCTCGTCGTCGAACTTCATGCTGCTTTCTCCTGCACCGGCTTGGGCGCTTTGTCCTGCGCCACTTTCAGCCACGACGATTTGCCTTTCAGGCGGGCATCGACCGCGAACTGCACGACCTTGATTGCATCCCGGCCCTCGCGCATGCGCTGGCTGCCGGCAAATCCTTCGACCCAGACGCAGCGCATCTCGGGTTTGACCTCGCAATTGCCGTTGGCGCGCACGCCGCCGCAGGGGCCGTTGCGTATGGTTTTGGGGCAGTTCATGGAGCAGGACATGCCGGTGGAGCTGAGCGCACATTGGCCACACATCTGGCAATCAAACAAAAAGCCTTTGACGACCTGCTCCACAGCGGCGACTGGCTTTTCCAGGCGCTCGTAACCGATCGCCTTCCACAGCGGATGCAGTGCCACCATCACCCGCTCGAAGCCCGCGTAAAAAATTTCCAGCCCGCGCGCGTGGCGCACCGACCAGCGGCGTACCGCGTACATCAGACCGCTCCGGGGTCGCTGGCTGCTGGCGCAGCGGGCGCAACCACGTTCTCGTCAAGACCATGGGCGCGGATGATGCGCAAGAGGTCGTCATCCGAATAGGCGGCTTCAATACGGGCCGCCTCGGCGTTGGCCTCGGCCTGCAAGTCGTCGCCGCAGGCGCGCGGATCGCTGCGCTTCCAGTCCGCCAGGTAGTCTCCGGAACTGGCTTTGCCAGCACGCATGGCAGCGCGGTCTACAGCCTCTTGAAAGCGGTGCGACAACTGAACTTTGGCGGTCTCGCGCCCAGCTTTGACCAGCACCTGGGCGGGTACATCGCGCCATGAAATTACGATCAGTTTTGCCATTGAATCACCTGTGTATGCCCGCTAGCGGGCGGTCGAGAAAATGCGGTGTGCGCCTGCTCTAGGCCGCTTGCCAGTTCGCCGTAACCGGTTATTTTGATTTCGCACGCAAGCCCTAAGCGCTCAGCGGCAGCCTGCGCCTGTGCGTAGGCCTCGGGCTGCGGTGCCTGCGCCAAATACACCAGCTTGCGGTAGTGGCCGAAATATTCCTGTAAGAGCTGGGGATGGCGGTCTATGCCCAAGCCGCGAATCACCAGGCGGTCAAAGTGGCGCAGCAAAAAATCGGTCAGGTAAAAGGTACCCAATTCCTGTTCGGCCATCTCGGCAAATGCAGCACTACCCGCGTAAAACTCATAGCAATGGGCACCTGCAAGACGCTCCACGCCCTCTTCCCGCAAAACCTTATCCAGCATTCCGCCGGTGCCGCAATCGGCATATGCCACAAAGATGTGGTCGTACCGCGCCCTGAGGGTGCGGATTTTGTTCTGCACCGCAGCCGGAATTTTCTCCGGGCGGTTGTGCAATTCGGCGGGCAGACAGGTCACGTCCACATGGCTCCAGCGGTTGGCTCGGGTGATAGCAATCACTTCGCGGGCGATAGCCCCGCACGCAATCACCAAAGTGGAAGCGGCGGTGCTCATCGGGTGCGTCAGCGCGGTCAGCCGGGCACGCCCGAACCGATCAAGCGTGGGCGGCAGCGCGGCGCGCGGCGATGAGGGTTTTGGCCGTTTCGACCGCCACTCCGGCGTCGCGGCAATACGCATCAGCCCCCACGGCCTTGCCGAATTCTTCGTTCAGGGGCGCGCCACCAACGAGAACGATGTAGTCATCGCGCAAGCCTTTTTCTTTGAGGGTGTCGATCACCACCTTCATGTAGGGCATGGTGGTGGTGAGCAGCGCGGACATGCCCAGGATGTCGGGCTTGTGCTCTTCCAAGGCGGCCAGGTATTTTTCAACCGCATTGTTGATGCCCAGGTCAATGACTTCAAAACCGGCGCCTTCCATCATCATGCCAACCAGGTTTTTGCCGATGTCATGGATGTCGCCTTTGACGGTACCAATCACCATCTTGCCGATGGGCTCGACGCCAGTTTCTGCCAGCAGGGGACGCAAAATTTCCATGCCGCCCTTCATGGCATTGGCCGCCAACAAGACCTCCGGCACGAACAAAATGCCGTCGCGGAAATCCACACCCACGATACGCATGCCTTCGACCAGCGCGTCATCCAGCACTCGGCTGGCAGACCAGCCACGACCCAGCAGGATATTGGTGGCTTCAACGACCTCATCGCGCAAACCGTTGTACAGGTCATCATGCACTTGCTCGGTCAGCTCCTCGTCGTTCAGCGAGTTCAAATCTAAATCGTCAAATTCTTCGGCCAAAGCAGACTCCTAGTGGGTGCGCCGCGGGGCAGCGGTTAGCAGTATGGGAAAAATAGTACGATTCACACCGCAAAACGGCTTGCAGTTTAGCGACGTGCGATTGTCGCGATACGACAGCTCCCTGCGGGGCATGCAATGCGAGCAATTGTCTCGTCAAGCCAGCGCAGTCTCAGGATTCGCACCCGCCCTATTCGACCGGATAGGCGGCAGTGCCCTCCAAAATTTGGCGGCGGCTGTTTTTACGCTCGGCGCTTGGGGTGTAACCAAACAGGTCGCGGTAGCACTTGGAAAAATGCGGGGGAGACTGGAAGCCGCAGGCCACCGCAATTTCCATGATCGACATCCCCGTCTGCAGCAGCAGGCTGCGGGCGCGGCGCAAGCGCATATCCAGGTAGTACTTGGTGGGCACCTCCCCGACATAGCGCTTGAACAAACGCTCGATTTGGCGGCGCGATACGCCCACTAGCGCGGCAATCTCGTCCAAAGACAGCGGCTCTTCCAAATTGGCCTCCATCAAGGCGGCGGCCTCGATCAGGTTCTCGTGGAACAGCCCCACGCGCGACATCAGCGGCACATGCTGGCGGTCCTGGTCGTTGCGGATGCGCTCCAGAATGAACTGGTCGGAGATCATGGGCGCGATGTTTTTGCCCAGATGGCCTTTGATGATGTGCAGCATCAGGTCCAGCGGTGCCACGCCGCCGGTACAGGTGTAGCGGTCGCGGTCAATGGCAAACAGCTGGCGGGAAAAAATGACTTTGGGAAACTTTTCTTCCAGCGCGGTCATGTTCTCCCAATGCACCACGGCCTTGTATTTGTCGAGCAAACCGGCCTTGGCCAGCGCGTATCCCCCGGTGCACAAAGAGCCCAGCGCCACGTTGCGCTGACCAATTTTGCGCAAAGCGGCCACCACGGGCGGCGTACATGCGGCTTCAATCTCAACCCCGCCACACACAAAAACAATGTCGGCCTGACCAATGTCATCCAGCGCCACCGTCGGCGACAAGGCCAAACCATTGCTAGCTGGCACCGCCTGGCCACCCAGGCTGGCGAGCGTCCATGTGTACACATTCTGCTGGCTGATGCGGTTGGCCATGCGCAAAGCCTCCACCGCGCTGGACAGAGCAATCATCGAATAGTTCGGCAGTGTCAGAAAGGCATAGTGGTACGCAGCGTGCGGACGAACGGAAGCGTTTTCAGCGATTTTCATGTCGCAATTAGAACGCAAATCCCCCGGGTCGCAGGAAGGATTGCACCTGGAGACGGTGGGCCATCGGCGCGCCGCTGTGGCCCAAGGTGCACAATCTTGCAGACCGTGACCTATCTACCGCGCACCCGCCCCCGTATTGCTGTTCTGGCCGATATCGAGCAAGCCCTGCCGCGCCTGGCCGACTGGAGCGCTATCCAGGCCTTGGCTGATGTGGAATTCATCAACCACCCGCCTGTTGGCGAGAAGCTTATCGCGCTGCTGCGCGAAGCCGATACCCTGGTGCTGATGCGTGACCGCGTTCCCCTACACGCTGCGCTGATTGACCAGCTGCCCAAGCTCCGTTACGTCGTTTTCACCGGAACCCGCAACACCACCCTGGACCTGGCGGCACTGCAGGCGCGCGGCATTCCCGTCAGCCACACCGAGTGGGGCCCGTCTAAGGCAAGCACCTGCGAGATGACCTGGGCGCTGATCCTGGGCGCCCTGCGCCACATGGAACAGGAAACCGCGCGCCTGCGTGCAGGCCAGTGGCGCGCCCCGCATCCACAAGCACTGGGTGGCGTTCTGCACGGCCAGACGCTGGGACTCATCGGTTTAGGTGAAATCGGCAGCCGGGTGGCGCGGGTAGGCCAGGCTTTCGGCATGGACGTGGTGACCTGGAGCCCCAACATGAACGCTGAACGTGCCGCGGCCCATGGTGTCCGGGCACTCGCGTTAGAAGAATTGTTGGGTCAATCCAAGATTGTCAGCCTGCATCTTGTGCCGTCTGCAGTAACCCGGCATCTGCTCAATGCCGAGCGTCTGGCGCGCATGCGGAATGACGCGATTCTGGTGAATACCTCCCGCGCGGCACTCATTGATCACCAGGCTCTTGGCGCAGCGCTGCGGCAGGGGCGGCCCGGATATGCGGCGCTCGACGTGTTTGACGTCGAGCCCCTGCCCCTGGACGATTCGCTGCGCAGCCTGCCCAATGCTCTGCTGAGCCCGCACCTGGGCTTTGTGACGGAACCGGTGTTTCAACGCTTCGCGCAGGGCGTGGTTGAGGGTTTACTCGCGTGGCTGCGGGCTGAGAAACCACCGAGAATGATGTCTTGAATTTTTTCGCTGAACCATCGTCACACTGAAGGGCTCTGTATGCGTAAGTTATTGTTGTCTATCGTCGGCGGCTGCATGGTGCTAACGTCCTTAGCATTTCCCAGCCTGGTCTTGGCACAGGCCTGGCCGACCAAACAAGCCATCAAACTGGTGGCAGTGTTCCCGCCGGGCGGGTCAGTCGACCAAGTTGCGCGTATCCTGGGCCCCGCGCTGTCGCAGCAACTGGGACAATCAGTGGTTGTGGAAAACAAAGGTGGCGCATCCGGCACCATCGGAACCGCAGCAGTTGCCAGCAGCGCTCCGGACGGCTACACATTCGCGGTAGTGTTCGACACCCACGGCGTCAACCCCAGCCTGATGCCCAGCCTTCCGTACGACACCAAAAAAGACCTGTTCCCCATTATTTTGATCGGCACTGCACCGATGGTGCTGGCAACCAATGTCAACTCGGAGTACAAAACCTTCGCCGACGTGGTGAATGCCGCCAAGAAAAAACCGGGTCCGAGCTACGGCAGCATTGGCTCGGGCAGCCTGGGGCATGTATCCATGGCGCTGCTGGGCAAGAACAACAATCTGGACTTCGGTCACATCCCTTACAAAGGCGGTGGCCCGCTCATGAACGATGCGCTGGCCGGCCACGTTCCGCTGGCTATCGGCTCGGTGTTTCTGGTCAAGCCGCATATCGACAACAAACTCATGCGCCCGCTGGCCGTCACTACGACCAAACGCGCCGCCGATTTGCCCACGGTCCCCACGATTGCCGAAAGCGGCTTTGCCGGCTTTGATGCCCCTGCATGGTGGGCCGTCTTGGCACCCGCCAAAACGCCACCGGAGATTCTCAAGCGCATGAACGAAGAATTGAACAAGGTCTTGCAAAACCCGGACATCAAGAAGCGCTTGGATTCGCAGGGCATTGACATCGTGGGTGGAACGTCGGACGCTGCGCGGGTCTTTATTGATCGGCAGATCGACATCTGGGCCAAGGTCGTGAAAGACAACGACATCAAGGCAGACTAGAAAAAATGGTGCGGCTGGCAGGAATTGAACCCACGACCCCTTGGTTCGTAGCCAAGTACTCTATCCAACTGAGCTACAGCCGCACTGCGGTGGATTGTAGCATCGGGGTCGTGTGATCGCGTCTCGCGTGTTCCCCACACCTGCCATTGAATTCATGTCTGCGCATTTGTCATCTACCCACCACTTTCAGGAGCACCTGGTATGGATCGACGTCATTTTTTTGAAACCAGTGTCGCGGCATCTGCGGGTACGCTGGTGGGTCTGAGCGGATCGTCGGTCGCTGCACAAACGGTGAAAACTCCGTTTGAAGTGGCCGCCACGTACATACCCGTGGTCGGTTCGGACGAGTTCTTTCCGGTTCGCAGGATTTATTGCATCGGCCGCAATTACGCGGCCCACGCGCGCGAGATGGGCTCAGACCCCAGCCGAGAACCTCCGTTCTTTTTCCAAAAGCCCACGGATGCGGTGCAGTTCGTCCCCGAAGGAACCATCGCAGACCATCCCTACCCCACTCTCACCAAAAACTACCATTACGAGGCCGAATTGGTCGCAGCCCTGCACAAGGGCGGACGGAATATCCCTGTGGCTGAGGCACTGGATCTGGTGTACGGGTACACGCTCGGACTGGACATGACGCGCCGTGACTTGCAGCGCGCCCTGGGAGACCAAAAAAAGCCCTGGGAAATCGGCAAGAGCTTTGACCGTTCAGCACCGCTGGGAGCCATCCACCGGGTGGCGCAAACCGGGCATTTCGCGCAGGGCGCGATCTGGCTCAAAGTAAACGGCGAGATCAAACAGAACGCCAACCTGAATCAAATGATTTGGTCGGTGGCAGAGCAAATCAGCAAACTGTCCGAGGCTTTTGAGCTCTTCCCCGGGGACATCATCTATTCGGGCACCCCCGAAAACGTTGGCCCGGTGGTGCGCGGCGACGTGATTGAAATGCACATCGACGGTCTGCCGAATCTGAGCGTCACAATCGTTTAAGCCGTCGCTACAGCGCGCGCACCGTTTCGTGCAAGGTTATATAAAGCGCCTACCAAACGGGCTGGATTTCACACACCGCCGTGCGGATGGGTAGGGTCGACCCAGAGCACAGTTTGCGGCTTTTCTACCGGCTCGATGTCCAGATTGACCGCCACGGCCTGACCGTCGCTGCGGCATAAAACGCATTCCAGCATCTCATCCGCACTGGCGTTGATTTCCTGGTGTGGCACCCAGGGCGGCACGTAAATAAAGTCGCCCGGCCCCGCTTCCGCAACAAACTCCAAGTTATTTCCCCAACGCATACGGGCGCGTCCCTTGATGACGTAAATCACGCTCTCCAACGGCCCATGGTGGTGCGCACCGGTTTTGGCGTCGGGATGGATATGCACGGTCCCCGCCCAAAGCTTTTGGGCCCCCACACGGGCAAAGTTGATCGCCGCTTTACGGTCCATCCCCGGTGTAGACGGGACGTTCCCGTCTAACTGGTCACCAGGCACTACGCGCACGCCATCGTGCTTCCAGTCGGTTGAATGGCTATGGCCTGGCGCATTGGTCATGGTTAACTCCGTCGTTTTCAGAATGATGAGGCATCGTAGCGCACCCGACTTCTATTGCTGGAACTCAAACCATATGAATCTATGCCAATTGGATTGAACACGCCGTCCGCTGCGGGTAGCGCTACGGCGCACCTCCGACGAAAATAGTGGGAGACAACTCGCCATACATACATTCATCGCAGCCATTAAATTGAATTTCTGCGGTCCGGCGGTTGGCAATTTCACCCCGGTACTGCAAGGTTGGTTTCCCAGAAATATGAACCGCAGTAGCCGATACTTTCGCGACCGACCTCAGGTCATTATTCACCACGAAATAAGTCTGCTTGGCGGGAAGGTTTAAGTCCAGGGTATAACTAATTTTGGAAAGTTCGCGGTTCATTTTTACCAACGCAGCGCCAGGTTCAAAACTTACTGCGGTGGATTCCTCGCTTAGCTTGACCGTCAACCGTGCGACTGCGTTACCCAAAACCCCCGCCTTGGCCAGCGCGGCCTCGGTTCCCAGCGGCACAAAAGTCTCGACGACCAGTTTTGAGCCAAAGTCGCCTTTTGACTGGGTGAACTTTGAGTCTTTGCTGAGATATTTTTTTGCCACCTCCACAGCCCGTGGCACATCGTCATCCTTGTCCTCGCCGAGCATCGAAAAGGCCAGCTTCACCGGCACCTCCAAAACTTTTCCGCCCCTGGCCTCTTGGATATCAGATGTGTACAGCGATACATCCAATTTATCCGGCTTGCAACCAGCAAGCAATATGCCGGTCAATATGGCGGCGCCAATAATGCCGATGTTCATGTGTCATCCTTTCACCGTGTCGATTCAGCCATTTTGACAAAACTCGAAAGCATGGAATACGACGTCGTCAGGCGCCGGAGGACAAGCAGTTGGCGTGAATTCAAACCCTGGGAAAATTGGTACAGATCCATTTGCCCTGCCGCCTGGATAACGTTGACTCAATCCAAACGCCGACCACAAACCAATTTTTGAAGACTTTGTATGTTCACCCGCCGACTTTTCACACTTTCTGCATTGTTGCCCCTTAATGCCAGTGCGTCAGAATTTGCCCAGGCTTTGCACTCACCTAACTACGTCCTCCTGATGCGCCATGCCTACGCCCCCGGCGTCGGAGACCCGCCCAACTATGCCCTGGATCGGTGTGAAGGGCAGCGGCTTCTGAACGACGAGGGCAAGCGGCAGGCGGTACGCAATGGTGACTGGCTGCGCCAGCTAGGGGTTCAACGCGCTACGGTGCTCAGCAGCGTCTGGTGCCGCTGCATGGAGACCGCCAAGCTGCTTGGCTTTGGCGATGTCACAGCCGAGGCCAGCTTGGCATCTTTTTTTGATGAGCCGCGCAGCGCCGCATCCCAAACCACTGCATTGAAGAAACTTCTCGCGACCGTTTTGCCGAGCAAAGGCAACAAGGCGCTCATACTGGTCACCCACCACGTCAATATTGCGGAATTCACTGGCGAAAACATCGGGTCTGGCGACATGGTTCTTGCCCATATCGGCCCGCAGGGGCAGCTTTTAGACTTCCGGCGGTATCCCAGCCTCTGAACAATGGATGTCCATGCCATACCGCAGCATGGACACAAAAAAGCCCCGTAAACACGATGGTTTTGGGGGCTTTTTCGGGGCTTTTTGAACTACAAAAAACCCAATCTTGGCGGAAACGGAGTCCGCTATAGGCTGGGTTCAACTAGCGTCATAGAGCATCAAGTTCAGCTATTTCTCCAATGATAACGAAGAACCACTTGCACCAACCTGTTTCAAGCGCTACCATTGCATTCCATATTTTTGGATATGTTTATTGGTATGCCCAAGATTGTTAAACCACTCACTGCCTTACAGGTCAACAAGATAACGCAGGTCGGCTGGACCGCAGTGGGCGGAGCGTCGGGGCTCCTGCTGCAGGTTGGTCAGCCAGCACAACCCAATGGGGTCATCCCTCGCTCTTGGATTCTGCGCATCCGCATAGCTGAAAAGCGACAAGTTATAGGCTTGGGGTCCTATCCGCAGGTTTCCCTAGCGTCGGCTCGCGAAGAGGCGACCAAACTAACCCTCGAGGCCAAGCAGGGCGTCAACCTGAGCCAACGCAAAAAGGCACAGCGCAGCGCCGTGCTGGCTGCCGCATCGAGAAACCGGACCTTCAGGGAATGCGCCCTAGCCTACATGGACAGCCACTCCACTGATTATCGAAGCGATAAGCACCGCAAACAGTGGGCGGCTACGTTGGAAACCTACGCTTACCCCTTAATTGGCAACATGCTGGTAGCTGACATAGTGATGCGGGATGTACTCGGCGTTATGAACCAGCCAGCTACTGGCAAGAATGCAGGCCAAACGACCCTTTGGACAGCCAAGACTGTTCAGGCCGATCGAATACTGACCCACCCTGCCGATTCAATATTGACCCAGGACGGATAGTTGCTTTTGCGTTGGGCAACTGTGGATAAGTGTAGCCATTAACGTGCTTTGTGGTCTCCTTTTCTTGGTTGTTGCAGCCAGGGTAA
>CAMAQV010000015.1 GCA_945860595.1 Comamonas sp. lk
CGTCTTGACTCCTCGCACCGCCTCAAGACCTACCTTGGCTTTGAATTCCGGCAGGTGTGTGTTGCGCTTCTTCGTTTCATTCATGGTTTACCCGTTTCTTTGCACAGTGTCCCACTTAAACTGCTGTCTCAAATTTGGGGTCCACTTCATATGAAGGGGATTGGTCATAGAAAGTTCACCACGTTGGCACCTGGCTATTGACCGAAATGTCCCAAGTTGTAGGCCTGCAGGAGCGCGCGCCTTTTAAGTGAGGCTTCGGCACCCAAAGCCGCAACGCTCCGACTTTCCGCACTTTTCGTACTTTTTGCAAGATCACGATGGCCTTCATCAAAGGCCTCAAAGCACTGGACGACCTCCCATGCGCAAAGGCTTGCAGCCGGCCGACTGAGCCGATATCCACGGCCTACGCCTTGCTGCCTCTCCAAAAGCCCACCGGTTTTCAGCGCCTTTATCAGGTTCTCCGTGTAGGAGACGGTACGCCCCAGCAAGTCCGAGATACGTTTCAAAGTAAGGGGTTGACCATGCGGCGCACGCGCCAAATGGGCGATGAGTTCAAGGCCGTAAAGGGATTGCAGGGATGGCATGGCAACAGATGGTCAGGGTAAATTAACTTGATATAAAATTGTATGTAAAGTGTAATTTTACAGATTTACAGTAATTATCTACTCAAAAACTCTTCAGTTGAGGAAAGTATGAGCAAAAATGAAGGCGATCACACTACACTTCTCAAAATTGGGACTGTGTCGCAGCGTAGTGGCGTACCGGCTGCGACGCTGCGCGTTTGGGAGGCTCGGTACGGAACGTTCTCGCCCGCCAAGACCAAGGGACAACATCGCTTGTACTCGGACGATGATGTGCTGAGGGCCACCCTGATCAGGCGACTGATCGATCAGGGACACGCTGCCAGCAGCATTGGGCGGCTTGGCACGCCGGCCCTTAATGCGCTGTTGCTGAACCGGAGAACAGCAAACGGTTCTCCATCCCAATCAGAGGGCGACGACGGCGCGGTTTCGATAGCCATCGTCGGACTGGCGTTAGCAACCCGAATCGCGTCCAAGAAATTCACGCTCACCTTTCAAAGCCACCGCGTCAATATCACTGATGTCTTTGCCGACGTGGCCCATGCTGCCGCATCCGACCCACAACGAACTCCAGAAATTTTGCTGGTAAAACTGAATTCTTTGCACGCCACGACCCCGCTCGATTTGCACACAATGGCTGCACGCTGCGGTGGACCACAGGTCATCGTGCTCTACAACTTTGGACCCGAGCATATTGTTGAATCACTTAAATGCTCAGGTATGCTGGCGCGCAGGGAACCCATTTCGGACTCCGATCTGTCCGAGCTTATTCAATCGGCGCGGTCGATGCACACCGGCCTAGAGTCTGGTCATTCGGCTCTCGCCGCGCAGATGAGGCCCCCCCAGTACAGCGAAGAAACACTCGCGCGGGTGGCCGCGATGCCTTTAACGGTTGTATGCGAATGCCCGCGACATGTCGCAGAGATCATCTCTCAGCTAGGGAGCTTCGAGCAGTACAGCAAGGAGTGCTTGAACGCATCTAAAGAGGACGTCCAACTTCACGCTTATCTGAGCTCGGTTGCGGGATCGGCCCGCACCCTTTTTGAGCGTGCCTTGCAGGTCATTGCTGATCACGAGGGAATTGAACTGCGCCAGGAGGGGATTTGAATATGCAGGCGCTCAATGTCTTGGGGGCCGCTTTGGTGCCCTGCTCGTATGATCCCCTGACCGGCTTTTATCGAGACGGTTGTTGCAAAACAGATGCGCACGATGCAGGCAGTCATGTGATCTGTGCGAAAGTAACCCAGGAATTTTTAGATTTCTCGCTCACAGTGGGCAATGACTTGAGCACGTCGCGTCCAGCGTACCGGTTCTCTGGACTCAAGGCGGGTGATCGCTGGTGTCTGTGCGCGCGCAGATGGCACGAAGCGTTTCAGGCTGGCGTTGCGCCCCCGGTCGTCCTTGAAAGCACCCACGAACGCGCCCTCGACTTCGTCGCGCTTGAGCACTTACAGGCTTACGCATTGACCAAATCCATGTGAGCATGGGAGCGCACATCCATGCAATCCTCATTCCAGGGCAACAAAAGCAAACTGCCCAGCAAACCCTGTAAATCCTGCGTTCGGGATATGCGTTGGCGCAAAGCGTGGGCCAAGAACTGGGGACATCTTGTGCATTGCTCTGAGACCTGTCGCAAGAAGAACGTATCTACATCGCTAAAACATTCCCCTCTTGCCGCAACATGATCACACAGCAATGTCCATTGCCCCGCACAGCCCAGGTACTGGGCTATGCGGGCCTCATTCCATTTATTGCGCTCGCCGGGATGGCCTGGACCTTGAGCCCCTCGGAACAAGGTCTGGTGACGTTTGCACTGCGCGCGTATGCAGCCGCGATCGTCAGCTTTCTGGGAGCGATTCACTGGGGACTTGCCATGCGGCAAGCGCCCGCCGATACGCTGCTCTTATGGTGGGGAGTGGGGCCCAGCATAGTTGGATGGCTGTCTTTGCTGGTCCTGCCCATCGCTGGCTCACTCATGCTTGCTGCGGCGCTATGGTTGTGTTTTTTGGTCGATCGCAAGGTGTACCCCAGGTTTGGATTGCAGGCATGGCTTCGCATGCGCTTGGTGTTAACCACCGTTGCCAGCGCCGCATGCCTGATGACCAGCATCATCGTCTAGCGTGCACACCAAGCTTCGACATCTGGTTGTCGTGCTGGGTGACCAACTCAAGGAAGGTGCCACGGCACGGTTAGGTTTGGATCCGGCTCAGGATGCCCTCTGGATAGCTGAGGCGGTGCAAAAGCCCACCCAGGTTCTATCGGCCAAGCAAGGAACCACCGTGTTTTTGCGCGCAATGCGACACCGTACACAGCGCATGCATCAGCGTGGCCTGCCCCTGCTCTATTGCAAACTCGACGACATCACCCTTGAAGTCATTGCCCTGGTGAACCGGTGTTTCCCGCACCGCCTCCTTCGACAAACTCCATCCCCACTGAACAGGAAAGACACGCTTTTATGAAACTCTGCTTGACCATCGCCCTGCTTGTGTTCACTGTCAAGGTCTGGGCTGCCTGGGAGGTACTCACGATTAGCGCGGACAAACGAGTCGTCATCTACGCGGAAACTACGACCCTGCGGCGCGACGGTGACTTTGTTTTCACCTGGGTGATTTACAACCGCAGCGCGGCGGCGCCGGATGGTTCGATGTCGTCGAAAGCCTTGAACCAATACGACTGCAACCAGTACCAGGCGCGGTCCTGGGAGCAAAGTTTTTTCGACGCTCCCATGGCTACCGGCAATCGCCTACCCGGACGGGGGCGCAATGTGTGCGAAGCAAGCGACACGCTGGAAACCCGTACCGACGCCCGCTGCGAATCCCCGTGGCTGCCCGTCAAACGTGGCACCACAGGCGAAGACCTGTTGCGTGCGCTATGCGTTTTTTAGCGCGCTGGGCTACGCATGCGGCGCCTGCTTTTTGACTGGTGCGACGTAAGCAGGTCTGCGCGAAGTGGTATCGCTTAAGAAGAAGCATCCCTGAAACTCGGCCAAAGGGCCAATACCGGGCGAACGTGCCGCCCGCTCAAGCGTTGCCGCGCTTACAGGGAAGCCTATCCCACCCACGCAAACCAGGTTCTCCGAAGCATTCCCTTCACAGACAGGTGCGGAACCTTGTTGGAATGCAACACCGCATACGGGCTTTCTTTTGGCTACAGGGTACAAAAATCATACCCTTATGGCTACATAACGCACCAACAAAAAAGCCCCGCTCTTGTGAAGCGAGGCTAAGTTTTTGTTTTATATGGGGTGGCTGATGGGGCTCGAACCCACGACAACAGGAATCACAATCCTGGACTCTACCAACTGAGCTACAGCCACCGTAGACTAAATATTATAAGCAATGGGAGTGCCTTCTAGTCAGGGGTGTCAGCCTGCTTCAGCAACAAGACTGGGCTTGGCTCCGGGTTTGGGGGCCGTTATTTTTACCTTGTAGCGCACCTTGAGGAGCTGGTAATAGGCTTCGGCCTCCGCGCTGCCCAGCCACTGTGCAAACTGGGCGCGGTCTTGCTTGTCGGCCTTGGCGTCCACCTCTTTACGCGGCAGCACCTGGGCAACACGCGCAATCGCGTAACCCTGCGCAGCCAGATCGATGCCCACCCACACTGGCAGTGTCGCGGTATCGGCGCGCAGAACGGCGTCCAATACGAGGCTGCTCACATTGGGGGCGGAATCCCGGGAAATCACCAGGGCCTCCGGCAGCTTTGGCTGCGCGCTTTGTGCCCTCCACGTCGCGAGATCGGCTTCTCCGGCCTTTTTCGCCAGCGTTGTCGCCTGTTCCGCTGCCAGTTTGTCCCGGACTTGATTGCGTACCTCGTCGAGCAGCAATGCACGCACCGGCACATGGCGGATTACGCGCGCTGCCATCAGCGTGTTGGGGGCCACCTCGATGGCTTCGGTATTCTGCTTTTTCGCAATCGAATCGGCATTGAATAGGGCCTCCAGAACACGTGGCTGAGAGAGGGCGTCAGCCGTTTGGGCCGGCGGCTTGCGCAGAACGCCCGCCGCCTGCTTGATTTCGAGTTTCAGCTTGTCTGCAACCGGCTTGAGGCTATCGCCCTGTTCATAGACGGCATTGGTAAATATTTCGGCCACTTCGGCAAATTTGCGCTGCGCCTGTTGATTCTTGTATTCGCGCTCCAACTTCTCCCGCACGCTCTCGAAGCTGGCTTGCTTGGCTTGCTTGATGTCCAGGAGTTTGATGATGTGGTAGCCAAAGTCTGATTCCACAACTTCGCTGATTTCACCCTTTTTGAGGGCGAATGCGGCGTCTTCAAACGGCTTGACCATGGCGCCCTTGGCGAAATAACCCAGGTCACCGCCAGTTTCTGCAGAGCCGCTGTCCTGCGAGTTCTTGCGCGCCAGATCCGCGAAGCTTTCCGGCTTGGCACGCGCCTTACCTAGGAGGGCCTGCGCAGTGGCTTTGGCTTGGTCCCTGACATCAGCCGGGGCGTCTTTGGCCGCCGCAATGAGAATGTGGCTGGCCTTGCGCTCTTCCTTGGCGGCCAGGCGCTGCGCGTTTTGCTCGTAATAGGTTTTCAGCTCGGCTTCGTTGACCGTCAGCGAATTCTTCACTGCATCGAGATTCAGAACCACGTATTCAATATCGGCCGACTCTGCCGACTGGAACCGACTCTTGTTACTGTCGTAATACGCCTGGACTTCAGCATCGGTCGGCTTGACTGCAGCCAAGTAATCTGCGGCTTTGTAGTACACAAGCTGAACCTCGCGCCGCTGAAAAAACGCATTCAGCGCCGAATCCGCCACAGCTTTGGTCGCAAAAGCGCTGCGCCCCAGCGCTTGTTCGTTTTGGCGCAACAACAATTCACTGCGCACACGGGCATCAAACTGGGCCGGTTCCATGCCATTATTTTTCAGCAATTGCTTGTAGGCTTCGACATCGAGAGACCCGTCGGCCCGACGCGTAGCGGCAACCGCGGGTATCGCCTCAATTTCCTTGGCCAATCGGGCATCGGTGATGACCCGTACTGCGTCGTTACCAGCCTCCTGCCACACCTTTTCGCGCACCAAACGCTCCAGCGTAGCGTAGCGGGCCTCGGGCGAGTCCAGCAATTTCGGATCGGCGTTGGGCATCGCAGCACGGATGCGTTTGACCTCCTCCTGCTGGGCCGCATCCCACTCAGCCTGGGTGATGCTATGGCTGCCCACCTTGGCCACCGCATCCGCGCTGGACTGGATACCGCGGTAGCCTTGCACCCCGCCGAACACAAACGCCAAAATAATCAAGCCGTACATGGGCACCATGACGAGTTTGGAATATTTGCGAATCGAATCAAACATGCAGGACAACTCCAGAGAAATAAAAAAAGGCGAACCAATGTTCGCCTTTGATCGCGGGGTGGTGGGTGATGACGGGCTCGAACCGCCGACCTACGCCGTGTAAAGGCGCCGCTCTACCAACTGAGCTAATCACCCCGCCTGAAACAAATATTCCACCCTGACCGCCGCTCGGCACCGGGTGCGACCGGAATCGTGGAACTTTACCAGTTTTGATTTTACTTCCCGCCTGAACCCTGCGTGGTGCTGCCAGGAATCTGTGCCTGGGCCTCAAAGACCACGCGACCGGATCTCGGGCAAGGCCTTTTGCAGGTAGTACACCATGGACCAGACTGTTAGCACCGCGGCGGCCCACACCAGCCAAACACCCCATACATGCGTGTCCACCAGGCCGAATACCGGACCGTCAAAGAGCAAAAAGCCGATAGCGACCATTTGCGCGGTGGTTTTCAGCTTCCCAATGCGGTGCACGGCCACGCTACGCGAAGCCCCGATCTGGGCCATCCATTCGCGCAGA
Source organism: Comamonas sp. lk (assembly GCA_945860595.1). Lineage (GTDB taxonomy): Bacteria > Pseudomonadota > Gammaproteobacteria > Burkholderiales > Burkholderiaceae_C > Allorhodoferax. Next base: position 6,392 of record CAMAQV010000015.1, read on the forward strand.
GCCGATATCGCAATTTCACGGCCGATGATGATCAGGGCCACAAATGCGTCGATACGCTGCAGGTGCACCAAGACCAGCACACACGCACACACCAGAAATTTGTCGGCCACCGGGTCCAGAAAAGCGCCGAAGTTGGAAGTCTGGTTCAGCTTGCGGGCCAGATATCCGTCCAGCCAATCGGTCAGCGCGAAGACCACAAACATGCTGGTCGCCCATAGGTTTTTTTCCGCCATCGTCAAAACGTCTGATGGCAAATAGAAGACCCCTACGATCAGCGGGAGCGCGCAAATGCGCGTCCAAGTGAGCAGCGTGGGCAGGGTCCAGAACATTCCGGGATTGTGGCACGGCTAATGCAACGCACGGTAGATTTCCTCGGCGAGTTCGCGCGATATGCCCTCTACGCTGGCCAGGTCTTGTGCACTGGCCTGGGCCACGCCACGCACCCCGCCAAAGCGCTGCAACAGCCTGGCGCGGCGCTTGGGGCCGATGCCCGCGATGGACTCGAGTTCACCCCCCCCCATCCGTACCTTGGCGCGTTTCTGGCGCATTCCGGTGATGGCAAACCGATGCGCCTCGTCCCGGATCTGCGCCACCAGCATGAGGGCGGCGGAGTCGGGCGGCAAAGCAACCTTCTCGCGGCCGTCCGCAAAGACCAACTCCTCCAGCCCGACTTTGCGGCCCTCGCCTTTTTCCACGCCGACAATAAGGCCAAGGTCCAGCCCAAGCGACTCAAAGACCTCGCGCGCCATCGACACCTGGCCCCGCCCGCCATCGACCAGCACCAGGTCTGGCATGCGTGCCGCCACGGGTAGCACCTCGCCCTGCAAACGCGCCTGCGCATGGACCTGGGCGACCTTTCCATAGCGTCGCGTCAGCACCTGACGCATCGCGGCGTAGTCGTCGCCCGGCGTGATGCCCTCAATGTTGTATCGCCGGTACTGGGCGCTTTGCATGGCGTGACCGGCGAACACCACGCACGAGGCCTGGGTCGCCTCACCCGCAGTGTGTGAAACATCGAAGCACTCGATACGAAGGTTTTCCAGAACCTCCACCGTCAGATCCAGTGCCTGCACCAGGGCACGGGTGCGTGCTTGCTGTGAACCTTCTTCTGACAACAGGCGGGCCAACTGCAGCGCCGCGTTGGTGTGGGCCATGTCGAGCCAGGCGCGTCGCTGTTCGCGCGGCTGGTGCACCGCGTTGACTTTGATCCCGTGCTGCTCCGACAGGGCCTCCAGCAGAACCCTGTCCACCGGCTCGCTGATGACCAGAACGCCCGGCATGGGAATGCCGATGTAGTGCTGCGCCAGAAAAGCCTCCAGCACCCGCTGCTCTATGCTGCGTGGGGTGGTGGCCTCGCTGGCACCTTCCTCATCCAAACTGGCCGCCGCCTCCAGTTGCGCCGGAAAGTAGGGCCGGTCGCCCAGATGCCGCCCACCCCGTACCATGGCCAAGTTCACGCAGGCGCGGCCACCCTGCACTTTCACGGCCAGGATGTCGACATCGCGGTCCGAGATGTTGTCCACCGACTGCTGGTGCAGCACGCTGGACAGGGCAGCGACCTGGTTGCGCAGTTCAGCCGCCTGCTCAAACTCCAGCCGCCCGGCATGCGCCATCATGCGCGCCTCCAGGTCACGCAGCACCTCTTGGGCATCGCCCTGTAAAAAGCGCTGGGCGTTGGCCACATCCTGGGCGTAGGCAGCGGCGCTGATGTGGCCCACACAGGGGCCCGAACAGCGTTTGATCTGGTAAAGCAGACAGGGACGGCTGCGGTTGGAAAACACCGAGTCCTCGCAGGTACGCAACCGGAATACCTTTTGCATCAGCAGCACAGCCTCTTTTACGGCCCAAGCGCTCGGGTAGGGCCCAAAGTAATGGTGTTTTTTTTCGACTCCGCCGCGAAAGTAAGCCACGCGCGAAAAATGCAGGGGCTGTGCACCCGGCGCGTCCCCCTGCCGGGGGGCTTCACAGGATGGCACCGTGGCGGTCATCTTCAAGTAGGGATAGCTCTTGTCGTCGCGAAAAAGGATGTTGTACTTGGGCTGCAGGGTCTTAATCAGGTTGTTTTCCAGCAGGAGAGCCTCGGCCTCAGAGCGCACCACAGTGGTCTCCATGCGCGCAATCTTGCCCACCATGTGGCCGATGCGGGTGCCGCCATGGTTTTTCTGGAAGTAACTGGAGACCCGTTTTTTCAGGCTATTGGCCTTGCCTACGTAAAGCAGCGCGCCGTCAGCATCGAAATAGCGGTAGACGCCCGGCAGGTTGGGCAGACTGGCCACTTCGTGCAACAAAGCGGGGCTGTGGGGGCTGTCATCCGGCATGGGCGCTATTGTGCAGGGCAGCGCCGACAATCGCGCCCATGCCTCGCCCGCCCTTTCCGTCCGTGCAGCCCGACGCGCCCCGCCTGTGGGACATTTTTTGCCGCGTCATCGACAACTATGGCGACGTGGGTGTGCTGTGGCGGCTGAGCGCCGCCCTGGCCGCGCGCGGCGAGCGCGTCCGCCTGTGGATAGACGACAGCAGCGCCCTGGCCTGGATGGCACCCGGCGCGCTGGGCGGAAGCTGGCCGGGGGTGCAGGTGCTGCCGTGGGCCGATGCCGAGAGTCCCGCCGCTTGCGCGGAACTGGCGTGCGCCCAGGTCTGGATTGAAGGTTTTGCTTGTGAGATTCCCGACGCGTTCGTGGCCCATTTCGCAGCCCGTGTGGGCAAAGCCATTGGGGCGGCGCGCCCGGTCTGGATCAACCTGGAGTACCTCAGCGCCGAAGACTATGTAGCCCGCAACCACGGGCTGCCCTCGCCCGTGCTGAACGGTCCCGCGCAGGGCTGGACCAAGTATTTTTTCTACCCCGGCTTCACCCCTGGCAGTGGTGGCCTCATGCGCAACGCATGGGCGGGCGGGTCCTCGCAACGCTCCGGCGTACGGGTCAGTGGGGAACTGCGCATCAGCCTTTTTTGCTACGAGCCGCCAGCGCTGGAGGACCTGTTGCGCTGTCTGGGACAGCAACAGCGCCCTACCCGCTTATTGGTCACCCACGGCCGCGCGGCGCAGGCAGTGCGGCAGCTGCTAGCGCGGGCCGCCCGCGCGCTGCCCGCGCACCTGGCGCTGGAATTTCTGCCCGCCCTCAGCCAGAGGGAATACGACGCCTTGCTGGCGGGCTGTGATCTGAACCTCGTGCGCGGCGAAGACTCGCTGGTGCAGGCCCTGTGGGCGGGCAAGCCTTTTGTCTGGCAGGCCTACCCGCAAAGCGATGCCGCGCACCGCCACAAGCTGGACGCCTTTTTGGACTGGATGCAAGCGGATGACATGGTGCGTGCGCTGCACCTCGCCTGGAATGGCTTTGGCGCGCCAGGTGATCAAGCGCCGTGGGAGCAGGCACTGGCCGGAACAGCCGCCGCCTGGGAGCATGTGGTAGTCCAGGCGCGCGCGCGCCTGCTAGAGCAGGACGACCTGCCAACGCGCTTGCGGGGGCTGGTAGCCAAAAACCGATAAACTCGCGGGCTTTACCCAGGTACCGGCCAATACCGATGCCGCCCCACTCGCCGCAGCCTGCGGCCTACTTGCATCAACGCTCTCAAGCCTCTGACACCATGAAAATCGCCCAAGAAATTCGCGCCGGTAACGTCATCATGCACGGTAAAGACCCCATGGTCGTGCTCAAAACCGAATACAGCCGGGGTGGGCGCAACTCCGCCACCGTGCGCATGAAGCTCAAAAGCCTGATCGCCAACTTCGGCACCGAAGTCGTTTTCAAGGCCGACGACAAGATGGACCAGATCATTCTGGACAAGAAGGAATGCACCTATTCCTATTTCGCCGACCCCATGTATGTGTGCATGGACTCGGAATACAACCAATACGAAGTAGAAGCCGAGAACATGGGCGATTCGCTAAGCTACCTCGAAGACGGCATGGCGGTTGAGGTTGTGTTTTACGAAGGCAAAGCGATCTCGGTCGAATTGCCCACCAGCGTGGTACGTGAAATCACCTGGACCGAACCCGCTGTCAAGGGTGACACCTCGGGCAAAGTGCTCAAGCCAGCCAAGATCGCCACCGGCTTTGAGATTGGTGTGCCGATTTTTGTGGCGCAAGGCGACAAGGTCGAAATCGACACCCGGACCGGCGAATACCGCAAACGCGTCTAAAGCCCGCGCGCAGGCCAAAAAGCCTGCGTACGCCTGCTAGATGCGCAGCCGCCAGGCTGCGCGCGACCCCAGTCCTACCGCGCTGCCAACCGTCCAAAACAAGACGGATACGCCCAGCACCGCCCCTACGCTGCCAAACAGCAGCGGCATCACCACGCTCGAACAGTTGATGGCCATCAGGCGAAGTGCCAGCGCTTGGCTGCGCTGCCCGTCGGGCGTGATGTGGTGCAAGGTGCTCATGATCATGGGCTGCACGGAGCCCAAAGCAAAGCCCAGTAAAAGCGAACACAGTGCCATACCCCAGGCACCCTGCATGAGCGGGTAGATCGCAAACAGCAGTGCCGTGCTGAGCATGGCCGCTGTGGTCACATGCCACTCGCGGGCCTGCGCCGCCATCAGCGGGATCAAAAGCCGTACCAGCGCAGCCGCAACCGCAAAACCGCCCAAAATTCCACCGATGACCGAGGCGCTGAGCTGGCGTTCATGGCCCAGCACCGGAACCACAAAGGTGTGCACGTCCCAGCAAGAGGACAACAACCAGTTCACCAGCAACAAGCTGCGCATGCGCGGCGCACGCAATAAATCCCAGGGTGAGGCCGCAGCGTTGGAGCCCGCAAGCGGTGCGGGTGGCGGCACCCTGCTGGCACTTGCAGCAGAACGCACCAGGAGCCAACTCAACAGGGGCAAAAACGCCAAAACCGCAAACGCGGCACGAAAGCCCAGCAAATCTATCGGGGTGGAGTACCAATCTGCGAAATGGTCGATGCACAAGCCTGCCAGCACCGGGCCCAGCATATTGGAAGCAGCTGGCCCCAAGGACAGCCAGCTGAACATGCGACGCAGTTCGGCGCCATCGCGTGCCGCGCGGCCCACATAGCGTTGTAGCGCAATCATGCACAGGCCTGTCGCGCCGCCCATACATAAGGCGGCCCCACACAGGACTTCAAACCGCGGGAACGCAGCGCATCCCAGCGCAGCCGACCCCGCCACCAGCGCAGCCCATCCCATAGGTCGGCGCAGCCCATGGCGCTCCACATAGCGCCCCACGGGCAGGGCAATGAAAACCTGGGTCAGCGAATACAAAGCCAGCAAGACCCCCACGTACACGGTACCCAAACCCAGATGAAGGGCCAGCAGCGGCGCGGCCAAGCGCATGCCCGACATGCTGGCGTGTACCAAGGTATGGCCGGCGACCACGCGCGCAAAACCCCGGGCGCCCGCCGGTGCGGCGTTCTGCGCAGCGTCTGGCATGAAGACCTCAGGCGCCGGGCGCGGTATCCGGCGGCGGCGTAGCGTCCTCGCTGGCCTCCGGGTCCAGCGCCAGCAGCCCATGCGACGCGCCGTCGGGCAGGGCTTGCACGGTTTTCAAAGCCCGCTGCATGGCACGGCTGCGGGTGTCTGCGCTGTCCAGGGTGTTGAGGACGGTCTGGGTTTGGGACTTGACTTTGGCCAGCACCTCGCCGAACTTGCCAAACTCGGTCTTGACTGCACCCAGGACCTGCCAGACCTCGCTGGAGCGCTTCTCCAGCGCCAGCGTTCTAAAGCCCATTTGCAGCGAACTGAGCATGGCCAGTAGCGTGGTCGGGCCGGCCAGCGTGACCCGGTAGTCGCGCTGCAAGGCCTCCATCAAGCCGGGGCGGCGCAGCACCTCGGCGTAGAGACCCTCGGTGGGCAAAAACAAAATCGCGAAGTCGGTGGTGTACGGCGGCTCCACGTATTTTTCGGTGATGGACTTGGCCTCCAGCCGGATACGCTGCTCCAGTGCCTTGGCCGCCGCATCAGCCTCGGCCGGGTTGGCACGGGCCTGGGCATCGAGCAGGCGGGCGTAATCCTCGTTGGGGAACTTGGCGTCAATCGGCAGCAACAAAGGCGTTCCATCGACGGCTTTGCCGGGAAGCTTGATGGCGAAGTCCACCAGGTTTTTGCTGCCCGGGCGGGTTGCCACCTGCGCGGCGTACTGGTCGGGCACAAACACCTGCTCAAGCAAGGCGGCGAGCTGCGCCTCACCAAAAATACCCCGGGTCTTGACATTGGTCAGCAGGTGCTTGAGGTCGCCCACGCCCTGCGCCAGGGTTTGCATTTCACCCAGGCCTTTGTGCACCTGCTCCAAGCGGTCAGCCACCTGTTTGAAGCTTTCGCCCAATCGGGCCTGCAAGGTGGATTGCAGCTTTTCATCGACGGTGACGCGCATTTCTTCGAGCTTGGCGGTATTGCTGCTTTGCAACTGGGCCAGCTGCGTCTCCAATGTGCCCCGCATCTCGCGCAAACTGGCGGCGCTGCTCTCATTGAGCTCCAGCAAACGCCGGGCATTGGCCTCGCTCAAAGCACCGAGTTGCGAGCTCAGGGTATCGGCCAGGCCTTTTTGCATAGCTGCGAGCTGCGCCCCGAATGCGTCCATTCGGGCGCTCTGGGTGCGGTTGGCTTCGGCGCTGTGTTGCACCACGGTTTGCTGGAAGGTCGCCATCGTGGTTGCGGCCTCCTGGCGCGCGGCACGGGACGATTCCTGAACCTCCTGGCGCACTTCGCGGGCAAGCTGCTGCCGGTTGGCCTCCAGCGCTTGCAGCAGCTCGTGCGCTGACTCTGCGGACCGATCAGGCTTGCGCCACAAGAGCACCAGAACCAGCAGTTGCAGCAGCCCGCAGACCAATAACACCACAAGCACCGGCTCAGTCCCGGCCATGGCCTATGGAGCCGGAGCGTTCAGCGGGGTCAGCGCTTTGCCATGCACCAGAAAGCTGATCAGGTTGTCTGCGGCCAGATCCGCCATGGCCAGGCGCGTGGGAATGGTGGCGCTGGCTATGTGCGGCGTCAGCACCACGTTGGGGACCGTCAACAGATCAGGGTGAACCGCCGGTTCACCCTCAAATACATCCAATCCGGCGGCGGCAATAGTGCGGTTGCGCAGCGCTGCGGCCAAAGCTGCGTCGTCAACAATGCCGCCGCGGGCGATATTGACCAGGGTGGCAGTAGGCTTCATCAGCGCGAGTTCAGCAGCCCCGATGGTGTGGTGGGCCTCGGCGCTGTAGGGCAAGACCAGCATCACATGGTCAGCGGTTTGCAGCAACTCGGTTTTGCTGACGTGGCGGGCCTGGCAAGCAGCTTCGGTCTCGGCGTCCAGAGGCTTGCGGTTGCAGTACAGCACCTTCATCCCAAAGCCCAAAGCCCCCCGGCGGGCGATGCCCTGTCCGATGCGGCCCATGCCGATAATGCCCAGGGTGCTGCCATGTACCTCCGCACCGGCAAACATGTCGTAGCTCCAGCGGGTCCACAAGCCTGCACGCAAAAAATGCTCGCTCTCAGCCATGCGCCGGGCGGTTGCCATCAGCAGCGCAAAGCCGAAATCGGCGGTAGTTTCCGTGAGCACGTCGGGCGTATTGGTGGCCATGACGCCGGCTGTTGTCATCGCGGGCACATCGAAATTGTTGTATCCCACGGCCATATTGGCGCAGATGCGCAAATCAGGGCATTGGGCCAGCAAGGCCGCGCTGATGCGCTCGCTGCCAGTCGTAAATACCCCTGCCTTCCCCTGCAAACGCCGCGCAAGCTCTTCGGCGCTGAACACAATGTCGTCCTGGTTGGACTCCACTGAAAAATGCTGCTCCAGTTTGTGCAGTACTTCAGGGAAGACCGCGCGGGCAACGAGGACAGATGGTTTGGTGATCATGGTTTACTCCAGCCAGTGTGTGAATTCGGAAGCCGCCACACGCGGTGTGCGGAAGGTATTGACGATATCGCTGGTATCGGCATAGCCTAGGGCCATGCCGCAGACCAGCATGTCGTTGGTGGTCGCACCAATGTGCGGGAGGATGATGGACGCAAAGCCGTTCCAGGCCGCTTGGGGGCAGGTGTGGAGCCCCCGAGCGCGGGCAGCGAGCATGATATTTTGCAAAAAGGCTCCGTAATCGAGTAGTGACCCGCGTCCCAGCACGCGATCCAGGGTGAACATCAAGCCCACTGGAGCGTCAAAAAAACGAAAGTTGCGCTGGTGTTGGGCATGCATACGATCCTTGTCACCCCGGGCGATTCCCAGCAAGCCGTACAAACCCCAACCGTTTTCTCGACGCCGGTCGATGTAGGGGCTGATCCACTGGGTGGGGTAGTAGTCGTATTCCTCGGTGTACTGCGCCGCCAGTGCCGGATCCGCGCGCAGCGCGTCATGGGCAGCGCATACCTTGTTCACCAGTGCCTGACGGCTAGCGCCCTGAAGAACATACACACGCCAAGGCTGGGTGTTGGTGCCCGAGGGCGCGCGGCTAGCGACCTGCAAAATGGCTTCCAGGTCGGCACGGTCAACCGCTTGCCCGGTGAAAGCCCGGGTGGACATGCGCGATTCGATCGCATCATCTACCGCCTTGCGGGGGGACAGGCTCATTGCAAGTGCTCCAAAATAGTGCGCCACGACGGGGGCAGAGCACACGGCTGGCGGCTTTCTGCATCCACATACACGTGCACAAAATGCCCCTGCGCGACTGCAGTCTGCGCTGCATCCTGATCGGGGCCAAAAACGGCTAAACCATAGCGCACGCTGCGTCGCCCAATATGCTCCACCCGCAAGCCGATCTCCACGGTTTGGGGGAAAGCCAGCGGACGGAAATAGTTGCAGTGGTTTTCGACCACTAGCCCGATGATGGGACCGCCGTGTATGTCCAGGACACCCCGTTCCATCAAATACGCGTTGACTGCCGTATCAAACCAGCTGAAGTACACCACGTTGTTGACGTGGCCATAGCTGTCGTTGTCTTCCCAGCGGGTGTTGACGGACCGGAAAACACGGTATTCCAGGCGGCCGGCCGGTTGGGGCGTGATAGCGAGAGAAGGCGGCATCGCGGGATTGTGCCACCGGCAAACAGGCGTCGTTTACCCCGCAAATGGCCTGCGCCAAGAACCTTCGCCCTCCGTGGAAGCCGAAGATTGTTGGTTTTTTGCTGCACTGCAACAAAAAAGCATGTCTGGACTGATTTTCTGCCTATAATTCTCTCCATGCTGCACTGCAACATAAAGCCAGTTGGGCAGGTTCAGAGCGGCACCTATCCCTGTAAATGTACTTTTTGGAGAATTTTTATGATGACCGCTGAACAAATCATGGCCTCACACAAAGCCAATCTGGAAACCCTATTCGGCCTGACCGGCAAAGCCTTTGAAGGCATGGAAAAAATGGTGGAGCTCAACCTGGCTGCTTCCAAAGCGGTTCTGGCTGATGCCTCGGCCAACAGCCAAGCCCTGATGACTGTCAAAGACGCTCAAGAACTGATGGCCCTGCAAGCCAGCATGCTCCAACCCGTCGCCGAAAAAGCGGCTGCGTACAGCCGTCACCTGTATGACATCGCCACCAGCACCGGCAGCGAGTTCACCAAGGCTGCAGAAGCCAAAGCGGCAGAAGCCCAGGCATCGGTTGGCGCATTGGTCGACAGCGTCTCCAAAAACGCACCCGCCGGGTCGGATTCTGTCGTGTCGATCATGAAAGGCGCTGTCACCGCCGCCAACAGCGCGCTGGAAAGCGTGCAAAAAGCGGTCAAGCAAGCCACCGAAATGGCCGAAGCCAACTTCCACGCTGTCTCGGCTACCGCTGCAACGGCGACGAAGCAAGCCAGCGCATCCGGCAAAAAGCGTTAAACACCGACCTACGGGAAAACCCTGACATAATTATTTAAAGGTCTATCCTCCAGGTTGTCTCCTCGGATTCTTTCGTAACCACCGGGTTCAGGAATCCCTTAGGCCTCGTTGCAAAACGGGGCCTTTTTTTTGTTTAAATCAGTGGGCTTTGGCCCGCATGGCCGCGCGCAATTGCGGTAATGCCTCCAGCATGGCTTGCCGCCCCGCCTCAATCGCCCGCTTGCGCGACGAGAAGTCGGCGCTGGAGACCTCGCGCAAGTCCGGGCGCACCACCACATCGGCTTCTTTGAGTTCAAATGTGTTGATGCTTTTGCCCATGATGCTAGCAGTCTGTAACAGGACTGCAATCGTGCCGCCGCTCCCACTGGGGTCCGGCGGGCTCGATATATCGATCGCCAGTACCACTTCGCCCCCCATGCGCCGCGCTGCACGCACCGGTACGGGTGAGACCAGACCGCCATCCACATAAGACCGCCCTGAAATTTTGACCGGCTGAAAAATTGCGGGCACGGCGCTGGATGCGCGCACTGCCATGCCGGTGTCTCCCCGTTGAAACAGCATCATCTCCCCGGAGTAGAGATCGGTCGCGACAATGCCCAACGATGTCGGCATATTCTCGATCAGCCGACCACTGACCTGCTGGTTCACATATTTGGCCAATGCCTCGCCACGCAGCATGCCGGAGTTAAAGACCGGCAGGGTCCAATCCGTAATCGCGGCCTCTTCCATGGACTCACCAATTTGCTGCAGTTGCGCGCCAGTCTTACCGCTGGCGTACAAGGCCGCCACGACGCTGCCGGCTGACGTGCCCGCGACTACGTCAGGGCGTAAACCCGACTCCTCTAGCACCTGAATCACCCCGATATGGGCAAAACCCCGGGCTGCACCGCCGCCTAAGGCAAGACCCAGTTTGGGTGGTGCCTTCAATGGTGCCGGTGCTGTAACCGTTACCGGCGCGGCGGAATCCGGTGCGGAAACTGGCTGGACAGGAGGTGGGGATGGCGCGCTCGCGCAAGCCACCAGCGAGGCTGAAAGCAAGCAAAGGCATAGTTGTGCAATCAGACGGGGCATGGTGCGGTGAAACGGGTGGGTCGCGCAAAGATTGGGGCCGGGCGCACAATACGCTTTTTCAAAACCCAGCAGGAGTTCATGGCGAAAAAAAGTCTCTGGGCCGACAAGGTGTGCGCGCTGGTAATGGGCGGCAATACGAGTGCGGCGATGGCGCAAATGCGGGTCGCACCCGACCCGCAGGACTTACAGCGCCTGCGTAAGCTGCTCATCCAGTCGGGCTTGCTGGAAAGATATCCGGCTTTGGCGCTGGCGCTGAACGAGCATCTTGCCCTGCTGTCGTCCCCGCGCCTGCACCGCGCTCCCTGAACCGGAAGCGCTCGGGCCACTTACATGCTGGCGGCTTTTTTGGCCTTGGATTTGGCCTTGTGGTGCTTTTTTGCAGCCACTTTATGCACATGCTTTTTATGGGCCTTGGCATGTGGTTTTTTAGCTGCCGTGCTTGCTGGCGCGGCCGGCGCAACCGAGGGTTCTGACTGGGCCTGGGCCATCACGGCAAAAGCCGACATCACTGTGCCAATGACAAGAGACTGTAGTTTCATGGGATTCCTCATTCAGAACTAGTGGTGGGATTCCATGCTAGCACGCGCTACGTAAACCAAGTGGGTGTGGACGGACTAAATGAGGCTGTCCAGGGCGCGCATATAAGCCGGCTGCACCATCAGCGCATCCCAGTCCACGGCGGCACGGCTTGGCAGCAGCGCGGTTCGTCGGGCCTCGGCGCGCTCACTGGCGTGCCACTCGCCCTTCAGCAAGGCTTCGGTCATTTCTTCCAAGAGCCTGTCGATCGCGTGGCCCTCTTCCACCAACGATTGGTTACACAGCAGCGTCAGGTCGCAACCGGCGCGCAGGGCTGCCAATGTGGCTGCCGTGTCGCTCAACTCCACGCCCTGGATGCGGCGCGCAGCCGCCATGGACAAATCGTCGCTAAACACCGCGCCGGTGAAACCGAGTCGGCCCCGCAAAATATCCTGTAGCCATACTGGGGAAAAGCCAGCCGGTCGCGCGTCGACGGTCGGATAGACCACGTGGGCGGGCATCACCGCGGACAAGGTGTTGCTCAACCAGCGGTATGGAGCGGCATCTTCGGCCAGGATGGCGGTCAGGCTGCGCCGGTCCACAGCAGCCGCCACATGGGAGTCGGCACTGGCATAGCCGTGACCGGGGAAATGTTTGCCGCAATGGGCCACGCCGCTTTGCAGCATACCCTGCACCAGGCTGCGGGCCAGCAGGCTGACCACTGCAGGGTCCCGGTTGAAGGAGCGGTCTCCGATCACGCCGCTGCGGCCATGGTCTAGATCAAGCACCGGAGCAAAACTCAGGTCCACACCGCAGGCACGCAACTCGCTGCCCAGCACATAGCCACAGGCGGTAGCCGCATTGCAGGCGTCCAGGGGACCCGCGCGGGTATCCGATGCACGTCTGGCTGCGTGGCGCGGGGCTTGCATCCACATCTCCCCCAGGGAGCGCATGGGGGGCAGGTGCGTGAAGCCATCAGATTTGAAGCGCTGCACCCGACCGCCTTCGTGGTCCACGGCAATCAGCACATCACCGCGCACAGCTTTGATGCTCTTGCACAGCGCCGTGAGCTGCGCGCGGCTTTCCCAGTTGCGGGTAAACAGAATCAGCCCGCCAACCAGCGGGTGGCGCAGTCTTTGCCGGTCGCGCTTGCTCAGACTGGTCGAAGCAATGTCTATCATCAAGGGGGCGTGCACGCAGGGCTCCTACTCATCGATTGGCACGGACTCGGGATGGACCTCGGCCACACAAAAACTCGCGGCGTAATCGCTCTCGTCACTCACCGTGACATGAAAGCCCAGCCGCCGCGCCGTGCACCAGGTGTACAAATCTCCATGAACCACCAGATACGGCGCACCGCTGGGGTGGTTGAGAATTTCGCAATTCCGCCAGGTCATGGGCATACGGATGCCCAGGCCAATGGCTTTGCTGAATGCCTCTTTGGCGCTGAAGCGCGTAGCCAGATAGCGGTTGGCGCGGTCCGGCCAACGCAGGCCCCGCGCGCGCCAGACCTGTAACTCCGCCGCACCCAAAACCCGCTGCGCAAAACGGTCTCCATGGCGTAGTTGCGCTGCGGCAATGCGCCGGACATCGCAAATGTCAGTACCGATACCAAAAATCATGCGCCACTCAGACCAAACATGCCCGGTAAGCGCGCACGGTGTCGGCACAACCCATCTCCAGCGCATCCGCAATCAGCGCGTGACCGATCGAGACTTCGCGCAGTCCGGGCACCTTCCGCGCAAACGCCGCGAGGTTGACCAGGTTGAGATCATGACCGGCATTCACGCCCAAACCGGCATCCAGAGCGGCTTGGGCAGCGGCGGCAAAGCGCTGCAACTGTGCGTCCTGGTCTGCCGTACCCCAGGCGGCGGCGTAGGGCTCGGTGTACAGCTCCACCCGGTCGGCGCCGGCCGCTTTGGCGCCCGCCATGGCAGAAGCGTCCGCGTCCATGAACAGGCTCACGCGGGCACCCAGGGCCTGCGCCTGCGCGATCAATGGCCGCAGGGTGGCCGCATCGGCAGGAAAGTTCCAGCCATGGTCGCTGGTGAATTGCCCTTCCCCGTCGGGGACAAAAGTCAGCTGGTGCACGGGCAGACCCCGCGCTCGGATGTCCTGCGCACAGGCCAGCAGGTTGTGTAAGGGATTGCCTTCGATGTTGAACTCGCGGTCCGGCCAGTCGCGCATCAGCTCGGCCAGATCCACCACATCATGGGCCCGGATATGGCGCGCATCCGGGCGGGGGTGCACCGTGATACCCGCGGCACCGGCTTGCAAACACAGGGTGGCTGCGCGCGTCAGGCTGGGTATGCCCAGATGCCGGGTGTTGCGCAGCAGCGCGACTTTGTTCAGATTGACGGACAGGGCAATACGGTTGGAGCGCATAGGGCTTTGAAGGGTTGAGGCGGCTAAAGCGCCTGGATATCAAACATCATTTGTCGGGTGCGTAAGGTTTTGACGCCGCAATGGTAGTGCAGCAGCTGGCGCAACTGCGGTTTGAGCCCGGCCATGTGCTCGGCGCAGGCGCGCAACGTGGGGCCGAACGGGGCACTGTCACGCAGCGCGGCTTGGACTACGCTCCATTGCGCACCACTCAAACTGGCGCGGTCATCGGCATGGGCGACGCGCAAACCGCCCTCGGGCACCAACACATATGCGGCATCCGCTTGCAGTGCAGCCAGAGTCAGGGTTTGCATGTCGAGCTGGGGCAGCAAACCGACCTCGCGCAGCAGCAAGATTTCGTAGGTGCGCAGCGCAGCCTGAAGCAAATCCGCGTGCCCGCCGGCAACCACCTCGACCACCCGCGCATACACGTCGAACAAGGCCGGATGCGGGTCATCCCGGGCCAGCAAGGCCAGCAGCAGCTCGTTGAGGTAGTAGCCCGAAAGAAGGGCATCGCCCTTGGGCATCACATGGCCGCCCTGCCACTCGGCGCTTTTGAGGGTGCGGATTTCACCGTCGCCACCAAAGGCAATGTGCAGCGGCTGCATGGGCAGCAAAATCGGCCGCAAGCTGGAGCTCGGTCGTTTGGCGCCTTTGGCAACCAGGGCAATGCGGCCGTGGTGGCGCGTGAAGACCTCAAGAATCAGGCTGGACTCGCTCCAGTCATAGCGGTGCAGCACATAGGCAGGCTCTTCGCTGAAGCGCTGCGCAGGGCGACGCGATGCCATGTCGGCCTGCTTATTCGTAACCGAAAGCGCGCACGCGGGCCTCGTCATCGGCCCAACCGGAGCGGACTTTGACCCACATTTCGATGAAGACCTTGGCGTCAAGCAGGCGCTCCAGTTCAACCCGGGTCTCGGTACCGATGCGCTTGATGCGCTCGCCCTTGTCGCCGATGACCATGGCTTTATGGCTGTCGCGCTCAACCACAATGGTGGCGGCAATACGCACCAGGCGCTTTTGCTTTCCCACTCCGGGCTCTTCCGAAAACTGGTCAATGACCACGGTCGACGTGTAGGGAAGCTCATCACCGGTGAGTCGAAACAACTTTTCACGCACCGTCTCTGAGGCCAGGAATTTTTCACTGCGGTCGGTCAATTCATCGGGGGCATACCACCAAGGCTGCTCTGGCAGGAATTTTTCGCAAATATCGAGCATGCGCGCGACGTCCTTGGCATTTTTGGCCGAGATGGGCACGAATTCAGCGAAGGCATGCCGTTGCTGCATCTCCTGCAACCAGGGGGCCAGGTCCGAGCGGCGCTCCACCTGGTCGAGCTTATTGGCCACCAACAGCGTGGGCACCTCTTTGCTCAGCAAGGCGAGCACCTTGGCGTCAGCCTGGTTGAACATACCGGCTTCGACCACAAAAAGAATCAAGTCCACATCACCCACCGCACCGACCACGGTTTTGTTCAACGAGCGGTTCAAGGCGTTGTTGTGGCGGGTCTGGAAACCGGGGGTATCCACAAACACGAACTGCGTCGCGCCGCGCGTGTGCATGCCGGTGATGCGGTGGCGGGTGGTCTGCGCCTTGCGGGATGTGATGCTGACTTTTTGCCCGACCAGCGCGTTCATCAGCGTGGATTTGCCCACATTGGGTTTGCCCACAATCGCTACCAACCCGCAGCGTTGACCGGCCTGTGCGGCGGTCGGGTCGGCCGTTTTCATGCCGGTTTTCAACAGGCCCTGCAACATGGCATCCAGCGCTTCTGTATCTTGCGCAGGCTCGGCGGCCTGCGCTGCGGGCTTGGGGGAACTCTTTTTCGTACTCATGGAATAGCCCTGTTTTTGATGGTTTCCAGCATGGCCGCAGCCGCAGCCTGCTCACCCGCACGACGCGATGCGCCAATGCCGCGCTCACTCAAACCCAGCGGCTCAATGGCGCACTCGACGTCAAAGCTTTGCTGGTGCGCGGCACCCAGTGTGGCGACCACGCGGTACACCGCCAACGGTCGCTTGCGCGCTTGCAGCCACTCCTGCAGTTCGGTCTTGGGGTCTTTGCCCACGGCCTGCATGGCAGGGTGGATATCGACCTCGGCAAACAAGCGCTGCACCACCGCCTGCGCCGCGGCAAAGCCCGCATCCAGGTACACCGCGCCCAGAACCGACTCGAGCGCATCAGCCAAAATCGACGGACGCTTGGGCCCCCCCGAGCGCATTTCACCCTCGCCCAGGCGCAGCAGTTCGGACAAACCGAGATCCAGGGCCAGCTTGTGCAAGGTCTCCTGGCGCACCAGGTTGGCGCGTATGCGCGACAAATCGCCCTCGGCCAAGCTACCCAGTCGCGCGTACAACATGTCCGAGACGGCCAAACCCAATACCGAGTCACCCAGGAATTCCAGGCGCTCGTAATGGTCGGCAGAGAAGCTGCGGTGCGTCAGCGCGCGGCGCAGCAAGTCGGGGTTCTGGAATCGGTACTGCAAACGCAGCTGCAGCTGCTCCAGCCCCTGGGTCATGGCGTACGCTGGCGTACCGCCATCAGTTGAAGCCGCCAATGCGTTTGAGGCTGCTGAAATTCATCCAAACAAAAAAGGCTCTGCCCACGATATTGGCGTCAGGCACAAAGCCCCAATAGCGCGAGTCCAGCGAGTTGTCGCGGTTGTCGCCCATCATGAAATAGTGGCCATCAGGGACTTTGCAGGTCACGCCTTCAACGGTGTAGTTGCAGCCCTCGGCTCCGAAAAAGTTGGGCTGCACTTGCACGAAGGCGGGGCGGTTGTCATCGTTCAACAAGCGGTGCGGCTTTTCGCCCAGTTTTTCTTCGAACTGTTTGAAGTAGCGCATGGAATCCTCATCCAGAAAATCAGGGAGCGCATTAGTCTCCACCACCTGGCCGTTCACGGTGAGGCGCTTGTTGCGATAGGCCACGGTGTCGCCGGGCACGCCCACTACGCGCTTGATGTAGTCCAAGCTGGGTTGGGGCGGGTAGCGGAACACCATCACATCACCGCGCTGGGGCTTGTTGCCCTCGGTGATCTTGGTGTTGATGACCGGCAGGCGCAAGCCATAGTGGTACTTGTTCACCAGAATCAAATCACCCACGAGTAGCGTGGGAATCATGGCTCCAGAGGGAATGTGAAAAGGTTCTAATACAAACCATCTGCAGAATGGAACTATCAAGAACAGCGGAACCAGTCCTTGCCAGGTTGAATACCATGGGCGAATTGAAAAATCGTCAACCGTAGAAAGAACATAAAACGAATGAAGAACAGATACCGGCAATGCGACGTAAAAATAACGGCTGTCAAAACCAAAAAACTGGGCTAAGAGGTAAAAAATATTTAGTCCGACAAAATATGTCGCCGCCACTACCGGTTTGCGTAAATACAGAAAGCCAAAAGGAGGCAGCAATCCCAGTACGAAAACTATAAATTTGTTCGGCTTTATTGATTCCATATGACCGACGTTTAATTTATTGCTCGAGCGCTAGTTGGATCGAAACTAAAAGGGTTCCACAACGAAAAATGCATCCATACAAAAACAGCCTTCCCGACGATATTGGCTTCAGGAACAAAACCCCAGTAGCGCGAATCCGCCGAGTTGTCGCGGTTGTCACCCATCATGAAATAGTGGCCTTCCGGTACCTTGCAGGTTACGCCTTCTACCGTGTAAACGCAGCCTTCAGGAACTAAAAATTCGGGTTTCAATTGAATAAAGGCGGGGCTGTTTGGGTAATTAAGTAGGCGGTGCGGTTTATCGCCCAGTTTTTCTTCGAACTGTTTAAAATATTGCGATGCATCTTCATCCAAAAAATCGGGTACGGCCTTCGTAACAATCACCTGCCCGTTGATGGTCAGGCGCTTGTTGAGATAGGCAACGGTGTCGCCGGGCACGCCAATCACGCGCTTGATGTAGTCCAAACTAGGCGTCGGCGGGAAGCGGAACACCATCACATCACCGCGCTGGGGTTTACTACCTTCGGTGATTTTGGTTTTGATGACAGGCAGGCGAAACCCGTAATGAAACTTATTAACCAGAATAAGATCATTAACCAAAAGGGTGGGGATCATGGATCCAGACGGGATTTTGAATGGCTCAAATAAAAAAGCACGCAAAATAAAAACGGTGATGACCACCGGAGCCAAACCGGCGGTCCACTCCAACCACCATGGCTGAGCCAAAATTGCGGCCTTAGCCTCGGTTACATCGCCATCGACCTGCTTGATTCCCTGCTGGGAAAGGGCCTTGCGCCGTTCCGCATCCTCAGATTCCAGTTGCTCGGCTGCACGTTTGCGTGCCGGCGCGAAAATTACTTGTTCGGCTATCCAGTATGCACCGGTAACCACGGAAACGACAAACAACAACAGCTCGAAGTTAGTTTGAACCTGCCCACTAAACCACGCCACGAGCCATCCGACTAAAGCGGCCAACAAAAAAGCAGTCAACGCTTGCATCAATCTTCCACCTGCAAAATAGCCAAGAACGCCTCTTGGGGGACTTCCACGGAGCCGATTTGCTTCATGCGTTTTTTACCGGCTTTTTGTTTCTCGAGGAGCTTGCGCTTGCGTGAAATATCGCCACCGTAGCACTTGGCCAGCACGTTCTTGCGCAGGGCTTTGATTGTCTCACGCGCAATGATGTTGGCTCCGATGGCGGCCTGTATGGCCACGTCATACATCTGGCGCGAAATGATCTCGCGCATTTTCGTCACCACGGCCCGGCCCCGGTAGGTGGCCTGGCTGCGGTGCACGATGATGGACAGCGCGTCGACCTTTTCAGCGTTGAGCAAGATATCGACCTTGACCACATCCGAGGCACGGTATTCCTTGAACTCGTAGTCCATGGACGCATAACCCCGGCTCACCGATTTGAGCTTGTCAAAGAAGTCCAGCACGATCTCACCGAGCGGCATCTCATAGGTCAGCATCACCTGGCGGCCGTGGTAGGCCATATTCATCTGCACGCCGCGTTTCTGATTGGCCAGCGTCATCACCGAGCCGACGTACTCCTGCGGCATGTACAAATGCACAGTCACAATGGGTTCACGGATTTCGTCCAGACGGCCCTGGTCGGGCATCTTGGAGGGGTTTTCCACCATGCGTACCTCGCCGTCTACACCCACCACCTCGTAGACCACGCTGGGGGCGGTGGTGATCAGGTCCTGATCGAACTCGCGCTCCAAGCGCTCCTGCACAATTTCCATGTGCAAAAGCCCCAGAAAACCACAGCGAAAACCGAAGCCCAGCGCCTGCGACACTTCGGGCTCGTAGTGCAGCGATGAATCGTTGAGTTTCAACTTCTCCAGGCTGTCTCGCAGGCCTTCGTACTGGTTCGCCTCGGTCGGGTACAGGCCGGCAAAAACCTGGGGCTGGATTTCCTTGAAGCCCGGCAGCGCTTCAGTGGCCGTCGCCGCAGCGCCACCGGTTCCCGGCTTGATCAGGGTGATGGTGTCACCCACCTTGGCGGCCTGCAACTCGCGGATGCCGGCGATGATGTAACCCACCTCCCCCGCTTCCAAGGATGTTCGGGGCTCGTTGGCCGGTGTGAACACGCCCAGGTTATCGGCGTTGTACATGGTCCCGGTGGCCATCATCTTGAAGCGTTCGCCCTTTCCCAGGCGGCCATCGACCACGCGCACCAACATGACCACACCCACATAGGTATCAAACCAGCTGTCAACAATCATGGCACGCAAGGGGCCGTCCGGATTGCCTTTGGGCGCCGGAATGCGTGCCACGATGGCTTCCAGAATGTCTTGCACACCCATGCCCGATTTGGCCGAACACGGAATGGCGTCGGTGGCGTCGATGCCAATCACGTCTTCGATTTCAGCGCGCGCGTTATCTGGGTCGGCGTTGGGTAAATCCATTTTGTTGAGTACCGGAACCACCTCCACGCCCAGATCCAGTGCCGTGTAGCAATTGGCCACGGTCTGTGCCTCTACGCCCTGACTGGCATCGACCACCAGCAAGGCCCCTTCGCACGCCGACAGGGAACGACTGACTTCATAGGAAAAATCGACGTGACCGGGGGTGTCGATCAGGTTGAGGTTGTAGACCTCGCCGTCTTTGGCGCGGTACTGCAGTGCCGCCGTTTGGGCCTTGATGGTGATACCGCGCTCTTTCTCAATATCCATCGAATCGAGCACCTGCTCCTGCATGTCCCGCGCCTCAAGTCCACCGCAATACTGGATCAAACGGTCAGCCAGCGTCGATTTGCCGTGGTCAATGTGGGCAATGATGGAGAAATTTCGTATGTGCTGCATCCAGAAGACTTCAGGCTAAGCGGACCAAAAAATGCCGGGAGGGCAGGCAAAGAAAAGGGCGCATCGGTCACTGACGCGCCCTCAGCCTTCACGCTCGGGGCAGGCGCCTTGCGCGCGGCCCGCCCAATTCTAACGAAACGGTCGCTCTACTTGCCCACACGCATGAGTGTGTACTGCGTCCACTCGCCCCGGCGGTACAAAACCACCAGCGGCTTGGACTTGTCGTGTTTGGCCAGTATGGCCTCCACCTCCTTGACACTGGCAACCTCGTTGCTGTCCATTTGCAAAATGATGTCTCCCTCGGTCAGACCGGCTTTGGCAGCCGCATCACTGGCCGCGTCGACGGCAACCCCAGCCTTGATTTTGAGTTCCTTGCGCTGCGCCTCGGTGAGCTCGCTCAAGGTCAATCCGTAGCCCTGGGTCACGGTGCTGGGTTTGGACTTGGGTGCCGGGGCAGCTGCTTTGGCCTCTGCCCGTTCCGACTCAATTTCTGCAATGGTGACTTGCAGCTCTTTAGGTGCACCCTTGCGGAACACAGTCAGCGCACTGCGGGTTCCCGGCTTTGTGGCTCCAACAAAACGTGGCAGGTCCATCGATTTGTCAATCACCCTGCCATCGAACTTGATGATCACGTCACCCGGCTCCACCCCTGCCCTGTCAGCCGGGGAACCGGCTTCCACCGCCTTGACCAGCGCGCCGGTGCTTTTGCCCAGGCCCAGGGACTCGGCAACTTCTTTGGAAACCTGGTCAATCGTTACGCCAATGCGCCCGCGCGATACACGCCCCTGGCTGCGCAACTGGTCGCTAACCCGGATGGCCTCATCGATCGGAATGGAAAAAGAAATTCCCATGAATCCGCCCGAGCGTGAATAAATCTGGCTGTTGATGCCAACCACCTCGCCGCGCATATTGATCAGTGGTCCGCCGGAATTTCCGGGATTGATGGCAACGTCGGTCTGGATAAACGGCAGGAACTCGCCGGTATCGCGCTGCTTGGCACTCACAATGCCGGCGGTCACCGAATTGTCCAGGCCAAAGGGGGATCCGATGGCCATAACCCACTCGCCCACTTTGAGACGGTTCACATCGCCCGTGCGCACAGCCGGCAAGCCCGCCGCGTCAATCTTGACTACCGCCACATCGCTGCGCTTGTCGGAACCGATGATTTTGGCCTTGAATTCACGCTTGTCGGTCAAGGTCACGATCACCTCATCCGCGCCCTCCACCACATGCGCATTGGTCATGATTAAGCCGTCTGATGTCAGAAAAAAACCAGAGCCCACACCACGCGGTTGATCCTTGGGCTGCTCGTCTTGCTGCGGCGCGCGCTGGCGGGGCCCCGGACGCGGCATATTCGGCGCAGGCAAGCCGAACCGGCGGAAAAACTCCAGCATCTCCTCCTCGCCAGGGTTGGCCTGGGAGGAGCGGGGTTGGACTTTTTCTGTCGTCCGGATGTTTACCACCGACGGTCCCACCTGCTCGACCAGATCGGTGAAGTCGGGCAAGGCGCGTGCCTGCGCCAGAGCAGCATCACCAATAAAACTCCCAAGCAAACCAGCCGCCAGCAGGCAGGCACTCAGCCAGCTGCGTGCAATCAAAACATTCCTCATCGACATCATGCGTTCTCCATCAGATCAAAAGCCCTGCCCCAATGGGCCGACAACCGCCGGATCATGTGCGGCTGTGGCGGAAAAAATCAAGGCTCTGCGCAACGGATACCAGTTCTTTGCGTACGCTTTACGTCGCAGCCACAGCCACTCCCGGCTACCGCCTGGCAGTTGCACCTGCAGCAGCATCCACAGTTGCAGATCCATCACCCAATGCACCGAACAGAGCGCATCGTCCTTCTCAAACGACCAGAACCAATTTTGACCGTCCCACCGCAAGACGGCAACGGCACGCACCATTTGAGAACATCGGGCCAGGTACAAGGTCAAGCCCAGGGAAGAAGCAAGAACCCCGGCTGCCCAGATGCCGTTGACGGGGGACTGTAACGCTCCGCACCCGACAAGGCCCGCAATGCTCGCAATAACCATGCAAGTCAAAGCCGCAGCGATGAAGGCATCACCGCCCGAAACGGAGGCATTCACCGTCACCGCCGAAGGACCATCCATCCGATGCTGCCTACCAAAGAAAACAGGGGGTTAAAGGCGCTTGAAAACCAGGCTGCCGTTGGTACCGCCGAAGCCGAAGTTGTTTTTGATGGCGACGTCGATACGCATATCCCGCGCGGTATTGGCGCAGTAATCCAGGTCGCACTCCGGATCCTGGTTGAAGATATTGATAGTCGGCGGACTCACCTGGTGGTGCAAGGCCAGGACCGTGAACACCGACTCGAGTCCACCGGCACCGCCTAACAAATGACCGGTCATCGATTTGGTGGAATTCACCACCACCGATTTGGCATGCGCACCTAGCGTAGCCTTGATGGCATTGGATTCGTTGACATCGCCCAGGGGGGTTGATGTACCGTGGGCGTTCAGGTACTGCACGGCGTCCGGATTGAGTCCGGCATTGCGCAAGGCACCGAGCATGGCACGGCGCGGGCCCTCCATGCTGGGGGCGGTCATGTGGCCGGCATCGGCGCTCATGCCAAAGCCAGCCAACTCGGCATATATCTTTGCGCCCCGGGCTTTGGCGTGTTCATATTCTTCGAGAACCATCACGCCGGCGCCCTCGCCCAGCACAAAACCGTCCCGGTCCTTATCCCAGGGACGCGATGCAGTAGTTGGGTCATCGTTTCGCGTACTCAGGGCACGCATGGCGGCAAAGCCACCCACGCCCAGGGGCGAAACGGTGGCCTCGGAACCGCCGGCAACAATCACATCGGCGTCGCCGTACTCGATCATCCGCCCAGCCTCACCGATGCAATGCAAACCCGTGGTGCAGGCCGTAACAATGGCGATGTTGGGGCCTTTGAAGCCATACCGGATCGATACGTGGCCAGCAATCATGTTAATGATCGATGCAGGTACGAAAAATGGGGAAATCCGCCGCGCACCGCGGGCTGTGAATTCAGCATGGGTTGCCTCAATCATGGGCAGTCCACCTATGCCGGAGCCGATCACGCAACCGATGCGGGTGGCTTCCTCGTCGCCTAATTCGTCCCCGGTCTTCAAACCCGCATCTGCGACGGCCTGACTGGCGGCGGCAATACCGTAGTGGATGAACGTGTCCATGGTGCGCGCCTCTTTGGCACTCATGTACGCCTCGACATCGAAACCGCGAACCTCGCCCGCGATTTGACAGGAAAAGGTGCTGGCGTCGAATTTGGTGATCCGGTCAATACCGGACTGCCCCGACAGCAAGCGGGACCACGCTTGCTCCACGGTATTTCCGACCGGGCTGATACAGCCCAAGCCGGTTATAACTACGCGGCGGCGCGTCATAGACGGACTTTCATGGCGGCAATAGCGCGCGCATCAGCCCCGCGCAAACCCAGCGGGACGGCGCACCATCAGGCTTTCTTGTGGCTCGTTGCGTAATCAACCGCGTTTTGGACTGTGGTGATTTTCTCTGCGTCCTCATCGGGGATTTCAATGCCGAACTCGTCCTCCAAAGCCATCACCAGTTCCACCGTGTCCAGCGAATCAGCACCCAGATCGGCGACAAATGCTTTTTCGTTGGTGACTTGTGACTCTTCAACGCCGAGTTGCTCGGCAATGATTTTCTTGACGCGTGCTTCGATATCGCTCATGGATTCCCTCTGAGGGTTGTAAACAATCCGTCATTCTACCCACGCAGCAAGCATGCTCGGCTCGTGGGCCCGCCGGACGGATGGTGCGGCGGACTGGCTGGTGCAGCACCCGCAATTTACATGTGCATGCCACCGTTGATATGTATTTCCTGGCCGCTGACATAGCCCGCTTGGGGCGACGCCAAATAGGCCACTAGTTGGGCGACTTCCTGCGCCTGCCCCAGGCGGCCCACCGGAATTTGGGCCATCAAGGCCGCCTGCTGCTCAGAACTCAGGGCGGCCGTCATGTCGGTTTCAATGAAACCAGGGGCGACGCAGTTGACCGTAATGCCCCGCGAACCCAACTCGCGCGCCAGGGCCCGGGTCATGCCGGCCACACCGGCTTTGGAGGCCGCGTAATTCGCTTGCCCGGCGTTGCCCATGGCACCGACCACCGAGGTGATGTTCACGATGCGACCGTAGCGCTGCTTCATCATGGTGCGCGACACCGCGCGGGTCATGCGGAACACGCCCTTGAGGTTGGCGTCCATCACGGCATCCCAGTCGGCGTCTTTCATGCGCATCAGCAGCATGTCGCGGGTAATGCCGGCGTTGTTTACCAGCACCTGCACAGCGCCCGCTTCCTGAACCAGCTCGTTAACCAAGACCTCTCCCGCAGCCACGTCGGTTACGTCCAGAACCGCGCCGCGGCAACCCGCAAACGCGGAAAGAGCGGCGGTGATCCCGTCCGCACCCGCAGGGCTGGTGGCTGTGCCCAGTACGCGCATGCCCTGGCGCGCCAGCTGCAGCGCAATGGCCGCGCCGATGCCGCGCGACGCGCCAGTTACCAGTGCCACCTGGGCTTGTGCCACCGCGTTGGCCTCGGTCGTCATTGCAAAGCCTCCCGGGTCTCCGAAAGTGAGTTGGGGTCCGCCACCACGAGTGCCGTCAGCGCCGGGTCAATCCGCTTGCACAGCCCCGCCAGCACCTTGCCGGGGCCACACTCAACGACGTGCTGCACCCCGCGCGCCTGTATCGCGCGCACGCACTCGACCCAGCGCACCGCGCCAAAGGCCTGTCGGAACAAGGCGTCCCGGATGCCGTGCGGCGTGTCCATGACTGCCACATCGACGTTATTCACCAGCGTGATGGCAGGCGTTTGTAAATCCAGCGCCGCCAAAGCGTGCTTCAGGCGCTCTGCTGCAGGCCGCATCAAGCTACTGTGAAAAGGTGCGGAAACCGGCAGAGGCAAGGCGCGCTTGGCACCCAGGCTTTTGAGTACCTCGCTGGCCTTCTCAACGGCTGCACGGCTACCGGCGATCACGGTTTGCGCCGGATCGTTGAAATTCACGGCTTCGACCACTTCAGCGCTGCCAGCCGGGTAGGAGCCGGTCACCTCCAGACAGGTGGCGACGACCTGTGCCGCATCCATACCCAGGATCGCGGCCATGGCGCCCGTGCCCACAGGCACCGCCTCCTGCATGGCCTGGGCCCGCAAACGCACCAGCGGCACCGCCTGCGCCAAGGTCAGCACACCGGCTGCCACGAGCGCGGAATATTCGCCCAAAGAATGTCCGGCGACCGCGACGGGTGCCTGGCCGACCTCATGCATCCAGACCCGGTACGCAGCCACGCCAGCGACCAGCATCACCGGCTGGGTATTGGTGGTCAAACCCAGCGCCTCTTTCGGCCCCTCGTGGATCAAGGCAGCAAGGTCTTCACCCAGCGCCGTCGAGGCCTCGTCGAGGGTCTGCCGAACCACGGGGTGCCCGCCCCAGGCGTCCAACATACCCACCGACTGGGAGCCCTGGCCGGGAAAAACACATGCAAATGGCTTCATAACAAATCGATGCAAAAACAGAAAACTACAGAGTGAGTAACACCGCGCCCCAGGCAAACCCACCGCCAACGCCTTCGAGCAAAACCGTCTGGCCGGGCTGTATCTGACCGCTGCGCACGGCGCCGTCCAGCGCCAACGGTATCGATGCGGCCGAGGTGTTGCCATGCTGGTCCACACTGACCACCACTTTGTCCATGGGTAGCTTGAGTTTGCGCGCGGTGCTTTGCATGATGCGAATATTGGCCTGGTGTGGCACCAGCCAATCGATATCGGCCTCCGTCTTGCCGGCCTTGGCGAGCACCGTACGGGCGCATTCTTCCAGCACCCCCACCGCCAACTTGAAGACCGCCTGGCCATCCATCTGCAACAAAGGCGTGCCGGACACCTGGCCACCGCTGACGTGCCCCGGAACACACAGCAAATCCACATGCCGCCCATCGGCGTGGATATCGGTGGCCAGGATGCCCGGCGTATCCGAAGCCTCCAGCACCACCGCGCCCGCGCCATCACCGAACAGCACGCAAGTAGTACGGTCCTGAAAATCAAGTAGACGAGAAAAAATCTCTGTCCCCACCACAAGGGCACAGCGCGCTGATCCGGTACGGATCATGGCGTCGGCAACAGTGAGGGCGTAAATGAAACCACTGCATACGGCCTGCACATCAAAAGCCGCACCACCGGCAGCACCCAGCTTACTTTGCAAAATACAGGCAGTCGACGGGAAAACCATATCCGGCGTCGAGGTGGCCACAATGATCAGGTCCACATCGCTTGCGCTGCGACCTGCTGCCTGGAGCGCCTGGCGGCAGGCCTGCAAGGCCAAATCACTGCTAAAGACACCGGCATCGGCAAAGTGGCGCGCCCGGATACCGGTACGCTCGACGATCCAGTCCTCCGAACTCTCTACACCCTGGGCCGCCAGCTGCGCCACCAGATCGGCATTGGCCAAACGACGCGGAGGAAGGTAGCTGCCAGTTCCGGTGATGCGGGAATAGTGTGTCATGCAGTCGAATGGAATGGATGTCTGAGCCTTCAGTTCCCCGCAGCGGGTACCGTCAGCAAGGGTGCTGCCCGGGCAACCCGGACTTTGACGCGGTCAAGCAAATCGTATCTGGCGGCATCATAAGCCCGCTCCAACGCATAGCAGAAAGCCCTTACATCTGCAGAACCGTGGCTCTTGAAGACCAACCCGCGCAGCCCGAGAAGGGCCCCACCGTTGTACTGACCGGCATCCAACCGGGCTTTAATGGCCATCAGCACTGGACGCGCCAGCAGGCCCATAGCCATGGTCAGCCAGCTACGCCGGAACTCCTGCTTGATAAAGCTGCCGATCATGGTGGCCACCCCCTCGCCGGTCTTGAGCGCAACGTTGCCCACAAAGCCATCGCAGACCACCAAATCCACGGTACCGGCACAGATATCGTCGCCTTCGACATTGCCGTAAAAATTCAGGTCACCCGCAGCGGCGGCTGCACGCAGCAATTCGCCGGTCTGCTTGATCATCTCATTGCCCTTGATGGCTTCCTCGCCAATATTGAGCAGACCCACAGTCGGCGCGTCGTTGCCGCTGACTACCGATACCAGTGCCGAGCCCATGACCGCGAACTGCAGCAGGTGTTCCGCAGAGCAATCCACATTGGCGCCCAAATCCAGCACCGTGCTCGCCCCGCCGCGCGCATTTGGAATCTGGGCCGCAATCGCGGGGCGCTCAATGCCATCCAGCGTTTTGAGCACATAGCGGGAAATTGCCATTAACGCACCGGTATTACCGGCCGACACCGCCGCATGCGCTGCGCCCGACTTGACCTGCTCCACCGCTACGCGCATGGAGGAGTCCTTCTTCTTGCGCAAAGCCACTTCCAGCGGGTCGTCCATGGCCACCACTTCAGTGGCCACGACACGCTCGGCGCGCGGGTGAGAAAAATCAGCGATTGCGAGCTGCGTGCCCACCAAAATGACCCGGGCCTGCGGATGTTTGTTAAGAAACTGGCGGCAGGCGGCCAAGGTGACAGCGGGTCCGTGGTCACCACCCATGCAGTCAACGGCTATCGTGTGCATGCTGAAATGACGGAATGGAAAATGGGTGCAATGCAAAAACTAAAAAGCCCGACGCTACATGTTCCGCATCGGGCTTGAGGGGGATCAGAACCCCGGCTATCAGGCTTCTGTCTTGGTCTTGATGACTTTGCGTCCGCGGTAAAAGCCAGTGGGGCTGATGTGGTGGCGCAAATGCACTTCGCCCGTGGTGGGCTCCAGCGCGATACCGGGGACAACCAGCGCGTTGTGTGAACGGTGCATGCCGCGCTTGGATGGTGACTTCTTGTTTTGCTGGACTGCCATGGTGGGCTCCTGAACGAAAACGCTGCCAAAAGCGGCGGCGAAAAATGGTGGACATTGCGCGGACAAGACAGCGCGGAAAGCCTGGGAGTATAGCCGAGCGCGATACCACGCTGCCTAGCCACTGCCACTGCAGTACCCGGCTTAGTCCTTGGGAGATGTCCGTTTGAAGTGGGCCAGAACCGCAAATGGATTCACAGACTCCGGCGCTGCGGCATCGAAGTCCGGGTCCACCACGGAAAAACGCGGTATTTCGGGACAGGTTTCATGCATGGGCACCAGCGGCATCGCCATGAGCAACTCATCTTCCACCAACTCCATAAGATCGAACTGGCGCGCAAACACCAGGACATCTTCGTCAGACGCTTCGTCTTCCACGGCGGCCAGGGCCTCGTTGGCAACAAAGCGAAAGTCCCGCTCAAAGGCAAGCCCGACCCGGGCCGGGCGCAAGCAGCGCTGGCATTCCAAGGTCAGCTGGCATTGTCCGCTGGCATGCAACCAGACTTGCGGATGGCCGGTGGCGTCAAAACGCTCACTGCCGCTGACGCTGAAATGCGCATCCATCTCGTGCGCAGCATCCACAGACTGGGCATACAGGCGGGGCAGATCGGCAATCGGCGTGCTGCCCGACAGCTGCTCGCCGGAGCGGGCGAACGCCGCCAGCGGCAGCATTCTGGGATCGTAGGTGCTGGTCATCGGGTCAGTGTAAGAGAATCCGCGCATGACACATGCTGCCCCACGCACCCTGGTTCTGGGCTCCACCTCCGCCTACCGCCGCACCCTGTTGGAACGTTTGCGTATCCCCTTCACGGTGGCCGCGCCGGACGTCGACGAGAGCCCACTTCCCGGCGAGCAGCCACGGCAGATTGCAATGCGTCTGGCCGTGGCCAAGGCCCGGGCCGTGGCCATGCGTTTCCCGCACAGCGTAGTGATCGGCTCCGACCAAGTAGCTGATTTGCACGGCGAGGCGATGGGTAAACCCGGCAATTTCGAACGCGCACAGGCGCAACTGCGGCGCATGAGCGGTCAGACCGTGGTATTCCACACTGCCGTCGCAGTGGTTTGCGAGGCCCAGCAATTTGCGGATCAAACCTTGGTGCCGGTAGAGGTGCGCTTTCGCACGCTGAGCGAGGCTGAAATCACCCATTACCTGCACGCCGAGACGCCGTATGACTGTGCCGGCAGCGCCAAGAGCGAGGGCCTGGGGATTGCGCTGCTGGAGCGTATTGACAACAGCGACCCCACGGCGTTGGTCGGCCTGCCGCTGATGGAGACCGCCCGCATGCTGCGCGCAGCTGGGATTCCTATTTTGGGTTGCGCGTAATGGAAAACGAACGCGGGTCGCTGGGCCGTCTGCTCTTGGTTCCTGCGCCGCTGGATTTCGGCTGCGACGTGGTGACCGACGTGCGTGACAGCGTGCCTGAGGCCACCCTGCGCGCCGCCTCCACGCTGGCGCACTGGGTGTGTGAAAACGCCAAAACAGCGCGCGCCTACCTCAAGCGCATTGACGCGGTACACCCGCTCTGTGCACCCCTGCAAGCCATGCAGATCCAGGAACTCCCACGGGACGTGCACAAAAAAGGAGACCACGACGGCCACTTCGATGCCCGCCCCCTCCTGGCGGCGGCACTGCAAGGGCACGACATAGGACTCTTGAGCGAAGCCGGGATGCCCGCCATCGCGGATCCGGGCAGCTCGGTGGTGCGCGCCGCCCACGATCTGGGGCTGCAGGTGGTGCCACTGGTCGGTCCCATGTCGCTGGTGCTCGCCTTGGCAGCCAGCGGTATGAACGGGCAGGATTTCGCGTTTGTGGGCTACATACCCAGCAGCCCGGCAGAACGGATCACGCGCATCCGGGCGTTAGAGGCCTTGGTTCAGGACAGCGGACAAACCCAGTTGCTGATTGAGACGCCCTACCGCAACCCCGTGCTGCTAGCCAGTCTGCTGCAAACCCTGGCCCCGCAAACCCGCCTTGCGACGGCCAGCGGCCTTGGCATGCCAGGCGAACGCTGCCGCAGTGCCAGCGTGAAAATCTGGCGCGAGCGTGGCTGGGAATGCGATAAGAACACGCCGACCGTGTTCGCCATCGGGCGCTAGGCCCGAACGGGACTAGCGCAGCGGCGCGGGATTGCGCAGGCTTGCAGCGATGGCCTGGCCCATGGATGCACCAAAGCGCTTGACCAGCCGCTCGGCCACGTTATCGCGGTGGGTGTAATCAATCAACTCCTCCGCCTTGACCACTTCGCGTGCCACAAAGTCGAGGTTGGCCAACTGGTCGGCCAGGCCCAACTTAACCGCCTGGTCTCCGGTCCAGAACAAGCCGCTGAACATCTCGGGGGTTTCTTTGAGCCGATCGCCCCGCCCTGCACGCACCGCGCCGATGAATTGCTGGTGTATGCCATCGAGCATGCCTTGGGCAAATTGCTTTTGCTTTTCCGTGACCGGGCTGAAGGGATCCAGAATGCCTTTGTTCTCGCCAGCTGTCATCAGCCTTCGCTCCACGCCCAACTTGTCCATCAGGCCGGTAAATCCGAAGCCATCCATCAACACCCCGACGCTGCCGACAATGCTGGCCTTATCGACAAAAATCTGATCGGCCGCCACCGCGATGTAGTAAGCCGCTGAGGCACAGCTGTCTTCCACCACAGCGTAGACCGGTTTTTTGTACAAGGCCTTCAGGCGATAAATCTCATCATTGATGATGCCGGCCTGAACCGGGCTTCCGCCGGGCGAGTTGATCAGCAAGACCACGGCCTGCGCGCCCTCGTCTTCAAACGCGCTGCGCATGGCAGCCACCACGGTATCGGCGCTGGCCTCCGAGTCCGAGGCAATTTCCCCCTTGATTTCCACAACCGCCGTGTGCGGACGGGTAACGTCGCTTGGGGTCACGCCATGGCGCAGACCGAACCAGGTCAGCGCGATAAAAAACAACAACCACGCCAGCCGCAATCCATTGCGCCAGCGCCGCGCCTGGCGCTGCTCTGCCAAGGCCGCCATCGCGATTTTTTCGAGGGCACTGCGCTCCCAGCTCGACTCAGCGGTAACCGCCTGAGGGCTGCGGGGCGCAGCAGGCTCTGCGGATTCAAGGGGTTCAGTCATGGTTTCTAGGGAATAAGCGGAATAAGTGAGTATGACAGCGCGATCGCCAAGCGTCAGCCGTTTTGGAGAATCCAGGCCCGCAGTTGCGGCACGGACTCGGCAATGCATAAAGGCCCCAGCGCGGCAAAGGCATGGGGCGGATGCGCGCCGTAGGTGACTGCGGCGCTGGGACAGGCCGCGTTGCGCGCCAGCTCCAGATCGTGGGTGGTATCGCCCACCATCAGGCAGCGCTGCGGCTCCACCGCCAACTCCGCAAAAATCTCGTGCAGCATCTGCGGGTGCGGCTTGCCGCGGGTTTGGTCCGCAGTGCGGGTGGTGTCAAACATGCCTTGCAAGGCCACGTTTTTCAAAGCCTCATCCAGACCCCGCCGGCTTTTGCCGGTGGCGACTGCCAGCAAATACCCCTGCGCACGCAGCTCCTGCAGCATGGCGATGACGCCGGGGAACAGCGTCAGCGTGTGTTGCTGGGCAAAGTAATGGTGGCGGTAGCGGTCGGCGAGCGCAGCATGGCGCTCGGCCGGTACATCGGGTGCGGCATGGGCCAGGGCCTGCATCAGTCCCAGGCCGATGACGTGGGAGGCTGCCTCGGTGCTGGGCACGGTGCCACCGACATCGGCCACCGCCTGCTGGATGCAGCTGGCGATCAAGGCCGTGGAGTCCGACAAGGTTCCGTCCCAGTCGAATGCAATCAGATCGAAGCGGCGGGTGGGTTTCGGTGGGGTCATGGAGGGACATTGTTGGTGGAATCATCGGGATCATCCAATCTGGTGCCGGGCTGCGGCATAGGCTCGCCGTCAGGTGCTGGAAGCGCATGGGGCAATTGGGCCTGCAAAAACGCCATCAACTCAGCCGGCATACCGGCCTCCAGGTTCATGGTCGCATTGCTCACCGGGTGACGGCATTGCAAACGCCAGGCATGCAAGAACATGCGCTTCAAGGGCACGCCCTCAGCACCCCGCGCCAGCGCCTTGTTGTGCTCAAAGTCACCGTATTTGTCGTCGCCCACCAGCGGCATGCCCTCGGCGGCCAGGTGCACCCGGATCTGGTGGGTACGCCCGGTTTTGATCGTGATTTCCAGCAAGGAGTACGGCCGCACGCCGGGTGCGAGATCGCGCGAGGCAGCGCGCACCTTGACCAGGGTGAGTGAGGGCATGGCATCGGGATGGTCTGGCGCGACCACACGTACCCGGCGTTCGCCCTCGCCTTCGCCCGGCTGCTCGCCGCCGCCAGTAAGCAAGAATTTCTGCAAAGGCTTATCCAACACCTTGCGGTTGAGCGGCCAGCGTGCGCCCACCATGCCCAGATAGGTCTTACCCGTGCTGCGCTCGCGGAACTGATTTTGCAGGTTCTTGAGCGCGCTGCGCTTCTTGGCCACCAGCAAAATGCCGCTGGTCTCACGGTCCAAACGGTGCACCAGTTCCAAAAAATCCGCTTGCGGCCGGGCCATGCGCAATTGCTCGATCACGCCAAAACTGACGCCCGAGCCGCCGTGCACAGCCACCCCGGCGGGCTTGTTGATGACCAACATCTGTTCGTCCTCAAACAACACCGGCAGACCCTTGGCGGCCCCCGCCTGGGTCCGGGTGGGATGGGCCATGGCCTGGGCTTTATTGGCGGCCTGCAGGGAGAGCCGTACAGGCGGCAATCGCACCGTGTCACCCGCCTGCACCCGGGTCGTGGCCTCGGCACGGCCTTTGTTGACCCGGACTTCGCCGCTGCGGATGATGCGGTAGACATGGGTTTTGGGAACGCCTTTGAGTTGACGCATCAAAAAATTGTCGAGCCGTTGGCCTGCGGATTCGGCATCAACGGTGAGCGTTTGCGCCTGCGCGGGGGCTGCCGATGGCGTGCCCCCTATAATGTGTTTCACTAGTGTCGTGCAGTAAGTGGTTGATTTGTCTGGAGTTTAGTCCACACCCCGCCCAACGCCCCGCTAGCAGGTTGATGCCGCCGATTGGTTGAGCAGGTAAACCCGGGTGCCAGATGCGCCTCGGTGACCCGCCTTCCACCCGGTTGGGCTGATGCGTTGAACCCAAGTAACGGAATACCCCCATCCCGCAGACTTTTGTGCTGCGGGCGGAATGAAACGAGATGTTTGTGTTGTTGTGCCCGATATTGTTGCCCCGGTCATCTGAGCCCGGAAGATCGCAGCCCAGCGCTGGCGAAGCCTTCGCCACGACACACAAGCGTTCCCTCGTCCCACTCCACGCGCCTACGCCTTGATGCCTTTTTAGGCAACCTGGCTCTCCGGCAATTCCTCCTCGGTTCGTGCGTTAGTTCAGGCATCGTTTGCCCCTACCGGGCATGTGAGTTTGAATTGAGAAGGATGCAACCATGAAACGGATGCTGATTAACGCCACCCAGGCGGAAGAACGCCGCTTGGCGATTGTGGATGGACAGAAGCTGCTCGACTACGAGATCGAGATCGAAGGACGCGAACAGCGCAAAGGGAATATTTACAAGGCGGTAGTCACCCGCGTAGAGCCCTCGCTCGAGGCCTGCTTTGTGGACTACGGCGAAGACCGTCACGGCTTTTTGCCATTCAAAGAAATTTCCCGGCAGTATTTCAAAGAAGGCGTGGCCGTCAACCAGGCGCGCATCCAGGATGTGATCCGCGAAGGGCAGGAGTTGCTGGTTCAGGTGGAAAAAGAAGAGCGCGGCAACAAGGGCGCGGCGCTGACGACCTATGTGTCGCTGGCGGGACGCTATGTGGTGCTGATGCCCAACAACCCGCGCGGTGGTGGCGTGAGCCGGCGCATTGAGGGCGAGGACCGCAGTGACTTGAAGGAAGCGCTGGACCAGCTCGAATACCCCAACGGCATGAGCATCATCGCGCGCACCGCCGGCATTGGCCGTAGCGCCCCCGAGCTGCAATGGGACCTGAATTACCTGCTCAAATTGTGGTCAGCGATTGACGGCGCCTCCAAGGGCGGCAAGGGTGCTTTTCTGATTTACCAGGAGTCCAGCCTGGTCATACGCGCCATCCGCGACTATTTCAACCACGACATCGGTGACATCCTGATCGACACGGATGACGTGTACGACCAAGCCCAGCAGTTCATGGCCCACGTCATGCCCGAGCATGCGGCCCGGGTCAAGCGCTACCGCGACGACGCACCGCTGTTTTCGCGCTTCCAGATCGAGCACCAGATTGAATCGGCCTACGCCCGCACCGTGAACCTGCCTTCGGGTGGCGCCATCGTGATCGACCATACCGAAGCGCTGGTCAGCGTGGACGTGAACTCGGCGCGCGCCATCAAGGGCGGTGACATCGAAGAAACCGCCACCCGCACCAACCTAGAAGCCGCCGACGAAGTGGCCCGCCAGATGCGCCTGCGCGACCTGGGCGGCCTGATCGTGATCGACTTTATTGACATGGACGAAAGCCGCAACCGCCGAGAGGTCGAGAGCCGCCTGCGCGACGCCCTGCGCCAAGACCGTGCCCGCGTGCAGTTCGGCACCATCAGCAAATTCGGCTTGATGGAGATGAGCCGCCAGCGCCTGCGCCCTGCCCTGTCGGAAGGTGCATCCATCCCCTGCCCGCGTTGCGGCGGATCGGGCCATATCCGTGACACCGAATCCAGCGCACTGCAAATTCTGCGCATCATCCAGGAGGAGTCGCTCAAGGACAACACCGCGTCCGTGCTGTGCCAGGTTCCGGTGGAAGTCGCCTCCTACCTGCTTAATGAAAAGCGCACCGAGATCGCCAAGATCGAACTCAAGCAGCGCATCAACGTGCTGATGGTGCCCAACAAGACGCTGGAGACGCCCAACTACAAACTGGAGCGCCTGAAGCACGACGACCCGCGTCTGGACAACATCGAAGCCAGCTACAAAATGGCCGATGAGATGGAAGACCCGACGGCCTTTACCCGCCGCTCGCAGGAGCCCACCAACAAGCAAACCCCGGTGATTAAGGGCGTGCTGCCCGACGCACCGGCACCCCAGGCTGCGCCGCGTGCCGAAGCAGCCGCACCAAACGCTCCAAGCCGCCAGCCCCCCAACCCCCCGCGCACAGTGGCACCCGCGCAGGCAGCGCGTCCCGCACCCGCAGCGGCACCCGCAGCCACTGGCATGTTTGGCTGGGTTAAGCGCTTACTTGGCGGCGCCCCCGCCACCCCCCAACCCACTGGGGACGCATCCGCCAAGCGCACCGAAACCGGCAAGGCCGAGCAGACTGCCCGCGCACCCCGCAGCGGCGAGCGCCAGAGTGAGGGCAACGACCGTGACGGACAGCGCAACGGCCGCGGTAACAGGGGTGGCCGGGGTGGCCGTACGCAACGGCCCATGCCCACCGGCGACGGTATGGACGCTGGCGGCAACACCGCGCAGCCTGAGCGCGAGGACGGCAGCCAGGGCAACCGGCCGCCGCGCGAACGGGGCGAACGGGGCCCTCGCACCGAGCGATCTGGCCGGGGTCCGCGCAATGGGCCACGCAACGATGCGGGCCAGGATGGCAATGACAAGGTCCAGCCGGATGCAGGCGCGGAAAGCCAGCGACTGCAAGGCGAAGAGCGCGCCGGTACGCGCGAGGATGACGGTAGCCAACGCCGTGGCGATGGGCGCGGCTCCCGCCGCGGACCACGCCGCCAGGACGGTGACGCCCCCGCCGACGGGCAGCGCATGCAGAGCAACGGCGATGCCGCGCCGGACAACAGCGCAGACGCCGATCAACGTGCCGCCCAGGACCAGGGTGCGCAGCCCGAGGGCATGCGCTCCGACAATAGCGAGGCGCGTGAACCGCGTGAACGGCGCAGCCGTGACCGCTATGGCCGTGACCGCAGCGCGCGGGGAGAACGCCCCCAGCGCAACGCTGCCGACATGGGGGAAAGCCTCATGGCCATGGTTCCTGACATGGCCGCCCCGGCGCACAGCGAACACCCTGCGCCTGTTGCGACTGCGACCGCAGCCGCCGGACGCGCCGACCCGGAAATGGATCGTGCTGCGCCCGCACCTGCGCCTGTGGTCGCCGGCCAGGTCCGCCCCGTCGGCATGCCGACACTGCAGCCTTTCTCACTGCCCTTGGACACCCTGGAATCGGTGGCGCAAAGCGCCGGTTTGCAGTGGGTGAACTCCAATCCGGACCTGGTTGCCCAGGCCAAGGCTGCAATCGCCGCAGCCGTGCCACCGTCACGCGAGCCGCGTGAGCGCCCTGCGCCAGTTGCAATCAGTACGGAGCCCCTGGTTTTGGTGGAAACCCGCCGCGATTTGGGCCTGATGCAGCTCCCGATCGAAGAGGCCGCCGCGCCTGTGGCCGACCACCAAGCCAGTCCGCAGCAGGCAACCTAAAGCCGGGTTGACGAAGCGGCAGCATCTGCCGGACTAGCTAAAGGCCGCTGCGGGTGTTTCCGTGGCGGCCTTTTTTTGTGGCCTAGGCCTGCGCTGGGTGCCTTGCCTGACGGCTATCAGCGCAGCGCGCGCTGCTCCTGAATGCGCTGCAGATGCGAGCGTGCCTCACGCTGCAGCGGCACGTGGTGCAAACCGGCACTGGCCTGCTTGAAAAAGTGCTCTGCTTTGCCCCACAAGGACATACGCAAGCACATCGCACCTGCCAGGTACTGCAGCAATGGGTTGCGCGGATTGGCCATTTGGGCGTTCTCAATCCGCGCCAACCAGAGGCTGTCCGGGATGGCATCGGGTAACCCGAAACCGGCCTCCAGAAGTTGGACAAGCCGCACCTGCTGATCGGCTGATAACGGGGTCGCCGGTTGGAGGAAGCTATTCCACAGCG
This sequence comes from Comamonas sp. lk, assembly GCA_945860595.1. Taxonomy (GTDB): domain Bacteria; phylum Pseudomonadota; class Gammaproteobacteria; order Burkholderiales; family Burkholderiaceae_C; genus Allorhodoferax. The sequence continues at coordinate 43,062 of CAMAQV010000015.1, forward strand.
GCAGCAGCCACTCACGCGAACGCACACCATGCCCCCCCAGATCGAGCAGGCGTTGCGCTCCCAGCAGGGCCACAGACGCCGCCTCTTTCTCCTGGGGCTCCAGTTGGGCCCAAGCGCGTTCTAACTGTTGCGCATCACGCGGGGTCCGTAACAACTCGCAAGCCAGCGCCTGCGATATGGTGTGACCGGTAGCACCGCGAAATGCCTTGTGTTTAACAAGTTGCCGCACGGTCACCAGCGCTTCCAGATTTTCCCCGGCCAGTCGGGCGGTACGAAAACGCAGGCGCAAACTCGCTGCGCGCCGCGCCGCCCCCTGGCTGAGCTGCTCCAGCCAACCCCGCGCGCCGGCTGCATCGTTGTCATCAAGCGACCAGCGCACGGCGCGCAAATACAGTCCATCCAGCGCATCGGTCGCGCGGCGCTGGCGCAGCGTCTGCATAGCGGTCTGCGCATGCTGCGCGCGGGGCGCCTGTTTTTGCAAAGCGTGTTGGGCCTCCGCAGCCAGCATATGGATGGCAGCAAACACCATATCGGAGTGCAGCGAAGCGTTGCTCTCATCGGCCTCCATCAGAGCGCGCTGCATCTTTTCGGCTGCAAGCAGACTGTCACTTGCGCGGACAAAGCGCCCACCTGAGAGACTAAAGAGCGCATCCACCAGATGCCCCTGCACGGCATGCTCACGCTGCTGGGTGCGCCAGCGCCGGGCTTGTGCGGGCAGACCGCTCAAAGCCGTGGCGGTGCGCAAAGCTGCGTGTACCAAAACAAACGCCATGACCAGCGCAAGCAGGGCAAGATTCAGCGACAGGTCGATTCGGTACGGTGGCCAAAAAACACTGATCGTGCCGGGATTGGTGCTGGCAAACAGCGCTCCGCCGGCTGCCACCGCAAACAGGACCAATAACCAGATTACGACGCGCATAGAGCTGGCGCTAATGCCCGCCGGCAGCAGCCGCCAGCGCGGCCAGAGTCTCGTCAACCCGGGGTTGCTCAAAGCTTCCGAACTCCGTCTTCAACTGTTTGACCAGTGCCAGCGCGGTTTGCGTCTTGCGGGACTGCGGGTCAAAGTAACGGGCGATGGTGGAAGCCGTCAGATTCAGATCGGAACGCACCGCATCGACCTGTCGCGCTAACAAGCCGAGCCGCGCATTGAGAACACGCAATTTGAGGTTCTCGCGTACAAAAAATGACTGCTCGGGTGACAGCAGCGCAGCCTGTGGATCATTGATACGGCTGACCCGCACCAGATCCTTGATCTCGGTATGCACCGCCTGAAGCAGCCGCTCGCCCCACTGCATCACCGCCTCTGCGGGCGTGCGTGCCAGCGTCGGTTTATCGGGTGCCACGGACGGCGCTGCATTGGCCAAGGGGATTTCGTCGATCAGCAGCACCAACTCATCCATTTTTACCAGTAAGGCCGGGGTATCCACCAAGGTCATGCTCTGAATACGTGCCAGGTCTTTCGCAACTGCGCGTTGAACCCGGGCCAGCCGCGGCTGTGCGGCGCGCACCAGGCGGGCATCGACTGCATGCAAGGCGGTTACCACGGGCTCGATGCTGCCGGTCAGTTGCGCCTGCTGTTGGGCCAGCGCCACTGCGGATTCCATGTCAACCAGCAGGTTCTCATCGCGCGAGCGCGACAGGCTTTGCATCAGGTCCTCGATCTGGCTGCGCTGCAAAGCGACTTCGGCCAGGCGCTGGTCAAACAGGGCAATCTTGGCTGAACCTTCGACGGCCACGTCCTGCGCCTGGCGCGCGGTCAAGAGCGCCTGGCTGGCGCTCAGCCCCGCCTCGGCGCTCTGGCGCGCCAACTGGGTCTGGATGTTCTCCAGCTTCTGCCATAGGACGGCCGTGGAGGCCAGGGCCAGGGCCAGCAGCACCCACATGGCACGCCGCAGACCCCGCTGCCAAACGGTGGGCTGACCCTCCAACAAGGGCATTTCTGGGGTGCTCATAGAAACGATTCTATCGACGCGAGCACATCTGCAAGCCCCGGGCGCGACAGGTGTACGGTACCAAAGCCCACATCACGGGCCGCCCGGGCAATACGCGGGTGGGTGGCTACTGCCACACTGCCCGTCCACTGTGAGTGCGGTTCATCCTGCTGCACTGCGAGGGGGGTGCTACGGGTCAGGGCGGCCAGGTTTGTCACACACTCCGAGCTACTGAAAAGCCAGATGGCCCCATCGTCACGCGCCTGGGCAGCCACCGCGTAGTGGGCATCGGTCCAACTTGGCGCACCACGCAGGTAGGCCTGTAACCACTCCACGCGGCCACCGGCCGACTGCACCTGATCGCCCAGCCAGTCGCGCCCCGTACCGCGCTGCGCATCCGGCGTGACGGCCCGGCCATCGGCTGGCGCAGCCTTCACAACACCGCCGCGCACGACCAGCAGGCGGAACCCGCGACCCACCTGCCCGCGCACCTGTTCCCACAGGGATTCCGAATCGAATTGTTCGGCCTGCGCCGCTGGTGCATCCATCAAATGACCCGGCACTGCTGCAGCCCGCAAGGCCTGTGCGCTGGCTGGTCCGGGAACCCAGGCGCGCGGCGCATGGACATCCTGCGGCCACGCTGTGTCTGCCGGGCGCTGTGCACAAAATGCTTCAATCGCGTTCGCGCTGACAAACATGAGTGCATTCCACTGCGCGAGCTGCAACCAGGCGGCGCGCAAAGCGTGCAGGTCTGGCGCGGGCTGAATCTCCAGCATAGGCAGCAGCACAACCGGGTGGCCTGCGGCTTGCAAAGCCTGCTGCCACACGCCCGCCTGCGCCGCAGGTCGGGTAATAACAACCGGGCGCCGTGGGCTGCTGCGAACAGGCCCGGTGACGCTCACTGCCCTGGTCCGACGCGCGCGCGCAATTCCTCGGCCACCGCCTCACCTAGGCGCAGGGCGTCGTCCAGCGTGTGCACCGGGGCTGTGCCTGCGCTGCGGATCAGCGGCACCTTGCCCTCTGGGTCACCCCAGGCTGCGCGCAAAGACAGGCTGCTACCCTGCCAGAGCGCAAACGCGGCCAGCGGCATGGAGCAGCTGCCCCCCATGATGCGGCTGACCGTCCGTTCGGCGCTGACGGCGAGCATGCTCGGCATGTGTGCCAGCGGGGCCAAGGCGGCCTGCACATCGTCACGGTGTCCGAACACCTCAATACCCAGGGCCCCTTGTCCGGCGGCGGGCAACATCTCTTCGGGTTCAAACACGGCGCGGATGCGGCTGTGCAGGCCCAGGCGCTTGAGCCCGGCTGCGGCCAGGACGATGCCGTCGTACATGCCTTCGTCAAGCTTTTTCAAACGGGTGTCGAGGTTGCCGCGCAGGGGCTCGTAGCGCAGATCCGGGCGCAGCGCCTGCAACAAAGCGACGCGGCGCAGGCTGGAGGTTCCGACCACCGCGCCGGCTGGCAGGTCCTGCAAACAGGCATAGCGGCCCGACACCCAGGCGTCGCGCGGGTCTTCGCGCTCCATGACGCAAGCGATAGCGAAGCCTTCGGGCAACTCCATGGGCACGTCTTTCAGGGAGTGCACTGCCAGGTCTGCGCGGCCATCTTCAAGCGCAGTCTCCAGCTCTTTGACAAACAAACCTTTGCCGCCGACTTTGCTTAAGGTGCGGTCCAGAATTTGGTCACCTTTGGTGGTCATGCCCAGCAGTTCACTGGCGTGCCCTAGTGCGGCAAGGCGGGCTTGCAAATGTTCGGCTTGCCAGAGTGCCAGTCGGCTCTCACGGGTGGCGATAGTAAAGTGTCGCAAAGTCGTAACCTGTTGGTAATTAAGAGGGAGCCAGAGGCTGCGCGGGATGCTAGCATGAGCCGATGAGAACCCCTGCAAGCACCCACACTGCGGCGGCGCGCCGCAAAGATGATGAACGACCCTTGATGGAAGACATCCGCCTGTTGGGTCGAATTTTGGGCGACGTGATCCGCGAACAGGACGGCGTGGTGGCCTTTGAACTGGTGGAGCGAATCCGCACCCTGTCCGTGTCCTTCCGCCGCCACGCGGACCACGAGGCTGACCGGGCCTTGAAAAAACTGCTCAAGGGCCTGAGCGCCGACCAGACGGTCAGCGTGATCCGCGCCTTCACCTATTTCAGCCACCTGGCCAATCTGGCCGAAGACCGCCACCAGATCCGCCGCCAGTCGCACGATGAACGCGCCGGCCTGGCGCAGGAAGGCAGCCTGGAGCAGGCGATGGCGCATTTGCGCGCGGCGGGTATTGGTGCCAAAACCATTGCCAAATCGCTGGCGCACAGCTTTATTTCCCCGGTGCTCACAGCCCACCCCACCGAAGTGCAGCGCAAAAGTATTCTGGACGCCGAGCGCGACATTGCCAAACTGCTGAGTGCGCGAGACGATATCCGCCTGCACGGCGCAGCCAGCCCTGGCGGCAAAGACGCTTTGACGCCGCGTGAGCTCGCCGCGAATGAGGCGCAAATCCGGGCCAGGGTCATGCAGCTATGGCAAACCCGCCTGTTGCGCTACAGCAAACTCACTGTGGCCGACGAAGTTGAAAACGCGCTGAGCTACTACGAATCGACCTTTTTACGCGAGATTCCCCAAATCTACGCCAGCATCGAGCAGACGCTGGGTCAGCCGGTTCCGCATAGCTTTTTGCGCATGGGCCAGTGGATAGGCGGCGACCGTGACGGCAACCCCAATGTGAGTGCACAGACCCTGGAATACGCCTTACGGCGCCAAAGTGAAGTGGTGCTGCGCCACTACCTCACCGAGGTCCACCATCTGGGCAGCGAGTTGTCGGTTTCCGCGCTCTTGGCGCAATGCAGCCCTCCGATGCAGGCGCTGGCTGAGCGCAGCCCGGACCGCAACGCGCACCGTGTGGACGAACCCTACCGGCGCGCCCTGATCGGCATGTACGCGCGATTGGCTGCGACATTGCAATCGCTCACCGGAACTGAAGCCATGCGCCACGCCGTGGCCCCACAAAACCCCTACACCCTGCCCCAGGAACTGGCCGACGACCTGCGCACCATCGAACAGTCTTTGTACGCCCACCATGGCAGCGCCCTGACCACCCAACGGCTGCGTCCCCTGATTCGGGCGGTCGACGTATTCGGCTTTCATTTGGCAACGGTGGACTTGCGGCAAAGCTCAGACAAGCACGAGGCGGTGGTCGCCGAACTGCTGCGCACTGCCCGCATCGAATCCGACTACAGCGCGCTGAACGAAAACGCCAAACGGACACTGCTAACAGGCCTGCTCAACGACGCGCGCGCGCTGCGGGTGCTGGGAGCCGAGTATTCTGCCCACGCCCAAAGCGAGTTGGCCATTTTTTCTATGGCGTATGGGATGCGCCAGCGCTTCGGCCATGAGGCCATCCGCCACTACATCATCAGTCACACGGAAAGCGTGAGCGATCTGTTGGAAGTTTTGCTGCTGCAAAAAGAGGCCGGACTGCTGCGTGGCACGCTGGACGCCGACGCCGTCTGCGACCTGATTGTGGTGCCACTGTTTGAAACGATTGAGGACCTGCGCAACGCCGCGCCCATCATGCGCGCCTTCTACGCCCTGCCCGGGATTGCCGACCTGGTACAACGCAGCGGGGCGGAGCAGGACATCATGCTGGGCTACTCCGACAGCAACAAGGACGGCGGCATCTTCACCAGCAACTGGGAGTTATACCGTGCCGAAATTGCGCTGGTCGAGCTGTTTGACGACCTGGCCACTCAACGTGCACCGGTGCAACTGCGCATGTTCCACGGCCGCGGTGGCACGGTAGGGCGCGGCGGCGGCCCGAGCTACCAGGCCATATTGGCCCAGCCACCCGGAACGGTGCGCGGCCAGATCCGCCTGACCGAGCAGGGCGAGGTGATTGGATCCAAATACGCCAACCCCGCCATCGGGCGGCGCAACCTGGAAACCCTGGTCGCCGCCACGCTGGAGGCGACCCTGCTACAAGCCACCAAGCCCGCGCCCAAGCGCTTTTTGGCGGCCGCGGCGCAACTGTCCGAACACAGCATGGCCGCTTACCGCGCACTGGTCTACGAAACCCCGGGATTTGGCGACTACTTTTTCGGTGCCACACCGCTGCGCGAGATCACCGAGCTCAATATCGGCTCCCGCCCGGCCTCGCGCAAGGCAACGCAGGCAATCGAAGACCTGCGCGCCATCCCCTGGGGCTTTAGCTGGGGCCAATGCCGCTTGACTTTGCCCGGCTGGTTCGGTTTTGGCGCGGCGGTACAGGCCTTTGTGCACGGGCCTGACGGCGCGCTTGAGGCGGCACACGTCAAGGAACGCACCGCATTGCTGCAAACCATGCAGAAACAATGGCCCTTCTTCCAGACCCTGCTCTCCAATATGGACATGGTGATGGCCAAGAGCGACCTGGCACTGGCGGCCCGCTACGCCGAATTGGTTCCCGATGCGCGACTGCGCCGGCGGATCTTCAGCGCCATAGACACCGAATGGCACCGCACCGCCGATGCACTGGCACTGATCACCGGCAACAAACAGCGCCTGGCCAGTAACCCGGCGCTGCAGCGATCGATCCACCACCGCTTCCCCTACATCGACCCCTTGCACCATTTGCAGGTCGAGCTGGTGCGGCGTTACCGCGCAGGACAGACCGATGAGCGGGTCCAGCGCGGTATCCATATTTCGATCAACGGCATTGCGGCAGGCCTGCGCAACACGGGCTAAGGCCCTGGGTCAGGCTGGGGCAGCGCCTTAAAATTGCCCGATGACAAACCAACTCGATAAAAAGTCCCAGGGCTGGTCAGCCCTGTTTTCAGAACCGGTGAGCGAGTTGGTGCAGCGCTACACCTCCAGCGTCAACTTTGATAAACGCCTGTGGCAAGCCGACATCGAAGGCAGCTTGGCGCACGCAGCCATGCTCGCGGGGCAAGGCATCATTGGCGCGCAGGACTTGGCAGACATCGAGCGCGGCCTCGCGCAGATTGCGCAGGAAATCCGCAGCGGCCAATTTGAATGGAAGCTGGCGTTGGAAGACGTACACCTGAATATCGAGGCGCGCCTGACCCAACTGGTGGGCGACGCGGGCAAGCGACGGCATACCGGACGCTCGCGAAACGACCAGGTCGCCACCGACGTGCGCCTGTGGTTGCGCGGCGAGATTGACACCATCGCGCATCTGCTGATTGCGCTGCAAACCGCTCTGCTGGATCTAGCCGAGCAGCACACGCAGACCATCATGCCCGGCTTCACCCATCTGCAGGTAGCGCAGCCCGTCAGCTTCGCGCACCACCTGCTGGCCTATGTCGAGATGTTTTCGCGGGACGCCGAGCGGCTGGCCGAGGTGCGGGCTCGTACTAACCGGCTGCCGCTGGGTTCGGCCGCGCTGGCCGGCACGAGCTACCCGCTGGACCGCGAACGGGTAGCCCGCGCGCTGGGCATGGTCGACTCGAATGGCGTGCCGCAACTGTGCCGCAACAGCCTGGATGCGGTGAGCGACCGCGACTTCGCCATTGAGTTCACCTCGGCGGCCGCCCTGTGCATGGTGCACATCAGCCGCCTGAGCGAAGAGTTGGTGCTGTGGATGAGCCAGAACTTTGCGTTCATCCGTCTGGCCGACCGCTTCACCACCGGCAGTTCCATCATGCCGCAGAAGAAAAACCCGGACGTGCCCGAACTGGCGCGGGGCAAAACCGGGCGCGTAGTCGGCCACCTGATGGGTTTGATTACCCTGATGAAGGGCCAACCCCTTGCCTACAACAAAGACAACCAGGAAGACAAAGAGCCCCTTTTCGACACCGTGGACACGCTCCAGGACACGTTGCGCATCTTTGCCGACATGATGGGTGGCGTCACGGTCAACGCCCCGGCCATGCAGGCCGCCGCCGCGCGCGGCTATGCCACCGCCACCGATCTGGCCGACTACCTGGTGAAGAAAGGCCTACCCTTTCGTGATGCCCACGAAGTAGTGGCCCACGCGGTCAAATCCGCACAGGAACTGGGCCTTGAACTGTCAGCGCTGTCGTTGGAAGCGCTGCGTAGCTTCCATCCCGCTATCACCGCGGATGTATTTGATGTTTTGAGCCTGAAGGGCTCGTTAGAAGCCCGCAACACCGCAGGCGGAACCGCTCCCCAGCAGGTTCGGACGGAAATTGCACGGCATCGGCAACGCTTGTTGTAATCCACAGCACCCCACAGCCCTTCGCGGGGCTCCATTTCCAGGAAATTTTCTCCCAAGGCCTTGAACCCGCCCGGTCTGCCCTTATCATTAGCACTCGCGGAAGTTGAGTGCTAACAACGCAACTGGCTTTCTTCTATGCGAACGCCGCCCCGTCCGGGCGGCACCCTATTTCAGTAACCTTTAGGAGATTCTCTATGAAACTGCGCCCCTTAGCAGACCGCGTGATTGTCAAGCGCGTCGAAAGCGAAACCAAAACCGCCTCCGGCATCGTTATTCCTGACAACGCAGCTGAAAAGCCCGATCAAGGTGAGGTCCTAGCTGTGGGCCCCGGCAAGCGCAATGACAAAGGCGAATTGGCCGCCCTGACCGTCAAGGTCGGCGACCGCGTCCTGTTTGGCAAGTACAGCGGCCAGACCGTCAAGGTCGATGGCGACGAGCTGTTGGTCATGAAAGAAGACGATTTGTTCGCAGTGGTTGAAACCAAGTAATTTTGCGGGACAGACCGACCGACGCGCACAGCGCACGGTCGCTCTGTCCTCAACTGATTAATCAATTTAGGAGTTAAAAATGGCAGCAAAAGACGTAATTTTCGGCGGTGAAGCCCGCGCACGCATGGTCGAGGGTGTGAACATCCTGGCCAACGCAGTCAAAGTAACCCTGGGCCCCAAAGGCCGCAATGTGGTGCTCGAGCGCTCCTTCGGCGCCCCCACCGTGACCAAGGACGGTGTGTCCGTGGCCAAAGAAATCGAACTCAAAGACAAGTTGCAAAACATGGGCGCGCAGATGGTCAAGGAAGTTGCTTCCAAAACCTCTGACAACGCGGGCGACGGCACCACCACCGCCACCGTGCTGGCACAAGCCATCGTGCGCGAAGGCATGAAATACGTGGCCGCCGGCATGAACCCGATGGACCTGAAGCGCGGTATTGACAAGGCGGTGACCGCCCTGATCGCCGAGCTCCAAAAAGCCTCCAAAGCCACCACCACCACCAAAGAAATCGCCCAGGTCGGTTCGATCTCGGCTAACAGCGATTCCAGCATTGGCGACATCATCGCCAAGGCGATGGACAAAGTGGGCAAAGAAGGCGTGATCACCGTGGAAGACGGCAAATCGCTGGACAACGAACTCGACATCGTCGAAGGCATGCAGTTTGACCGCGGCTACCTGTCGCCCTACTTCATCAACAACCCCGAAAAGCAAGCCGCTTTGCTGGACAACCCTTTCGTGCTCTTGTACGACAAGAAAATCAGCAAAATTCGCGACCTGCTGCCCACGCTGGAGCAAGTGGCCAAAGCCGGCCGTCCGCTCTTGATCGTTGCCGAAGACGTCGAAGGCGAAGCCCTGGCAACTTTGGTGGTCAACACCATTCGCGGCATCTTGAAAGTGGTTGCCGTCAAAGCCCCTGGCTTTGGTGACCGCCGCAAAGCCATGCTCGAAGACATCGCCATCCTGACCGGTGGCAAAGTTATCGCCGAAGAAATCGGCCTGACCCTGGAAAAAGTCACCCTGGCTGATCTGGGCTCCGCCAAGCGCATCGAAGTGGGCAAAGAAAACACCATCATCATTGACGGTGCTGGCGCCGCTGGTGACATCGAAGCCCGCGTCAAGCAAATCCGCGTGCAAATCGAAGAAGCCACCAGCGACTACGACCGCGAAAAACTGCAAGAGCGCGTGGCCAAGTTGGCCGGCGGTGTGGCAGTGATCAAGGTCGGCGCTGCGACCGAAGTCGAAATGAAAGAGAAAAAAGCCCGCGTAGAAGACGCTCTGCACGCGACCCGCGCTGCCGTGGAAGAAGGCATCGTGGCCGGTGGTGGCGTAGCTCTGCTGCGCGCCCGTCAAGCTGCTGGTGCTATCAAAGGCGACAACGCTGACCAAGAAGCCGGTATCAAGCTGGTGCTCAAGGCCGTTGAGTCTCCTTTGCGCGAAATCGTCTACAACGCCGGTGGCGAGCCTTCTGTGGTCGTTAATGCCGTGTTGGCCGGTAAAGGTAACTACGGCTTCAACGCAGCCAATGACACCTATGGCGACATGATCGAAATGGGTATCCTGGACCCCACGAAAGTGACCCGCACTGCTTTGCAAAACGCAGCCTCGGTAGCCGGCCTGATGCTGACCACCGAAGCCATGATTGCCGAAGCCCCTAAAGACGACGCTCCTATGGGCGGCATGGGTA
>CAMAQV010000016.1 GCA_945860595.1 Comamonas sp. lk
CAGACCACCCCTTCCCAGCGCGCCAGCGCCTGGTTATCCAGCTTTGGCGCGGCACTTGGCCGGCACGATGCCGATGGCACCGCAGCGCTGTTTGACGAGGACTGCTACTGGCGCGACCTGGTGTCCTTCACCTGGAATGTGTGCACGCAAGAGGGACGCGGGGCAATCGCGGCCATGGTCAAGTCCCGCGCCACCGATGTGGCGGCAAGCCACTTTGTGCTGGAGGGCGAAGCCAGCGAAGCCGGTGGCGTAGTCGACGCCTGGTTCACGTTTGAGACCGCTGTGGCGCGCGGGCGCGGCCACTTGCGCCTCAAAGCCACAGACCACGGGGACAAGGCCTGGACGCTGCTGACCACCATGGTCGAACTCAAAGGCCACGAAGAAAAAACCGGCACCCACCGCGTCAAAGGCGCCGAACACGGCGTGCACAAAGGCCGCAAAAGCTGGCAGGAACTGCGCGAGGAAGAAGCCGCCAATCTTGGCTACACCGAGCAGCCCTATGTGCTGATCATCGGCGGCGGCCAGGGCGGCATTGTTCTGGCCGCGCGGTTGCGCCGCCTGGGCGTACCCACCATCATCGTGGAGAAAAACGCCCGCCCCGGCGACTCCTGGCGCAACCGCTACAAAAGTCTGTGCCTGCACGACCCGGTCTGGTACGACCACCTGCCCTACCTGCCCTTCCCCAACGACTGGCCGGTGTTCGCACCCAAGGACAAAATTGGCGACTGGCTGGAGAGCTACACCAAAATCATGGAACTCAATTACTGGGGCTCTACCGTGGCCAAGAGGGCGCACTTCGATGAAGCCACAGGCGAGTGGGAAGTGCAGGTCGAGCGCGATGGCAAGCCTGTCACCCTGCGGCCCAAGCAGCTGGTGTTTGCGCTCGGTGTCTCGGGCTATGCCAACGTGCCGAAAATCACGGGCGCGGACACTTTCAAAGGTGAACAGCACCACTCCAGCCGCCACCCAGGTCCAGAGAAGTACAAGGGCAAAAAAGTCGTGGTGCTGGGCTCCAACAACTCGGCGCACGACATCTGCGCCGCTTTGGTGGAACACGATGTGGACGTGACCATGGTGCAGCGCAGCTCCACCCATATCGCACCGTCGGAATCGCTGATGGACTTAGCACTGGGTGGCCTGTACAGCGAGCAAGCGGTACACAACGGCATCGACCACCACAAAGCGGATCTGGTGTTCGCCAGCGTGCCCTACAAAATCATGCACGGCTTCCATATCCCGGTCTACGAGGAGATGAAAAAGCGCGACGCCGATCTGTACGGCCGCCTGGAGAAAGCCGGCTTCATGCTGGACTTCGGCGACGATGGCTCGGGCCTGTTCATGAAATACCTGCGGCGCGGCTCGGGCTATTACATCGACGTGGGCGCATCCGAGCTGGTGGCCAACGGCAGCATCAAGCTCAAGAGCCGGACCAACATCGAACGCGTCAACCCCACATCGGTGACGCTGTCCGACGGCACCGAGCTCCCAGCGGACGTGCTGGTCTACGCCACCGGCTACGGCTCCATGAACCAGTTCCTGGCCGATATCGTCTCGCCAGAAGTGGCTGACCGCGTGGGCAAAGTCTGGGGCCTGGGCTCATCGACCACCAAAGACCCCGGCCCCTGGGAAGGCGAGCTGCGCAATATGTGGAAACCCACGAACCAGCCCCAGCTCTGGATCCACGGCGGCAACCTGCACCAAAGCCGCCACTACTCGCAGTTTTTGTCGCTGCAACTCAAGGCGCGTTTTGAGGGCATCCCCACCCCGGTCTACGCCCAGGCTTCAGTGCACCACCTGCGCTGAGAGTACGCCGCCGCGCCGGGCCGCAGGGTCTGGCGCGGCCGGATGGTTTGAAGGACGGTTTGCGAGGGATGTGCCTGCCCCGGGGGCGGTATCAACAGCGCGTAAGCCGGTGGTGATCAGGTACCGGCAAAAGCCGTTTTGAGAAACTGCATGAACGCTGTCACCTTCGCGCTCGCAAGACGCCGCGAGGTGTGTAACGCCCATAACTCGGTCGGCTTACCCGCCACGGGCCCCCAACTGACCAAGCGACCTTCCGCCAGGTTTTCCACCACCAACATGCGGGGCAGCTTGGCGGCCCCGATTCCGGTGAGCACCGCATCGCGGATCATCGTGAAGGCCGATAACTCCAGAACCGGTCTGGTCGCAATGTCGCGGCCCGGTGATCCTGCGATGTGCCAGATGTCCGGGTTTCTGGCGGAGTTGCGGACCACGACCGGCACGGGCTGCGTATCCGCCAAGGACGGCGCGGCAACCACCAGCAGTTCTTCCCTGAGAAAGCAGAAACCCACCAGCTCCGAATCGGCTTGGGGGTTGGCACGGATCACCAGGTCATAGCCCTCGCTGGCCAGATCGACTTCGCGGTCATCCGTACTGACCTCCAGCTTTACATCAGGATATGCGGCTGAGAATTGGGCCGCAAGCCGACCCATCATCATGAGCCCGAACAGCGAGGGCACGTTGATGCGCAAACGGCCTTTGGGGTGGGCATGACCGTCCCGCATGGTGCTCGCCACCTCGGTAATTTCACCCAGCGGACCCGCAGTGCGCTGCAACAGCAGCTCGCCCTCTGGCGTCAGGTGCACCGACCGGGTGCCGCGTTCAAACAAGCGTACGCCCAAGCCCGCTTCCAACGCCAGCACCTTGCGGGAGAGAGTCGCTTTAGACCGTCCGCTGGCGCGACTTGCCTGCGCGTAGCCGCCATGCGAGGCCACCAAAACGAAGTCGGACAGTTCATCTAAATGCATTTTTGTTCCAAATCACGGGGCCTAGTGTCTCAATTTTGAGGCTCTCGCCGGCCTCTGGGCGCCTTAAACTTGCCAACAGTTTTTATCGCCCCATGGGGTGTCTTTTCAAAAAGGAGCTTTCCATGTCAACTCTATCAAACGACAGCACATTGAACCCCTCTACCCAAGCCGCCGTCGGCACGACGACAAAAATTGGCGCGGCCTTCCTGGTACTGTGGGGCATCCTGCACATGTGGGTGGGCTATGAAGGGATACACCAATACCTCACCAACGGCACAAGCGGTTTGTGGAATATCGTGGTGGGCGGCAGCAGGGCTCCCCACGCGGCGTATGTCCATGCCACCGACGCAGTCACCTCGTACGCGCAAGGCCAACTGCTCCTGAATTTTTGTATCGACGTGGGCGGCTACGGCGTACTGGCACTGATAGTCTCCTGGCTTATTGTGAACCGGGCCTCCTGGGCAGCGTATTGCATTGCGGTCATCGTGATTGGCATTGGCGATTTGACTTTCTTGTTTGCCATGGTCACCTCGGGTGTCATCGAACCGAACATCCCAACTATCAGCGGCCCCATTCTTTGGGTCATCGCAATCATCCTGATGCCCTTTGGCATGCCACCCTTTCGCAGCAAGTGACACCCGGCAAAAAGCACCGCTATGCCCGACACCCTGCGTCCCATCCGTGCCCGCACCCGAGGCCGTCGGCATGGCCCAATCACCCGGCTCATGAGCCCCGGTGATATGGGCCAGATGCTCAAGCCCTTTGTTTTTCTGGATTATGTCGATGCCGAAGGGAGCGGCCCGGCCTTCGGCTTTCACCCCCACTCCGGCATTGCCACGCTGACACTCCCCCTGACCTTCGACATCGAACACACCACCTCCACCGGGCAGGTTGACACCGTGGCGCAGGGCGGCATCGAGTGGGTCGTGGCGGGCAGCGGCATATGGCACAAAGCGCGCGCGCTCAATGGCTCGAAGATGCTGGCATTTCAAACCTGGTTTGCCCTGCCGCCGTCGCATGAGCTCACCGAACCCAGCGCCATCTTTCTCCAAGCACATGACGTTCCCCGCGAAGGACCGATCACGCTGCTGCTTGGCAGCTACGCGGGCCTGCACAGCCCGGTTGATGCGCCCTTCGACGCGTGCTACCTCTGGGTGCAGCTCCGGGGTGGCGAGCGCTGGACCTACCAGCCCCCGGGCCTGCACAACATCGCCTGGACCTTCGCGCAATCCGGTGACTTGGAAGTCAGTGGCGAGCGGCTCAACCGCGAATTGGCCGTTTTTGAAGAAGGCAGCGGCGCGCTGCACTTTCATGCCGAAGGCGACTGCGCATTTCTGGTGGCATCAGCGGCCAAAGCGCAGCAGGAACTGGCACTGGGTTCTTACTCGGTGCACTCCTCCGCTGCACATCTGGCTGCTGGCGAGCGACGTATCCAGGAAATCGGCGCGGCACTCCAACAGTGAGCAACCTACGACGCTTGACCGCTTACGCAAGCCACCCCTTCACGTTTTTCCAACCCACGCTCTGAAAGGCACTCTTATGACCAGCCGGAAACCTACCGCAACCAACGCCGCCATGATCCTGATTGACCACCAGATCGGCACCATGAACTTTGCCAAAACGGTTGATCACGGCGAGATTGAGGCCAATACCCGCGCTTTGGCCCGCACCGCCACCGCTTTGGGCATGCCCATCGTGCTCACGTCCAGCATGGAAGATCACCAGCAAGGGCCACTTTTGCCCGCACTGGAGTCAATAGCCCCCGACGCCTTTGCCGCCCGCGTGAAGCGTCCAGGTGTGGTGAATGCTTGGGATGACCCCGCATTCGCGGATGCCTGCCGCAAGACAGGCCGCACCCATTTCATCATGGCGGGAATCACCACAGACGTCTGCCTGGCGCCACCTGCGATCAGCGCCTGCGCTGAGGGTTTTTCGGTCACCGGGGTAGTTGATGCATCCGGTTCGCCCTCTCCGCTAGCCGATGAGATGGCCTTCCGGAAGATGGAGCGCGGGGGCGTCGAATTGACCACCACCACCGCACTCCTGTCGGTCTTGGCTGGGAACTGGGCAAGCGCCGACGGACAAAAAATCCTGCAGATTCTTGGTGAAGAAATTTTGAGCCGGGGCTAATCAATCCCCAAAACACCTATACCCACCGAGCCCGCTCGGCACAACAAGCCACGCCATCGCGGCCCCCGTCAGATCCTGACGTCGGGGCCGTTTTCACGTTCTACACTTGCACGACATCTAAGCGACCCCCTTGCGCCCGGAAAGCGGCAAGGATCCGGTCAGAAGATTCCTTCAAGGTAGCTAAGGCATTGACTTCAAAAGACCCCATCCAGCCCCCCGTAGACGGGCCTGACAACGCCAAACATACGCCCATGATGGCCCAGTACCTGGGCATCAAGGCGCAGCACCCTGACACGCTGCTTTTCTACCGCATGGGCGATTTTTACGAGCTGTTTTTTGACGACGCGCAGAAGGCGGCGGGCATTCTGGACATCACGCTGACACACCGGGGACAGAGCGCGGGGCAGCCGATTCCGATGGCGGGCGTACCCTTTCATGCCATGGAAGGCTACTTGGCCAAACTCATACGCCACGGCGAATCGGTGGCGATTTGTGAGCAGGTGGGCGAAGTCGGTGGCAAAGGGCCGGTGGAGCGCAAGGTGCTGCGCGTGGTCACGCCCGGCACGCTCACCGATGCGGAACTGCTGAGTGACAAATCCGAATCGCTGCTGCTGGCGGTCCACCAGGGCGGGCGCAACCGATGTGGCCTGGCCTGGATGAGCGTGACGCAGGGCGTGGTGTTTCTGGCTGAATGCACGAGCGAGGAGCTATCGGGCTGGGTGGCGCGCGTGGGCCCAAGCGAGCTGGTGTACAGCAGCGGCGTAGGCAACAGTTTTGAAGACCGTCTGCGGCGCATACGCCAGGGAAGCGGCGTGTCGCTGACCGCACGACCCGAGTGGCAGTTTGACGCGGCGCTGGGCCAGCGCAAACTGATGGAGGCCTTGCAAGTCGCCACGCTGGACAGTTGGGGGGCGCAAGGGCTGGAGCTGGCGCACGCTGCCAGCGCCGCTTTACTGGCCTATGCCGAACATACCCAGGGCCGGGCGCTGGCGCACATTGCGACGCTGGAAGTGCAGCGCGACGCCGATCTAGTCGATCTGCCGCAGGGCACGCGGCGCAACCTGGAACTGGTGCAGACGCTGCGGGGCGAGGACGCGCCCACGCTGTTTTCGCTGCTCGACACCTGTATGAGTGCCATGGGCAGCCGTCAGCTCAGAAGTTGGCTGCTCACACCCCGGCGCGAACGCAGCCAGGCCCGCGCCCGCTCGGAGGCGATCGGCTTGCTGCGCGGCGACAGCGCAGGCTTGGACCCCGACACAACACAGGCACCCGACTGGCAAAGCCTGCGCGCAGGCATCAAAGGCAGCGCCGATGTGGAGCGCATCAGCGCCCGCCTGAGCCTGCGCCAGGTGCGGCCGCGTGAGCTGGTCGGGCTGCTACAAACGCTGCATCGCGCTGGGCTTTTGGGCGAGAGCCTTTCGGGCGCGTCCGGCTTGCTGGGCCACATTGCGCTGGACTTGCATGCACCGCCGGCGTGCGCCAGCTTGCTGCGGGCTGCGATAGCGCCGGAGCCAGCGGCCATGGTGCGCGATGGCGGCGTGATCGCGGATGGCTATGACGGGGACTTGGACGAGCTGCGCGCGATTCAGACCAATTGCGACGCGTTTTTGCTGGACCTTGAAGCCCGCGAACGCAGCCGTACCGGTATTGCGAATTTGCGGGTGCAGTTCAACAAGGTGCATGGTTTTTATATCGAGGTCACGCAAGGCCAGGCCGCCAAAGTACCCGACGATTACCGCCGCCGCCAGACCCTGAAAAATGCCGAGCGCTTCATCACGCCCGAGCTCAAAGCCTTTGAAGACAAGGCGCTCAGTGCACAAGAGCGTGCTCTGGCGCGTGAGAAGTGGCTGTTCGAACAACTGCTCGAAGCGCTGCAGGCCTTCGTGCCCGCCCTGGGACGGCTGGCCCGTGCGCTGGCGGGGCTGGACGCGCTATGCGCGCTGGCTGAGCGTTCGGTCACGCTGAATTGGTGCTGCCCGCAACTGGTGGAGCAGCCTTGCATCGCCATCAGCGCAGGACGCCATCCGGTGGTGCAGGAGCGCCTGAACGCGCACAGCAGCGGCAGCTTCATCGCCAACGACACCACCCTCGGTCCTCGTCAGCGCATGCAAATCATCACCGGCCCCAATATGGGTGGTAAGTCCACCTATATGCGCCAAGTGGCGCTGATCACGCTGCTGGCCTGCGTGGGTTCGTATGTGCCGGCCAGTGCATGCCGCATTGGGCCCATTGACGCCATCCATACGCGCATCGGTGCAGCCGACGACTTGGCCAACGCGCAATCAACCTTTATGGTCGAAATGGTGGAAGCCGCGCAGATTTTGCACAGCGCCACCCCGCAGTCGCTGGTGCTCATGGACGAAATCGGGCGCGGCACCTCGACCTTTGACGGCCTGGCACTGGCCAGCGCAATTGCCAGCCAGCTGCATGACAAATGCCAGGCATTCACCCTCTTTGCCACGCATTACTTTGAGCTCACCGAATTCCCCGCGAAACACCACGCAGCGCAGAACGTACACGTGAGTGCGGCCGAATCCGGGCGCGACATCGTGTTCTTGCACGCGGTGCAAGCCGGGCCGGCTAGCCGAAGCTACGGGGTGCAGGTGGCGCGACTGGCAGGGATTCCGGCGGCCGTGCTAAACCAGGCTCGCCACACGCTGCAGGCGCTGGAAGACAGCGCGGCGGCCTCACAAGCACAGGTGGATTTGTTTGCGGCAGCGCCCGAAACGCTGGCGCAGGGCCCCAGCGCGGTGGAGGCCGCGCTGGCAGCGATCAACCCCGACGCTTTGAGCCCGCGCGAGGCCATGGACGCGCTCTACCAGCTCAAGGCGATGCTGAAGTCCTGACTCAGTTGCCCACCCATTCGGCCACCAGACGCAGCCGCTCCAACGGATCCATTTCCGGCAAAAGCCGCATTTTTTTTTCGGTGGAAAAGGGCAGCATTTCGGCCCATCGGTTGGCTACCCAGCCACTGTCCTGGAGCCGCAACGGCCGAGGCAGGGCCAAATTAGGGGCTACACCGGTTCCATCATGCTCGGCAATCAGTCCGCCCAGACGGTCTGCCAGATACTGCCATTGCGCCGGGACGGGGACTACGGGGTCCGGGTCCAAATAGGCGACCTGCGCCATCCAAACACCCATCGGGCCGCGCACGAGCTCCCCCACCTTAAAGCGCAAACCGCCCTGGCAATCAATGCGGAACAAGGCTGGCTGCACCACTTCGAGGTGCTTGACCCAGGCGGTACAGCCATATGCAAGCAGACGCGGCATCTGCCCGGGCACTTCCAGCTCCGAGCCCTCGGCCAGCCAGGTGACCCCAAACGGGGTCTTGTCGCGGTGGCTGCGCTTGATCAGATCAAGGTAGCGAACTTCAAAAATATTCAGCGCCAAGGGGCCATCAGGAAATATACCCTGGCGCAGGGGGAATAGCGGAATCGTTGAATTGAATTGCACAAGGACAAGCAAATATCAGCAAAATGAGACCTTCTGCATTATTGTCAAATATTCTATTAATTAATAAATTCGATAGGTTTTAGGCAAAATATGCATCTGTTGTTGGAATATGAATACGCTTTCAATGCGGACACCATCAACCGGCCCACACCACCAGGCCCCACCAGTCTGTGGCCAACACCAGCAGGCCGAACACGATGCGGTAATACGCGAAACCTGTAAAACTGTGGGTGGAAATAAAGCGCAGTAACCAGCGCACACACAGCCAAGCGCTCAGGAACGAGAAAAGCAGTCCCACCGCAAACAACGGCGCATCGCCCAGACTCAGCAGAGCGCGCTCTTTGTACAAGCTGTACCCGCCAGCCCCTATCAGAGTCGGAATCGCCAAGAAAAAAGAAAAGTCTGTCGCGGCTCTGCGTGAAAGTCCCAGCACCATGCCGCCGATGATGGTCGCACCGCTGCGGCTGGTGCCCGGCACCATGGCCAGGCATTGCACCAACCCGACTTTGATTGCGTCCAGCGCGGACATATCATCCACACTGTGAACCATCTGTTGATAAGCCAAGGGATTGGCGTCGCGCTCGGCCTGCCGCCGCTCGGCCCACAGAATGACCAGCCCGCCTGCGATAAACGTGGTGGCGACGACCAGGGGCGTGAACAAATGCGTCTTAATGGTCTTGCCGAACAGCAGACCCAACACCACCGCAGGCACAAAGGCAATCGCGACATGGAAGGCAAAGCGCTGCGCCTGCGACTCCTTGGGCAGCGCCAGCATCGTGGCGCGGATTTTTTCCCAATAAACCAGGATCACCGCAAAGATGGCCCCGGTCTGGATGGCGATATCAAAAACCTTGGCCTTGTCGTCGACAAAACCCAACAACGAGCCCGCCAGAATCAAATGGCCTGTCGAGGAAATCGGCAGAAACTCGGTCAGGCCCTCGACCACACCCATCACCGCCCCCTTGATCAATAGCGAAAAATCATCCACGCGTAGTCCTTTGAAGTGAATACCAATTATTCATGCCGCAGCGCAGCAATCGGCAGCATCTGCGCTGCCCGGCGCGCCGGGTAGTAGCCGAAGAAAACTCCGACCAAGCCGGAGAAGCCCACCGCCAGCACCACCGCACCGAGGCTAAGGCTGACCTGCCAATCGGCCAGCGTGCCGATCACCCAGGTTGCTGCAGCGCCCAGCACCACACCGACCGCGCCACCGGCCAGGCTCAGGGTGACAGCCTCAATCAGAAACTGCGCCAGGATGTCACGTCCGCGCGCGCCGACCGCCATGCGCAGTCCGATCTCACGGGTGCGCTCGGTCACGCTGACAAGCATGATGTTCATGATGCCAATGCCGCCAATCACCAGGCTGATGCCGGCCACGGTGGCCAGCAGCAGCGTCATCACCCGGCTGGATTCTTCCTGGGCGCGCAGCATCTCGGTGAGGTTGCGTACGCTGAACGGATCTTCTGCGCCGGGCTGCACCTTGAAGCGCTGGCGCAAGAGTTCTTTGATGCGCTCTTCCACCGCACCCATGTCCTGCCCTTCACGGACCTTGACCGAGATCGAACCCACCCGCTTTAAGCGGCTGGTGGCGTCACCGCCCCAGACCCGGTTGCGCAAGGTGCCCAGAGGCAGCATGACCACATCGTCCTGATCCTGGCCCATGGAGTTCTGGCCCTTGGCTGCAAGCACGCCGACCACCATCATGGGAATGCCACGCAGCCGCACCGTTTGCTCCACCGGGTCCTGGTCGCCAAACAACTCGCGCGCCACGGTTGCGCCCAGCCACACCACTTTGGCCGAGCCGGCCAATTCCGCCGTATCGAACACCCGCCCGCTGCGCAGCGGCCAATCGCGCGCCTCCAGGTAATCGTTGTTGACCCCCATGACGGCGGTGCCCCAGTTGCTGGTCCCCCACACCACCTGCCCGGTAGCGCGCGAGGTGGGTGCGGCCACCTGCACCTCGGGGATTTCCAAGCCGATGGCCAGCGCGTCTTCCTCGGTCAGGCGCTGGCGCGTCTGCGCGCCCAGGCGCACGCCCGCCTGCGAGATACCGCCGGGCACCACCAGCATGATGTTGGAGCCCAGCGCCTGCATCTGCTCCTGCACCCGGTCGGTCGCCCCTTGCCCCACCGCCACCATGGCAATCACCGCAGCCACGCCAATCATGATTCCCAGCATGGTCAACACGCTGCGCAAAGCGTTCGCCGCCAGCGCCCGCCACGCGCTGCGAAAAGCCGCCCAGGCGCTCATACCGGAGCTCCCGTAATCGGCGTAATCGGGGTCAGATTCCAATTGTTTTCATCGGCCACCAGGCGGCCGTCCTTGAACAGCAAGCGCCGCCGCGCCCAGGCGGCCATGTCCGTCTCGTGGGTGACCAACACCACGGTGATACCCTGGCGGTTCAGCGTGTCCAGCAACTGCATGACTTCGGCGCTGGTTTCAGAATCCAGTGCGCCGGTAGGCTCATCAGCCAGTATGAGGGATGGCTCGTTCACCAGTGCGCGGGCGATCGCCACCCGCTGCTGCTGCCCGCCGGAGAGCTGCGCCGGCGTGTGGCCGCTACGCTCGCCCAGACCCACGCGCTCTAAGGCAGCCATCGCCCGGCGACTGCGCTCAGGCTGGCGAACGCCGGCGTACAGCAGGGGCAGTTCCACATTTTCCAGAGCCGACGTGCGCGGCAACAGGTTGAACTGCTGAAACACAAAACCCATGCGCCGGTTGCGCAATGCGGCCAGGGCGTCTGGCTCGCGGTCTTGGACTGGCACGCCGTCCAGCAGATAGCTGCCAGATGTGGGCGTATCCAGGCAACCCAATATGTTCATCAACGTGGACTTCCCCGAGCCCGATGCGCCCATGACGGCGACAAACTCGCCTGCCGCAATCTCCAAGCTCACGCTGCATAAGGCGTGCACGGTTTGACCGGCCTGGTAGACCTTGCTGACATCGCGCAGCACGATGAGCGGCGGCGCGGTCACGGCGTCAGAAACCGGGGCGTAGGCCCGCAGGCTTGGGCGTAGCAGCCCCAGGCGGGGTTTTCACAGCCAACAGCACCTCGGTGCCGACTGCCAACGCAGGCCCTAGTGGCGCTTGCGGGTCGTCGACCAGCTCGGTCATGCTGCCGTCGCTGATACCGGTGCGCACAGCGAGCGCGCGGGGTTTGCCCGCGGCGTCTAGCACATACACCCGCGCCAGACCCTTGCTCTTAACGGCAGGCTCTACGCCCGCAATGCGCAGTCGCAGCGCGCCATTGGGCACGCGCAAGACCTGGGGTCGCTCCTGTGTGACCACGCGCACATTGGCGGTCATGCCCGGCAGCAAGCGACCATCGGTATTGGCGTAGCTGAGCACGGCGACATAGGTCACCACATTGGCCACGTTCAGGGCCGCCTTGCGCACCTGACGTACCTCGGCGTTGAAGGTCTGACCCGGGAATGCGTCCACGCTGAAACTGGCTTTTTGACCCACTGTGAGGCGACCCACATCGCTCTCATCGATCGCGGCCTCGACCTGCATGTCACTGAGATTTTTCGCAATGATGAAAAGCTCGGGCGACTGCAGACTGCTGGCCACAGTCTGGCCGCGCTCAATAGTCCGCTTGATCACAATGCCGGATACCGGCGAGGTAATTCGGGTACGGCCCAAGTCGATACCGGCTTGCGCCAGCGCCGCCTTGCGCTGCGCCACGGTCGCCTGCGCCTGTTTCACCTGAGCCTGTGCCACACCCACCTGCGCCTGCACTGCCCTCAGCGCCTCGGCGCTGGTACTGGCCAAAGCCCGCACCCGCTCGCCCTCGGCCTGGGCCACAAATTGCTTATCGACCAAGCCCTGGGTGCGTGCATCGTTGCGCTGCGCCTCGCGCACGTCCACCTGTGCGCGGGAGACCTGCGCCTGCGCGGCCAGGGCGTTGGCCTGCGCCGTCAGCACTGCCGCTTGCGCCGCCTCCAAGTCGGCTTGCGCGGCGCGCAGGCGGAAGTCAAAAGTCTGCGGATCGATTTGCGCCAGCAACTGTCCGGCCTGCACCTCGTCATTGAAATCCACCAGCACATCGCGGATCTGCCCGCTGACCTGCGTGCCCACGGTGACCAGCGCAACCGGGTTGACTGCCCCCGTGGCCGCCACCACCGCCTGCAAATCGCCCCGGGTAATGGGCGCGCTGCGGTATTCGACGCCTGCGGGCGCTCCCCGGTACCACCAGGCGCCTGCCAAAGCCAGCGCTAGCAGCAGCAAGCCGCCTGTCCACACAATTTTCTTCATGCCGAGATTGTAGAAAGCGGGTATGACCCCCGTCTAAAATCCGTCGATGACCGCCCCCTCTCCCGCAAAAACCCCTGAACCCCCCAAACCCAGCAACTTTTTACGCCAGGTGATTGAAGGCGATCTGGCACGCGGCACCTACGCCAGCCGCCGCTGGGCGGGCAGCCCGGGGGACGCCACCCACCACGCCGCCGGCGTGCCCGACCCGGCAAAAATCCGCACCCGTTTTCCGCCAGAGCCCAATGGCTATTTGCATGTAGGGCACGCCAAAAGCATTTGCCTGAACTTCGGCCTGGCGCGGGACTACGGCGGCGTCTGCCACATGCGCTTTGACGACACCAACCCGGAAAAAGAAGACACCGAGTACGTGAATTCCATCCTGGACGCGGTTCGCTGGTTGGGCTTTGGCTGGGATGCCAACGGCACATCGCACCTGTTCCAGGCCAGCGATTACTTCGATTTCATGTACCGCGCGGCCGAATATTTAATCGAGGCCGGCCACGCCTATGTGGACGAACAAAGCGCGGAAGACATGCGCGCCAACCGGGGCGACTTCGGCAAGCCCGGTGTCAACAGCCCGTTCCGAGGGCGCACCCCTGCCGAGAACCTGGCCCGCTTTCGCGAGATGCGCGATGGCTTGCACGCTGACGGATCCATGGTCTTGCGGGCCAAGATTGACATGGCCAGCCCCAACATCAATATGCGCGACCCGGCCATCTACCGCATCCGCCGCGCCACGCACCACAACACCGGCGACACCTGGTGCATCTACCCGATGTACACCTACGCGCACCCGCTGGAGGATGCGTTGGAGCAAGTCACCCACAGCATTTGCACTTTGGAGTTTGAAGACCAGCGCCCGTTTTATGACTGGGTGCTGCTGCGTCTGGCCGAAGGCGGCTTGCTGGCGCACCCGCTGCCCCAACAGTACGAATTTGCGCGCCTGAACCTCACCTATGTGATCACCAGCAAACGCAAGCTCGCCGCGCTGGTGAATGAACACAAAGTCAATGGCTGGGACGATCCGCGCATGCCCACCATCGTCGGCCTGCGCCGACGCGGCTACACGCCGGAGAGCCTGCAACTCTTTGCCGAGCGCATTGGCGTGACCAAGAGTGACAGCTGGATCGACTACTCCACCCTGGAAGGCTGCCTGCGCGAAACCCTGGACGGCAGCGCCGCGCGCGCCATGGCCGTTCTGGACCCGGTGAAACTGGTGCTAAGCAACTGGGACGAAGTGATTGGCGCGGGCACGCTGGATGTGTGCAGCGCGCCCGTCCACCCGCACCACCCCGAGCTGGGCAACCGCGAGTTTGTGATTGGCAAAGAGGTCTGGATCGAGCGCAGCGACTTTGAAGAAACGCCGCCGCAAGGTTTTTTCCGGCTCTTCCCCGGCAACAAGGTGCGGCTGAAATACGGCTACATCATCGAATGCACGGGTGCGGCCAAAGACGCCAGCGGCCACGTCACCGAGGTGCATGCCACCCTCGTCCCCGACACCAAAAGCGGCACGCCGGGCTCATCCAGCGTCAAAGTCAAAGGCGTGATCACCTGGGTCAGCGCCCACGACGGCCTGGCCGCCGAAGTCCGCATGTATGACCGCCTGTTCCTGGACCCGCAGCCCGACGCGGGCGGCAAAGACTACCTGGCAAGCCTGAACCCCGCCAGCCTGAAAATCGTCCCCGCCATCGTGGAGCCCTCACTGGCCAGCGCGCAACCGGATCAGAAGTTTCAGTTTGAACGGCATGGCTACTTTGTCGCGGACCAGGTGGACCATGCGGCGGGCAAGCCGGTGTTTAATTTTGCGGTGGGGTTGAAGGATTCGTTTGGGAAGTGACACCCGCTAGGCCCACGCCCATGTCTGCCTCCGCCCTCGCCCCCCTGCTGCACGCGCTAGCCCAGTTGCGGGCGGATGCCTCAGGGGTGTCGGCTTTTTGCGCCCAGGCGCGTGCGCAAGATGCCTTGCTGGCGGCGCTACCGCCGCGCTATGGCGAGGTGTGGCTGGGGCTGATTGACCGGCTTGAATCCAGTGCCCTGTTCAGCGAAGAGAGCTGCTCGTTCAGCCAGTCAGCGCTATTGGACAATTTGGAAGGCTGGCTGGTTAAAGCGGGAGACGTTCTGGGCGCATGAGGACGGGCAGGCCGCCGGTCAGCCCAGCCTGAGAGACAAATCATGCGCCACGCGCCGAAGCACGGGTGCCCAATCCAGGTCTTGCGCCTGCCGGTACAGGGTGACGCTGCGGTACCAGGGGCTGTCGTCGCGGTCCAGCAGCCAGCGCCAGCAGGTGTCGTAGCGGTTGAGTATCCATGTGGGCTTGCCCAGCGCGGCGGCGACGTGGGCGGTGGACGTGTCGACGGTGAGCACCACATCCATATTCGCAATCAAGGCTGCGGTGTCGGCGAAGTCATGCAGGGTATCGGCGTCGTTGTAAAAGTTGCCGCGTGGCCATAAGGCCTGCGCCCGCTGGCGGATGTCTGACTCCGCCGGTTCCCCTTTTTGCAGGCTGAAAAAGTCCGCATCGACCGCCTGCAAGCCTTGGGCAAACACGTCGAGTGGAACGTTTCTGCTTGCGTTGATGGCCCAGGCGGCTGGCTGGTCAGGCCGGTGCCCGCCGCTCCAGACGACACCAACCTTCAAGCGATGGCGCAGGCCGATTTTTTCCTGCCATTCGCGTTTTTTCTGCGCGTGCGCGAACAGGTAGGGCGTAGGGAAGGGAATGGTGTCCAGCCGCGTGCCAAAGGCCAAAGGCAGACTCATCAGAGGGCAGCGGTAATCAAAGGGCGGCAAGGGCTGCCCGCGTTCTACGAGCTGCGTGACGCCGACCACGGTAGACAGCAGGCCCAGCAGCGCCGTGGGTACTTCCAGCACGACCTGTGCGCCCCTATCCGCCAGCAGGCGGGCATAGCGGCAGAACTGGATGGTGTCGCCCAGGCCCTGTTCGGCCTCCAGTAATACGGTTTTTCCACGGACCTCCTCAACGCCGGTCCACAGGGGCCGGCCCAGCTTGCGCTGTGACGAGCGCAGGGGTTCAAGTTGCCAGCGCCATTCGTACAAGGGCCAGGCTGATTTCAGATCGCCGCCCAAGAGCAAGGCATAGGACTTGTTGCAATACGCGGCCGCGAAATCTGCCTGCGCCCGGATGGCCAGGTCATAGCTGGCGCAGGCTTCATCCAGACGCCGCAGGACTTTCAACGCGTTGCCCCGGTTGTAGTGGGCCTGGGCGTAGTGGGGTCGGAGGGCTATGGCGGTGTCGTAGCAAGCGATCGCCTCTTCCGGTCGCGAGAGGTCATGCAGGGCCAGCCCCCGGTTGCAATGGGCGGCGGCGTAATCGGGTTTGCGCGCGATGGCGGCTTCGTAGTCCTGCAGTGCGTCGCTGGTTCGCCCCAGCGCGGTGAGCGCGTTGCCCCGGTTGTAAAACGCTTCGGCGAAATCGGGCTGGCAGCGGATGGCCTGGTCGTAACTGGCAATAGCCTCCTCAGGGCGGTCCAGCGCCTTGTAGGCATTACCGATGTTGCTGTGAACAGCAGCATGCGCCGGGTTGATGCGGATTGCCCGGCCCAGCAAGGCCAGCGCGTCGTCCCACTGGCTTTTTTGCAGGGCGATCGCACCCAGCAGTTGCAGGGCGTGGAAATGCACCGGGTCGGCGCGCAAGATGCTCTGGTAAATGCTGTGCGCCTCGTCGAGTTGGCCCGCGTTGTGTCGGGCCACGCCTTGCTGCAGGGCGGCTGCTACTGCAGCGGGGCTGCCCAGACGTGTCACGCCCAGTTCACCAGGCTTTAGGGGATCGGGTGGCATGTTTCATTCTAGGCCGCCAGAGGGCGGGCCGATCCCCCACGTTTGGCATCGGACGTAGACTTGTCCGGTTTCAACCTAGGAGCCCACGACCATGATCACGCTATACGGCTTCGCCGTTTCCAACTATTTCAATATCGTCAAGCAGGTGCTGCTGGAAAAACAGATCCCATTCACCGAAGAGCGGATGCTTCCGCGCAGCACGGACGACGCGGTGTTGGAGCTGTCACCTTTGGGCAAGATCCCCTTTATTCGCACGCCCGAAGGCGGTTTGTGCGAAAGCGCGGTGATTCTGGATTACCTGGAGGCGCAGTACCCGGCCCACCCGCTGGTGCCGGCCGATGCGTTTGCCGCAGCCAAGGTGCGCGAGCTGTGCACCTTTATCAACTTGCATCTGGAGCTGGTGGCGCGTGAGTTGTATGCACAGGCATTTTTTGGCGGCAGCGTCCCCGATGCCACCAAAGATGCGGTACGCAAACAGCTGGTGCGCAATATCGAGGCATTCAAGCGCTTGGCGCACTTTGCGCCCTATGTGGCGGGCGACAGTTTCACCCTGGCCGACTGCGTGGCTTTCAGCAATCTGCCGCTCATCGGCATGGCCACGCGCGCGGTCTACGGCGAAGACCTCTTGGCCGCTGCGGGCGTGGATTACAAGCCTTACATCAAACTGGTAGGCGAACGCCCAAGCGCGCAAAAAATCGTGGAAGACCGCAAGGCGGAACTGGCCCGGCCCAAAGGCTAGTCAGTCTGAGGGCTCGCGGGGCTCGTCCGGCGGGATCGCCCGCGCAGGACGCGGGATTTTTTTGTGGCGGATCAGCCGGTCTTGGGTGATCGCGTCTTTTTTGATCTGGCGCTCTGCGTCCACGCGTCGTCCCTCGGCCAGCCAGAGCGCAAATTCAGCCGGCGTCTCCAAAGTCACCGGCCCCAGTGCGTGGGCGCGGAAGTCGTGGATCGCGATTTCAGCGGCCTTTTGTAAATTCACCCGTCCACCGGACTGCAGCGCGCCACGGGCGCGGCCCACGCCATCCAAAATCTGCTCGTCGCTCAGGGTCTGTGCGTCTTGCAATTTGTACCGCACTGCCAAGGCTTGCGGGTAATGCACGCCCAGGTAATCGAGCAGCTCAAGCGCCACTTCTTGCTCGTCGAACGCGTTACGGCCCACCGCGCCGCTGGCGGCCAGTTTGTAGCCGCTTTGGGCCACGATGATGCGCGGCCAGAGCATGCCGGGCGTGTCGTACAGATAGAAGTCATCGGCAATCGTGATGCGCTGCTCAATTTTGGTCACACCCGCCTCGTCGCCCGTCTTGGCCGCGCGCTTGCCTTTCAGGGTATTGATCAGGGTGGATTTGCCCACATTGGGAATGCCGCAAATCAGCACCCGCAGCGGCTTGGCCATGCCACCGCGCAGGGGTGCGAGCTGGTGGCAGGCCTCTACCAAGGCGCGCGCGGGCGTTGTCATACTGGCGTCCAGCGGCACCGCGCGGGTGCCGGGCAAGGCGTTGTAGTGCGCCAGCCACAGCGCGGTGCGCGTCGGGTCAGCCAGATCTTGTTTATTGAGAACCTTGAGCGTGGGCTTGTGCCCGGTCAGCTCAGCCAGCAGCGGGTTGGCACTGGAGCCGGGCAGTCGGGCGTCCAGCATCTCCACCACCACATCAATGTCTTTGATGCGCTCGCCAATCGCTTTGCGCGTGAGGTGCATGTGGCCGGGAAACCATTGGACGGCCATGGCAAACGATTTAAAAAGTGACGCGGCCGCCTTAGGCGCGCCGCTGCGCGCTGCGTGGGGTCAGGCGCGCTGGCGACAGATACTGCGCCAGGTACTGCTCAAACGGCAGGCTGTCGGCCGCTTCAACGGCCGCCTGGTCGTGCAGGGATTGCAGCGCCTGCGCTTTCATGGCCAGGGTTTGCGCCGCCGTCAGGGGCGCGGCTGCGGCGCTGGCTTTCAAGCGCTGCGCCTGCGCCAGTCCGAATCGGCCAAAGGAGCCGCCAAAATCGTTTTGCATGCTGGCGAGTACGCGCGCTGCGGGGAGTTTTTCCGGATGGTGCAAGCTGTCGATCGCATGGTCCAGCGCAGCGCGGTGCAGGCCGTCGGCGTTCGACATTTCTTTGCCGGCCACCGCATCCAGCCTCTGGGCAATCGGGCGCATCTCGGACAGGATGCGATCGGCCCATTCGACTAGCTCCACCTGCTGCCCCTGGCGCTCGATACGGAAGCCGGGCTCGCGCCCGCGCTCGGCTACCTGGCCCTGGTTGCGTACCAACGCAGCGATTTCGTGGGGCGTGTCCGGCGGGCTGTCGCTGAGCAGGCAGTGCAGCAAAAACACATCTAGAAAACGCATGGTCTGGGTGGCGATACCGATGGGCTCAAAAGGGTCCAAGTCCATCAGCCGCACTTCCACGTATTGCACACCCCGCTCCCGCAGCGCATGCAGCGGCCGCTCCCCGGCGTGGATAGTGCGCTTGGGGCGGATCGTGCCGTAGAACTCGTTCTCGATTTGCAGCAGGCTGGTGCCCAGCTGGCGGTAACTGCCATCCTCAGAACGCACGCCGATGGCCTCGTAACGCGGATAAGGCACGGTGAGCGCCGCCTCGAGCGAGCGGCCATAGCCCTCCAGGCTGTTGTAGCTGACGGCCAGCGCGCTTTGCGCGTCGCTTTGGTAGCCCAGGCCGCCCATGCGCAGCGAGGTGGCGTAGGGCAGATACAAGGTGTCATCACCCAAGGGCTGCAGCGTGTGCACATTGCCGCGCGCAAAGCAGGCACACACGGCCGGCGACGCACCGAACAGGACCATGGGCAAAAAGGCATGGCGGCGGAAGTTGCGGATCAGGCTGAAGTAATCGGCATCCGCCACCTGCGGGATGGACCAGTTGTAGTGCACGCCTGAGATGGTTTGCATACGCCGCCCATACCGGTAACCGAGACCGCTGCGGTAGGCGGTTTTGCTGCGCCCCACGTTGGATGTGCCGTATTGGCCTAGCGGAATCTGGTCATCGCCGGGCAACCAGCACGGCATGCTGGAAGGCCACAGCAATTCGTCGCCGATGGCATTGAGTGTGAACGTTTGCACGGCATCGAGTTCGGCTGCGCAGGTCTGTGCGCTGGGGTGCACCCCTGTAATGAGCTCGACCTGGGATTCGCTGAAATCGGTGGTGATATGCGGGTGGGTCAGCGCCGAGCCCAGCGCCGTCGGGTGCCCGGTGCTCGCCAAATGCCCGTCGGCGCGGGTGCGCAAGCTCTCTTTTTCCACGCCACGGCGCATGCCGCCCAATCGGTC
Organism: Comamonas sp. lk; assembly: GCA_945860595.1. Taxonomy (GTDB): domain Bacteria; phylum Pseudomonadota; class Gammaproteobacteria; order Burkholderiales; family Burkholderiaceae_C; genus Allorhodoferax. The sequence goes on from CAMAQV010000016.1 coordinate 19,673, forward strand.
GGCGCTCCAACCGTTGATGGCCTGTGTCAAATCCTGCATGCGTGCCGCCCCATTGGTGAATTAGTGTCCTGCCCTCCTGCGGAGCGGGAACCGAAGGTAGCACATCACCGTGAACGCCGTCCAGCGGCGACAATTTGACGTGACTTACCCGGGCCCTTGCTCTTGCTCTTGGACCACCGAAACCCATGGAACTGAACTCCGAAATCCCCAACCAGCCGCCGCGCGACGCATCCACTGTCGTGCTCCTGCGCGATGGTGCGAACGGCATGGAGGTCTTTCTGCTGAAACGCCATCGTGCTTCGCGGGTGCTGGGCGGGGCCTATGTGTTCCCGGGCGGCAAGCTCGATGCGGCCGACAGTACGCTGAACCCGCGCCATCTCAACCTGACGCGCAAGGCGATGCACGCCAAACTGGGGGAACCCCACACGGCAAGCGACAAGGCCGGCGCCCTGTTTGTGGCGGCGCTGCGCGAAACCTTTGAAGAGGCCGGGGTGCTGCTGACCGATACGCCTGCCACCTTGCAAGCCGGCGCACCCCAGGACTTTCTCACCATGCTGGCCGCACAAGGGCTGCGCCTGAACGTGGCGGCCCTGCAGCCCTGGGTGCGCTGGATCACGCCGCGCATGCCCTCGGTGAGCAGCAAGCGATTTGACGCGCGTTTCTTTATCGCGGCCATGCCAGCCCATCAAATAGCGGTCCATGACAATGTGGAGGCTACGGCCAGCGCCTGGTTGCGCCCGCGCCAGGCACTGGAGCATTATTGGAGCCATACGATGGAGATGGCGCCGCCCCAAATCATGGGTTTGGCCCAACTGGCACGCCATGACAGCGTGGCCAGCGTACTGGCAGATCTGGCCACGCGGGCGCCGGTCACAATCCTGCCGGAATCACACGACGCTGACGGACGGCGGGTGATCTGCTACCCCGGGGACCCGCGGCACAGCGTGTCCACGCGCGCCCTGCCCGGCCCGACGCGCCTGGTCTGGCGCAACCAGCGCTTTGAACCGGAGGGCGGTTTGGAGGCACTATGGGCGGATTGAACGACCAAGACTGTGACAATGGCGTTGCAGTTTTGGATAGTCAGCCTAAATACAGGCCATTAAAGCTGCCAATGGTCCGGGGACCGGAATCGGTTTAAGCTGTAAGGGTCTTGGGCGGCTTGTGCCGCCTGAGCATTCGACCATTTTTCAACCCCCTAGGAGATATTCTCATGGCAGCACTCAAAGGCTCGCGCACGGAACAATGCCTGAAAGACGCCTTCGCAGGCGAATCGCAGGCTAACCGTCGCTATTTGTATTTCGCGAACAAGGCCGACGTAGAAGGCCAAAATGATGTGGCAGCCCTGTTCCGCTCCACCGCTGAAGGCGAAACCGGCCACGCCCACGGCCACCTGGAGTTCCTGGAGCAATCCGGCGACCCGGCAACCGGTCTGCCCATCGGCACCAGCCGCCAAAACCTGGCATCGGCTGTCGCTGGCGAAACCCACGAGTACACCGACATGTACCCCGGCATGGCCAAAACCGCCCGCGAGGAAGGTTTTGACGAGGTCGCCGACTGGTTCGAAACCCTGGCCAAGGCTGAGCGTTCACACGCCAACCGCTATGCCAAGGCGCTGGCTGAACTGGTGGATTGATTCCCCGGTAAAACCGTATTGCTGCACCCACAAGGTGCAGCGGTAACCCAAGCGGCTTGTTTTGCAAGCCGTTTTTGTTACCGAAACATTTCCACCCGTTTTCGCCCTTCCCCAGGAGCACCCATGGCCACCGAAGGCAATCTGCAAGCCCCCACCCGCCACCCGCTGGATTGGCAAAACCCGGACTTCTACAACGAAGAAAAATGCCTGCACGAGATGGAGCGGATTTTTGACATCTGCCACGGGTGCCGCCGCTGCGTCAGCCTGTGCGGATCGTTCCCCACCCTGTTCGACCTGGTGGACGAGAGCACGACCATGGAAGTCGACGGTGTGGACAAGAAGGACTACTGGAAAGTGGTCGACCAGTGCTACATGTGCGACCTGTGTTACATGACCAAATGCCCGTACACCCCGCCGCACGAATGGAATCTGGACTTTCCCCACACCATGCTGCGGGCCAAGGCCATTAAATTCAAAAAGGGCGAGGTGGGGCTGGCCGAGCAGATGCTGGCGTCCACCGATGTGCATGGCTCGCTGGCCGGCATTCCCATCGTGGTCCAAACGGTCAACGCCATCAACAAAAGCAAGCTCGGACGCGATGTGCTGGAAACCGTGGCTGGCGTGGACAAAGACGCTTGGCTGCCAGAGTTGGCAACCAAAAAATTCCGATCTAGCGCCAAGAAGTCAAAACCCAATCCGGTAGTCAACGGAGAAAAAACGCCAGGCAAGGTGGCGATTTATTCCACCTGCTACATCAACTACAACGAACCCGGCATCGGCCACGACCTGCTGAAAATTCTGGATCACAACGCCATTCCCTATGTGCTGGTGAACAAGGAACAGTGCTGCGGCATGCCCAAACTGGAACTCGGTGATCTTGAAGCGGTAGGCGCCGCCAAAGAAGCCAATATCCCGGTGCTGGCGAAGTACGCCAAAGAGGGCTACGCCATTCTGTCGGCCGTGCCGAGCTGCTCGCTCATGTTCAAGCAGGAAATCCCGCTGATGTTCCCCGACTGCGCCGACACGCAGCTGGTCAAAACCCATATGTGGGATCCGTTCGAGTACCTGATGGCGCGCAAGCGCGACGGCTTGCTCAAGACCGAGTTTTCGCAGCCGCTGGGTAATGTGAGCTACCAGATTCCCTGCCACGGCCGGGTGCAGAACATCGGCAAGAAAACCGAAGAAATGCTCAAGATGATTCCGGGCACCGAGATCAACAGCATCGAACGCTGCTCCGGCCACGCCGGCACCTACGGCGTGAAGAAAACCTCGCACGCCTACTCCATGAAAATCGGCAAGCCCGTCTTCAAGGCCATGGCGACCATGAAAGACGGCAGCAAACCGGATTACATCAGCTCGGACTGCCCGCTGGGCGGCCACCATATTGCGCAAGGCTTTGAAGTCAACGGCCTGGGCGCGCCCGAACTCAAGCACCCCCTGACCCTGGTGCGCAAGGCCTACGGCCTGAAATAACGCTCCACCCGATTACCCGAGGACTACCCATGCAACTCACCGGACACATCACCCCCGACAGCCTGATGTCGCTGGAGGCCTACACCAAGTGGCGCAAGATTCACAAACCCGAAGTCCTTGCCCACCGCAAACTGCGCAGCGTGCACCTGGGTGAAAACGTGCATGTGCAGTTTGAGAGCGAAACCACCATCCGCTACCAGATCCAAGAAATGCTGCGGATCGAAAAAGTGTTTGAAGAAGAAGGCATCCAGCAAGAGATCGATGCCTATGCCCCGCTCATGCCCGATGGCAGCAACTGGAAGGGCACAATGATGCTGGAGTACACCGACATCAACGAACGCAAGCGGGAGTTGGCGCGCCTGATCGGCATTGAAGACCGGATGTTTGTGGAAGTGGAGGGGCACCCCCGCGTCTACGCAATCGCCGACGAAGACCTGGACCGCGAAAACGACGAGAAAACCTCAGCCGTGCACTTTGTCCGCTTTGAATTCAACGGAGCCACCAGCGCTGCCATTCAAGCGGGTGCCGCCGTGAAAATCGGCTGCGACCACACCAACTACCCGGCGCACATAGAAATCCCCGCCGACACCTTGGCATCGCTGGCGGGGGATTTAAAGCCTTAATTCGCTGAAGCGAGGGCTTGGGGGGACCGCAGATGCGGGTGCGGCCGAACGGGGGTGATCAGTCCTCGACAAAAACGTCTTCACGCTTTTTGCTGACCGACGGCAGCAAGACGATGACCAAGAGCAGCGCAGCAGCCACCAAAAGACTGGCTGAAAGCGGGCGCGTCACCAGAACCGACCAGTCTCCGCGCGAGAGGAGCAGCGCACGGCGCAGGTATTCCTCCATCATCGGCCCCAGGATAAAGCCCAGCAGCAAGGGCGCAGGTTCGGTGCCCAGCTTGATGAACAGGTAACCCAAAAAGCCAAACAGGCCCACCATCCAAATATCAAATGTGGTGTTGTTGGTGGAAAAAACGCCAATCGCGCAAAACAGCACGATAGAAGGAAAGAGCCAGCGGTAGGGCACGGTCAGCAGCTTGATCCAGATGCCGATCAGCGGCAAATTCAAGACCACCAACATGGCGTTGCCAATCCACATGGACGCGATCAGTCCCCAGAACAGTTCTGGGTTGCCGGTCATCACCTGCGGTCCGGGTTGGATGTTGTGGATGGTCATCGCCCCCACCATCAGCGCCATCACCGCATTGGGCGGAATGCCCAAGGTCAATAGGGGGATGAATGAGGTTTGCGCACCCGCATTGTTGGCCGCCTCGGGCGCGGCCACGCCGCGGATATTGCCTTTGCCAAACGGCACTTCATGAGGGGCCAGTTTGGTCTTCTTCTCCAGCGTGTAAGCGGCAAAAGCCGCCATGACCGCGCCGCCGCCAGGCAGGATGCCCAGCAAGGAGCCCAAAGCGGTTCCCCGCAGAACGGCCGGAATCATGTCTTTGAAGTCCTGCTTGGTCGGCATCAGACCCGACACGGACGCCGTGAAGACCTCGCGCTCGCTTTCGTGCTTGGACAGGTTGCTGATGATTTCTCCGTAGCCGAAGACGCCCATGGCAATCACAATGAAGCCAATGCCATCGGTCAGCTCAATCACGCCCAAGCTGAAGCGCGCCATACCCGAATTGACATCCGTTCCCACCATACCCAGCAGCAAGCCCAGCACGATCATGGCAATCGCTTTCAGCAGGGAACCCGACGCCAGCACCACCGCACCCACCAGACCCAAAATCATCAGTGAAAAATATTCAGCTGGACCGAACTTGAAGGCCAACTCGGTCAGCGGCGCGGCAAAGGCCGCCAAGATCAGCGTACCCACGCACCCTGCAAAAAACGAACCCAGACCCGCCGCCGCCAGCGCCGGCCCGGCGCGTCCGTTACGGGCCATCTGGTAACCGTCAATCACAGTCACCACCGACGACGACTCGCCGGGCAAGTTCACCAAAATGGCAGTGGTCGAACCACCGTATTGCGCGCCGTAGTAAATACCGGCCAGCATGATCAGCGCCGCCACGGGCGGCAGCGCGTAAGTGGCTGGCAGGAGCATGGCGATGGTCGCCAGGGGCCCGATGCCAGGCAAAACCCCGATCAGCGTACCCAGCAGGCAACCGATGAAGGCGTACATGAGATTGGAGAGGGTGAAGGCGACGCCGAAACCCATGGCCAGGTTGTTGAGCAAATCCATGCGTATTCCTTAGAGGCCTAGAAACGCAGGCCACACCGGGAACTGCAAATTGAGCAATTTGATAAACGCGCCGTAGCTGAAGACGCTCAGCACCACGCTCAAAACCAGCGCCTCCTTGGCGTTGAACTCGTCGCTGGCCATACTGGCCACGAACGTCAGGATGAAAATCCCCAGAATCAGACCCAGCGGCGGTAGCCCAATGCTTGGCAAACCCCCTAGGCAGGCACCAAACGCGAGGTTGGCGGCAATGATGAAAACCAAGGGACGCCAGGCAAAGCGGCCCACCGGGTCGCCATCCTCCGGTCCGGAGGCAAAAGCGCGCAACGCAATCACGATACCCAAACCTGCCAGCAAGACACCGAGCACCAAGGGGAAATAGCCCGGTCCCATACGGGCACCGCTACCCAAGGTATAGGTGCTGGACACGCCCGCAAAGGCAACCCCAATCACCGTGAACATCAGGCCGGAGAAAAAATCTTTTTGACTCTTGATTCGCACAAACACTCCCTCAAGTAAACAGGCCCGCGATTTTGCACATATTTTTCATTCGCCCGTGTGGGTAAACCCGCGTTTACACGCGTCACGCCTGCTATTGACCCACCTGCTGCAGGCCCCGCACCCACTTGGCCGCCGGCAAACCCCACAAACGCTGGATTGCATCCGCCCGCTCCAGCATCAGGGTACGACCTGGGTGGGCGGGCGTGCGCTGGGCAAGCACCACCGTATTGCCCTCGCGGGTGGGTTTGAAGGCCCACAGCGCATCGGGCCCGAACGCAGACACCATTTTGGCCACGCTCTGGTCGAAGCTGGAGGAGCGGCCAAACAGGTTGACCGTCATGCAGCCATCGGGTGTGAGCAGATTGCGGCAATCGGCGTAGAACTCGGGGCTATCGAGCACCGGGGCGGCGGCTTCGTCGTCGTACAGGTCCACTTGCAAGGCATCGATAGCACCCAACCACTGCGGCTGGCGGATTTCCTGCGACGCGTCGGCCAGCACCACGCGCATGCGGGCGTTGTCGGTGGGCAGCTTGAACCAGCCCCGGCAGGCCTGCAGCACCTGCGGGTTGTGCTCGATGGCGGTGGTGTGCATGCCTACCGCCTGGCTGCAGAACTTGGTGAGCGAGCCCGCACCCAGGCCGAGCTGCATGGCTTGGCGGCGGGGAATGCCGGCCGGATCCATGAACAACATCCAGGCCATCATGCGCTGTATGTATTCATGCACCAGCCGCAGCGGGTCGTCCAGGTACATCGAGCCCTGGACCCAGATGCTGCCCAAGTGCAGATGGCGGATGCCGCCCTCTTCCGAGAAATTGACTTCGGGTAACGCGTTGTCCGGCAGGGTACTTTTTCGCATGCGCTGCTTATACCAGCGCCAACCGGGTAAAGCGCCTGCGCTCCATCACACCTTCACACCGCAAGCAGCCCAGCCAGGCGCGGTAAGGCTTGGCACGCGTTAGCACTGCTGGCGGCCTCCAAGGCCGGCACGCCGATACCGCGCAGACCGGCCAACTCCGCTGCGATGCGCGGTAGCTCTAAGGGGCTGTTACGGCCCTGCACTTGCCCGGCCGCGCGCTGCGCACGGGTGGCGTACAGCCAGTGCGGCGCAATGTCGGGCGCGTCAGTCTCCAAGACCAGCGCATCCAGCGGCAGCGTGCGCGCCAGGCGGCGCAACTGCAAAGCCCGTTCATAGGTCAGCGCGCCGCCAAAGCCCAGCTTCAAGCCCAGGCCAAAAAACGCCAGGGCCTGCGCCTGGCTGCCGTTGAAAGCGTGGGCAATCCCGCTCCACCGGTGTCCGCCCTGCCCTAGCGCCCGAAGGTACTTCAGCAGCCGGTCAGCACTGCGCCGCACGTGCAGCACCACGGGCAGGCCATGTGCGCGGGCCAGTCGCAGCTGCTCAGCATAAAAAAATTCCTGCCGTTGGCGCATAGCCGGTTCGCACAGCGCGGGCACGAAGAAGTCCAGGCCGATTTCTCCCACGGCCACCAGGCGCGGGTCACCGTGGTGCTGGGCCAGCTCAGCGTCCAAGGCGGCCAAATCGGATTCAAGCGCCTGCGGCACATACAGCGGGTGGATGCCCAGACAGTAGCTGTCTGCCTGCGCATGGGCCAGTTCGCGCACCGCAGCCCAATTGGCGCGCTCTACCGCTGGTATCACGCAATGGTCCACGCCCGCCGCATGGGCGGCGCGGCGCAGTGCGCTGCGGTCGGGATCAAACTCCGCAGCATCCAGATGGGCGTGGGTGTCAATCCACATCGGGCGTGCGCGGGGCGCTAATCGGCGGGGCGCAAGACACCGCCATCCAAGCGCAAACGGCGGCTGCACTTGGCGGCCAGCGTGGCGTCATGGGTGACCAGCACAAATGCGGTGCCCTGGTCGCGGGCGAGTTGCAGCATGAGGTCGAACACACCGTCGGCGGTGCTGCGGTCCAGATTACCGGTGGGCTCGTCGGCGAGCACACAGTCCGGCCGCGTGACCAGGGCACGGGCAATCGCCACGCGTTGACGCTCCCCCCCCGACAGCTCCGAGGGACGGTGCGCCGCGCGCTCACCCAAGCCGACCCGGCGCAGCATCTCCAGAGCCGAAGCCCCAGCCTGCGCCGGCGGGTCACGGCGGATGGTCAAGGGCATAGCCACGTTGTCCAGCGCGCTGAACTCGGGCAGCAGGTGGTGAAATTGGTAGACAAAACCCAGGTGCGCATTGCGCAAGCGGCCCTGCGCCGCGGCGTCCAGATCGGCCAGCGCCTGCCCGCACAGCGTCACGCTGCCGCTGCTGGGCGCATCCAGGCCGCCCAGGAGGTGCAAGAGCGTGCTTTTACCCGAGCCCGAGGCGCCGACGATGGCCACCGTATCGCCACGCTGCACTTGCAGGTCAATGCCGCGCAGCACGGTGACGTCCAGGCGCCCTTCGGTAAAGCGCTTGGTCAGGCCGGTGCAAGCCAGCAAGGGCTGACGGTCCATCGCCTCACTCATAGCGCAGCGCCTCCGCCGGGTTAACGCGGGACGCACTCCAACTCGGATACAGGGTTGCGACGAAGGACAAGACCAGGCTGATCAGCGCCACGGGCACGATGTCGGCGGCACGCGGGTCGCTGGGCATGCGGCTGATCAGATAAATGTCTTGTGGCAAAAAGTGCGCGCCCAGGGCGTGCTCCAACGCGGGGACGATGACATCGATGTTCAGCGCCACCCCCAGACCGAGCAGCAACCCGGCTAACGTGCCGATAACACCGACCATGGCGCCCTGCACCACAAAAATTCCCATGATGCTCAGCGGGCTCGCGCCCAGGGTACGCAGGATGGCGATATCGGCGCGCTTGTCGGTCACCGACATCACCAGGGTGCTGACCAGGTTGAAGGCAGCCACCGCCACGATCAGCGTGAGGATGATGAACATCATGCGTTTTTCCACCTGCACCGCCGCAAACCAGGTGCGGTTCTGCTGCGTCCAGTCGCGTACATAGAGGTCGCCACCCAGGCGCACCGCGAGTTCACGGGCGACGGTGCGCGCGTCCTGCAAATCCAGCAGCTTGAGCCGCACGCCGGAGGGCCCTTCAAGGCGGAAAACGCGTTGCGCGTCCTCAATGTGTATGAACACCAGCGTCGAGTCGTATTCGTAATGGCCGGACTCAAAGGTGCCAAGCACCGTCATTTGCTTCAGACGCGGCACCACGCCGGCCGGGGTCACCTGACCGCCAGGTGCTATCAGCGTGACCTGATCCCCCGCCCGCACACCCATGCTGCGCGCCAACTCGCCGCCCAGCACCACGCCAAAAACGCCGGGTACCAGGCGCGCCAGCACGGCCTGCTGCGCACCACCGGCCATGTCGGTGACCTGCGGCTCCAGCGCCGGGTCGATGCCGCGCACCAGCGCGCCCTTCATGTCCTCACCCCGGGCCAGGAGCGCCTGCATGCTGATGAAGGGCGCTGCCCCAACCACCTCAGGATGGGCACGGGCCTGGCGCATGGTCTGTCCGGCGTCCGGCAAGGCACCGCCGGGGCTGTAAATCTCGATATGCGAGACCACGCTGAGCATGCGGTCGCGCACCTCTTTCTGAAATCCGTTCATCACGCTGAGCACGATGATCAGCGCCGCCACCCCCAGCGCAATGCCCAGCATGGAAATGCCTGAGATGAAGGAGATGAAGCCGTTGCGCCGCGTCGAGCGGCCCGCACGCGTGTAACGCCAGCCAATGCGCAGTTCAAACGGGACTTGGGAAGGAAGGGTGAAGGGAAATAGCGCCACGGCGAGGATTGTGGCACTGCATGGACAATGGCCCCATGCACATCGTCCTGTCCCACGCCCTGCCTGATGGGCCGAACTGCAAGGCGCTGGTGAGACGCCCCGAATTCCCGCCACTGCCGCATCTGCACACGCTGTTTGCGCTGCTGGCCCGCGAGACGCTGACCCATGGGGAAAACGCCAGCTTGACACCCGTGCACGAGCGGCTGGCCTGCGCCCATCTCCAGGCCCCCGACGGGCTGCTGCCTCTGGCTGCGTTAGCGGCACAAACCGCCGGACTGGACGCCGGCCAGGCCTGGGGCCTGCTCACCTTGTGCCATCTCGCGCCACAAAGCGACCACGTGATGATGCGGGAGCCTGATGATTTGGCGCTGCAGGCGCACGAGTCCGATGCGCTGATGCAGGCCATGCATCCTTATTTTCTGGAAGACGGACTGGCGCTGCACGCGCACCTTCCCGCACAGTGGCTGGTATGCGGCGAGCCGCTGCGCAATTTGCCCACCGCCTCGCTGGAACGCGTACGCGGGCAAGCGGTGGACGCCTGGATGCCGCAGGGCGCGCGCGCGGGCAGCCTGCGCCGCTTGCAGAACGAGATGCAAATGCTGCTCTACACCCACCCGGTGAACGACAGCCGCGCCACACGCGGTCTGGCTCCGGTGAACGCCTTCTGGCTCAGCGGCACAGGTAGCCTGCCGAGCACACTCGCACCAAAACCTTCGGCCACCGCGCTGCATACCGAACTGCGCGACAGCGCCCTGCGGGATGACGCCTGGAACTGGGCCCAGGCATGGAGCGCGCTGGACGCCGCCCAGGGGCCGCACTGGCTGAGCCTGTCGCACAAGGACCCGCACTTTTGCATCACCCTATGCGGCCAAACCCAATCACACAGCTACACAAGGCAGGCATCAGCCAGCCAGGGTTGGCTGGCCCGGGTGCGCCAGGCCTGGTCGCCCACCCCATTTCCTGAGAGATTGCAAACCGCATGAAGATCATTCCCCGTGACATTCCCCCGCGCAGCGTCCATGCGCTGGAGCAAGCCGGCGTACACCCGCTGCTGGCGCGCCTTTATGCCGCCCGCGGTGTCACCGGCACCGAAGAACTGGATGACAGCCTGGCCAAACTGCTGCCACCGGATGGTCTGCTGGGTATCGCAGAGGCCGCCACGCTGCTGGCCGACGCGATCGCCCAGAGCAAACGCCTGTGCGTGGTGGCCGATTACGACTGCGACGGCGCCACCGCCTGTGCGCTGGCATTGCGTGGGCTGCGCCTGATGGGGGCACAGCATGTGGCCTATCTGGTGCCGGACCGGGTGGTGGACGGCTACGGCCTAACCGCGCCGATCGCTCAGCGCGTCAAAGACCAGGGCGCAGACGTGCTGATCACCGTGGACAACGGCATTGCCAGCCTGGAAGGCGTGGCCCACGCCAAAACGCTGGGCCTGCAGGTGCTCGTGACCGACCACCATTTACCCGCCGCGCAGCGGCCCGATGCCGACGTCATCGTCAACCCCAACCAGCACGGCTGCGGCTTTGCCAGCAAGGCACTGGCCGGGGTGGGAGTGATGTTTTATGTGCTGCTGGCCTTGCGCTCGGAACTGCGTACACGCGGAATTTTTGATGCGGCCTCGCAGCCCAAACTCGACCGCCTGCTGCCGCTGGTGGCCTTGGGCACGGTGGCCGATGTGGTGCGGCTGGACGCCAACAACCGGCGTCTGGTCGCCCAGGGCTTGAAGCGGGTGCGCGCCGGAGCCATGCCGGCAGGCATGGCAGCCTTGTTCCGCGCCGCCGGGCGCACCGCAACGGTGGCCACTAGCTTTGACTTCGGCTTTGCGCTGGGCCCGCGCATCAACGCCGCCGGTCGCCTGAGCGACATGACGCTGGGGATTGAATGCCTGCTCACCGATGACCCCGGCCGCGCCGACGAGCTGGCGCGCGCGTTGGACGCGATCAACCGCGAGCGTCGGGTGATCGAGGGCGATATGCGTGACACTGCCATGGAAGTGGCCGAATCACTCTTTGACGAAAGTGACGAACCGCCGCCCGCGATTTGCGTGTTTGACCCCGACTTCAACGAAGGCGTGGTCGGCATCGTGGCCGCGCGCATCAAAGACAAGTTCCACCGCCCCAGCTTTGTGTTTGCCGCCAGCGCCGCCCCGGGCAAGGAGCATGAACTCAAAGGCTCGGGCCGGTCTATTCCCGGCTTTCATTTGCGCGACGCCCTGGACCTGGTGGCCAAGCGCCACCCGGGCGTGTTGCTGCGCTTTGGCGGCCACGCCATGGCCGCAGGATGCACCGTAGACGAAGCGCATTTCGACACCTTTGAGCAAGCGCTTGCGGAAGTCGCCCACGAATGGCTGGACGCCGCCACCCTGCAACGCCGTATCGCCACCGACGGGCCGCTGGACCCGCAGTACCGGCGCGTGGACCTGGTAGACACGCTGCACCACGAAGTCTGGGGCCAAGGCTTTGCCGCCCCCACCTTCAGCGAAGAAGTCGAGGTGATGTCGCAGCGGCTGGTGGGCGAGAAACACCTGTCCCTCAAACTCAAACACCGGGGCGAACCCGTGGACGCGATATGGTTCAGCCACACCGAACCCCTGCCCGCCAAAGTCACCATGGCTTTTCGGCTGGAAGCCGACGAATGGAACGGGGTGCGGCGGGTGAAATTTTTGGTGGAGGCGGTGGAGGGGTGAGAAGCACGGCCAATCCCATGTCAAAATCGGGCTAGCCATATTTTTGAGGGGCACGGCCATGCGCGCTATTGCTGTTTATGAAGCCAAAAATCGATTCTCGGAAATGATCGCCGCCGTCGAGCTGGGGGAGGAAATCACGATCACCCGGCACGGTGCCCCGGTGGCGCGCCTGGTCGCCGTCGGCGTTGGTTCTGTCAGCGCCCCCGAGCAGCGGCAACGGGTTCTGGACGCAATGACGGATTTACGTCGGCTGGGTGCCGAGGGTGCGTTGGGTTGCAGCGTGGCAGAGGCTATCCAAACCGGACGCGACTGATGCCCTTTGTTCTGGACAACTCGGTGGTGAGCGCTTGGTATTTGAGCGGACAGTCCACCGACTACAGCCAGGCTATTGCCGCCCGCTTGGAGACCGACAAGGCGCTGGTTCCGCCGCTGTGGCAACTCGAGCTCGCCAATGTCTTGAAGACCGCGTGCACCAGAGGTCGCCTGACGCACACTTTGGCTCGGCAGATTTTGGACACGCTGGGCCAACTACCGATTGATGTCGACGCGGGCGCACCACCTGGGCAGCGGCAGCTGTTTGAATTGGCGATGCGTTTCGACTTGAGCAGTTATGACGCTGCCTATCTGGAACTGGCGATGCGCCATGGCGTCCCCCTTGCGACGCAAGACCATGCGTTGCGGCTTGCCGCACAAGCCGCCGGCGTTGATGTGCTGTGAGCGCGCTTTCAAACGCATTGACCACCACCGCAGCGACACAATCCGATCGACAGTTTTCACCCTAAAACCACCCGAAGACGCAGCATGGAACCCAGCCCATCCATGGACACGAGTCCTGCCGAGCCCGTTCGCCAACCCAGCTGGATCCTGCGCGGCACTTTTTTGCTAGGTGGCGGTCTGTGGTTTTTGTACTCGATCGCGTCGCAGCTGGTCGGGCTGTTGCAGGGGGAGCCGATGCGCTGGGTGTACATCTGGGCCTGGTTGCCGATGTGGCTATTCGTGGGCTTGGCTTGGGGCATCAACAAACAACTGAAGGCGGCGCAAACGCCTGCTCATCCGCCAGAGTCACCACCCGCACCCTGATCCCCGGCCCCCTACCATCACCGCACACTGCGCAACACCCACCATGCCCCTGAGCCCCGAGCAACTCCAATCCCTGCGCGCGAAATTCAGCGGCGGCGCATCCGACATGCACGACCCCCGCTTCGCCCAGGTAGCAGCCAGTATTTTTTCAGACGGCGGCACGCGCGCGGCGCCCTACGCGGGCGTGCCCACGCTGCTATCGGCACCGCATCGGCCAGTGGAGGCGCAAAACCCCGACTTCGGTGATTTGCAAGTGGCGCTGATGGGTGCGCCCATGGACCTCGGTGCCAGCAACCGGCCAGGTGCGCGCTTTGGGCCGCGTGCGCTGCGTACCATTGAGCGCGTCGGCCCCTACAACCACGTGCTCGACGTTGCGCCGGTGCACAGCCTGCGTGTGGCCGATGTAGGTGATGTGCCCTTTCGCAGCCGCTACAGCCTGCCCATGTGCATAGAAGACATCGAGGCCTGGTACCACCGCGTGGCGGACCAGGGCGTGCTGCCATTGACCGTGGGTGGCGACCATTCCATCACCTACCCCATCATGAAAGCCCTGGGACGCTCACAGCCCCTGGGCATGGTGCATATCGACGCGCATTGCGATACCGGCGGCGCGTTCGACCAGACCCGCTTTCACCACGGCGGGCCGTTCCGGTTGGCGGTGCTCGACGGCGTGCTGGACCCTGCGCGCTGCATCCAGATCGGTATCCGTGGCTCATCGGAATACCTGTGGGAGTTTTCCAAAGATGTCGGCATGACCGTGGTTCATGCCGAAGAGATTTCCACCCTGGGTATCGCCGAAATTGTGCGTATGGCCCGCGCCGTAGTCGGCGATGGCCCGACCTACGTGACTTTTGATGTGGACGGCCTGGACCCGGTCTTCGCACCCGGCACCGGAACCCCCGAGATCGGGGGCTTGAGCACCCGCGAGGCGCTGGCCATTCTGCACGGCCTCAAGGGCCTGAACATCGTAGGTGGCGATGTGGTGGAGGTAGCTCCCCAATACGATCCCAGCACCAACACTGCGCAGGCCGGAGCGCAAATGCTGTTTGAAATCTTGAGCCTGATGGCCTGGAGTCCCGCATGCAAAACCTGACCATCTTGACCGGCGCATCACGCGGCATGGGACTTGCCATGGCCCAACAACTGCTACAGCCGGGGGCTCTTGTGCTGTGCATCTCGCGCCAGCGTAACGCCGAACTGCAAGACCAGGCCGAAGCGGCGCGTGCTGCACTGGAGCAGTGGAGCGCCGATCTGGGCGATGCGGCACCGGTGGCGCAGCAACTCGCAAAGTGGCTGCGCGCACGCGATCCGCAGCAATTGGCAAGTGCCACCTTGATCAATAACGCAGGCGCGATTTCTCCGTTGCTGGCTCTGCGCGACAGCGATCCGCTGGCTCTGGCGCAGGCTCTGCGCGTGGGGCTGGAAGCACCGTTGCAGCTCTGCGCGGCATTTTTGGGGGCCACGCGCGACTGGACTGTCCCACGCAAGGTGTTGAACATCTCGTCGGGCCTGGGTCGGCGGGCCATGGCCTCGACTGCCGCCTACTGTGCAGCCAAGGCCGGTATGGACCATTTCACCCGCTGCCTGGCGCTAGAAGAAGCAGCCCTTGCCCATGGCGCAACAGTCTGCTCCCTCGCACCGGGAGTCATTGCCACCGATATGCAGCTGCAGTTGCGCAGCGCCGATCCGGCACATTTCCCGGACCTGGCCACCTTCCAGGGATTGCATGCGGGCGGCCAACTCAGCAGCCCGCACGATGCGGCGCGGCGCGTTCTGGCGTATCTGAGCAGCCCAACTTTCGGGCGGGATACGGTGGGCGACGTGCGCGGCTGAACCCGCGCAAGAACTCAATACACCTCGGGCACAAACATATCGGCCGGCACCGGGTGGCGCTCGTAATCGTCACGTCGCACACGCTCAGGCAGCACAATGGGGGGATGCGGAATTTCCTTGTAGGGCATTTGCTGCAGCAGGTGGTGAATGCAATTCAGGCGGGCCTTTTTCTTGTCCACCGCCTGCACTACCCACCAGGGCGCTTCGGGAATATGGGTGCGCTCCAGCATGACCTCTTTAGCCACCGTGTAATCCTCCCAGCGTTTGCGTGACTCCAGATCCATGGGGCTGAGCTTCCACTGTTTCAGCGGGTCATAGATCCGGCCCAGAAAGCGCGCGTTCTGCTCTTCGTCCGAAATCGAAAACCAGTACTTGATCACCTGAATGCCGGAGCGCACCAGCATTTTTTCGAACTCGGGAACGCTGCGGAAGAACTCCTCGTACTGCTCGTCATTGCAAAAGCCCATCACCCGTTCGACCCCGGCGCGGTTGTACCAACTGCGGTCAAATAAAACCATTTCGCCGGCCGCCGGCAGATGCGCGATGTAACGCTGGAAGTACCACTGTGTGCGCTCCCGGTCATTCGGCGCGGGCAAGGCAGCGACGCGACACACACGCGGATTGAGCCGCTGCGTGATGCGCTTGATGGCCCCACCTTTGCCGGCCGCATCACGGCCTTCAAACAGCACAACCACCTTGTGACCACTGGCCACCACCCAGTCCTGCAGCTTTACCAACTCGCCTTGGAGACGGAACAACTCGCGAAAGTAATGGCGGCGCGCGACCGAGGACTCATCCGTTACGCCGGGCGACTCGGCGTTGGTGAAAGCCCGGTCCTCGACTTCCATTTCCAGCTCTTCATCAAAGCTGTCCAGCAAGTCACTCCGGATACGGCGGATCAGGTCTTCTTCATTCAGCTTCATGGCAACTCCTGTTGGCCCGGCGCACATGCCAGACAGGGGACGCTAGCCAATGCATATGGCATTTGTGTGACAGACCGCGACCCACCCCCGCTAGAATGCCCGCGCACCCAGGATTCATGCCATGACCATCTTCCGCCGCCCCGATTACCGCTCCGACGCCACGCAGTTCATTGACCAGCTCAAAGCCGAGAAGCCCGACTTGGAAGCCCGCCAGCGTGCCGGACGCGCCCTGCTCTGGGACAAGAAGCTGGATCGCGATCTGCAAGGCGAATACGCGCAGGGCCGGGTCGCGCAAAAGCCCTACGTCTACCTGACCGACGAAACCTGAGCGACTGCAGCTTGTGAGCGGCGAGTCCCTGCCCCTCGATTACGCGATGCCGCAGGACAGCATGCCCGACGTGGTCGACAACGTCGCCGTGGCGCGCCTGTACGGCGAACCGCTGTTTTCCCTGCCGATGGACTTGTACATCCCGCCCGACGCGCTGGAAGTGTTTTTGGAGGCGTTTGAAGGTCCACTGGACTTGTTGCTCTACCTCATTCGCAAGCAGAACTTCAACATCCTGGACATTCCCATGCTCAGCGTCACGCGCCAGTATCTGGCCTACGTCGAGCAAATCCGCAGCCGCAACCTCGAGCTGGCCGCCGAATATTTGTTAATGGCCGCCATGCTGATCGAGATCAAGTCGCGCATGCTGCTACCGCCCAAGCGGGCAGCCCCTGGCGAAGAGGCCGAAGACCCGCGCGCTGAACTGGTGCGCCGTTTGCTCGAATACGAGCAAATGAAGCTGGCGGCGGCGCGGCTCAACGCCCTGCCGGTTGCGGGGCGCGACTTTCTGACCGCGCAGATCGCCAGCGATGCCCTGGTACAGACCCGCCTGCCCGATGTCAACGCCGCAGACCTACAAGCCGCATGGCACAGCATCCTGCAGCGCGCCCGGCTGGTGCAGCACCACACCATCAACCGTGAGCAGCTCTCGGTGCGTGAGCACATGACGCTGGTGCTGCGCCGCCTGCAAGGCCAGCGCTTTATGGCTTTTGAATCCTTGTTCGAGGCTGGCCACAGCGTGGCCGTGGTGGTCGTGATGTTTATGGCGATTCTGGAACTGGCCAAAGAGGCCATGGTGCAGATCACCCAGGCCGAATCCTTTGCCCCCATCTATCTGCGGCTGGCCTACACGCCAGAGGCCGCTTTGGCCGCCGAATAAGGCCGCTTTCCTCTCTTTCCTCTCAACAGCAAGCTGTTACATTCGCGCCTGTCGCAGCGATTTGGAAACGACCATCGTGACCCAGGACCCCACCCAATCCACGCCCTACGGCACGCTGCCACCGGCCTCCCCCATGGCCAACCGCAAGCCGGTCAGCCTGCCCCGTCTCTTGGAGATGCGCGCGCGCGGCGAAAAAATTACCATGCTAACGGCCTACGACGCAACCTTTGCCGCGGTTGCCGACGCGGCGGGCATCGAATGCATTTTGATCGGCGACTCGCTGGGCATGGTCTGCCAGGGCTTGCCCAGCACCGTGGGGGTCAGTCTGGAGACCATGCGCTACCACACCGAAAGCGTGGCGCGCGGCATCCGCCGCGCCCAGGGAACGGCTTGGGTGATTGCCGATATGCCGTTTGGCACCTACCAGGAATCCCGGGAGCAGGCTTTGCGTAGCGCGGTGGTGCTGTCCCAGGCCGGGGCCCATATGGTCAAGATCGAAGGGGGCGGCTGGACCGCTGAGACCGTGCGCTTTCTGGTGGAGCGCGGCATTCCGGTCTGCGCGCACCTGGGCCTGACACCACAAACCGTGCACGCGCTGGGCGGCTACCGGGTGCAAGGCAAATCCGACGCCAGCGCCGACATCTTGCGCCAGCAGGCCCAGGAACTACAAGACGCCGGCGCCTCCATGCTGGTGCTGGAAATGGTGCCCCACGCGCTGGCCGCTTCGGTCACCCAGTCGTTGCCGCACTGCGCCACCATTGGTATTGGTGCTGGCAAAGGCACGGCAGGGCAAGTTTTAGTTCTGCATGACATGCTGGGCGTGAACCTGGGCAAGATGCCCAAGTTCGTGCGCAACTTCATGGCCGATGGCGGCTCCATTCGCGGCGCCATGGAGGCCTATGTGGCCGCAGTCAAAAATGGTTCTTTCCCGGACAACGCGCTGCACGCCTGGTAATCCGCACCCTGTATGCGTATTGTTCACACCGTGGCGGATTTGCGCCAGCATCTGCGAGCCTTTCGACACCCGGCGGTGGTTCCCACCATGGGCAATCTGCATGCCGGCCACCTGGCGCTGGTGCGGGCGGCCAAACCGCTGGGCGACCTGACGGTGGCGACGATTTTTGTCAACCGCTTGCAGTTCGGCCCCAAAGAAGACTTCGACAGCTACCCCCGCACACTGCAAGCCGACTGCGCGCAGCTGGAGGCCGCCGGTTGTGACCTGCTGTTTGCGCCCTCCGAGGCCGAGCTGTATCCGCAGCCGCAAGCTTTCACGGTGCGACCCGACCCGGCCCTTGCCGACATGCTCGAAGGCCAGTACCGTCCCGGTTTTTTTCAGGGCGTTTGCACCGTGGTGCTGAAGTTGCTGGCCTGTACCCAGGCGCGCAGCGCCTTGTTCGGAAAAAAGGACTACCAGCAGCTCCTGATCATCCGCCACATGGTGCGCCAGTTCGCAATGCCGGTTGACATCATCGGCCACGATACGCACCGCGAAGCGGATGGGCTGGCCATGTCATCGCGCAACGGTTACCTCAGCGCGGAGCAGCGCGCGCAGGCGGCATTGCTGTGGCGGGCGCTGCATGCATGCGCGCAGTCTGTGCGGGCCGGGCAGACCGGTTTTATCGAACTGGAAAACCAGGCCATGCAGACCCTGCGCAGTGCCGGTTGGACGCCCGACTATGTGGCCATTCGCCGCCAGAGCGATGTACAAGCACCCCAGCCCGGCAACCCGCTGGTGGTTCTGGGCGCAGCCCGTCTGGGCAGCACGCGCCTGATCGACAACCTGGAAATTTGAGCGCTCAAGGCTGCTTTACGCGGCCTCGCCGTAGCCAATCATGGCTTTGAGCTCGAGAAAATCGTGGATCGCCCAATCAGCGTATTCGCGCCCGTTGCCCGACTGCTTGTAGCCGCCAAAGGGCGCGTAAATGTCCCAATCCGGGTAGTTGATGTTGACCTGTCCGGCGCGCAACTGGCGCGCCACCCTACGGGCGTGCTCCAGACTGCTTGACTGTACATAGGCAGCCAGGCCGAACTCGGTGTCGTTGGCCATCTCAACCGCCTGGGCCTCCGAGTCGTAGGGCATGATGGCCAAGACCGGGCCAAAAATTTCTTCGCGGGCAATCGTCATCTGCGGCGTCACGCCGCCAAACACCGTAGGGCGCACGTAGTAGCCGCGGTTGATGTCGGCCGGGCGACCCAGACCACCGGCCACCAGCGTCGCGCCCTCGGCGATACCGACCTCGATCAGGCGCTGCACTTTGCTGAACTGCAAGGCGCTTACCAGCGGACCCATGGTGGTCGCCGCCGCCTGGGGGTCACCAACGATTTGCGCTGCCGCAGCGGCTTTGGCGTATTCCAGCGCCTGCGCATGCAAGGCGCGCGGCACCAGCATCCGGGTGGGCGCGTCGCAGGACTGGCCGGTGTTGCTGAAGCAGCCCTCCACGCCCTTGCGCACCGCGGTTTCCAAATCGGCGTCATCCAGGATGATGTTGGGCGATTTGCCGCCCAGCTCTTGCGCCACGCGCTTGACGGTGTCCGCTGCCGTTTTCGCCACGATCACCCCTGCGCGGGTGGAGCCGGTGAATGACACCATGTCCACATCCTTGTGGCCCGCCATGACTTGCCCGACTGAAGGACCGTCGCCATTGAGCATGTTGTAGACCCCGGCAGGGGTGCCCGCAGCGTGCATGATTTCCGAAAACACAATCCCGCTGATGGGCGCAATTTCGCTGGGTTTCAACACCATGGTGCAACCGGCGGCAATGGCCGGCGCCACCTTGCACACAATCTGGTTGAGCGGCCAGTTCCAAGGCGTGATCAGTGCGACCACGCCGATGCCCTCTTTCATGATGCGGGTCGCACCGCGCTGGTGTTCAAACTCGTAGCCCTCCAATGAGGCAATCGTCGCTTCCAGATGCACTCGCCCGGCCCAGACCTGTGCCTCGCGCGCCCAGGACATGGGTGCGCCCATCTCATCACTGACGGCGCGGGCAATGTCTTCGGCGCGGTCGTTGTAGGCCACCAAAATGCGCTGCAGCAAAGCCAGACGGGTGGCCTTATCGGTGGCGGTAAAAGCCGCAAAAGCAGCCCGGGCAGCGGCTACCGCACGGTCCACGTCCGCAGCGCTGCCCATGGAAATCTGCGTGTAAGGTGCCTCGGTCGCCGGGTTGATGACGTCAAACAAATGGGGGGCCACCGGGTCAACCCAGGTGCCGTTGATGTAGAACTGGTGGTGGTGGGTCATGGTGGATTCGCCAAAGTGGTTAGGGTGATCAATTGAGAGTAGCAGAGAATGCCGCACATCCCGGCCCCATAGACCCCAAGGAGCAGCCCATGCACGACCACGACTTTCTTTCCCCCGCCGTGCGCGGCCTGCGCGCTGACCTGGCGCTGGCTTTACGCGCCGCCGCCCAGCACGGCTTGGCCGAAGGCGTGTGCAACCATTTCAGCGTCGAATTGCCCGATTCAAGCGGGCGGTTTTTACTCAACCCGCGCGGACTGATGTGGGGCGAAATCGGGGCCGATGACATCGTAATGGTCGACGCCAATGGCCAAAAATTGGCCGGACACCACCCCGTGGAGCCCTCGGCCATGTTCATCCATGCCGGTATCCACAAGGTCTGCCGCAAAGCCTGCGTCTTGCACACCCACATGCCGTACGCGACCGCGCTGACGCTGACCACGGCAGGCGCGCTCGACACCACGCTGTCGCAAAACGCCATGCGCTTCCATGGCCGCGTGGCCATCGACGCCGCCTACAACGGGCTGGCCCTGGACCACGCCGAGGGCGAGCGCATTGCCCACGCCATGGGCAACGCAGATGTGGGTTTTCTGGGCAACCACGGCATCGTGGTCTGCGCCGACCGAGTCGATTACGCCTACGACGACATGTACTACCTGGAGCGCGCCTGCCAGGCCGAAGTGCTGGCCCGCCAAACCGGCCTGCCCCTGCGCCCGCTGGCCCCGGCCCTGGCCAAAACCGTAGCCCGCCAAACCTTGGGCGAACGCCTGCAGGCAGAGTTGTTTTTTGCCGCCCTGCGCAGGACGGTTTAGCGCGCCCGTTGGCGCTCCAGCCAGTCGCGCAGCCGCTCCACCCCCTGTGTGAGACGGCGCAGGTCCTGCGAGGCGAAACACCAGCGCAGCCAGCCGTTTGCCTCGGGCGCAAAGGCGTCGCCAGGGGCCAGTCCGAGCCCCGCTTCGGCGACCAAACGCTTCGCAGTGGCCAGTGAATCCGGATAAGCCTCCAGCCGGAAAAACGCATACATGCCGCCCTTGGGGCTGGCCACCTCCACGCCGGGCACGGTCTGTAGTGCCTGCACAAGGGTGTCGCGGCACTGGCGCAAATGGGCTACCACGCGCGGTGTAACCTGGGCATGTCCATTGAGCGCGGCTAATCCGGCGTGCTGGGTGAACACGCTGACGCTGGAAGTGTTGAACTCTGTGAGCTTGGAGAGCTGCACCGTCATGGCCGGCGGCACCACCATCCAGCCCAGGCGCCAGCCGGTCATGAGAAAACTCTTGGAAAAACTGTGGATCACGGCAAGATGGTCATCCGCCGTGGCCAGATCCAGAAAACTGGGCGCGCAACCGTGCGGCGTCGGGTCGAAATACAGGTTTTCATACACCTCATCGGCCACGATCCAGGTGCCCGTGCTGCGGCAATGGTCCAGAATGGTTTGCTGCTCCGCGCGACACAGCGTCCAGCCGGTGGGGTTGTTCGGCGCATTCAGAATCAGCACGCGTGTGCCCGGCGTCACCGCGTCCAACAAGGCCTGCATATCCAAAACCCAGGCCCCATCCAAGGGCCGCAAACTCACGGTGTGCACATCGCCGCCCATGATGCGCGCCTGCGCCACCAGGTTGGGCCACATGGGCGTGACCGCAACGACCCGGCAGCCGGGGTCGACCAGCGCCTGCGCGGCCAGCATCAGCGCGTTCACGCCCCCCGAGGTCACCGCGATCCGGTCCATTCCCACAGCGCCGACTCCACCGTGGCGCAGCGACATATAGGCCGCGATGGCCTCGCGCAAGGGTGGCATACCGAGGTTGTGGGCATAAAAAGTTTCGCCCCGTGCCAGGGACTCCACTGCGGCCTGGCGGATGAAGGCCGGCGTGGGCTCATCGCTCTCGCCGAACCAAAAGGCCAGCACATCGCTGCGGCCCAGACCGGCGTTGGCGACCTCGCGGATTTTGGATTCTTCGAGTTGCAAGATGGTTGGACGCATGGGGACTTTCAGTGCTGGGCTGTGTTGAGCGGTGCTGGAGGATTACTGCATCGCCGCCGGTGGCGTGGTGGCAGCGCTGTCGGTGGCTTCCAAGATCGCCGCCACTGCAATCATCACCCCACCCACGCATTCCAACAGGGTCATGCGCTCGCCACCCACCAGCGTGGCCGCCAGCAGCGCCACCACCAATTCGGCAATTGAAATCACACCCGCGCGGCCTGCCTCCATGCGTGTCACGCTCCACTGCCAGGTCGCCGTGATCAAACCCAGCCAGCCAATGGCGTAGGCCACCAACCAACCCATCACAGCAGGCGTGAGGGTTGGCAACACGCGAGCGGCGTCGCTGCCGTCCACCCACAGCGCCAGCGGGAGCGCGGTCATGGCACAGCCCAAAAACAAGACCACCGTCTTGCTCGCAGTAGGAATGCCTTGCGCGTGGCGCGCAATGATGTTGTTGCCCGCAAAGCCCAGGCCGGCTGTCACCGCCATTGCATCAGCCAGGCTGAACGGCGTGCTGAAGGCAGCAAAACCACCCACCACCAAGAACGCCCCGCTAAGCGCCAAGGCCACCGCGCCGCCACGCCGGCGCGATACCCGTTCGCCCAAAAACAGCCATCCGCCCAGCACCGACCAGGCCGGCAACAAGTAAAACAGCAGCATCACGCGCACCACGTCGCCCTGCACCAGGGCCGTTACGTAAGCCGTATTGCCCCAGCCCCCCACCACGGCCAGCAAAACCAAGGTGCCCAGGCTGTGCCGCCATTGGCGGTGCTCGCGCAGCAGCAGCGGCAGACTGACCAAGCCCGCCAACCCGAAAGCCACACCGGCCAGCAGTGGCCCGGACAGGCCATACGCCGCAAAAGCTTTCAGCGGCAAAGAGCTCAGACCCCACATCGATGCCGAAAACAGCAACACCCACACTGGCATCATGGCCCGCCCCCTTCGCCTGGCACCATCGTTTAAGGCTGCGGCCGTTCCTGCCCCTGCCTGCCCTCGGCACGGGCCAGCAGGTAGGCGTAGAGGTCCACGATATGGGCGCTGACCCGGGGTTCGCCCTGCCACACCGGCATCGTCAGCATGTAATCCTGGCGCTGCACCAACTGCTCAATGAGCGCCTCACGCCCTGCGCCCTGGATAGGGAGCCGATCCGCCGGGATATTCCAGTCGTAGCGCCGCAGCACGATGTCGACAAACTGGCGCGGACCGATATCGCGCACTGTGGGCAGAAGATTGGGCGCGGCCGCCGTACCCAGGCCAGCCGGGCCGTGGCAGCCGGCGCATTTGTCCTGGAACACCCGCCACCCGGTATACACCGAGCCTTGCGGCTTGGCTTTTTCAGCCAACTCCTGTGCCGCGCGGGTATTCAGAAAATCAAGGCTGCATGCAGCCAGAAGACCCGCGGCGCAGATGGCTGTGGCAGCGGCTGTAAAACGGAAACGGTTGGACATGGCGAAGACCCTTTCTGTGCTTGATTAAGGCACAAACGGAAAGACTCTAGGCATACCGGTAGGCTGAAAGTTGGCACAGCAGAGAGGGATTTGTGCAGTGCACGGGTGCTAAGTAGCGCACTGCGCCCAGACGTTTCCATGCTGCATGACAAAGGTCTTAAACGCCGCATTGACGCCAGTCAAAATGGAGTCGCGCCGGTGCAATAGGCACCAATCGACCATTTTTGGCATCCCCTCGAGCTTCAAGACCATCAGACGTCCGGCTTCCAACTCCATCTGGAAGGTGTGGGCAGACAGAAAGCTGATTCCCATACCCGCCATCACGGCGTGCTTGATCGTCTCGTTCCCAGACAGCTCCATCGACACTTTGACCTGCAGTGACTGGGCCTGCAAAAGGTGTTCAAAAAACTGGCGGGTCGCCGACTGAGGTTCGCGAAACAGAAAGGGTTCGTCTTTGAGTGCGTCCCAGCTGATGTGGCGCTTTTTCGCAAGCGGATGGCCCGCGCCCGCCACGATGCAGTGCGGATTCTGGGCAAAGGTTTCTGCCTCCACGTCGGCCTCGGAGGGCGGGTAACCCGCAATGGCCACGTCTAGCTGATGCTGTTGCAGCATCCGCAAAATCGCCTCGCGCCGGTCCACCGTGAGCTTGAACTTCACGCCCGGCCAGTGGTCGGCAAATGCCATGAGAAGCTTGGGTGCAAAGTAGTGGGCGGTTGGAACGACCCCAACATGCAAAAGTCCGCCTTTGGCACCTATTCCCGTATGGAACAGGCCCATGGCCGCCTCGGCAATCTGAACCTGATCCAGCATGCGCCGGGACTGGCGCAGCATCTCTTCACCTGCCTGGCTCAGGCTGATTTTTTTACCGGTCTTGCGCACCAACTGCAATCCCAGCTCAGCCTGGAGTTGCTGGACTTGCATGGAAACGGCCGGCTGGGTCAGGCTGAGCTGCTCTGCCGCGCGCGAAAAGCTCAGCTGGGTGGCCACGGCCTCAAAGATTCGCAACTGGCGCAGGGTCAGGTTTCGTAGGCAATTCTCACGGGCCGGTGCGTGGGCGGCGGTGCCCACAGTCTGGCATTCGAGGGAAACCCCTGATGAATCCGTGGGCAGCAGACTCGTTTTGAGCGGGTACTTCATCGGTGTTTTCCCTTGTATTTGCAGCGCCGGTCACGCTCCCGGCAGCAAACGGTTTGTGTCGTTTAAGAAGAATGCCTATGGCGTTGATTGAGCTATCAATTCTTCTTATTAATTATATAAAAATTTATGGTTTATCGATATAGATGTTTCCAACTACAGTTATATCCGTCTGAAAGCCACACAAAACCCATGAACTCTGCCCACACGCCGCAACCCTTTCCGCAATGGAGTGACGAACACGCCACTGCGCTGGACGAGCCCGGTTTGCTGCTGTACCGCTCCAATTTGCTCGGATCAGACTTGCGCATCACCAACTACGGGGGTGGCAACACCTCAGCAAAAATAATTGAGAAAGACCCGCTGAGCGGTAACGACGTGACGGTTCTGTGGGTCAAGGGCTCGGGGGGTGACGTGGGCTCCATGAAGCGGGACGGCTTCTCAACCCTTTATCTGGAAAAGCTCCATTCCCTGCAAGCCCTGTACCGGGGACCAGCCCATGAAGACGAAATGGTGGCGTATCTACCGCATTGCACCTTCAACCTGAACCCCCGCGCGGCCAGCATTGACACACCCCTGCACGCATTTCTGCCCTTTAGGCATGTCGACCATATGCATCCGGATTCCGTGATCGCGATTGCAGCCATGGCCAAGAGTGAAGCGTTGACGCACACGATTTTTGATGGGACGGTCGGCTGGCTGCCCTGGCGCAAACCCGGTTTTGAGTTGGGTCTGATGCTGCAGCGACACCAGACCGCCCACCCCGACCAACGTGGTGTCGTGCTGGCCGGACACGGTTTGTTCACCTGGGGTGACGATGCCAAGTCCTGTTACGAGAATACGGTGGGCGTGATCGCGCACGCCCAGAACTGGCTGGCCCGTGAGAGTGCAGCGCGCACTACAGCAGCCTTTGGCGGCAGCGCGCGTTCGTCCCTGGAGCCCACTGTTCAGGACGCCACGCTGGCGCGGCTGCTGCCTGTGCTGCGGGGCCTGACTTCTCAAACCGGCCACAAGCTGCTGCACGTCAACCGCCAGACGGAAGTTGTCGAGTTTGTCAACAGCCGTGAACTGGCAACGCTGGCGGCGCTGGGTACATCCTGCCCCGACCACTTTTTACGCACCAAGATTCGGCCCCTGATTCTGGAAGAAGCGCTCTACAACTTGGAGGGCGGGCCACTGACTGATGCGCTCGAAGCCAAGCTGGCAGCGTACCGCGCAGACTACGCCGCCTACTATGAACGCCGCAAACGTGCGGACAGCCCTGCCATGCGCGATGCCAACCCTGTAGTCATTCTGCTGCCCGGCATTGGCATGGTGTGTATTGCCAGGGACAAGGCAACGGCGCGTATCGCGGGGGAGTTTTATGTCAACGCGATCAACGTCATGCGTGACGCCAATGCCGTAGACAGCTACGTCGGACTACCCGAGCAAGAGGCCTTTGACATCGAGTACTGGCTGCTCGAAGAAGCCAAGTTGCAGCGCATGCCCAAACCCAAGCCCCTGGCCGGCAAGGTGACGCTGGTCACCGGTGGTGCCTGGCAACCAGCCGTTCGCAGCTCGACCGTGTGCTTGATCCCAGCAACTTGTCTATTCAATTGGACACATTGGTCAAAGCCGCAAACGCCGTGGGAAGGACGGTGGAGATTCGATTAAAACGAGACACCCCACGAACGCGAACCAAGGCGGCGTGAATGTACGCCAACCCTTTCGGGTTGGCGGCTTTCTTGTTTTGAGCGCGAAGTGCTTTACCTCTTGCTCGGCGGCAAATCCGTGCAGCTACCGTGCGCCACTTCTGCCGCCATGCCAACGCTTTAGCCCAGCGTGGGGCGGGGGTGAATGGTTTTGCCGATGTCCACCGCGTCTGCGCCCATCTCGATGGCCAGCGCGATCTCGCCGATCATGTCGCCCGCGTGCGTGCCGACCATGCCACCGCCCAAGATCTTGCCGTGGCCGTGGGCCTCAGGAGAATCGTCAAACAGCAGTTTGGTCACGCCTTCTGCTTGACCCTGCGGCGAAAGCGCGCCACAATCACCGCATGAAACGCGGTGATAAACGCTATATCTGGCAGCACGACAACTGGCCACACTGGCGCTACGACCGCGCCTGCCTGGCGCCACTACTGGCGCAGGTACACCGCGCACAGGGGCAACTGCTGGGTCGCATGATCGATCTAGGCTTGGACTTGCGCGATCAGGCCACACTGCGCGTGCTCACCGACGATGTGCTCAAGACCAGTGAAATCGAGGGCGAGATGCTCGATCCCGACTCGGTGCGATCGTCCATCGCTCGCCGGCTGAGCGTCGACATTGGCGCGCTGACGCCCGCCGACCGCCATGTAGACGGGGTGGTCGACATGGTGCTCGATGCCACGCAAAAACACGACGCACCACTGACGGCCGAGCGGCTGTTTGCGTGGCATGCCGCGCTGTTTCCCACCGGATACAGCGGCCTCTCGGCGATCCGGGTTGGTCAATGGCGCGACGATGCGCAAGGCCCGATGCAAGTGGTCTCAGGCCCTTTACATCGGCAAACGGTGCATTACGAAGCACCACCCGCGCCGCAACTGGATGCCGAGATGGCGGATTTCCTGCTGTGGTTCAACGTCGATCAACAGGATGACCCCCTGGTGAAAGCCGGGCTGACGCACCTGTGGTTTGTCACCATCCATCCGTTTGACGATGGCAATGGCCGCATCGCGCGCGCTGTCGGTGACATGGCGTTATCGCGTGCCGAGCAATCGATGCAGCGCTACTACAGCCTCTCGGCGCAGATACAGCGTGAACGCAAAACCTATTACGACCGACTCGAATCCACACAAAAAGGCGACCTGGACGTCAGCGACTGGCTGACGTGGTTTCTGCGCTGCCTACTGAGCGCGGTACAGGGCACCGAGAAAACGCTGGCGTCCGTGTTGGCAAAGGCCCGCTTCTGGCAACACTGGGCGGGCACACCGCTGAATGCGCGGCAGATCAAGCTGCTGAACAAATTGCTGGATGACTTCGAGGGCAAACTCACCAGCAGCAAATGGGCGACGATTGCCAAATGCTCGCAGGACACCGCGTTGCGCGACATCAGCGAGTTGGTGGAGCGCGGCGTGCTGAAAAAATCGGGGGCTAGCGGGCGAAGTACTAGTTATGAATTGGGGGTGGTGGAGTGAGGAAAATTTGAAAAACCAACAGCTAGCACTTGGGAATTTCAGAACTCACACATTCGCCAACAACAACGGATTGACACCTTGCAAGCCAAGGCCGATGGTGCGGCCTATGTACGCGGCATTCGCGAACTCTTGGGGTTTACGCAGCCCGACTTTGCCCCGCGCATCAACGTGCCCTTGGACACAGTGCGCAATTGGGAACAAGGCAAACGCAAACCGACTGGCGCAGCTTCAGCTTTCTTGAAAATTTTGGACAAATCGCCCAGCTGCCTTGAAAGCTTTGGGGTACCGGTTGACAGATGCTGGCCCAGCGCCTCACGCATTGGGGCAATGCCACTGCGGCGAATGAAGGCCATGATCAGATCGACCTGATCGGCGGAGGGAATTTCTGAAATCAACTGCGCACCCAAGCGGGGTTCACCGGGCGCATTGGTCATCAAACTGGTGTCCAACAGAGGCACCACAGGCGACTCGATAAACGCCGCCGAGCCATCGGCGTGACGATGCGCCACTTGGGTCAACAAGCGCCCGCTCGGGTCGGGCACTTCGTCCAACAACACCGAGGGCTTGCTATCCACCCTTGCAAGGCAGACTGGTTCTCAGTTTAATGACTTTGCAGCCGCTTTAACCCGCACTGGCAAGGTCCAGCCAGGTCTCGTAGTGTTGGGCTACTGTTTGGTAGAGCAGCGTGCGCTCGGGGTGGCGCGGGTTGTGGAGTTTGGCTTTGGCGGTGGCTCGCATGAATACTGTGCACATCACAACATTCTGTGGCGTTTACGGGGCTCAGCAAGGCACAAAGCCCGAACCGTTGCCAGTTCGGGCTTTTTTCTGGGGTGCTTGGAGCTTGGTTTACTTCTTCGCAGGTGGCAAATCCGTGCAGCTCCCATGCGCCACTTCTGCCGCCATGCCGATGCTTTCACCCAGCGTGGGGTGTGGGTGGATGGTTTTGCCGATGTCCACCGCATCTGCGCCCATCTCAATCGCCAGCGCGATCTCGCCAATCATGTCGCCTGCGTGGGTGCCGACCATGCCGCCGCCCAGGATCTTGCCGTGGCCGTGGGCCTCGGGCGAATCGTCGAACAGCAGTTTGGTCACGCCTTCGTCGCGGCCGTTGGCAATGGCGCGGCCTGAGGCAGCCCAAGGGAACAGGCCTTTTTTGACCTTGATGCCTTGGGCCTTGGCTTGGTCTTCGGTCAGGCCGACCCAAGCCACTTCGGGGTCGGTGTAGGCCACGCTGGGGATGACACGGGCGTTGAACGCAGCCGCAGCCAGCTCTTTGTTGCCTTGTAGTTCACCGGCGATCACCTCTGCGGCTACATGCGCTTCGTGCACCGCCTTATGCGCCAACATGGGCTGGCCGACAATGTCGCCAATGGCAAAGATGTGCGGCACGTTGGTGCGCATCTGAATGTCGACGTTGATGAAGCCACGGTCGGTCACCGCCACACCGGCTTTGTCCGCCGCAATCTTTTTGCCATTGGGCGTGCGCCCCACGGCTTGCAACACGAGGTCGTACACCTGTGGTGCGGGGGCGGTGCCGCCTTCCTCTGCTGGGGCAAAGGTGACTTCAATACCTTCTGGTAAGGCACGTGCAGCAACCGTCTTGGTCTTGAGCATGATGTTGTCAAAACGCTTGGCATTCATCTTCTGCCAGATCTTCACCAGGTCGCGGTCAGCGCCTTGCATCAGGCCGTACATCATTTCCACCACGTCCAGGCGGGCACCCAGCGTGCTGTAGACGGTACCCATCTCCAAGCCGATGATGCCGCCACCCAAAATCAGCATGCGCTTGGGAACTTCTTTGAGTTCCAGCGCGCCGGTGCTGTCCACCACGCGCGGGTCGTCGGGCATGAAGGGAAGGCGCACGGCCTGGCTACCGGCGGCGATGATGCACTTTTTGAACGCGATGACTTTTTTGTTGCCGGTTTTGTCCTGCGCGCTGCCCGTGGTTTCTTCCACCTCCACGTGGTGGCTGCCGACAAACGCACCGTAGCCGCGAACGGTGGTGACCTTGCGCATCTTGGCCATGGCCGCTAAGCCGCCAGTGAGTTTGCCAACCACTTTTTCTTTATGGCCGCGCAGCTTGTCGATGTTGACCACCGGCTTGCCAAAGTCCACGCCCAGATCCGCCATGTGGCTGACTTCGTCCATCACCGCAGCCACGTGGAGCAAGGCTTTTGAAGGAATGCAGCCCACGTTCAGGCACACGCCACCCAGGCTGGCGTAGCGCTCGACGATGACCACTTTGAGGCCTAAGTCGGCGGCGCGGAACGCTGCCGAGTAACCGCCGGGGCCTGCGCCCAAAACGAGCAGGTCGCAGTCCATATCTACCGCGCCGCTGTAGCCGGATGCGGCCGTGGCACTGGGAGCAGTTGCGGCAGGTGCAGCAGCCTTGGCAGACGCGGGTGCAGCAGCAACCGGGGGAGTAAGAGCCGACGCAGGTGCCGGGGCCGTCACAGCGCCCTCGCCTTCCAACAACAGCACCGTAGAACCTTGCTTGACCTTGTCGCCCAACTTGACCTTCAGTTCCTTCACTACGCCAGCGTGACTGCAAGGAATTTCCATGGAGGCTTTGTCAGACTCGACGGTGATCAGGCTTTGTTCGGCCTTGATCGTGTCGCCGGGTTGGACCAGCAGTTCGATGACGGTGACTTCGTCGAAGTCGCCAATGTCGGGAACCAGGATGTTGATGTGTGCCATGTCGTGCTCAATCGGTTGGAGACAGAGCGACGCGGCGCACCGGTCTGTCCCGCAAGGTATTACAGGAGGACGCGACGGAAGTCGCTGAGGATCTGGCCCAGGTACACGTTAAAGCGCGCAGCCGATGCGCCGTCAATCACGCGGTGGTCCCAGGTCAGCGAGAGCGGCAGCATCAGGCGCGGCACAAACTCTTTGCCGTTCCACACCGGCTCCATCTGGCTCTTGCACACGCCCAGGATGGCGACTTCGGGCGCGTTGATGATGGGCGTGAAATAGCGCCCGCCAATGCCGCCCAGGCTGGAGATGGTGAAGGTGGCACCCGTCATTTCGGCGGGGCTCAATTTGCCCTCGCGGGCCTTCTTGGCGAGTTCGCCCAACTCCAGGCTGATTTGCAGAACGCCTTTTTGGTCCGCGTCTTTCAGTACCGGAACCATCAGGCCATTGGGCGTGTCGGCGGCAAAGCCGATGTGCCAGTAGTTTTTGTAGACCAGCGCGTCGCCATCGAGGCTGCTGTTGAAGTCGGGGAACTTTTTGAGCGCGGCCACGCAAGCCTTGATCAGGAAAGCGAGCATGGTGACTTTGACGCCACTCTTTTCGTTTTCCTTATTGGTGGCCACACGGAAGGCCTCCAAATCGGTGATGTCGGCGTCGTCATGGTTGGTAACCGCCGGAATCATGACCGCATTGCGCAGCAAATTCGCCCCGCTGATCTTCTTGATGCGGCCCATCTCCTTTCGCTCAATGGGGCCGAACTTGGCAAAGTCAATTTTGGGCCAGGGGATCAGGCCCAGGCCTGCGCCATCACCGCCGCCCGCCGAACCTTTGGCAGCCTGCGCCTGGGTGTGGGTGGTACCGGCCATCACGGCGCGGTTAAAGCCTTGTACGTCTTCCAAGGTGATACGACCCTTGGGGCCCGCACCTTTGACCTCTGCCAGCGGAACGCCCAGCTCACGCGCGAATTTCCGCACAGACGGCGACGCATGCGGCATGCCCAGGGTGGATGCGCCGGGCGCATGGGCCGGGGCCAAAACAGCAACGGGTGCGCTTACTGGTGCGGCCACAGCGGCGGCCGCAGCCACTACCGCAACCGGCGCTGGCGCAGCTGCCAGTGCAGCGGCCACCGGAGCCTCTGTTGAGGGCGCTGGCGCTGCAGGCGCAGCAGCAACGGCAGCAGCCTCCACCGTCAGTACAACCGAGCCCTGTTTCACCTTGTCGCCCAGCACCACCTTGATGGCGGTGACCACACCGGCTGCGGACGACGGGATCTCCATCGAAGCCTTATCGGACTCCACGGTGATCAGGCTTTGCTCGGCGCGTATGGTGTCGCCCACCGCGACCATGAGCTCTATCACGGTGACTTCGTCGAAGTCGCCGATGTCGGGAACCTGGATGTCTATGTTTGCCATGCTGTGTCTCCCGCTGCGTTATGCGTACAAGGGGTTGATCTTGTCGGACTTGATGCCGTACTTGCTTATCGCCTGCGCGACCGTTTCTGCGCTCGCCAAACCGTCTTCCTGCAATGCCTTCAAGGCGGCCACCACCACATAGTGGCGGTTGACCTCGAAGTGTTCGCGCAGCTTGCTGCGGAAGTCGCTGCGGCCAAAGCCGTCGGTGCCCAGCACTTTGTAGCTGCGGCCCTTGGGGATAAAGGGGCGGATCTGCTCGGCGTAGGCCTTGATGTAGTCCGTGGAGGCCACCACCGGGCCGCTGTGAGCGCCAAGCTGCTGCGCAACAAAGGACACACGCGGCGTCTCCAGTGGATGCAGCATATTGAAGCGCTCGCAGTCCTGGCCGTCGCGGGTAAGTTCGTTGAAGCTGGGGCAGCTCCAGACATCGGCCTGCACACCCCAATCCTGCGCCAGCAGTTCCTGCGCCGCGATCGATTCACGCAGGATGGTGCCCGAGCCCAGCAGCTGCACGCGCAGGGCGGCTTTGCCGCCCCTGGGTGGTGCTGTGCCGGGTTTGCACAGGTACATGCCTTTGATGATCTGTTCTTCGGTGCCAGGTGTCAGGCCAGGCATGGCGTAGTTTTCGTTGAGCAGCGTCAGGTAGTAGAAAACGTTCTCCTGCTTCTCCACCATGCGCTTTAAGCCATGGTGCAAGATGACGCCAACCTCGTGCGCAAACGTGGGGTCGTAGCTGACGCAGTTGGGAATCGTGCCGGCCAGGATGTGGCTGTGGCCGTCTTCGTGCTGCAGCCCCTCGCCGTTGAGCGTGGTGCGCCCCGAGGTACCGCCCAGCAAGAAGCCGCGCGCCTGCATATCGCCGGCGGCCCATGCCAAATCGCCAATGCGCTGGAAGCCGAACATCGAGTAGTACACGTAGAACGGAATCATGATCCGGTTGCTGGTGCTGTAGCTGGTGGCCGCCGCAATCCAGCTGCTCATGCCGCCGGCTTCGTTGATGCCTTCTTGCAGGATCTGGCCCTGCTTGTCTTCCTTGTAGTACATGACCTGGTCTTTATCGACGGGGGTGTATTGCTGCCCATCGGGGTTGTAAATACCGATCTGGGGGAACAGGCCTTCCATGCCGAAAGTACGCGCCTCGTCCACCAGGATCGGGACCACGCGCGGCCCGATGGCTTTGTCGCGCAAGAGCGTGGTCAAAAAGCGCACATAGGCCTGGGTGGTGGAGATTTCGCGGCCTTCGGCCGTGGGTT
>CAMAQV010000017.1 GCA_945860595.1 Comamonas sp. lk
ATCTGGTTTTTCATGCCGTCCATGCCTGCGGCAATCACGGCTGCGGCGGCCAGGTAGGGGTTGCAGCCGCCGTCCGGTACGCGCAGCTCCAGCCGTCCGCCGGGAATGCGCACCATGCAGGAGCGGTTGTTGTTGCCGTAGCTCACATAAGCGGGTGCCCACGTGGCGCCGGTGAGTGAGCGCCCGACCACCAGCCGCTTGTAGGAATTGACCGAGGGGCAGCAAATCGCAGTCAGCGCTTTGGCGTGCTTGAGCACTCCGCCCAGGAAGTGGTAGGCCATGGTCGACAAATCCAGCCCGCGCTTGTCGGTCTTGTCTTCAAACAGATTGCTCTTGCCATCGCCCATGGACATGTGCATGTGCATGCCGTTACCCGGGCGGTTGCTGAAGGGCTTGGGCATGAAGGAGCAGATCAGCCCCATGTCGTTGGCGATCTCAGCGGCCGCCATCTTGAAGCCGATGAACTGGTCTGCCGAGGTCAGGCAGTCGCCATAGGTGTAGTTGATCTCAAACTGACCGTTGCCGTCTTCATGGTCGATTTGGTAGACGTCCAGGCCCGAGCCGATGGCCGCCGTGACCAGGCGGTCCATGTACTCGCGGGTGCGCGACAGGGCTTTGTAGTCGTAGCAGGGTTTTTGCAGTGTGTCGCTGGCGTCACAGGGCACGATATTGCCCTGCGCGTCACGGCGCAACACGGAGAACTCGGGCTCCAGCCCGGTAAAGAAGGTCAGGCCTTGTTCCTTGAGCAGGGCCGCCTGCTTTTTCAGTACCACGCGGCTGTCGTATTCCCAGGGCTTGCCGTGCACATGGCCGTCGCAGACGATGCGCGCAAAGCCGGGTTGCCAGGGCACTAGGCTGACCGCGCCGAGGTCGCCACGGGCCATGAAATCGGGCCCGTGCGGTTGGATACCCAGGCCCCAAACCGCAAAACCTGCAAAACCTGCGCCGGTGTCCAGCACCTCATCAAAGTGCGAGACCGGGACTGCTTTGGCTTTGGCCGCGCCGTGGATGTCGACAAACTGCGCCAGCACATAGCGCACGTTGTTGTCTTTAAAAAATTTCTTAGCCTCGTCTCGATTCATTGTGTGTCTCCTGGGGTTGGGGCAAAGGGTCGGGGTGCGAAGGACAAAAATTCAGGGCGCAGGCCGTACGCGCAGGCTGCCGCAATCGCGCGCCACCTCTGCCAGCGTGTCCCACAGGTAGCTGCCCATGGTGCCGTCAGCCCACATCAACAAGGCTTCGCCGCGCCACAAAAGGGTCACGCCAACGCCCACAATGGAGGTCAGAAATACCGCGTCAGGCGGGTTGTCGCGCGCTTGCAAATCGACCGAACAGACCTGGCGCAGCAGCGTGTGCAAAGCGGGGCCTTCCAGTTGCAGGGCCGCGTCTTGGCGCAAGACCGGATACAGGCCGTGAACCCGGCCTGCGGGCATCGCCGCATCGTGCAGCAGGCCCAGCGTGGCGGCGTCGGCCTCGATAAGGAACTCGGTGACGCCCAGGCGGGCAACCAGACCGCCAGTCACCAATTCGCGGTAGCGGTTGTAGTCCGGGGGAAGAGGCAAGCCCTGTTCGGCCAGCCACTGCGGCGCGGCCGGGCCTTTGCAACCCCAGCGGGCAGTTTGCAGCGAGCGGTCCGTCAGGGTCATGTCGGCCGCAGCAGGTCCGGTGTCTTCGGCGCACCAGTGCTGCGCCAGCTCACAAGGCGATGCGCGGCGCGGCGCGTGCGTCAGGGTATTCATGCGCTGGCCTCCTTCTGGCGGGCGCCGGCGGCGTCATAGAACGGCAATGCCACCACCTGCGCATGCACCATCTTGCCGCTGGTCAGGCGGACCGGCAGACGGGTGCCGACGGCGCTGAGCGGCGGTGTGACATAGGCCATGCCGATGACCTGACCCAGCGCCGGGCTGAATGCCACGCTGGTGATGCGTCCGCTGATCTCGCCGTCCAGGATGACCAGATGGCTCTCGGATGGCATGTCGGGGTGGCTGTCCTGGCTGGCGTCCATGCCGGGAATATCCAGCGTGAAACCGACCAGGGTCTGCTTTTGCGGCCGCTTGGCAATGGCGTGCAGGCTGCGCTGACCGATGAAAAACGGTTTGTCCATTTTGGCGGCCCAGCCCAGCGCAGCTTCGCGCGGAACGGTCAGCCCGTCGGTGTCCTGGCCGATGATGATGTGGCCCTTCTCCAGCCGCAACAGACGCTGCGCCTCCACGCCGAAAGGGCGTATGCCAAGCGCTGCACCGGCTTGCGTCAGGGCCTGCCACAGCGCCGCACCGTGTTCGGCCGGTACATGGATCTCGTAGCCCCACTCCCCGACAAAACCCACGCGCATGGCCCGCGCCGCAATGCCGGCCACATCAATGGCGCGCACGCCCAGGTAGGGGAAGGCGCTACTGTCCAGGTCGGCTGTGGTCAGCGTGGCAAGCAGTTGGCGGGCCTGGGGCCCGGCCACATTCACGCCGGCAAACGCGCCGGTATGGTTGACGATGCCGCAGTCCATGCGCCACATCGTATTCAGGCGCGAGAGCTCGCGGTACACCGTGGCCGCGCCCGAGGTGGTGGTCGTGAAATAAAAATGCTGCTCACCCAGACGGGCTACTACCCCGTCGTCAATGACCACGCCAGATTCGTCGCACATCACCGCGTAGCGGGTCATTCCCACCGCCAGATTCGCGTAGCGCGAGATGTAGACCCGCTCCAGAAACGCGGCGGCCTGCGGGCCAATGACTTCGAGCTTGCCCAGGGTGCCCACGTCGATGATGCCCACCCGTTCGCGCACATTCATGGCTTCGCCACGAATGCACTGCATGCGGGACTGGCCCGCAAGCGCGTAGTACTCAGGGCGCTGCCACATACCAGCCGCCATCCAGACCGCCCCGGCTTGCGTATGCAGGGCGCGCATGGGCGTATGCCGCTCGGGGGTGAAACCGCGCCCGGCCAGGTGCGAAATCGGCACTGGGTGGAAGAAGGGTCGTGCGGTGGTGGTGCCGACTTCGATTGGCGTCTTGCCGGTGATGCGCGCCAACACCCGCAGCGCCGTCATATTGGAATGTTTGCCCTGGCTGGGGCCCATGCCGTTGGTGGTGTAGCGCTTCATCAGCTCGATGTTGTCGTAGCCTTCTTGCGCTGCGTTGTAAAAATCTTTGAGCTGCAGGTCTTCGTCGAAATCGACAAAATTTTTGCCCTGGGGGTGGGCCACGATGGGCCAGGGGTGGCTGGGGCAGCGCAGTGCCTCGGGCACCGGCGGCGGCACCGACTGGCTGGTGTAGCCGCAATGGGCGGCGGCCTGCAGGCCGGCGCGGTGGCCGTCCAGCGCTTTGGCTGCGCTGTCGTACACGCCGTTGACCCGCCCGCAGGCAAAGATGCCCGCAGGCAGCGTGGCCGGCACAAACTGCTGCACGGCGTCAGACCAGCCCATCGAGGTGCCCGCCTGGTACAAAAGATTGGACGCAGGCGCGTAGCCCACGCTCATAATCACGCCGTCGCAGGCCACGCGCTCGCTGGCGCGGGTGTCGGGATCGCCATTGGCCAGCAGCGGTACCAGCGTAACGCCGGTCAGGCGGCGCCCACTGTCGCCCGCATGGGCTTCGTAAATCGCCCACCCGTCCAGCACGCGCACACCGGCCGCCCGAACGGCATCGCGCGCGGCGCAGGTCTGGGGCTGGCTGCGCATGTCGGCAACGGCGGCGACTTTCACCCCCGCGCTCAGCGCGTCGAGCACCGCAGTGAAGCCTTCGCTGTTGGCCACCAGCGCCACCGCCGTGTGCATGGGCCGCACGGCGTAGCGGTTGATCAGGCGTTGCGCCGCACCGCCGGTCATGATGCCGGGAATGTCGTTGTTGCGGAACACCGCAGGCAGCTCAAAGGCGCCGCTGGCCACCACCACGGCCTTGGCGCGCAGCTTGGTCATGCGCTGCCCGTCTACCAGAGCGACCCAGTGATCAGCGTAATAACCGGCCGCGACGGTGTCGGTGAGCAGCCGAATGTGGGGCTGTGCTGCCACCGCTGCTTGCAGTGCGCGCAAGGCTTCCAGCGCTGCTGTGTCGGCCCCGAGCTGGTAGCTGGCGCTGCCGCCGCTGCGGGCGTTTTCATCGACCACCACCACCTGCGCGCCAGCCCTTGCCGCGTGCAAGGCTGCTTGCAAACCCGAGACGCCCGCACCGATGACCAGCACATCACAAAAATCGTAGCGCTTGGGCGTATGCAAGGCGGGCTTGGCCAAATCCAGCTGGCCCAGGCCGGAGAAATTGCGGATCACGCGCTCCCACAGGGGAAACAGCGCCTTGGTGTGGAAAGCCTTGTAATAAAAGCCTACCGGCAGAAAACGCGCCAGCAGTCCCATGAAGCGGTTGCGGTCGTTTTCCACACCACCGGCGGTATTCACCGCGACCAGCTCCATGCCCGAGCGCAACGCCTCGACGTCGCCGCGGATGTTCATGGCCTGGGGCGACTGCAACATCACATTGATGTCGTGGTTGGCCAGCGTCAATACACCGCGCGGACGGTGGTATTTGAAGGAGCGGCCCAGCGTGTACTGCCCAGCCGCCCACAGCGCGGCGCTGATGCTGTCACCGGCAAAGCCGCTGTAGCTGCGTCCCTCGAAGCGAAAGTGCAGGGGCGCGCTGCGGTCTAGCCACTCGCCAGGCTGCGTGGGCAGGCGCATGGAATTACTGCTGGCCATAGAGGAAGGTCTTTTCAATCACATCGGTTTGGGTGTCACGCACCGCGATGAACCAGGTGTTGCTGGGGGTGTGGCACCACCATTCATGCTTGAGGCCGGGTGCGCCGGTTTTATTGAAGACGTAATCGGCCCATTGCGCGTCGCTGCTGGTGTCCGGGTCGGGCATGGTTTTGCATTCGCCCCAATAGACGAATTCCGAGATCAGGCGCGGGCCGTTGATGGGGCAGGTCATGATTTTCATGGTGCGTGGGTGTGCCTGCGGGTTGCGTCAATGCCCGACCGAGGCCGCGCCTTTTTCACCGGTGAGCGAATAGCGCTCGAATCGGTCAAAAGCAAAGCCTTCAATCAGCGGATGCGTGCGGTCATGGGCCACGGTGTACGACATGGTCTTGCCGCACACGGGTGTGGCCTTGAAACCCCAGGTACCCCAGCCGGCGTCCAGGTAAAAGCCCTCCACTGGCGTCTTGCCCATGATGGGCGCGAAGTCAGGCGTCATATCGGCCATGCCGGCCCACTGCCGCACGATTTTGGCTTGCGATAGCTGGGGCAGCATTTCCACCATATGGGCGCTCAAGCCCTCGGTGAAGTCCAGCGTCGAACGGGTGGAGTGCAGCTCGTAAGGGTCCAGTGACGCGCCCATGACCAGCTCGCCGCGCGCAGTCTGGCTGATGTAGACGTGCAAGCTGCCTGAAACCAGGATCGGGTCCAGCCACTGCTTCATCGGCTCGCTGACCATGGCTTGCAGAGGGTGGATGTAAATCGGGCTGCGCAGGTCCAGCATCTTCAGGATACGCGGCGTGGAGCCCGCCACCGCGGACACCACTTTGCCGCAGGCAATGTCGCCGCGTGAGGTTTTCACCCCGGTGACCCGCCCGCCTTGGGTCAGGATGTCGAGCACCCGGGTTTGCTGGTGGATCTCGACACCGCGCATATCGGCGCCGCGTCCGTAGCCCCAGGCCACCGCGTCGTGACGGGCAATGGCGCCCGGCGCGTGGTACAGCGCGCCCAGGATGGGAGCGTGTCCGGCGCAGCGCATGTCCATGGACGGCACCGCTTTCTGGATGAAGTCAGGATAGACCAGCTCGGAATCGATGCCGTAGTGCTTGTTGACCTCGGCGCGCCAGCGCATGGTGCGCATCGATGCATCGGTGTGCGCCAGCGTGAAATGCCCGCGCGTGGAATAAAACAGGTTCAGATCGAAGTCGGTGGAGAGGTCTTGCCACAGGCGCACCGACTCGTCATAAAACTTCACGCCCTCGGGCGTCAGATAGTTGGAGCGGATGATGGTGGTGTTGCGCCCGGTGTTGCCGCCGCCTATATAACCCTGCTCGATCACGGCCACATTGGTGATGCCGTGGTCGCGCGCCAGGTAATACGCGCATGCCAGCCCGTGTCCGCCCGCGCCGATGATGACCACGTCATAGCTGGACTTCAGCGGCCCCGGCGGCGTGAACATCCGCGGTTCGGGGTGCCTGTCCGATAAACCAAACTTGAGCAGTCTCCAGGGCATGAAATGTCTCGCAACGTCGTTGGAGCCGACTATGCCCGAAAAATTCTTTCAGTGCAACAATTATTCTTTAGGATAAACCCTCCCGCGTGGCAACTTCAGTCAGCATCTCCCCGTTGCGGATAGACGATCACGGTGATGAAGCGGATCGGCACTTCGTGCAAAACGCCCGGCCCATGGGGCACTTCGCCCCGAAAGGTGAGCGAGTCGCCGGGCAGCAAGGTGTACAACTGTTCGCCATGGCGGTAGTCCATGCGGCCTTCAAGCATGTAGATGAATTCGGTTCCAGGGTGCTCAAAGTCGGGGAAAACCTCACTTTGGTTGTCAATGGTGATGAGAAAGGGCTCAAAGGTCTTGGTCGGGCCCTGGTCGTAGGCCAGCAAATGGTAGGTGTGCCCGCTTTTGGTGC
The DNA here is from genome assembly GCA_945860595.1 of Comamonas sp. lk. GTDB lineage: Bacteria > Pseudomonadota > Gammaproteobacteria > Burkholderiales > Burkholderiaceae_C > Allorhodoferax. Next base: position 6,598 of record CAMAQV010000017.1, read on the forward strand.
CCCGGCGTACCACTTCCATGCCCGCACCCTTGCGCACATGCTGGGCGGAGCCGCCTTCCACCCCGAAATCACGGAACAGCATGGACAGCGACACCCCCAGCGCGGCGGAAATCCGCTGCAGCGTGTCCAGGCTGGTGGCGGTTTGGGCGTTTTCAATTTTGGAGAGCATGCCCCGGCTGATGCCAGCCCGCTCGGACACATCGGCAATCGTCAGGCCGTGGCTCAGGCGCTTTTCGCGTATGGCTTTGCCGAGAAAACTCTCCAGCGAGGGGCTGTTGGCCATGGTCTCCACACGAATCTGGTTATGGTGCAGATCAGTATAGCGGGGGGGTCACGCGCCTGTCCTAGAGAGGAGCGACGGCCTTAGCCAGTCATATAGCCCATGGTGTGGGGCAGCCAGAGCACGATTTGCGGGAAGATCGTCATGGCCAGCAGAAGCGCCAGCAGCATGAGCAAAAATGGCCAGCCCTCGCGCATCATGTCGCCAATCGGGATGCCGGTCAGCGCCTTGGTCACAAACAACAGCATGCCAAAGGGCGGGTGAATCAGGCCGATCATCATATTGAGCACCACCAGCACGCCGAAGTGCACCAGGTCGACGCCCAGCAAGCGCGCGGCCGGCAGCAGCATGGGCACAAACACCATGAGCAGCACCGACACATCCAGAAAACAGCCCAGCACTAGAAACAGGGCGTTCACCATCAGCAAAAAATGCAGTTGCGAGAGGTCCATGCCCGCCACCCAGTGCGCCATGGCTTGCGGCACGCCTTCGCTGGTAAAGGCGTAATTCAGGATGAAGGAGCCCGCCAGAATCAGGGTAATAACCGCGCTGCTGCGGGTGGACTCCAGCACCACGCCCGCGAATGCGCGCCAACTCAGGGCGCGGTAGACCAGACCGGCTAGAACCAGCGCGTGCAAGGCAGCCACGGCAGCCGCCTCAGTCGGCGTGAACGCACCGCTGTAAATACCGCCGAGCAGCACGATGGGCATCGACAGAGGCAGCGCGCCTCGGTAGAAAATCACCGGCCAGTCTCGCAGGGGAATCGGATCTTCACGCGGCATCTTGCGGCGGGTGGCGATGATGTGCACCACCACCATCATCAGCAGCGCCATGCACAAACCCGGCACCACGCCACCCAAAAACAGCGCGCCCACCGACGTGCCAGACACCAGCGCATACATCACCATCGGAATACTCGGCGGAATGATGGGTCCCAGTGTGGCGCTGGCCACCACCACGGCGCCAGCAAACCCCGGCGTGTACTCGGGCTTTTTCAGCATTTGCCGGATCGTGACCAGGCCCGGTCCGGCGGCGTCGGCAATCGCGCTGCCGCTCATGCCGGAAAACACCACGCTCACCAGAATGTCCACCTGCGCCAGCCCGCCGCGCATGCGCCCGACCAGAATCCGGCAGAAATCAAAAATCCGCTCGCTCACCGTACCGGCGTTCATCAGGTTGGCAGCAAACACAAACATGGGCACGGCCAGCAGCACGTAGTTGTTGTACAGCCCGTTGCAGACCTGCTCGGCCACCAGCCCCAGGTCCTGGCCTTTGATCAGCAGGTAGCCCACGCCAGAGGCCAGCATGGAAAACCCGATCGGCATGCGCAGCAGCAACCCGGTCAGCATCACCCCCAGCAGCGTGCCCAGGGCCGCGCTCATAGGCGCAACTCCGCATCCAAGCCCTGTCCGCGCAGCGCCTGTCGTACCGCAAAGCCGCAGCGAATCACCAGCGCGAACACCATGAATACAAAGGGCACATACACCCAGAACAGCGGAATGCCCAACACTGGCGTGCCCTCGCGCGCCATGAAGCGCACATAGTCCCAGCTCGCGGGCAATGCCAGTGCGGCCAGCGTGCCCACCAGCAGATTGCCGCCGATCTGCATGACCCGACGCCCGCCCGGGCCCACGCTGTTCCAGATCAGATCAAAGGCCACGTGTTCGCGCTGCGGCACCATGGTCGCGGTAGCCCACAAAATCACCCAAACATAGAGAATGACCGCCGCCTCGTCCGTCCAGGGCAGCGGCTTGTTGAAACCAAAGCGTGCCGTGATCTGGACGATAAAAACGCCAAACAGGGCCAGAAACAATGCTGCGCCCAGCGTGTTGGCAGCGCGGCGCGGCCAGGCGCTCATGCGCGGGCGCTATTTGACGGCATTGATGCGTTCAAGCAGGCCGTGCGGCCAGGTCCTGGCGTAGTCGGCGCTCATATAGGCGGCTTGCACGGTTTTGTGGAAGGCGTCCAGATCGGGCGTTGTCACCTGCAGGCCCTCCTTCTTGAAAAACTCCACCAATTGGGCTTCTTCCTTGGTGCGGTTCTCGTTGTTGTAGGCAGCGGCGGCCAGGGCTGCGGCCTGGACTTTCTGGCGTTGCGCCGCGCTCATGGCCGAGAGTGCCTTGTTGGAGATGGCGATGAACAAGCCGTCCACCAGGTGGCTGGTGAGCACGATCTGCTTGGTCACTTCGTAGAACTTGGCGGCCTTAACCGTGGGCAGCGGGTTGTCCTGGCCGTCGATGGTGCCGGCTTTGAGGCCCAGATAGACCTCACCAAAAGCCAGCGGCGTGGCAGTGGCACCCAGCGCCTCGCCCAGAAACAGCCAGTCCTTGGAGCCTGGCATGCGCAACTTCACGCTCTTGAGGTCGGCCGGCGTTTTGACGTTGCGCACTTCGCGCAAATTCACCTGGCGGGTGCCGTAGTAGCAGGTGGACAAAATGGTGATGTCCATCTTTTCTGCGACGGTCTTGAACATCTCCGTACCAATCGGGCCATTGAAAATTTTCTGCTGCTGCGCCGGGTCGCGCACCACATAACCGGCCGTGAAAATCGAAAACTCGGGGATGATTTTGGCAATGTCGGCGGCCGATACCGTGGTCAGTTCCAGATTGCCACGCGCCATGGCAGCGGGTTCCGCGCCCTGTTTGAACAGGCTGGCATTGAGGTTGATTTGCACCTCAAATTCGCCCGGTGCGCTTTTGTCCAGCGTATCTTTGAAAATCGTCCACATCTTGGCGTGCCAGTCATCGGGCACAGCAGGGCTGGAGATACGCAGCAGCGCTTTGCTCTGCGACCAGGCCGGTAGCGCCAGGCTGCCACTTGCTGCCATCGCGGCGAGAACGGCCCGGCGGCGTGGAGAGTTGGTATGGCTCATTCGGGGCTCCTCTGTTGGTATGGTGTGTCGCTGCCAGGCAACGCCGCGGGATGATAGCGGTGCCTGCTCAGACCGCTGGCTTGTCCGGTGCAGCTGGATTGCGTCGGCCGAACATGGCCCAGCCCTCCATGGACAAGACTTTTTCGCCACCCTCATGCGACATTTCCCACGCGATGCGGATCATGCCCACGTGGGGGCGCGAACGCATAGCGCGGGTGTCGGTGATGCGCACCCGCAGGCGCAGGGTGTCGCCCGGGAAAACAGGCTTGTGCCACTGGATGTTTTCCAGCCCGGGCGAGCCCAGGCTGGAGCTGTCAATCAGAAAGTGGTCGACCATCAGGCGCATGGCCATGGAGCAGGTATGCCAGCCGCTGGCGCACAGCGCGCCGAACACCGATGCCCGTGCCGCTTCGTCGTCCAGATGAAAGGCTTGCGGGTCGAACTGTGTGGCAAAGGCAATGATGGCTTCGCGTGTGGGCGTGACGCTGCCCAGGTCGCGCACCTGGCCGGCTTGCAAGTCTTCCCAGCAAATGTTTGGGTGTGCCATTTTTTTCCTTGTGTCAGCGGCCACCGGCCACGTCGATGATGGATCCGGTGACGTAGCTGGCCGCATCGCCCAACAACCACACCACCGACTCTGCAATCTCCTGCGCGGTACCCGGGCGCTGCATGGGCACCTGCGGTGCCAGGTCGCGTGCGCGGTCGGGCAGGCCACCGCTGGCGTGCAGTTCGGTATCAATAATCCCCGGACGCACGCAGTTGACGCGTATGCCCTCGCCCGCCACTTCCTTGGCCAGGCCCACGGTGAAGGTGTCAATCGCCCCTTTGCTGGCGGCGTAGTCCACGTACTGCCCGGGCGATCCCAGGCGCGCGGCCACGCTGCCCAGGTTGATGATTACGCCGCCTACGCCACCGTGGCGCGTGCTCATGCGCAGCACCGCCTCGCGGGCGCAGGCCATGCTGCCCAGCACGTTGATGCGCATCATGCGCTCCAGTCGTTCCCAGGACATCTCATCCAGCCGGGCGGTCATATCCACCACCCCTGCGTTGTTGACCAGCGCGGTGATGGTGCCAAGGCGGGCGTCCACCTGCGTAAAAAGCCGTGCGATCTGCACCGGGTCGCCGACGTCGGCCTGAAAGGCGGCGGCTTTGCCGCCATGGGCTTGGATCTGCTGCACCATTGCCTGGGCGGCGCTGGCGTTGCCGGCGTAATTCACGGCCACGGTCCAGCCCTGGCGGGCTGCCAGCAGCGCGGTGGCGGCACCGATGCCGCGGCTGGCACCAGTGATCAAGACAAGTGGCGAAGGGTGATGGGTGCTCATGCGTGGATACCGTTTCTCATGTGAAGGGCCGATTGCAGCACACCATGGCGCGCCGGTTTGCCTTGGTAGGATAGGTGACCCCGTTCTGGAGCCCCCATGCAGCCCGCCAACCTGGAAGACTTTACCGCCCAAGCCATGGACGAAGGCTTTGACGAAATCATCACCCGCGAGTGGGGCCCCGAGTTGCACCTCGACAGCCACACCCACCCCTTTGATATCCGCGTCCACGTGGCGCGCGGCAGTCTGGTGTTGACGCTGGGAGACACCAGCCGCACCTACCAGGCCGGTGACGGTTTCCGCTTGGCGCGCAATACCCCGCACGCTGAACATTACGGCCCCCAGGGCGCGACTTTCTGGGTGGCCCGGGCGAACTGAACGCCATTCAACTGCCATGAACGAAATAGATGCTTTGCCCATCGCGCCGCAGCGGGTGCTGGTGTTGGGTGGCACCGGCACCATCGGCCAGGCCACGGTGCGTGCGCTGCAGCGCCTGGGCCACACGGTGGTCTGCGTGGTGCGCGCCCGCGCTGGTGTGGGGGGTGCTTTATCGCGGGCTGATTGCCAGCGTATGCTGCCCGGCGCGCAGCTGCGAGTGGCAGATGTCGGTGACCCAGCCGCGCTGCTGCGCGATGCGGTGTGTGGCGAGCACTTTGACGCGGTGGTGTCCTGTTTGGCATCGCGCACCGGCGCGCCGAAGGACGCATGGGCCATAGACCACCAGGCGCATCTGCATGCGCTGACAGCGGCCCGCCAAGCCGGTGCTGCACACTTCGTGTTGCTGTCGGCGATATGTGTGCAAAAGCCGCTGCTGGCTTTCCAGCACGCCAAACTGGCGTTTGAGCAGGCGTTGATCGACTCCGGCATGCGTTACTCCATCGTACGACCCACGGCGTTCTTCAAGTCACTTTCAGGCCAGATCGAGCGGGTGCGCAAGGGCAAGCCTTTTTTGCTTTTCGGCGACGGCACGCTGACCGCCTGCACCCCTATCAGTGACGATGATCTGGGCGACTACATCGCCGCCTGCCTGCATACCCAAGATTGCTACAACCGCATCCTGCCCATAGGCGGGCCCGGCCCGGCCATCACGCCGCGCGAGCAGGGGGAACATTTGTTTGCGCTGCTGGGCAAAGCGCCGCGTTTCAAGCAGGTTCCGGTCGCCTTGCTAGACGGGATCATTGCGGTGTTGTCTACTCTGGGGCGGCTCTTCCCGGCGCTCCAGGCCAAAGCCGAGCTGGCCCGCATTGGCCGCTACTACGCCACGGAGTCCATGCTGGTGTGCAACCCGCAAACCGGGCGCTACGACGCGGCGGCCACACCGTCCACCGGCAGCCAGACCTTGTTTGCCTACTACGCCGAGGTACTAGGCGGGAAAGCCGCCGCCCAGCGCGGCGACCACGCGGTGTTTTAAGGCAGCGGTATGGACGGCATCGCGCAGTGGCTGTTTCTGGCGTACTTTGTGCTGATGCTGGCCACGCTGGTCTGGAAGACGCCTGTCATCAGCGGACCGTGGCTGTTTTTGCTGCGGGCATTTTTCCCCAACTGGAAGTTTTTCCATGCTGTGGGATACGCGCCGCGCTTGTATGCGCGCACGGTGGCGCATGTTCCCGGCGCGCCGCGCGCTTGGGGCAGCTGGACCCTGCTCTACCCCCGGCGCACCCGCCACTGGTGGCACTTGTTTCACAACCCTGATACCAATCTCGGCCTGGCGCAGCAAAACCTGGTGCACCACCTGGGCACGGATATCAATGCGCTGCCCGATGGCGGTGATCCCGGCAGTCTGGTGACCTACGGCATGGCCTGCAATCTGGTCGCCCACAGCATGCAGGCCCAGTTCCCCGGTTGCAGCCATTTCCAGTTTGAATTGCGTATGGAGCTGGAAGCTGCGCAGCACACCGTGGATGCGCAAACCATGCTGACTTCGCCGGTCTTGCCATGCCCTTGAGCGCAGCCACCCGGAGTCTGGAGCTGCTGTTCGGCTTGAGCTTCTTGTTGCAGACGCTGGAACACCTGCGCATGGACCGGGCCATGGCCCCCGGCGGTTTATGGCCCTGGCACTTGCAGCGCCGCGACGTACCCAACCGCTATGTGCGCGCGCTGTTGGACCAGGTTTTTGCCCCGCAGGTCTTGCGTGCGCAATTGCTGCTGCGGGTGGTGGCCGTGGTGGTCCTGGTGGTGCAGGGCAGCAGTTTGGTGCTGGTGCTGTTTTTGTTCATCAGCCAGGTGCTGATGCTCTTGCGTTGGCGCGGCGCGTTCAATGGTGGCAGTGACTTCATGACGCTGATCGTGCTAACCGGCATGCTGATTGCGCAGTGCATGGCCCAGGCGGGCGACCCGGAGCTGGGCTGGCGAGCGGGCCTGTGGTACATCAGCCTGCAAACCGTGACCTCGTATTTCATGTCCGGCTGGGTCAAGCTCTTGCAGCCACAGTGGCGCAGCGGCGAGGCGTTGCGAGTGTTTCTGAACGGTGCGATTTACGGCCCCTTGCCTGGGCGCCATCTCCTGAGCCGTCCCGTGCTGGCGCGGGCTGCTGCGTGGGCTTTCATTGTGTGGGAGTGCTGTTTTCCGCTCGCCTTTGTGGGGCCGCAAACCGCTGTATTTTTCTGCGCCAGCGCGGCCGTTTTTCACTTTCTGGTCTTCTGGTTCTTCGGCTTGAACCGCTTTTTCTGGGCCTGGGTCGCGACTTTTCCGGCCATTCTTGGTTGTGCGTCGCAGGGCTTGTTGTAGGCCCAGCGCTCAGCGAAAATCCCGGCTCTGCGCCGCCAGCACCCCCAACAGCGGCGTCAGGTCGATCAGGCGCTTGGCGACCAGATGGCATACCTCGCTGCCCGGGTCGCGCTGCCACACGCCGTACACCGCCAGCAGGCGGGCGCGCAGCAGCTCGGGGCGCTGCTTTTCTTTCAGGCTTTTCCAGACGATCACATTGGTGCTGCCGGTTTCATCCTCCAGCGTCACAAACACCACACCTTTGGCGGTTTGCGGTTGCTGGCGCATGGTGACCAGACCACAGGTGCGCACCAATCGCCCATGCGGCAGGTCGCGCATTTGCGCCGCGCTCAGCAGCTTGCGGCCCACCAGTTCGGAACGCAAAAACGCGACCGGGTGGCTGCGCAAACTTAGACCCGTGGCGGCGTAGTCCAAGACCACTTCTTCCGAGGCATCGGCGGGGCTGAAGACCAGCGCCTCTTCGTGTACCGGCGCGCCGTGCAAGAGTGCGGGCACGGGGTGTAGGGCAGACGCGTCCCAGACCTGCTGGCGGCGGTGGCCGCTCAGGCTGTGCAGCGCATCGGCAGCAGCCAGGGCCTTGAGGTCGCCGGCGTCGAGTGCGCCGCGTTGCGCCAGTTCGGCGGTGCTGGCAAAGGGTTGGTGCGCGCGCGCCGCCTGAATGCGTCCCGCCACGGCGGCCTGCAGGCCGCTGACCATGCACAGCCCCAAGCGAACAGCGGGCTGCGGCTGCGCGGCGTCCAAACAATTGGGATCTGACCCCGATTTCTCTAAGGTGCAATCCCAGGCGCTGTAGTTCACGTCCACGGGCAGCACGGTGACGCCGTGGCGGCGGGCGTCTTGGACGAGTTGGCTGGGGGCGTAAAAGCCCAGGGGCTGGCTGTTGAGCATGGCGGCCAGAAAGCAGGCGGGCTCGTGGTGTTTGAGCCAGCAGCTCACGTAAACCAAGAGCGCAAAGCTGGCGGCGTGGCTTTCGGGGAAACCGTATTCGCCAAAGCCTTCTATCTGCTTGAAGAGGCCATCGGCAAATTCTTGCGTGTAGCCCTTGGCCACCATCGCACCCACCAGACGCTCGTAAAAATGCTGTACGCCGCCCTTGCGCTTCCACGCGGCCATGGAGCGGCGCAGGCTGTCGGCCTCGCCACCGCTAAAACTTGCTGCGGCCATGGCGATTTGCATCACCTGCTCCTGAAAAATCGGCACACCCAGCGTGCGTTTCAGCACTTCTTCCAGGGCGGGGCTGGCGTACTGCACGGCCTGCGGGTTGGCGCGTGCCTGCAAATACGGATGCACCATGCCACCTTGAATCGGGCCGGGTCGCACGATGGCCACTTGCACCACCAGGTCGTAAAAGCAGCGCGGCTTCAAACGCGGCAGCATGCTCATTTGCGCCCGGCTTTCAATCTGGAACACGCCCACGGTATCGGCGCGGCAGATAATGTCGTAGGTGGTAGGGTCCTCGGCCGGAATGTCTTGTAGACGCATGGGTGTGCCGCGCCGCTGGCCGATCAAATCCAGACAGCGGTGGATGGCGCTGAGCATGCCCAGGGCCAGCACATCCACCTTCAACAAGCCCACCGCGTCCAGATCATCTTTGTCCCACTGGATGATGCTGCGCTCGGGCATGGCCGCGTTCTCCACCGGCACGATGCGCGTGAGCGGACCCTGCGTGAGCACAAAGCCACCCACGTGCTGGCTGAGGTGGCGGGGGAAGCCTTGCAGTTGTGTGGCCAGATCCAGCCACTGCTGCAGGCGGCGTGGTGGTGGCATGGTGAAGCCGGTTTGAGCACGGTTTACTTGCGCGCCAGAGCGCATGGATGCTTGTTCATTGGCTGGAGCCTGGGCGGCAGGGTGTTCAGCGTAGGTAAAGGAGGAGCCCGCGTAGCGGGCGGGGGACACGGAGCTGAGCGCCCTGCCGCCTAGGCTTGTGGCCGGCGAGGAACCTGCTTCTTGCGTTACACGTTCAATCGCACTCTGCAAACGCTCGGCCAGCACCGCACGTCCGTACATGCCGGGGTGTTCCTGGGCCATGGCGTTAATCAGCTCTTCCGGGATGCCGAGTGCGCGCCCCACATCGCGTAGCGCACTGCGTGGCCGGTAGCGGGTCACCACCGCAGTAATCGCAGCCCGCTCGCGCCCGTATTTGGCGTAGATGTACTGAATGACTTCTTCGCGCCGCTGGTGCTCAAAGTCCACGTCAATATCGGGTGGCTCGTCGCGCTCGCGGCTGATGAAACGTTCAAACAGCACGCTCATTCGCGACGGGTCCACCTCGGTCACGCCCAGGCAGTAGCACACTGCCGAATTGGCCGCAGAGCCCCGGCCTTGGCACAGGATGTTGCGGCTGCGGGCAAAGCGCACGATGTCATGCACAGTCAAAAAATACATCTCGTATCGCAGCTCGGCGATCAAAGCGAGCTCGTGCTCCACCTGCGTGCGCACGTTCGCGGGCATCCCACCGGGGTAGCGCAGCAGCGCGCCTTCTTCGGTGTACTGGCGCAGGGTTTGCGCCGGGGTGTGACCCGGCAGCACGGCTTCCAGAGGGTAGTGGTAGCGCAGACTGTTGAGCGAAAAATTGCAGCGCTGCGCCACCACCAGGGTGTTTGCCAGATGAACCGCATCAAATAAGGCAGCCAGGCGCGCACGGCTGCGCAAATGCCGCTCGGCGTTGGGCTGCAAGCCGCGCCCGCATTGCGCCAGCTGCAGGCCCAAGCGCACGGCGCTGACCACGTCGTGTAGGGGCTTGCGCGAGCGCAGGTGCATCTGAACCCCGCCCGTGGCGACCAGCGGTACGCCGGTGAATTGCGCAATCTGCTGCATGCGCACGGTGTTGCGGGCGTCCTGCGCGCCCAGGCTGCGCGACAGGCCCAGCCAGACTGCTGTACCGTAGCGTGCGCGTGCAGCCACCGCGATGGTGCAGGCTTTCTCCACCGGCAAGCTGGGCGGCAGCAGCAAGATGATTTCGTTGTGATCCAGCGTGGGCCAGACCTCAAAACCACCTGCGACCGCCGCCGCATTTTTTTGCGACTGCCAGCGCATTTCGTACTGCCCCTTGGGCGCAGCCCGGCGGGCACTGGTGATGAATGCGCACAAATTGCCCCAGCCGTGCAGGTCGTGCGACAGAGCTATGAAGCGGAATAAGGCCTCCGGCGCGCCGCTGCCCTGCGCCCTGTCGGAAGGCATCACGCCAAACTCCGCGCCCGGCAGTAGCTTCAAACCCGCATCCCGCGCCGCCTCATGCGCGCGCACCATGCCCGCCACCGAGCACTCGTCCGTCAGCGCCAGCGCCCGGTAGCCCAGCGTTCGGGCCCGATGCACCAGTTCATCGGGCAGAGATGCCCCGCGCTGAAAGCTGAAGGCGGACAGGCAATGCAGCTCAGCGTAGTCGGGAGAAGAAGGTTTCATCCGGATTGGACAGCCAAATCGGGGTTTGCCCGATAGACAGCTTGGAAAACACCATTTACTGTAATTAAATACAGTATTTTAGACCCCTCAAATGCGTTGCAAATGGCTACTTGGAGCGGGAGTCAGGCCAGAGGTGTTTGGCAATAAGATGGTAATTAAGGTATATTTTCTATACGATGGCATCGTTCGAATTTGACTCCGAAAAGAGCGATTCCAATCACGCGAAGCATGGGATTGACTTTGTTGCGGCCCAAAACCTGTGGAATGACCCGAAGCTGCTGGAGATTCCAGCAAAAACAGAAGATGAGCCGCGGTTTCTGGTGATCGGTCAAATGGGCGACAAGCATTGGTCAGCTGTTATTACCTACCGCGGGCCGAATATCCGATTGATATCTGTGCGCCGTGCACGCGCAGAAGAAGTGGCACTGTATGAAAGCTAAAAATTTTGATCAGCAGTTTGATGACGCTGTCGACATCACGGCGTATTTGGACGCGTCCAAAGCCAAGCGTGTGTTGCAAACGCAAAAACGGGTGAATGTCGATTTCCCCACATGGATGGTTGATTCGCTGGATCGCGAAGCCCGCAAATTGGGCGTTACCAGGCAGTCCGTGATCAAAGTATGGCTCGCAGAGCGCCTGGAGGCGACTGCGGCGAAGGTGCCGGTAGCGTGATTTTCAGTCTCAAGCGCTAGCTGGCCGGCGTTGCCCCATACTTCTTTCTGCTTCTCCATTTCATCTGCGCATGTCCACTTTCCTAGACCCCGACACCGTCGCCCACGGAATTCAGCTCTCGATCGCTCCGGTTTTTTTGCTCACCGCTGTGGCCGGGATGATTGGCGCGGTCTCGAACCGGCTGGCGCGCATCATTGACCGGGCGCGGTTTATCGAGGCGCGGCTGAAGACCGAGCGCGATAGCGAGCAGGCCGCGTCGGACCGGCGCGAGCTGGTGGATTTGCGTACCCGGGGGCTGCTGGCCAATGGCAGCATCGCTTTGTTGACGTTGTGCGCGGTCAGCATTGGCCTGACCATCATCATTCTCTTTCTGGGTGAAACGCTGGATTACCAGGGCCTGCGGCTGGCGTTTTCCGGCTTTCTGGCCGGGGTGATTTGCTTTCTTGCCGCGCTGGTGTGCTTTTTGGCAGAGACCTGGATTGCCACGCGGGTGCTGAAATTCGGGCAGCGCTTTTGAGCGGTGGCGTGTCCCGCTTGCGGTTTTACGCGCTGGCCGGTTCGACTTCCACGGCGCAGTCATAAAACGTGGGCGCGCGGCCCAGATCGGTCAGGGCCTGGCTGGTGAGTTCGTTCACATTGGTGCCGCCCGGCCCCATTTTGCGCCACCAGATGCCCAAGCCCACTACCACGCCGGGTCTGGCCCGCTCGCTGACCTCGGCGCGGCACAGGTAGCTGCCCCGGTCATTGAAAGCGCGCACCAGCGCTTCGTTTGCGATACCGCGCGCAGCCGCATCAACCGGGTGGATTTCCAGCACCGGGCCCGGTGTGGGGTGCAGAGACTGCACGTTGACAAAGCTGGAGTTGAGCGCATTGCGTCCGGGCGGTGAAATCATGGCCAGCGGGTAGCGGCTGCCGGGCGCTGGGCGCTCGTAATTGGGCAGGTAGTCGGGCAGCGGGTCCAGCCCGGCATCCGCCAGGCGCGGGCTGCTGAATTCGCATTTGCCCGAGGGCGTGGGGAAGCCGCCCTGCGCAAACGGCGCATCCGGCCAGGGCAGGTGCACAAAGCCATCGCGCAGCAGGGCCTCGAAGTCCACGCTGTCGCCGTAGGTCTGGCGGCACAGGCTGAGGTCGTCATCGGCAAAGCAGGGCTCGGTAAAGCCCATGCGCGCGGCCAGCAGCCGGAAGATTTCGGTATTGGGTTTGGCCTCTCCCAGTGGCGCGATGCTGGGTCGGTTGAGCAGCACATCGGTATGTCCGTAGCTGCTGTGGATGTCCCAGTGCTCCAGCTGCGTGGTGGCGGGGAGCAGGTAATCCGCATAGTCGGCGGTATCGGTCTGGAAGTGCTCCAGCACCACGGTAAAGAGGTCTTCGCGGGCGAAGCCCTGCGCCACCTTGCTCGAGTCCGGCGCAATCGCCACCGGGTTGCAGTTGTAGACCACGACCGCATCGATGCGCGGCCCGAACTCCGGGCTGGCCGGGCGCAGCAAGTCGTCGCCGATGGTGTTCATATTGATCAGCCGCTCCTGCGCGTTGGGGCTGAGGTCGGGGCGCTCCAGCAGATCGTCGTTGCTGCTGTGCGTGCCAGAGCTGCTAAGCAAAAGTCCGCCTGCCGCATGCCGCCACGCGCCCACCAGCGCAGGCAGGCAGCACACGGCCCGTACTGCGTTGGCCGCGCCGCGCACACGCTGCATGCCGTAGTTCAAACGGATCGCCACCGGTTGCCCGGCGCGGGCGGTCTCGCCGTAGGCCCGCGACAGCGCGGTGATTTGTGCGGCTTCAATGCCACACACGACCGCAGCGCGTTCCGGTGGCCATTCCAGGGCGCGCGCGCGCAGCGCCTCCCAGCCCAGCGTGTGTTCACGCAGGTAATCGTGGTCCAGCCAGTCGTGCGTGATGAGCTGCTGCATCAGGGCCAGTGCCAGCGGAGCGTCGGTGCCCGGCAGCAGGGCGATGTGTTCATGGCATTTGTCGGCGGTTTCGGTGCGGCGCGGATCAATGCACACCAGCCGCGCACCGCGCCGTTTGGCCTCTTGCGCATAGCGCCAGAAATGCAGGTTGCTGCCAATCGCGTTGCTACCCCAGATCAGGATCAGCCGGGCATCCGCAAAGTTTTCCACCCGCATGCCGACTTTGCCGCCCAGGGTGTAGGTCAGACCCTGCCCGCCTGCGGTGGAGCACACGGTACGCTCCAGCTGCGATGCGCCCAGGCGGTTGAAAAAGCGCATGGCCATGGCCTCGCCTTGCACATAGCCCATGGTGCCGGCGTAGCTGTAAGGCAGCACGGCTTGTTGCAGACCGCGTGCCGCCAGCTTGCCCAGGCGGGCGGCGATGTCGTCCAGCGCCACGTCCCAGCTCACCGGCTCAAACTGGCCCGCGCCCTTGGGGCCAATGCGCCGCATGGGCTGCAAGATACGGTCCGGGTGGTAGCTGCGTTCGGGGTAGCGGGCCACCTTGGTGCAGAGTGCGCCGCCGGTTTGCGGGTGCGCCGGGTTGCCGTGGACTTTGATGGCCACGCCGTCGCGCACCGTGGTGACCATGGAACAGGTATCGGGGCAGTCGTGCGGGCAGGCGCCGATGACTTCACGGGTTTCGGGCTGGACGGCAGTGTGCATGGCGGTGGAACCCGGGGCGGGCTGTGGGTCAGTCGGGGTCAGAGGCGTACTTGTCGCGGGCGATGCGCAGCAGGCCGTCAAAAATCAGGTTGTCTACCAACTCAAAAGGGTGGTTGATGCTGGGTGCCATCTTCCAGGCTGCGCCGCCGGTCATCAGGCACAGCGGTTCTGTGCCGCAGCGTGCGCGCATGTGCTGAACCATGCGTTCAATAGCACCGGCAATCGCGAAGGTGCCGCCGCTGGTCAGGGCGTCGCTGGTGTTGGTGGGAAAGCTGCGCACCTCGCCGGTGGGTACTTGCAGGCCGGCAGTGCCCGATTCGAGCGCGCGCAGCATGATGCCGTGGCCGGGCAGGATCAGACCACCCAAAAAATTGCCATGCGGATCGAGCGCGTCCACGGTGACCGCGGTTCCCACCATCACCACCACCAAGGGGCGCGCAGGGCCAGCGGCGCACATGCGGTGGTAGGCCCCGATCATGGCGACCCAACGATCCGCGCCCAGGCGGCTGGGGTGGTCATAGCCGTTGCGGATGCCGGCCTCGGCCTCATTGGGTACGACCCACTGCGCCGTGGCGTCCCACATCTCCATCTGGTCCCGCACCCGGCGGCGGACTGCGTCACCGGCGACCACGCAGCCCAGCACGTGTGTCGGTGCGGGCAGTGCACGCCAGGCACCGTCGGCCAGTTTGTCGATGTTTTGTAAAAACTCCGCGCCCTGCGCCAACAGCGTCGCCCCCGGTGTGGCGGCCGCGTACTGCGCCCATTTCAAACGGGTGTTGCCGATGTCCAGGGCGAGAAAAGTCATGCGGTGCGGATGGTTTGCTGCATTATCACCAGCGGCTGTGAGAGGCGGGGCTTGGCGCGGCTCGGGGCATCCCGCTTGCGGGATGCGCTACAGTGCGTCCTCGGTTGACGTTTACGTCAACGTCAACCAGCGCCAAGCCACACGCTTCCAACCCGGATGCGCCCGCGCCCTGCTCCGCCCGCCCTCGATACCGCACCAGAAGACCGACCATGACCGATTTGTCCGCCGAATTCAAAGCCCTTGCCGAATACCGCCCCAGCAACAAGGTGCGTTTTGTCACCGCAGCCAGCCTGTTTGACGGGCACGACGCGGCCATCAACATCATGCGCCGCATTTTGCAAAGCATGGGCGCGGAGGTGATCCACCTGGGCCATAACCGCTCGGTCGATGAGGTGGTGAGCGCCGCCTTGCAGGAGGATGCGCAGGGTATTGCGCTCAGCTCCTACCAGGGCGGGCATGTGGAGTATTTCAAGTACATGATGGATTTGCTGCGCGCGCGCGGCGGTGATCAGATTCAGGTGTTTGGCGGCGGCGGCGGCGTGATCGTGCCGGGCGAAATTGCCGAATTGCAGGCCTACGGCGTGAGCCGCATCTTCAGCCCGGAAGACGGGCAGCGCATGGGCCTGGCCGGGATGATTGGTGAGATGGTGATGCGTTGTGACCGCGACATCAGCGGCCATGCGCCGCGTAGTCTGGACGCAATCCGCGGCCACAGCGAAGCCGCCTGGCGCGCGCTGGCGCAGCTGATTACCGCGCTGGAAAACCGCCAGGGTGCGGGCGAAGGCGGTGCGGTCGATGCGACGCTCTTGAAAGCCTTGCGCGAAGGCGCTGCGGCTGTGAAAGTGCCGGTGCTGGGCGTGACCGGAACCGGTGGCGCAGGCAAATCGTCGCTGACCGACGAGCTGATCCGCCGCATCCGGCTGGACCAGGGCGACGCCTTGCGGATTGCGCTGATTTCCATAGACCCCTCGCGGCGCAAGAGCGGCGGCGCTTTGCTGGGCGATCGCATCCGCATGAACGCCATCAGCCCCTGGGCCAGCGGTGCGGGCGCGCAGCGGGTCTATATGCGCAGCCTGGCCACACGGGAGTTCGGCTCCGAGATCAGCGCGGCGCTGCCCGATGTGATTGCCGCGTGCAAGGTGGCGGGCTTTGATGTGGTGATCGTCGAGACCTCGGGCATAGGCCAGGGCGACGCGGCCATCGTGCCGCATGTAGACATTCCCATGTATGTGATGACACCCGAGTTCGGCGCGGCCAGCCAGCTGGAAAAAATCGATATGTTGGACTTTGCGGCCTTTGTCGCCATCAATAAATTCGACCGCAAGGGCGCGGCAGACGCGCTGCGCGATGTGGCCAAGCAGGTGCAGCGCAACCGCGAAGCCTGGAGCGTGCCGACCGAACAGATGCCGGTGTTCGGCACCATGGCTGCGCGCTTCAATGACGACGGCGTCACCGCGCTGTACCAGGCCCTCAAAGAGCGTTTGGCTGAATTCGGCGTGCCCTTGCAAACCGGGCGCTTGCCCGTGGCGGCGGTGCGCCACAGCAGCAACCAAACGCCGGTGGTGCCGCCAGCGCGCACCCGGTATCTGGCCGAAATCAGCGACACCGTACGCGGCTACAAAGCACGCGCCCGTGCCCAGGCGCAGCTGGCCCGCGAAATCCAGCAGTTGCGCGCCGCTGCCACCATGTTGGAGGTAGACAAGCCCGGGAAAGCCCGTGCGGCCGAGGCGGCCCGCGACCTGGCCGCCCAGCGCGAATTGCAGCAAGACGGCGCTGCGCGCCAGCTTCTGGCAAGTTGGCCGGCCTTGCGCCAGGCCTACAGCGGCACCGACTATGTGGTCACGGTGCGCGACAAAGAAATCCGCACGGCGCTGACCACCACCTCGCTGAGTGGCACGCAGATCCGCAAAGTCAGCTTGCCCACCTACCACGACCAGGGAGACATCCTGCAATGGCTGATGCTGGACAACCTGCCTGGCAGCTATCCGTATACGGCTGGCACCTTTGCTTTCAAGCGCGAGAACGAAGACCCCACGCGCATGTTCGCTGGTGAGGGCGATGCCTTTCGCACCAACACGCGCTTTAAGCTGCTCAGCGAAGGTATGCCGGCCAAGCGCCTGTCCACCGCCTTTGATTCGGTCACGCTTTATGGCAACGACCCCGATCCGCGCCCCGACATCTATGGCAAGGTGGGTAACTCGGGCGTGAGCATCGCCACGCTGGAAGACATGAAGGTCTTGTATGGCGGTTTTGATTTGTGCAGCCCCACGACCAGCGTGAGCATGACCATCAACGGCCCCGCGCCCACGATTCTGGCCATGTTCATGAACACGGCGATGGACCAAAAAATGGATGCATTGCGCAGCGAATTGGGCCGTGAACCCACTGCGCAAGAGACCGAGGCTGCGCGCGCCTGGGTGCTGCAAAACGTGCGCGGCACGGTGCAAGCCGACATCCTCAAAGAGGACCAGGGCCAGAACACCTGCATTTTTTCGACTGAGTTCTCGCTCAAAGTCATGGGCGACGTGGCGCAGTATTTTGTGGACCACCAGGTGCGCAATTTCTACAGCGTGTCCATCAGCGGCTACCACATCGCCGAGGCCGGTGCCAACCCGATAAGCCAGCTCGCTTTCACGCTGTCCAACGGCTTCACCTTTGTCGAAGCCTATTTGGCGCGCGGCATGCACATCGATGACTTCGCGCCGAATTTGAGCTTTTTCTTCAGCAACGGCATGGACCCGGAATACACGGTGATGGGCCGGGTCGCGCGCCGCATCTGGGCCGTGGCCATGAAAGAAAAATACGGGGCCAATGAACGCAGCCAAAAGTTGAAATACCACATCCAAACCAGCGGGCGCAGCCTGCATGCGCAAGAGGTGCAGTTCAACGACATCCGCACCACGCTGCAAGCGCTGATCGCCATCTACGACAACTGCAACAGCCTGCACACCAACGCCTTTGACGAGGCCATCACCACGCCTACCGAAGAGAGCGTGCGCCGGGCTATGGCGATTCAGCTCATCATCAACCGCGAGTGGGGGCTGGCGAAAAATGAAAACCCCTCGCAAGGCAGCTTCATTATTGAAGAATTGACCGAACTGGTGGAGGAAGCGGTGCTGGCCGAGTTTGAAAAAATTGCCGAGCGCGGCGGCGTGCTTGGTGCCATGGAAACCGGATACCAGCGCGGCAAGATCCAAGATGAATCGATGACCTACGAGATGCGCAAGCACACCGGCGAGTTGCCCATCATCGGCGTCAACACCTTCCGCAACCCGCATGGCGATGCCGTGCCGCAAAAACTGGAGCTTGCCCGCAGCACCGACGAAGAAAAGCAAAGCCAGTTGAACCGGCTGCACGCCTTCCACGCTGCCCATGCCAACGAGGCCCCGCGCATGCTTGCCCGCCTGCAGCAGGCCGTAATCGCCAATGACAACGTTTTCGAGGTGCTAATGGACGCCGTGCGCGTCTGTTCACTCGGTCAGATTACGAGCGCGCTGTTTGAGGTGGGCGGGCAGTACCGGCGGAGTATGTAGGGTGCACCGAATGCGGTTTTGACCGCTCGGCATCAGATGAAAACCTCCATCGGCAGCGCAAAGCGCTTAGCCAGCGCCACGGTTTGGCGCATATTGAGTGTGCGCTTGCCGCGCAGCAGCTCAGACACCACGCTTTGCGGCCCCAGTTCCGGCAGGTCGGACTGGCGCAGCCCATGCTGTTCCATTAAAAATGCCAAGCGGCTGGCGGGCGTGCTGCCCTCTGGCCAGGGGTGTGCCTGCTCCTCGTAGGTGCGGATGCGGTCTGCCAGTAAGGCCAGTAAACCGGCCATGGCACCCGCGTCAGAGCTGGTCGTATCGCTCATCAATCGGTTGACTGCATCCAGCATTTCTTCGTAGTGCGCCTCACTTTGAATGGGCGCACCCAAGCCCAGCGCCTCGTGCAGTGCGAGCCAGTGCGCGGTGACATCGGTCAGGTTCATTTCCAATCTCCTTTGTCGTAGTCCTTGTGCGGCAACACCGCCTTCACCCACACCAATCCGGCCTGGAACGCGATGGCAGCTACCAGGCGGTATTTATTGCCGCCAATGTTGAAAACAAACCGATCGCCCACTTTGTCGACACTGGCAAATGTGGCTTTGAGTTGCGCAAAGTTGCTGAAGGTGCCCTTTTCGATAAGGTACCGGAAATCCTGCAAGGGCTGCCCGGCGTCCGGGCGCAGCAGTGCGAATTCGCGCAGCACCTTGTTGGAGATCAGCTTCATCGGCATGGGCTGAATATAGCAAAATGCGATAAATTGTGCCGACCACTTAGGTGGACGCGCAATAACAGGTGCGGTAAGGTAATTTCGCCTTACATTTTTCTTGGACCACGCCGTATGACTGCATTGACTGTGACTGCCAAGGGCCAGATTACTTTGGGCCGGGGTTTGCTGCAACATCTAGGTATTGCCTCAGGGCAGCAACTGGAGGTGGACAAGCTGGCGGGTGGCGTGCTGGCTTTGCGTGTCAAAGCGCAGCATGGCTTCGATTCGTTTGTAGGCTGTTTGCCCCCGCCTATCCGCGCCTTGACGCTGGATGAGTTATGCGCGTTTAGGTCACCAGCATCGGATACAGCGAGGCCAGCAGCGCCAGCGCCATACTGATATTGAAAATGCGCAGGCGCAGCGGGTCTTGCAGAAAACGCCGCAGCGCGGCTCCGCCACCAGCCCAGCAGGCTACACAGGGCAGGTTGATCAGCCCGAACAGCAATGCCAGCGCTAGCACGTCTATTGCTTGCGCCCGTGCGGGCAGGTAAGTGCTCATCGCGGTGACGGCCATCACCCAGGCTTTGGGGTTCACCCACTGGAAGGCGGCAGCGGCCAGCACACCCAGGGGGCGGACGTCGGTGCCCGGCGTTTCATCGTCCGGCGCAGTGGGCGCGGCGCTGGCCGTGGCCAGCCGCCAGGCCATCCAGACCAAATAGGCCGAACCGGCATAGCGCAGTACGTCGTAGAGCGCCGGGTGATCGGCCAGCAGCGTGTGCAAACCCAGGCCCACGGCGCTGAGCATGAAGGTGAAGCCGCCGCAAATGCCCAGCCAGTGCGGCACGCTGCGGCGAAAGCCGAAATTCACCCCGGAGGCCAGCATCATCATGTTGTTCGGCCCCGGCGTGATCGAGCTCACAAACGAGAACAGGCTGGCGGCGATCAGGACGTCGTGGTTCATGACGGGTTGGGGGCGGCTGCGGGGGGTGTTGGTGGCTCCGGCATGTGTGGCGCGGCTGTTTCGGCGTGCGTCGGTGCGGGTACGGTAGGTGGCAGCGTAAAGCGCCGGCCCAAGAAAACCGTCACCACTACGGCCAGGGCAAAGCCCAGGGTCAGGGCCTCAAAACCTTCTCCCAAAATCAAAAAACCCGCCACGATGGAAATAAAGGGTTGCAGCAGTTGCACCTGGCTGACTCGCAGTGCCCCGCCGATGGCCAGACCGCGAAACCAGGCAAAAAACCCCGCCCACATAGAAAATATGCCGACATAGCCGAGCCCTAGCCATGCCGAGGTTGGGATGGCCTGGCCCGGCCAGGTCAGCAGCGCGCCGGGGATCGTCACCGGCAAGGCCATCACACAGACCCAGCAAATGACCCGCTCTGCGCCCAGGCTGGGAGTGACTTTCGCGCCGTAGACATAGCCTACGGCCGCGGCAAGCACCGCACCCAGCAACAACGCGTCCGCCCACTCTAGTCCCAGGCTGTGGCCTTGCGATGCGGCTCGCAGCGTGGAAAAAACCATCACCAGTCCCGCGCCCAGGGCCGCACACAGCCAAAAACCCAGACGCGCCCGTTGCCCGAGCACCAAGGCCGCCGCCGCTGCCGTTGCCAGGGGTAGCAAAGCAGTAAAAACTGCCGCGTGGCTGGAAGGCACCAAGCGCAGCGCGAAGCCTAAAAAGATCGGAAACCCCAGGACGTTCCCCAGAACGGCCAGGGCTAAGGGCTTGCGCTGTGCCACTTCCGGCCAGGGCGAGCGGGTGACTAGCAAGAAGATGATCGACAAACTACCTGCCAGTACAGCCCGGGCAAAGGTAACAAACCAGGGCGAGAGCAGGGGCGCGTCCGCTGTGCCGGTGGCCAGACGGGTCATGGGCAGGGTGATGGCGAAGACGGTGACGCCCACCAGACCCAGCAACAAGCCCAGGGTTTCTTTTTTCATCGGGGAAGATTCATCCTTGGAAGGCGCTCAGCAATACGCAGGCTACTGAGGATAGTGCACGGTCGCACCCGCCTAGAATCTAGGCCCATTAGTCTGTAGCCCATCGCCCCGTTGGACGCCTTATGCCAAACACAAGCCCCAGTACCCCTGCCAAAGTCGCATTGATTACCGGTATCACCGGTCAGGACGGGTCGTATCTGGCCGAGCTGTTGCTGCAAAAAGGCTATGTGGTGCACGGCATCAAGCGCCGCGCCAGCGCATTCAATACCCAGCGGGTCGACCATATCTACCAGGACCCGCATATTGAGAACGCCAACTTCAAGCTGCATTACGGCGACCTGACCGACACCAGCAACCTGGTGCGCATCGTGCAGGAGACGCAGCCCGACGAGATTTACAACCTGGGCGCGCAGTCCCATGTGGCCGTCAGTTTTGAGAGCCCTGAGTACACCGCCGATGTCGATGCCATGGGCACGCTGCGCCTGCTGGAAGCCATCCGCATCCTCGGACTGGAAAAGAAAACCCGCTTCTACCAGGCCTCCACCTCCGAGTTGTACGGCCTGGTACAGGAAATCCCGCAAAAAGAGACCACCCCTTTTTACCCGCGCAGCCCCTACGCGGTGGCCAAGATGTATGCCTACTGGATCACGGTGAACTACCGCGAGGCCTATGGCATCTACGCCTGCAACGGCATCTTGTTCAACCACGAGAGCCCGCGCCGGGGTGAGACCTTTGTTACCCGCAAGATCACCCGGGGCCTGGCGAATATTCGCGAGGGCCTGGAGGACTGCCTGTACATGGGCAACATCGACGCCCTGCGTGACTGGGGCCACGCCAAAGACTATGTGCGCATGCAGTGGATGATGCTGCAGCAGGACACGCCGCAGGACTTTGTCATCGCCACTGGCGTGCAGCACACGGTGCGTGAGTTCATCGAATGGACGGCGCGCGAGCTGGACATGCCGCTGCGCTGGGAAGGCAGCGGCGTCGATACGGTGGGCTACAGCGGCAAACAGGCCGTGGTGCGGATTGACCCGCGCTATTTCCGGCCGACCGAGGTCGAAACCCTATTGGGCGACCCCAGCAAAGCCAAGCGCGAACTCGGTTGGGTGCCGGAGATTACCGCCCAGCAAATGTGCAGCGAAATGGTGGCCCATGATCTGGCGGCAGCCAAGCAGCACGCGCTGCTGAAAAAGCACGGTTACGAAGTCAACGTGAGCGTGGAATAAGCCCATGACGCAGCCGCGCCAGACGATTTATGTGGCCGGCCACCGGGGCATGGTGGGCAGCGCCATTGTGCGCACCCTGCTGGCCAAGGGCGTGCCGGCGCAAGACATCGTCACCCGCACCCATGCTGAATTGGATTTGCGTAAGCAGGCCGATGTGCAGGCATTTATTCAACAGCAGCGCCCCGCGCAGGTGTACCTGGCGGCGGCCAGGGTCGGTGGCATCCATGCCAATAACACCTACCCTGCGGACTTCATCTACGACAACCTGATGGTGCAGGCCAACGTCATCAACGCTGCCCACGAGGTGGGCGTACAGAAGCTTCTGTTCCTGGGGTCTAGCTGCATTTACCCCCGGATGGCCGCCCAGCCCATGGCCGAGGACGCTTTGCTCACCGGCACGCTGGAGCCCACCAACGAGCCCTATGCCATCGCCAAGATTGCCGGTATCAAGATGTGCGAGAGCTACAACCGGCAGCACGGGCGCGATTACCGCAGCGTCATGCCGACCAACCTGTACGGACCTGGCGACAACTACCACCCCGAGAACAGCCACGTGATTCCCGCGCTGATCCGCCGCTTCCACGAAGCCAAAACCAAGAATGCCCCCGAAGTGGCGATCTGGGGCAGCGGAACGCCACGGCGCGAGTTTCTGTACGTGGACGATATGGCTGCGGTCAGTGTGTTCGTGATGAACCTGCCGCAAGCTGATTACCAGGCGCAGACAGCGCCCATGCAAAGCCACCTGAACGTGGGTTTTGGCGGCGATGTAACGATTGCCGAACTTGCCCGCGCTGTGGGCGAGGCCGTTGGCTATACCGGCACCATCACCTTTGATACCAGCAAGCCCGATGGCGCGCCGCGCAAATGGATGGACAGCCGGCGACTCAATGCCTTGGGCTGGCAGGCGAAGGTGGACTTGCAGGCGGGATTGCGTGCGGCCTATGCCGACTTTGTGCAGTCGCACTTGTAATTGCCTTTAAGCTCACGCCATGCGCAACTACAGTCCCAGCAAACGTATTTTGGTGACCGGCGGTGCGGGCTTTTTGGGCTCGCATTTGATTGACCGGTTGTTGGCGCGCGGTGATGAGGTCATTTGTGTAGACAACTTGTTCACCGGCACCAAGCAGAACATCGAACACCTGCTGGACCACAAGCGCTTTGAGTTCATCCGCCACGATGTGACCTTTCCCCTGTACCTGGAGGTAGACCAGATTTACAACCTGGCCTGTCCGGCCTCGCCCATCCACTACCAGCACGACCCGGTGCAGACTACCAAAACCAGCGTGCACGGCGCTATCAATATGCTGGGCTTGGCTAAACGCGTGCGGGCCCGGATATTCCAGGCCAGCACATCCGAGGTCTATGGCGACCCGGCGGTGCATCCACAGACCGAAGACTACTGGGGCAACGTCAACCCCATCGGCATCCGCAGTTGCTACGACGAAGGCAAGCGCTGCGCGGAAACCCTGTTTTTCGATTACTACCGCCAGCACAAAGTCGATATTCGCGTGGCCCGCATCTTCAACACCTACGGCCCGCGCATGCACCCCAATGACGGGCGTGTGGTGAGTAACTTCATTGTGCAGGCACTCAAGGGTGAGGACATCACCCTATATGGCGATGGTTCGCAGACGCGGAGTTTTTGCTATGTTGATGATTTGATTGAGGGGTTTATCCGTTTCATGGATGTGCCTTGGGACGTTGACGGTGCGAACCAGGGTTGCCCGGGGCCGATCAATCTGGGTAACCCGCATGAGTTCACTATTCGGCAACTGGCGGAGATGGTCATCAAGCTGACGGGTGCGTCATCCAAACTGGTGTTCAAGCCGCTGCCCTCGGATGATCCGATGCAGAGGAAGCCGGATATCGGGCGGGCGAGGGAGAGGTTGGGGTGGGAGCCGACGGTTCAGCTGGTGTCGGGATTGGAGCGGACTATTGGGTATTTTGAGCGACTCCTGGATCAGGATTGAGGGAAATCTTTTTGATGCAAATGCTATTGCCGCGCCGCAATACCGGGGGGTAAAGTGATGCCAATAAAAACAATTTTCTGGGGTAGTTATGTACTGGTATCTCGTTCATACCAAGCCGATGCAGGAAAAGCGTGCCCTGGACAACCTCCAGCGCCAAGGTTATCCGTGTTATCTCCCGACCCTTCCAACAGAAAGTCTCCGACAAGGCTTGCTGAAGGTTACAGATAAGCCCCTTTTTCCGCGTTACCTCTTCATCCGTTTGGGCCAGGGAAACTCGGCCATGAGTTGGACGCCGATCCGTTCAACCAAGGGCGTTAGCCGCCTGGTCAGCTTTGGTATCGAGCCGGCTCGGGTAGATGATGGCCTCATAGAACTGCTGCGAACGCAAGAGGCGGCGGCGCAGACTGAGCCGGGGCGGCTGTTCAAGCACGGTGAGAGCGTACGCCTGACGGAAGCACCGTTTGTGGGCATTGAGGGTGCCTACCAAATGGCCGATGGCGAGCGTCGGGTCATCGTACTGATCGAGATTCTGAGCAAGTCAGTGGCCGTGCGTGTCTCACCGGCGAGTTTGCGCAAGGCTACCTGACAAACCTTCCTCGTTCTTTCCTGTTCGGCAATAACTTTTTTCAAAGTCAAGACGGTGTGAGACAATCACGTTCGACGGGCGAACTATCGGCAACATCCCTTGCCGCACTTTATTACCCCAGGCCCCCTGCCAGACCCCGCTAATCGCGCTTGCTGATCGTGAAACGGCACGGCGGTAGCATGCCTAAATAACCTTGAGCCTCGTATCCCCAATTCAGAAATTGGCTGGTTTCCAAGAGGAAATCCAGTTCGAAGTCCTGCGTCGTTTGCATCAGACGCCCCACGTCAGTCAGCGTGCACTTGCCAAGGATCTGGGTGTGGGCCTAGGCACGATCAATTTCTGCTTCCAAGCCTTGGTTGAAAAGGGTTTGTTGAAGATGCAGAATTTCAGCCAGAGCGAGAACAAGCTGCGTTACGCCTATTTGCTGACCCCCGCAGGAGTGGCAGCGAAGTCCAAGCTCACTGCGGAGTTTCTGAAGCGCAAACTGGCGGAGTATGAAGCGCTCCAAGCCGAAATTGATGTTTTGAAAGCTGAGATGAATTCCTCGAAGGGCGGCCCACAGTGAAAATCGCCATTGCCGGCACCGGCTACGTTGTCCTGTCGAATGGCGTGCTACTGGCGCAGGACAACGAAGTAGTTTGCCCCGACGCCGTTCCCGAGAAGGTGGCGATGGTGAACCGCAAGGAATTGCCGATCGAAGATTTTCTCGAACCCGTAGATATGGGTAATCCCGACCGCGACGGCGTGATCAACGTCAATCATGGCTACGTAGATTCGACTGAAAACTTCGAGTTTATCGATGGTGTCTTCGATCTGGTTTGGGTTGCGTGTACAGCGGGCTACCGTTTGGTGGTGGTCACCAATCAGGCCGGAATCGGGTGCGGCTGCTACTCGGAGAAGCAATTCCACAAACTAACCGTTTGGATGTGTGCGCAATCCGAAAGGCACGCCGCACCTATTGACAGGGTTTATTTTCACTATACCACCCGACAGCGAGAATCGGCGAGTATCGGAAGGACGAAGACATGCGGAAGCTAGGTCCCGGGATGCTCCTTAGGGCAAAGCGTGAACTCGGACTGTCGCTGGAGGATTCGGTTCTCGTTGGTGACAAGCCAGGTGATATTCTGGCTGGGGTTGTAGCTGGCGTGCGAACGAATAGTCTGTTCTCGGCTGATATCTTTACTGAACTCGCGGGACTCGATTTCCAGTCGGTGCGAACCATCACGGACGTGATTCCCTGTTTGGATGGTGCCGATTCGGCGCTGACCATACGATGAGGATGCTGGTTCTTGCTGGAGGTTTTGGTACTCGCCTTCGAAACGTCGTCAGCGACGTTCCGAAGC
The DNA here is from genome assembly GCA_945860595.1 of Comamonas sp. lk. Lineage (GTDB taxonomy): Bacteria > Pseudomonadota > Gammaproteobacteria > Burkholderiales > Burkholderiaceae_C > Allorhodoferax. The sequence goes on from CAMAQV010000017.1 coordinate 32,589, forward strand.
CGCTGGCACCCGTTGGTTCAATGCCGTTCCTGCACTATCAGGTCGAGCACTGGATCGCACAGGGGGTACAGTCCTTCGTGTTTCTCCTGCACCACCAAGCGGACCGCATTGACCGCTTTATCGAGGAGCGGCGGCGCAGCCTGCTGGAGAATTGTGAAGTGAAATTGATCATCGAGCCGCAACCGCTTGATACGGGTGGCGCTGTGGCTAATGCGGTAAGGCAACTTGACCTCGACGGCGAGTTCATCGTGACCAACGCCGACACCTGGCTTGGATCTGGTGTGCGCGAGCTTGGAAGCGCTGGATCGGATACGGTGGTCGTTGTACGGCAGGGGGACGTCTCTCGTTACGGGTTGGTGTACATCGACGATGCCGGTTTCGTGTGCGATTTCCGCGAAAAGGGCGAACGCAAGGGGGCAGGCTGGATAAACGCTGGTATGGCTGTGCTTCGGGCAGAGCATTTCAGAGGGTGGGATGGGCAGCGCCTGTCTCTGGAAAATGACGTTTTCCCAAAACTGCTCGCGTCCAGGCGACTCAGGGCTGTTCAGTTGGAATCCGATTTCATCGACATTGGAGTTCCTGCAGATTATTTGAGATTCTGCCGCTGGCAGGCAGGTGGACGTGAGGGCAGTCTATGCAATTAAGTAAGTTCCTGATCATCGAGAGTGCATCCATGCGCGACGCACTTTCCCAAATCGAAGGAAATCATCATGGAATTGTCCTTACGGTAGACATGGCGGGGGCTGTTAACGGGCTGGCAACTGATGGCGATATCAGACGCCGGCTACTTGATGGCGGAACTCTCGATGAAACTATCGGACCATACGCTAATCGTGCTTTCGTCTGGGAAACGCCGGAGACCTCGCGCGAGTCGCTAATGAAGAAGCTTGATCATCGGATCCGTTTGATTCCGATTCTTGATAAGTGCCGGCGTCTCGTTGGTGTCGTGAGTCGCGACCATCTTCCAGTTCAAATTGAGGAAGCGGTCTATGCTCGGTCGCGGTCGCCTGTGCGTATCAGTTTTGGTGGAGGGGGTTCAGACCTGACGCACTACTTCTCAGAAATCAGCGGCGCGGTCATAAACACCACGGTCTCCTTGTATAGTCACGCGACACTCAGAGTGCGTAAGGACAACAAAATTTTTGTGTCTTCGCGCGATCTTCGTCAAACGCTAGAGGCAGAGGATTTATCGACCGCATTGCAACAAAAGGGGAGTTTCGGTCTCATTCAAGCTATCCTCAAAGCGATCTCCCCCGACTTTGGGTTTGAACTCTACTTGCACTCCGACTTCCCAATGAAGTCTGGACTAGGGGGCTCTGCGGTAGTGTCATCCGCTGTGCTAGGCTGTTTTAACCAGTTTCGCCGCGATAAATGGGACCTTCACGAACTAGCCGAGCTCGCCTATCAGGCCGAACGCCTGCACCTTGGCGTTGCCGGTGGTTGGCAGGACCAGTACGCTACGGTGTTTGGGGGCTTCAACTTCATGGAGTTCCGGATGGACCAGAACATCGTTCATCCGCTCCGCATCCATCCCGATACGTTGCTGGAGCTTGAAGAGAGTTTGTTGCTATGCGACACCGGCACGACGCACGAATCCGGCGACATCCACGAGGACCAGCGGCGTGAGATGCGGAAGGACGAGGTGCGCGGGCTGGTGGGCAGCAATGTCGAACTGTCTTACCGGATGCGCAACCTCTTGCTACGCGGACGCCTGCTGGAATTCGGCCATGCGCTGGACGAAGCATGGCAGTCCAAACGGGGGCTGAGCAGCAAGATATCCAACTCCCGTCTGGACGGTATTTACGAGGGGGCAATCCAGAACGGCGCGCTAGGCGGCAAGCTTCTGGGCGCCGGCGGCGGTGGCTTCTTCCTTTTCTACGTTTCCCCGTTTTACAAGCTTGGCCTGATGGCTCACCTAGAAGCCGCCGGCCTTAAGGTCCAGCCGTTCCGCTTCGAGCAGGAGGGGCTGCGCTCCTGGACGGTGCGCGAAAGACGGAATCACATCGAACTGGATTGCAAGTGAACCTGAAAATCAATAACCGCGAGATTGGAAGCGGCGACACCTACGTCATCGCTGAAATCGGCAACAACCACAATGGTAGTTTTGATCGCGCCATCGACATGGTGGATCGCGTGATCGCCACTGGCGCCGACTGCGCCAAGTTCCAGATGCGCCACCTCGACGAGGTTTATCGCAAACGTAGCCTGAAAAAAGACGGCGAAGACCTGGGCACCGAGTACATCGTCGACCTGCTGAAACGCTTCGAGCTAGGCGTCGACCAGCACAGAAAGCTGTTTGACTACTGTGGCCAGAAGGGCATCGAGTACATGTGCACGCCGTGGGACGCGCGCAGCGTGGCGGTGCTGGAGGACTTCGGCGTGTGCGCGTATAAGGTGGCCTCCGCCGACCTCACCAACCAACCTCTGCTCGAGGTGCTCGCGCGCACCGGCAAGCCGCTGATCCTGTCAACCGGTATGAGTTTGACTGAGGAGGTACGTGCGACTGCGCAGTTTTTGAATGCGAACTCAGTCCAGCACGCGCTTCTGCACTGCAATAGCACCTACCCGGCGCCGTTGCACGACATCAATCTAAAGTGGATCACGGAACTGCGCAAGATCCATCCACTGGTGGGCTACTCTGGCCACGAGCGTGGCACCAACGTGTCGCTGGCCGCTGTAGCACTAGGCGCCTGCGTCATCGAGCGGCACTTCACGCTGGATCGCCAAATGGAGGGCCCGGACCATGCCGCCAGCTTGACCGAGACTGAGTTCCGCACCATGGTTGACGGCATCCGCGAGATCGAATTGGCGCTTGGCAGCGGCGAGGCGCGCAAGTTGTCCCAGGGCGAGATGATCAACCGCGAAAACCTGGGCAAGAGCCTGGTGTCCACGCGCGCGCTGAAGGCAGGCACAATGTTGAAGGCGGAAGACATCAAAATCCGCAGTCCCGGTCAGGGTCTGTCACCACAGAAACTTCCCCAGCTGCTGGGCCGCACGCTTGCGCGCGACATGCGGGATGAGGACTTCTTTTTCCCGTCAGATCTCGCGGACACGCGAGTGGAGCCGAGCAGCTATCGCTTCGGCCGCCCCTGGGGCGTTCCGGTGCGCTACCACGATTTCGAGGAGTACGCGGCGCGCATCTCCCCTGACCTGTGGGAGTTCCACCTGTCATACTCCGACATGGACTTGGATCCCGCAGATTACCTGCAAAGCACCTATCTGGCCGGTTTCGTGGTGCACGCGCCGGAGCTGTTCTCGGGTAGCCGTTTGATGGATCTCGCAACGCCAGACGAGGCATACCGCAAGTACTCGGTTCGCGAGACCCAGCGTGTCATAGACATCACACGTGCGCTGCGTAAGTACTTTCCAAAGGAGCCGAGACCCATGATTGTCGCCAACGTTGGCGGCTTCACCATGGACGAGGCCTTACCGGCAAGCGCCGTCCAAGGCTACTATGAACGCTTTGCCGGCAGCCTGAAGGAATTAGATTTCGAGGGCGTGGAGCTGATCCCGCAAACCATGGCCCCATTCCCTTGGCATTTCGGTGGTCAACGCTACCAGAACATCTTTGTCAAGGCCGACGAGATTGTGGACTGGTGCCAGCGCCTGAGTTTGCGCATGTGTTTCGACGTGTCACACAGCCGATTGACCTGCAATCACCTAGGTGTCGACTTCTACGAATTCGCCGCGCAGGTTGCGCCAGTCACCGCGCACCTGCACCTTGGCGATGCCAAGGGTCTGAACGGCGAAGGCTTACAGATCGGCGAGGGCGACATTGACTTTAATCGCCTCGGTGCCATCCTCAAGATCGGCAGCCCACGAGCATCCTTCATCCCCGAAATCTGGCAGGGCCACAAGAACGGCGGCGAAGGCTTCTGGGTCGCGCTGAACCGCCTGGAGGGTAAGCTGTGAGCGCGGACTTGGCTGCCCTCATTGTGCGAGAGATCGAGGATTCAATCGCTGCGAAGCAGAAACTCATGCTGGACCGCAGTTTGGTGGCGCAGCACCTGTCGGCCGAATTCGTGTCTCGTTTCAACTTAGACCGCGCCCCGCTGGCTTCCCTGGTGCTGGCAACCACCAGTTCCGCCATCAGTGCCATCGGCAACGACTACGGCTACGGCTACGGCTACGATCAGGTCTGCTCTCGTGAACTGGAAGCGGTTGCGCGCCCAGGAGACGTGTTCATCCCTATCACCACAAGCGGCAACAGCCCCAACGCACTGAAGGCCATCAAAGTTGCCACACACCTCGAATTACGCACAGTCTGCCTTAGGCGGGAGTGGGTGCAGTGAGCTCGACAGTCGCCATCATTCCGGCCCGTGGCGGCTCCAAGGGTATCCCGCGCAAAAACCTGGTGGACGTTTGTGGCAAGCCGCTAATCGCTTGGTCGATCCTGCAGGCCAGCAATGCGAGTCACATTGATTCCGTGTGGGTGACCTCCGATGACGACGAGATCTTGGCGGTGGCCGAGTCCTTCGGTGCCCGACCCATCTGCCGCCCTGAAAAGATTTCTGGTGATCAGGCGACCTCTGAATCGGCCTGGCTGCATGCGCTGGACACAATCGAGACGCAGGGCGTCGCCGTCGATCTGGTCGTGGCCATGCAGGCGACGTCGCCCATCCGCGAGTCGTCCGACCTCGACGGCGGGCTGCAGACCCTGCAGGAGCAAGGTTTCGACTCGCTGCTGTCGGTGGCGGAGGTGGAAGACTTCTTCACCTGGCGCATCGGCCCTGATGGTGGGGCGGAGTCGGTGAACTACGACTACCGCAATCGCAAGCGTCGTCAACAGATTGAAAAGCGGTTTTTGGAAAACGGCTCCTTCTATATCTTCCGACCTGAACAACTTCGTAGCGGGAATAATCGCCTCGGCGGCCGCATCGGTTTGTTTGTGATGGGGCGCCACAAAATGTTCCAGATCGATAATCCCGAAGACATCGGACTCTGTTCTGCCGTGATGCGTGGCTTTGGATTGGATCGGACATGAGCGCCTCTTCAGACTTGTTCCGGCTCGACAGTCGCGTGGCGATCGTCACAGGTGCCTCGCGTGGCATCGGTTATGCAATTGCAAACGGGCTCGCTGCTGCTGGTGCGCAAGTCACTGGCCTGGGTCGCTCAGTATTGGCAAAAAGTGAGGCGTCCAGCTTTGACTACAGTATCTGTGACGTCACGAACGCCGCTAGTTTCAAGGATTTGGTGGAAAGAGTTTTCTCGCAATTTGGTCGCATCGATATTCTGGTGAACGCTGCAGGCATCACGCTACCTCCCCAGACGGAAGAAGATCAAATGGCAGCTTTCCATCAGACACTCGCATGTAACCTTACTGCAGTATTCGACTGTTGCCTCACCGCCATACCTTTCATGCGGCGCGGTGGCTATGGCTCCATCATCAACGTCACCAGTATCGGCGCGGCCCTTGGCTTCCCTGGCAACCCCGGCTATGTTGCCTCCAAGGGAGGTCTTGCGGCGCTGACCCGTGCGCTTGCGCTCGACCACGGCACGCAAGGTATACGCGTTAACAGCTTGGTACCCGGCTATATTCGCACTGCGATGACGCAGGCCAGCCATGCGGATCCCGAACGCCGGGAAGCCCGCGCCGCACGCACCATGCTAGCTCGCTGGGGCGAGCCGGAAGAGCTTGCAGGTGCCGCGATCTTCCTTGCCTCGCCAGCCAGCAGCTACGTGACGGGCTCCGATTTGTACATCGACGGCGGATGGGCCGCGAAAGGACTTTGATGGAAATCGGATTCATGCAGGGTCGGCTGTGCGATCGGGTGGGCGGAAAGATCCAAGCTTTCCCTTGGCATGACTGGGAATCCGAGTTTCCTCTGGCGCAGGCGCTCGGCCTCAGTTTGATGGAATGGACGCTGGACCAAGAGCGCCTGCATGAGAACCCGCTCATGACAGCAGCAGGCCAGGCCCGCATCCGGGAACTCTCGGCCCGCCACGGGGTAAGCATTCTGTCGCTGACCGGCGACTGTTTCATGCAACAGCCGTTCTACAAGGTTGAGGGAACCGCCCGCGAGGCCCTGCTCGCGGATCTGTGTGCCATCCTCGACGCCTCAGAACAAGTCGGTATCCGTTATGTGCTGATGCCATTGGTGGACAACGGTTCTCTGCAGACGCCCCAGCAAGAAGCTGATTTATGCAATGGAATCCTACCCCTACATCAGCGGCTGGTTGACGCCGATATGAAGATCGTGTTCGAGTCAGATTTCGGTCCCGAACGCCTGGCCGCCTTTATTGAGCGTCTGCCGCAGGACGCCTTCGGCATCAACTACGACATCGGCAACAGCGCTTCACTGGGCTTCTCGCCCATTGATGAGATTAGCCGCTACGGCCACCGCATTTACAACGTCCACGTGAAAGACCGCCAATTGCACGGCACCACGGTCCCACTCGGCACGGGCAATGCAGATTTTCCGGCTGCTTTCGGCGCTCTGCTTAAAGTTGGTTATACCGGTCACTTCATCCTGCAGACGGCGCGAGCGGATGACAACGCCCATGCGGCTGCGATCGCTCTTTATCGTGATATGACTAGAAATTGGTTGACCCAAAGTGGATCTTGAACTTTCTGGCAAAGTAGCCTTGGTTACCGGTTCATCGAGTGGCATCGGTCTTGGCATTGCACTTATGCTGGCGTCAGAAGGTGCCACCGTACTTTTAAATGGACGCGATTCAGCTCGCCTGAACAAGACACAAGCGAGCATTCCTGGAGCGGCCTCGTATGCAGCCGATGTGTGTATCCCTTCTGAGTGTCAACGTCTGGTAAGCGAAGTTCTGTCAAAGCATGGGCGGTTGGACGTGCTGGTTTGCAACGTGGGCAGCGGCACGTCGTTGCCGCCCGGCCAGGAGACGCCCGAGGAGTGGCGGCGCGTGCTGGACATCAACCTTCATGCGAGTACGCAGATGGTATGGGCATCGACAGATGCGCTTGCGGCTTCCGCAGGTAACGTGGTCTGTATCTCTTCGATCTGTGGCATCGAGGCACTGGGTTGCCCAGTAGCTTATGCGGCCGCGAAGGCGGCGCTGGAAAGCTTTGTTCGCAATTCCGCTCGCCCTCTGGGCAAGCGGGGCGTGCGCATCAACAGCGTCGCCCCCGGCAATATCCTGTTCTCCGGCTCCACCTGGGAACGCAAGCTTGCCGCCGACGAAACTGGTGTGAACGCGATGCTGGGGCGAGAAGTAGCGCTACAGTCTCTGGGTCGGCCAGAAGATGTGGCTCGGCTAGTGGCCTATCTTGTATCGCCCCTGGCATCTTTCATTACTGGAGCCACCTACGTTGTTGATGGCGGACAGACCCGATCATGAAACAAAGCACACTTCAACTTCCAAAATCATTCGATCTAAGCGGTCGTGTTGCTCTCATTACGGGCGGGTCAGGACTGCTCGGCTCACAGCATGCGCGCGCCCTGGCGGAAATAGGTGCTAGCGTAGTGATCGCAGACATCGACGTGGAGCGCGGCGAGGTCGAAGCGGCGCAGGTTCGCGCCGAGTTCCCGCGAGTTCAAGCGATGGCGCTGAGGCTGGACGTCACCAGTCAGGTTTCCGTTGCTGCGGGTCTTGATACCGTGTTGCAGACTCTTGGCGGAATCCACGTTCTTGTCAACAACGCCGCCGTTGACCCAAAAGTTCATGGCAACGGCGTAGTTGAGACCTCCCGTCTCGAGAACTTCCCTCTCGACCAGTGGAATTTCCAGCTAGGGGTCGGCCTGACAGGCGCCTTCCTGTGCAGCCAGGCCTTCGGCGGCTGGATGGCGGCAAACGGCGGCGGCGCAATCCTCAACATCGCTTCCGACCTGGCGGTTTTCGCTCCGGACCAACGCCTATATCGCAAGTCGGACCTCGACGAGGATCGGCAGCCAGTGAAGCCAGTGACTTATCCAGTGATCAAGACTGCACTGCTGGGCCTGACTCGTTATCTCGCCACCTACTGGCATGAAGCCGGGGTGCGCTGCAATGCTCTCTCACCGGGAGGCGTGTTCAACGGCCAGAGCGAGGAATTCGTCGCCCGTCTGTCACAGTTGATTCCTCTCGGCAGGATGGCCCGTGCAAACGAGTACCAGGCGGCTGTCCAGTTCCTTTGCTCAGATGCATCGAGTTACATGACAGGACAGAACGTAATTATTGACGGTGGCAGAAGCGTCTGGTGAGTTGTAGTTATCCATTTCCTTTTGCTAGGGTTTCAAGATATGTTCAACGGTAAATCAATTCTTATCACTGGCGGCACAGGGTCGTTCGGAAAGAAATACGTCAAGACGATATTGGCACGTTACAAGCCGCAGCGCATCGTTATATTCTCCCGTGACGAACTCAAGCAGTTCGAGATGCAGCAGCAGTTCAATGACCCTTGCATGCGATATTTCATTGGAGATGTGCGGGATGCCGAGCGACTTACGCAGGCAATGAAAGGTATTCACTATGCCATTCACGCTGCAGCCTTGAAACAGGTGCCGGCCGCGGAATACAACCCCATGGAGTGCATCAAGACCAACATCTATGGAGCTGAGAATGTCATTCGCGCGGCGCTTGCGGCCGAGGTGGAAAAGGTCATCGCCCTGTCGACCGACAAGGCTGCAAACCCCATCAACTTGTATGGTGCCACCAAGCTCGCATCGGACAAGTTGTTCGTGGCTGCCAACAACATTGCCGGGGGGCATCAAACGGTGTTTTCTGTGGTGCGCTATGGCAACGTGGTGGGCTCTCGAGGTTCTGTGGTGCCCTTCTTCCGCAAGCTGGTGACCGAGGGTGCAACCGAGTTGCCTATTACCGATGAGCGGATGACACGTTTCTGGATCACGCTGCAACAGGGCGTAGACTTTGTATTGAACAATTTCGAACGTATGCATGGCGGTGAAATCTTCGTGCCAAAGATTCCATCGATCCGCGTTGTCGATCTGGCTACTGCCATTGCGCCACATTTGCCGCAACGTATTGTTGGTATTCGTCCCGGCGAAAAACTGCACGAGATAATGTGTCCTGCTGATGATTCCCATCTGACGCTGGAGTTTGAAGACCACTTTGTGCTTCAGCCAACGATTCGTTTTTACAGCCGTGCAGTTGAATACGCTGTCAACCGTCGGGGCGAGCATGGACTGCCGGTAAGCTCCGGGTTTGAATATCACTCGGGAACGAATGCGCACTTTCTGGATGTGCCGGGTATTCACGAATTCAATCTGAGGGCCGAGGCATGATTCCATACGGTCGCCAAGACGTTACAGACGAAGACGTTCGGGCTGTTTGCGTGGCTTTGAAATCCGATTGGTTGACACAGGGACCTACCGTACCGCGCTTTGAGGAGGCTGTTGCAGGCGTCTGCGGTGCGCGGCACGCAGTGGCCGTCAACAGTGCAACGTCGGCCTTGCACATTGCATGCTTGGCATTGGGTCTGGGTCACGGGGACTGGCTCTGGACGACGCCGATTACCTTCGTTGCTTCGGCTAATTGCGGGCTTTATTGCGGTGCGCAGGTGGACTTTGTGGATATAGATACCCGCACGTACAACATGTGTCCCAGGGCATTGGAGGTCAAGCTCATTGAAGCGGAAAAAACAGGGCGCCTGCCCAAATTGCTGGTGGTTGTGCACCTGTGTGGTCAGTCCTGTGAAATGACGGCAATACGCGCACTGTCACAAAAATACAGTTTCAAGGTGATCGAAGACGCTTCACATTCCATTGGTGGAAAACTGGAAAATGAATACATCGGAAATTGCCGATATAGTGACATTACCGTCTTCAGTTTCCATCCCGTCAAGATCATCACCTCCGCCGAAGGCGGCATGGCGTTAACCCAATGTGATGAGTTGGCTTACAAGATGGCTCTTTTCCGCGGTCACGGCATCACTCGCGACAGTCAGCATATGACGCAGGCATCTGATGGGCCATGGTATTACCAGCAAATCGAATTGGGCTACAACTATCGAATGACCGATTTACAGGCTGCCCTAGGATTAAGTCAGCTGGAGCGCCTTGACCAGTATGTCAATCGTCGTCGCGAACTCGCCAAGCTCTATGACGAGTCATTGAAGAATTTACCCGTAACCCTTCCATGGCAACATCCTGATGTTGTTTCTGTCTATCACTTGTATGTGATTCGCCTGAACGAGAAACTGGAAAACCGGCATCGACATTTTTTTGAAAATCTGAGAGGTCGGGGTATTGGTGTGAATTTGCACTACATACCGGTCTACCGGCATCCTCATTACGAAAAAATGGGTCTCTACAGTCCGAGCGATTACCCCGAGGCTGAGCGTTACTATCGGCAAGCCGTCACGCTTCCCCTATATCCTGCACTCAGCGAGGTTCAGGTGGCGGAAGTCTCCAAGAAGGTCCGTATTGCCATTCAGGAATTTGCGTGATGCGTGCGCTTGGGAAGATGCTGGCGCTTATCCCCGCCAAAGAGGGCTCCACCCGTTTGCCTCGCAAGAACATACTGCCGCTGGCTGGCAAAACAATGCTGGAACGAACCATTACTACCGCAAATAGATGTAGCGTGTTCGATCGAATTTTCGTCAGCACGGAGAGTGATGACGTGGCACGAATTGCCGGTGCGGCAGGTTTTCCGCCGCCATTCATGCGTCCCCCCGAGCTGTCTCGTGATCCAGCCGGTGTGGTTGAAGTGTGCCTTCACGCACTAGAAGAGTTCGAGCGTCTCGGTGAAACTTACGACACGTTGGTGATTCTTTTGCCGACCAGTCCTTTCCGCAAGACTGAAGATGTGATGAGTTCGATCCATGCGTACAGTGAAAGCGGTGTGGATTTCCTGATGAGCGTTGTACGTGAGGTGCACTCTCCTTTGTCAAGCCTTGTTCTTGACGATGGGCAGCTCAAGCCCCTGCATCCGGAATGGCTGGATCAAACCGGGGCGCGTTCATTAGGTAAGCGGTTGCCTTGTCTGGTTCGTGCCAACGGAGCCGTGACCATCGTCAATGTTTCTAGTTTCAAACGCGAACGTACCTACTACGCTTATCCGCTGTGGGCATACGAGATGCCGATTGAGCGCAGTCTTGATATCGATACGTCGTTGGAATTCGAATTTGCACAATTCCTGGCCCAGATGCATCCGGACTGGCTTGATGGATGATTTCTTGTTTCGTGTGGATGATGGCCCAGGCGTCGGTGCTGGCCACCTGATGCGCTGCCTGGCATTGGCAGAGGAAATTTGCCAATCTGGCAGAAAGGTGCACTTGCTCGCGACGCGCCCATCGGTACTGCACCACCGATGGCGGGCAACCGGCGCGGACGTCATGATCCGTGATTGCCGGATCGGGAGCGAAGAAGACTTGGCAGTCACCCTGCAAGCAGCGAGCTTGTTGGACGCAGACTGGGTTGTTGTGGATGGATATGGTTTTACGGTCGACTGGTTGGATGCGGTGGGTGGCGAGCGAAATACATTGTGTATGGATGACGTCGGTGTTCGGGACCCATCCGTGGCATTGGTGTTGAACCACAATCCGGGGGCTGAGCAGCGATATGCCGGCAGTTACCGTCGTTGTAGGAAGGCATTGCTGGGGTCGGACTGGTTTTTGCTGAGAAGTGAATTCAAAGATCAGGTCCGATGCCCGGAGAATGGCCAAATCCTAGTTTGTCTCGGCGGCGAGGATCTCGACAATCGAACGTTGAATGTCATTCAGGCTTTGGTGGCCTGCAGGGGGGTGGATTTCGGGGTAGACGTGGTGTGCAATGACGCACAGTTCGCTGGAATTGCGGAAATGGCCGAACTTGCCGTGAGCGCAGGTCGGCGATTTCAGGTGCACCCAGGACCCTTGGCGCTTGCGCCTTTGATGGGCCGGGCGCACGTCATGATTTGCGGTGGTGGCGTCACCGCAGTAGAGGCACTGAGCATGGGGTTGAATGTTGTTGCGATTGTGTTGGCTGACAACCAAGCGGAAGGAATCGCTTATCTTGCCAACACAGGCGCGCTGGATGTTGTGCAAGTCACCGGAGATTGGGCGGAATATGCGGCGAGTGCAGCACTCGAGTATGTTGCCAGAAGCGGATCGACGAACGATCATAAGATGCCATTCAAATTTTATTGGGGTGGAGCTGGGCGGGTGTTTGCTCGAATGATCGCCCAATGAGTCGGCTAGGTGCTGGGCGTTCTTTAACGGAACACCTGGTTGGAATGTGAGCGGCATTTTTTGATGGTAATGAATAAACGGGAATAGGTATGGACTGGACAGCATTTTGGGATAGCAAAGCCGGATCTGAGAACGACCTTCAGGCCACGGGCAGGGGGTTGATGGATCTTCCGGGTTATCTGCATACGGTGGCTGAGGTTGTCAAGCTGCTCGACCTGAAACAGGGCGAGCACTTGATTGATGTGGGGTGTGGGGCAGGAATCATGGCGCTTTCTCTTGCGCCGTGGTTGGGCAGCATCTGCGCAATCGACATAAGCACCGCCCTGGTCAGTCGGGCAGGTGCAAATCTGCAAGGGCAGGAAAACGTTGCATCCAGCGTAGGCAGCATAACGCGAATTCCGGTTCCGGATTCAAGCGCCGAGAAATTGCTTGCGTACAGCGTCACTCAATATCTTGGGAAAGAAGAAAATGCATTGCTGGCAATGCAGGAAGTTGCGCGAGTGCTAAAGCCTGGCGGGCGAGCGCTTTTGGCGGCCAATCCAGATCCTCTACGACGAGGCGCTTATGAGCATGTGGTTCGTCAAAGACCTCATGGCGAGGGCGTGAACAAGGAGCTTGGTCTTTTGGATCATTTACTCTGGCTTTCCCCGAAGCAAATGACGGAAATGGCGAAGTCTGCGGGATTGCATGCCAAAGTTGAACCGCTCAACCAGCGGGTCTGGCAGCATTTCTATATGTTCCATCTTTTACTGACAAAGCCCTAAGTGGAGAGTCATATGAATTTATATGCAAATCCCTGGGTAGATATCGGGCCTTATCGCGTCGGTGTGGGTCATGCGCCCTTCATCGTCGCTGAGGTCGGGATCAACCATAACGGCGAGCTTGATCGTGCGCTGGCCATGATCGCGGTGGCAAAGTCATCAGGATGTGATGCCGTGAAATTCCAAACCTTCAGGGCAGATGAATTTGTTGGCGACCCGGCTCAAATGTTTACTTATCAATCACAGGGCAAATCTGTGACTGAATCGATGCTTGAAATGTTCAGGCGTTATGAACTGCCGCGGAGTGCGTGGTCCGTTCTCAAGGCTGAGTGTGATAAACAAAACATTCTTTTTCTCTCCACTCCCCAAAATCGCTCCGATCTGGACATATTGCTGAATGTAGGCGTTTCGGCTGTGAAAGTGGGGTCGGATGACTTCACCAATCTGCCTTTGCTGCAAAGCTATGCCACGACAGGCCTTCCAATCATTCTCTCAACAGGCATGTCAGACATGTCGGAGGCGCATCAGGCGCTGGAAACAGTTGGAGCATTCGATGGGTATCCGGTAATTCTTCTTGTTTGTACCTCACAATACCCCACGCCGCCCGACGATGTAAATCTCACTAGGGTTACAACCTTGCGTTCGGCATTTCCCATGGTGCCGATCGGTTTTTCGGATCATACCAGCGGACCGCTAGCGTCAAGCCTTGCGGTTGCAATGGGAGCAGCCTTTTACGAGAAGCATTTCACCTTGAGTCACGACCTGCCCGGGCCAGATCACTGGTTCTCCGAGGACCCGGGGGGACTGAGGGCGTGGGTTGACTCGATTCGAACCGCCAGTCGCATGCTGGGTAGTCCACTGGTCCGACCCACCGAGACGGAGCGTAAGAACAAGCGTGAATACCAGCGACGCCTTGTGGCCGCGCGGGACATTGCAGCCGGAGAGACCATGGTGGAGGAAACTATCACTTTGCGCCGAGTCAGCGGTGGAAGAGGCTTGCCACCGAACATGCTGCCTTATTTGCTCGGTAGGCCCGCACATCATGCCATGCGAGCCGGTGAACCTATCGAGCTTTAAGAAATGAACGACAGTGAATTTAGGGGCAGGTTTCTCAAAACGGTTGAGAATCGCGAAAATCCTTTCCATGTCCTAGTATGGATCAACGGGGAACCCGTGATCGGCGAGGGAACATATATCGGTGGATTTTCTGAGATTAATGCAAAAGGGGCAAGCGTCGTTATCGGAAGTTATTGTGACATCGCGTCCTTTGTTGCCATAAATACGGCTGACTCACATCGACGGTGCATTGGGTTGGCTGAGATTAATGAAAAAAAGAATATTTTCATAGGCGACCATGTTTTCATTGGCTCCCATTCTGTTATTCTCGGTGGGGTTGATATTGGCCACCACAGCGTGATTGGTGCAGGATCAGTCGTTCGTGAGGGTGTGATACCGCCATTCTCGCTCGTATTGGGCGATGTGGTGAAGCCTGGCTACTATGCGGCAGAATATCAAGCCATGCACGGAACAGCGCAACCTTGATGATTGCGCATAACCGTCCCCACATCACGAAAGAAGACCGAGCTGCTGTGGACCGGGTGCTGCAAAGCGGTTGGATTGCTCAGGGTGTGGAGGTTAATGCGCTTGAAGCTGGTTTCGCCGATCTCCTTGGCGGGGGAGACGCATGTGCCGTATCTAGTGGCACTGCGGCACTTTTTCTTGCATTGAAAGCGCTGGGCGCTGGGGAGGGATGGAAGGTGGCTGTGCCGACCTATGCTTGTTCTGCGTTGTTGAATGCTGTCCATCATGCCGGTGCTTCCCCCGTGCTGGCTGATGTGATGTCGGACACTTTCTGCATGGATCCGTCTCATCGCGTATTGGAAGATGCGGACATTGTGATCGCGGTCAACACATATGGCGCTCAGGCAGACCTGCGTGCGATTCGCCGCACAGGACAGAAGGTCATCGAGGATTGTTGTCATTCCCTAGGCGCAGTGCACAGGCCGCAAGACGAGGAAGGTGACGCCGCCATTTTTTCGTTCTATGCGACCAAGCTGATCACGGGTGGGCAGGGTGGTTTGGTTTGGGCGCGAGGAACGGCCACGGCCGAAGCAGTGCGAGACTACCGACAGTTTGATTGTCGTGAATCTTATCAGCCACGGTTCAATTTGCAAATGACAGATTTGCAGGCCGCTCTCATCAACAGTCAGATGCGACGGTTGAAGAATATTCGTCAGCGCAGGCAAGACATCGCTCAAACCTATCTTTCTGCCCTCCCTGATGGCTTAACGGCTCAGTCCCGGACGATTGGATCGGAGAGCA
Source organism: Comamonas sp. lk (assembly GCA_945860595.1). GTDB lineage: Bacteria > Pseudomonadota > Gammaproteobacteria > Burkholderiales > Burkholderiaceae_C > Allorhodoferax. The sequence goes on from CAMAQV010000017.1 coordinate 47,748, forward strand.
TACCCTATCGTTTTGTAGTGTGCGCACCGGGCAGGGCGGTGCGTGATGCCTTAAAGCAGCATTTGTCCGATGCAGGTGTGGGGTCGGCGGTCCCGATCGAAAGATACGAGCTTTTGCACAGATACCTGAATCTGTCGCCCCAGGATTTTCCTGTTGCAGAACGACTTGCAGATGTGACCCTGTCTTTGCCCGTCCATACGGGGTTGACCGACGAGGAAATCGACCATGTTGTCCATACAATTAGGAGCTTCCATCCGTGATTCTTACTGCACATCAGCCTGTCTATATTCCGTGGCTGGGGCTATTCCACAAGATAGCACTTTCGGACTCGTTCGTTTCATTCGACCAGGTGCAATACCAGCCCAAGGACTGGAACAACCGCAACCAGATCAAAACCCTGCAAGGCCCAATTTGGCTGACTGTTCCTGTCTTGCGCAAAGGGTATCTTGATAAGTCTATCAGCGATATCGGTATCAACAATACTGTTCCTTGGGCCAAGAAGCACTGGAAGAGCTTGACTGTTGCCTATGCCAAAGCACCGTATTTCAAGAGGTATGCATCATTTCTTGAGGACATCTATTCACGACACTGGGAATCCTTGGTGGAGCTGAATGAGACCATGCTCAAGGGCTTTCTTGATATTCTGGGGATCACTGTTCCCGTGCGCTCCGCTTCTAAGTGGAACTTCAAGGGAGAAAAAAGCGGTCTGGTATTGGATATGTGTCAGCAACTGGGTGCAACCGATTACATCTTCGGCGCGCTTGGGCGTGGCTATGCGGACTTAGACGCATTCATTGCGGCTGGCGTTAGGCCGCATTTTCAGGATTACAAGCATCCTATTTATCCACAACTACATGGGGAATTTTTGCCGCACATGAGCATTCTAGATTTACTTTTCAATTGCGGCGATGAAAGCAGATCTATCTTGTTATCCAGCAACGTTACACGTGAAGAATTTTTGAAAGGGAAAGCATGACGACAGAAATTGTAGGCATCGGAGACCGTCAGATCGGGCCAGGACAACCTTGCTTTCTTATCGTTGAGGTGGGAACCACCAGCCTGGGCGATATCAATAACGCGCTGAAGCTGGTTGAAGCCTGCGCCGAGGCGGGTGTTGATGCAGCAAAATTTCAGGTAATAGACCCGGACCAGCTTTCCGATACAACCGTCGAATACGGCTACTCGTCTGGCGGCAAGAAATACTCTGCCAACATGAAGGAAATGTTTAGCACTCTTCAGTTCACGCGAGACGAATGGCGTCAGATTCGCGATGCTTGTCATGAACGCGGTCTGATGTTCTTTTCCACTGTTGATTACGCAACCGGCGTGGACATAATGGAAGAGTTGGATGTCCCAGTTCACAAGATGGGGGCATGGGATGTCACATATCGCCCCTTGGTGGAAAAGATCGGGCGTACAGGCAAATCACTCTTCGTGGATCTGGGGCCTTGCACCGATTCAGAGGCAGATGATCTAGTCAACTGGTACAGAGCCTCAGGCGGGCTGGCGGTTTTGTTTTTGCATGACTTTCATACACAAAAAGAATCCCAAATGAACATGAAAGCCATCGCTTACCTAGCCAAGAAGCATCCTTGGCCAGTGGGGTTTTCTTCCCCAGGGCGCGATGATGACCTGGACTTGGTGGCATTGGGAATGGGCGCACATTTCATTGAGAAGCGTCTGATCCTAAGTCGTGAGCTAAAGACCTTTCATGCCGACGAGTCGCTTGAACCAACCGAGCTAAAGGCATGGGTGCAGAGAATCCGCAGGGTCGAGGCATCTTTGGGGCGAGAGGACATTGTTCCCTCCGATGATGATGCACGTATGTCGAAAAATTATTACCGCAGTATCTGCACCATGTTGCCCGTGGCCAAAGGAGAATTACTAACCGCAAAGAATTTGGATGGAAAGCGCCCAGGTACGGGGATTCCGACGAACGAACTCTCTAGCTATATTGGCAAAAGAGCAACGCGTGATTTGCCAGTCAATCATTTGCTCGAACAAGGAGACGCAGGTTGAATGTAGTTGTCGTTGCCGCCCATCCGGATGACGAGGTTCTGGGGTGCGGTGGCACCATGGCGCGGCATGTTGCGAATGGCGATCATGTGACCACAATCATTGTGGCGGAGGGGTCAACCAGCCGCCAAACGTCACGTGATAGTAAGTCCGATGCCTGTAACCTGTCTGTCCTCAAGAAGTCTGGCTTGAGAGCCAACGCGAAGCTTGGGGTTGATGATGTCAGGTTTCTTGAGTTTCCTGATAATCGTCTTGACGGTGTGCACCGTCTGGATCTGGTCAAAGCGCTGGAGCAGGTGCTGCCTGACCTTCAGCCCAGCTGTGTCTACACCCATAGCGCTGCCGACTTGAACATAGACCACCAGTTAGTTCACGAAGCCGTTCTGACTGCTTGTCGTCCTTTTCCTGGGCAAGTGACTCATACCATTCTTTGCTTCGAAGTCGCCTCCAGTACAGAGTGGCGGGGAGCCGGCAGCGCGGCTCCATTTGTTCCGAACTGGTTTGTCGATATTTCCGCGCATCTTGAAGCGAAAGCCTCAGCTTTGCAGGAGTATGCAGCCGAGATGCGGGCCTGGCCGCACGCTCGATCTTTGGAAAGCCTAGAGGCGCTGGCTAAATGGCGGGGTGCCAGCATCGGCGTGGGCGCCGCCGAAGCGTTCCAGCTCGCTCGTCATTTGCGCTGAAAAATAACGCGCTCATCAATTCAATGCAAGGTTGTTTATGAGAGAAGACATCATTAAGGTTTTCCTAGGCTTCGACCCTATGGAAAGTGTGGCCTGGCATACCATGGTCCATTCCATTCTTCGCCAAAGCAGCCGGCCTGTTGCTATCGTGCCGGTCAACATACGTAATTTCACGGGATTCTTTCAGAGGGAGCGAGATTCAAAGCAGTCGAATGAGTTCTCTTTTAGTCGATTTCTTGTTCCGTTCTTGAGCGACTACAAAGGATATGGTGTTTTCTTTGATTGCGATATGATGTTGCGTTGTGACATTGCAGAAATTTTACAGTCCGTGGAACGTGATCCGGGAAAGGCTGTGTATGTAGTCAAGCACGATTACCTTCCTCAAGATGGCATCAAGTTCCTTGATAAGGTTCAGTACGCTTATCCGCGCAAAAACTGGTCATCTGTTGTCGTGTGGAACAGCGCTCATCCGGCTCACATCGGCCTGACGCCAGAATTTGTTCAGACAGCGACAGGCATGCAGTTGCATCGATTTACTTGGCTTCAGGATGATGAGATCGGCGAACTTGACGTGAAATGGAATTGGCTTGTCGGCGAGTACGCCCATCCACCTGTTGACGTAAAGAATGTCCATTGGACATTAGGTGGACCGTATTTTGATGAATATCGGAATGTAGATTTTTCAAGTGAATGGCTTGAAGAATCAATGCTCATGAATTTTTGTGCGCAACGAAAAAGTGAAAGCGATTAAATATTTTGATTCAGTAGTGTCCCAACGTTTTCACATCAGGGCTTCGTAAGTTAATGATTTACCTTGTTTTTTCATCATTTCAGTCTGGTCTCGATTTGAACTTCGATTCCATGGCTTATGGTCTTTTGCGTCGTCACGCAAAGAGCCACCATGAACCAAGGCAAGCTTGTTTTCACTCAACTTATGGCGTTTCTGCCATTGAGCACTTTTCGCCGATGTGTGGCCAAGCACCGCGGCGATCACAAGGTCCAAGAATTCACCTGCATGGACCAGTTTTTGACCATGGCCTTCGCTCAGTTGACCTACCGCGAGTCTTTGCGCGACATCGAGGTCAATTTGCGTGCCCAAGCCAAGCGGCAGTATCACATGGGTCTGCGCTGCAAGACCGTTTCTCGCAACACCTTGGCCAATGCCAATGCAACCCGGCCTTGGCGAATCTACGCCGACTTCGCGCAGCACTTGATTACCATGGCGCGCCCTCTGAATTCCCAAGACCCTATGGCGATCGACTTGGATGCAACCGTCTACGCCTTCGATGCCACGACGATAGACCTTTGCCTGTCGGTGTATCCGTGGGCACCGTTTCGCGCGCACAAGGCGGCCATCAAGTTGCACACCCTGCTGGACCTGCGCGGCTCCATACCCACATTCATTCACATCAGCGACGGCAAGACGCACGAGGTCAACACCTTGGACTTGCTGGACATCGAGCCTGGCGCCTATTACCTGCTCGATCGTGGCTACTTGGATTTCCAGCGACTGTTTGTGATCCATCAGGCCAACGCCTTCTTCGTCACCCGTGCCAAGTCCAACACCAAGTTCAAGCGGCGCTACTCCAACCCCGTGGACCGAGCCAGCTCGAACATCGTGTGCGATCAAACCGGCGTACTGACAGTTTTCTATTCCAGCAAAGACTATCCCGCCACACTGCGACGCGTGGTCGTCAAGGACGACAGTGGCAAGCGCATCACGTTTTTGACCAACAACTTCGCCCTCAAACCCGCGTTGATTGCAGATCTGTACCGCCAGCGCTGGCAGGTCGAATTGTTTTTCAAATGGATCAAGCAGCACCTGCGCATCAAGACGTTTTATGGCACCAGCGAGAACGCGGTCAAGACGCAAATCTGGATCGCGGTCTGCACTTACGTGCTGATCGCCATTGCCAAGAAACGCTTGCATCTGCCCAACAGCCTTCATGAAATCCTACAAATCTTGAGTTTGACCATGTTTGAAACAACCTCAATAAATCAACTACTTACACCAACCGAACCCGACAAACATTCAGAATTCGAGCCTCAACAGCTCACTCTCCTCTGAAAAACGTTGGGACACTACTGGCAGCAAATATCAAATGAATTCAACCGATATCCTCCACTTCTGGTTCACCGAACTCACCCCCAAGCAGCACTATGCCAAAGACGCTGCCTTGGACGAAGCCATCCGCACCCGCTTTGGCGCGGCGCTAGAAGCGGCGGCGCGCTGTGAGTTATTCGCCTGGCGCGCCACGCCCGAGGGGCGGCTGGCCGAGGTCTTGGTGCTGGACCA
>CAMAQV010000018.1 GCA_945860595.1 Comamonas sp. lk
TGTTGCTCTGATCCTCACCTTATGCCGCCCCCTTGCGGGCGCGGGTTTCAGTGGACAGCCGTTAGCTGCTACGCTGCCCTGTGCAGTCCGGACGTTCCTCCAGTGCTTTGTTTCCAAAATTGCACCAGCGGTGGTCTGGCAGGCTTCACGCGCGCATTATCAGCCCGCGCCACTGCGCATAAGGTTATGCTTTTTGCCAGGTATGGGCTGACAGACAATGCGCGTACCGCGCTAAAGCCCGCCGAGTCACACCCCAACAGGAGCCCCCTATGAAAGCCGACAACATCCTCCACACCATTGGCAACACACCCCATGTGCGCGTCAACCGCCTGTTTGGCACGGGCGCGAACGTGTGGGTCAAGTCCGAGCGCAGCAACCCCGGCGGCTCGATCAAGGACCGCATCGCGCTGGCCATGGTGGAAGACGCAGAGAAATCCGGTGCCCTCAAACCCGGCGCAACCATCATCGAGCCGACCTCGGGCAATACCGGCGTGGGCCTGGCGATGGTGGCCGCTGTCAAAGGTTACAAGCTGATTTTGGTGATGCCCGACAGCATGTCCGTGGAGCGCCGCCGCCTGATGCTGGCCTACGGTGCCAGCTTCGACCTGACGCCGCGCGCACTCGGTATGAAAGGCGCCATCGCCCGGGCGCAGGAGCTGGTCGCATCGACCCCCGGCGCGTGGATGCCGCAGCAGTTCGAGAACCCCGCCAATATCGAGATCCACACCCGCACCACCGCGCTGGAAATTCTGGCCGACTTTCCCGAAGGGCTGGACGCCATCATCACCGGCGTGGGCACGGGTGGACACATCACCGGCGTGGCGCAAGTGCTCAAGGCCCAATGGCCGGGCCTGAAAGTGTTTGCGGTGGAGCCCACGCAAAGCCCGGTGATCTCGGGCGGCGCGCCCTCGCCGCACCCCATCCAGGGCATTGGCGCAGGCTTTATTCCCAAAAACCTGCACACCGCGCTGCTAGACGGCGTGATCCAGGTCGACGCCGAACCGGCACGCGAAATGGCCCGCCGCAGCGCGGCCGAAGAAGGCATTCTGGTGGGCATCTCCAGCGGCGCAACCCTGGCGGCGATTGCCCAAAAGCTGCCCGAGCTACCAGCGGGCGCAAAGGTGCTGGGCTTTAACTACGACACCGGCGAGCGCTATTTGTCGATCGAAGGTTTTCTGCCCACCGAATAAGGCGGGCGCGCTCAGTCCAGAAGGAAGTTGTTTTGCACCTGCCCGCCCACAATGGCCGTGGGGGCGGTGTCGTCCTTCAGGTCCACGCCTGAGAGTTGGCGGCTGCGGGCCTGCTCCAGCAAATAGGCCAGCTTGGCGGCGGCAGCCTCATACGACAAGCCTGCCGGGCGGACGTTGGAGATGCAGTTGCGCGCCGCGTCGGTCAAACCCACGCGCGGCATCCAGGTCAGGTACAGGCCCATGCTGTCGGGCGAGCTCAAGCCGGGGCGCTCGCCAATCAGCACCACCACGGCGCGTGCGCCCAGCGCTTCGCCCACCGCGTCACCCACCGCCACGCGGCCCTGCTCCACGATGCACAGCGGGGCGATGCGCCAATGCGTGACAGCCAATGTGTGGCGCAAGGCCTCTAAAAAAGGCGGCGCGTTTTGCTGCACAGCCAGGGCGGACAAACCATCGGCCACCACCAAAACAAGGTCAAAAGGACGCGGCAAACCACTGTGATCGGCTTCGCGCAGCGCCTGCAAATGGCTGCGCGACTCGGCGTCCAACAGGCGGCCCCAGTCGGGTCGTTGCAAATACTGCGCGCGATTAGCTGCGGCGCTGTGCAAACCCAGCGGCTGCGGCGCGCGGGGCAGCCAGGCGGCTGACAGCTGCTGCGCCAACTGCGGCACATCCAACGCCTGGTGCACGGCGTCCCGGGCCTGCGCATGGGCCTGCTGAAACTGCAAGTGCGCTTGGGTTGGAAGGCTCACCCCGGCGCGGCCCAGCGCGATGCGCGCGTCGGTGAAGCGGCGCAAAGCCACCCAGGGGTTGGCGACCACCGGATGCAACGGGGCAATTGCTTCGATGTCCTGAATCGGCTGGGTCATGGCTTAGCCCATTTTCAGCAAAGCGCCCGCGAAGGCGTCCGGCACATCGACGCTCAGGCGCATGCCATCCGGATGGTCCTGAAATATCTGCATCCGCTGCAACCAGACTTCAAACTCGGGCGCAGGGCGCAAGCCCAGCACGCGGCGCACATACAGCGCATCGTGGAAAGACGTGGTCTGGTAATTGAGCATGATGTCGTCCGAGCCCGGAATGCCCATCACAAAGTTGCAGCCGGCCACGCCCAAGAGCGTGAGCAGCACGTCCATATCGTTTTGGTCGGCCTCGGCGTGGTTGGTGTAACAGACATCGCAGCCCATGGGCAGGCCGAGTAGCTTGCCGCAGAAATGGTCTTCCAGGCCGGCGCGGGTGATTTGTTTGGCGTCAAACAAATACTCAGGCCCGATAAAGCCGACTACGGTGTTGATCAGCAAGGGTTTGAAGTGGCGCGCCACCGCGTAGGCCCGGGCCTCGCAGGTCTGCTGGTCCAGCCCGTGGTGCGCGTTGGCCGAGAGTGCGCTGCCCTGGCCGGTTTCAAAGTACATGACGTTGTCGCCCACCGTCCCGCGCCCCAGCGACAGGGCCGCGCTGCGCGCCTCGGCCAGCAAAGCCAGGTTGATGCCAAAGCTGCGGTTGGTGGCCTCGGTACCGCCAATGGACTGGAACACCAGATCCACCGGCGCGCCCAACTCAATCGCACGCAAGGTGTTGGTGACATGGGTCAGCACGCAAGATTGCGTGGGGATGTCGTAGCGGCTGATCACTGCGTCCAGCATGCTCACGATTTGCACCACCTGCGCCACGTTGTCGGTGGCCGGGTTGATGCCAATCACCGCGTCGCCGCTGCCGTACAACAAGCCGTCCAGCATGCTGGCAGCGATGCCGGTGGCGTCGTCGGTTGGGTGGTTGGGCTGCAGCCGCGTGGCCATGCGCCCGGGCAGGCCGATGGTGTTACGAAAGGCCGTGACCACGCGGCACTTTTTAGCGACCAGAATCAAATCCTGGTTGCGCATGGTCTTGCTCACCGCCGCCGCCATCTCGGGTGTGATGCCGGGGGCGACAGCGGCCAGCGTGGCGCTGTCAGCGGCGTCGCTCAAAAGCCAGTTGCGAAAGTCTCCGACGGTCAAATGCCGGATCGGCGCAAAGGCGGCGGCGTCATGCGTGTCCACGATCAACCGCGTAATTTCGTCGTCTTCATACGGCACCAGCGCCTCGCCCAAGAAGCGCACCAACGGCACCTCCGCCAGCGCCATCTGCGCCGCAACCCGTTCCTGCGCACTGCCTGCGGCCACACCCGCCAGCAAATCCCCCGATCGCATGGGCGTGGCCCGCGCCATCAGCGTCCTCAAATCAGGGAATTGGTAGGTCTGGCTGCCGACGGTGTGGCGGAAGGCGGAAGGGGGCATGAGGGCTTGGTTAAAACCGACTAAATAGGGTTGCCACTGTACCTCGCGTGTTCTGTTTCGCGACACCCTCATCGCCTGAGGGTACCCACCTTTGACGATGGCCACGGGAGCACGGTGGAATGACACCCGATCTATTTAACATTGAAAATTTAACGCGCGACGTTATAATTTCAATAATGATTAGCCGTGATGCCCTCAACACGCTCGGCAAACGCCTGCATGAAGCACCGGCGGCGGTGTTGCTCGGTCCGCGGCAGGTGGGCAAGACGACGCTGGCCTTAGAACTGGCAGGAAACTGGGAGCAAGGGGCGGTTTACCTGGATTTGGAGCGTCCAGCCGACCGTTTGCGGCTGGACGACGCCGATGGCTTTTTGCGCGCCCAGGGCAACAAGCTGGTCATCCTGGATGAGATCCACCGCATGCCGGGTTTGTTTGAAGTCTTGAGAGGCATCATTGACCAGCGCCGTCGCGATGGACAGCGCTTCGGGCAATTCTTGCTGCTCGGATCGGCCTCGCTGGACTTGATGCAGCAAAGCAGTGAAACGCTGGCTGGGCGCGTTGCCTATGTGGACATCGGACCGGTGCATGCACTTGAGTGGCCTGCGCAGGACTTGGATGCCCTGTGGCTGCGCGGGGGATTTCCCGATAGCCTGCTGGCTGCCGACGATGCGGCTAGCCTGCGCTGGCGCGACGACTTTGTGCGCAGCTACCTACAGCGCGACGTACCCCTTTTTGCACCGCGACTACCCGCAGAAACCATAGGCAGGCTATGGACCATGCTAGCCCACCAGCAAGGCGCGCTGCTGCAGCAAAGCCGCCTGGCCAGCGGGCTTGGTGTATCCAGCCCCGCAGTAGACCGGTACATTGATTTGCTGGTCGACCTGCAACTCGTGCACCGGCTGCGGCCCTGGAGCGGCAACATCGGCAAGCGTCTGGTCAAAGCACCCAAACTGTATGTACGCGACAGCGGTTTGGTACATGCCCTGCTGGGTTTGGAGAGCATGCATGCATTGGTGGGGCACCCCGTATGCGGCCCCAGTTACGAAGGGTTTTGCATCAGCAATGTGCTCGCCGCCGCCGGCCCTGGATGCGCCGCTTACAGCTACCGCACCCACGCCGGCGCGGAGATTGACCTGTTGTTGGAAAAAGCCGGCAAACCGTGGATGGCTATCGAGATCAAACGCTCCAGCGCACCGGCATTGAGCAGGGGCTTTGACATCGCATGCGCCGACGTGCAAGTGGCGCAACGCTATGTGGTGTACCCCGGCACCGAACGCTTCCCGCTCCGCTACGGTGCGGAGGCTATCGGCCTGACAGCGCTAATGCAGCTGCTCAGAAAAACCTGACAGCCGCCAGCGCGCAGGCTTCAGCGCAAAGCCGCGTCCAGCACTTCAACCCAATGCCTTACCGGCGTGCCGGTGCCGCTTTGCAGATGGGTGATGCAGCCGATGTTGGCGCTGCAAATGCCCTGTGGCTGCATGTCCGCCAGATGGCCGAGTTTGCGGTCGCGCAGCTGGTAAGAAATATCCGGCTGCAGCACGCTGTAGGTGCCGGCCGAACCGCAGCACAAATGCGCCTCGCAAGCAGCCACGCGGATGGCAAAACCCAGCGCGGCCATGTGCGTCTCGACGCCACCTTTGAGCCGTTGTCCGTGCTGCAAAGTGCACGGCGGGTGAAAAGCTTGCAGCCCGGCAGCTTGCGCGGCTTCGGAGCGGATGGCAGTTTTGAGTGCGGGGAGCAGCTCGGGCAACAGTTCGCTCAGGTCCCGGGTCAGGGCGCTGATGCGCGCGGCCTTTGTGGCGTAGCGCGGGTCGTCCTGCAGGGCGTGGCCGTAGTCTTTGACCATCACACCGCAGCCGGAGGCGTTCATGACAATGGCCTCGACCGCCACGCTTTCCACGAGCGGCCACCAGGCGTCGATGTTGGCGCGCATTTGCGTCTTGCCGCCGTCGTGGTCATTGAGGTGGAACTTGACCGCGCCGCAGCAACCGGCCTGCGGGGCGACCACGGTCTGGATGCCGCAGGCGTCGAGCACGCGTGCCGTAGCGCTGTTGATGTTAGGGCCCATGGAAGGCTGCACGCAACCGGCGAGCACCAGCATCTTGCGCGCGTGGGTGCGGGTAGGCCACACACCGGCGTCTTGTTTGGCTGGCACCTTGGCCTGCAGGGCCTGGGGCAACAAGGGTCGCAGCGCTTGGCCCAGCTGCATGGCAGGCGCGAACAGCGGCGAGGGCAGACCTTCTTTCAGCGCCCAGCGCATCGCCTTCTCGGCAGTCGGGCGCGGCACTTTCTCATCGACCAGTTTGCGGCCAATGTCGACCAGGTGCCCGTACTCCACGCCACTGGGGCAGGTGGATTCGCAGTTGCGGCAGGTCAGGCAGCGGTCCAGGTGGAGCTGGGTTTTGCGGGTGGGTTCGGCACCTTCGAGCACCTGTTTGATCAGGTAAATGCGGCCGCGTGGCCCATCCAGCTCGTCGCCCAGAAGCTGGTAGGTCGGGCAGGTGGCGGTGCAAAAACCGCAGTGCACACAATTGCGCAGTATTTTTTCGGCGGCCAGGCCGTCCGGGCTTGCGGCGTATTCGGGGGCGAGTGTGGTTTGCATGCTGTTTAAGCGCTGATGCCCATGCGCCCGGTGGCGAACAAGCCGTGGGGGTCGAACTGGCGCTGCAGCTCGGTTTGAATACGACGCTGTACCGGCGGCAGCGCGCTGAATACGCCAACTGATTTGTCAGCCTCGCCCCCCGCGCTGCTGGTACGGAAGAGGGTGGCGTGCCCGCCCGCGGCCTGGGCCGCACGGCGCAAAACGGGCGCGGCATCGGCGGGTGCCCACAGCCAGCGCTGCGCCCCTTGCCACTCCACGAGAACCGGATAGGGCAGGTCCACAACTGGCGCGGTCTGCGGCAGGCTCAGGCGCCACAGCGCGTGCTGCGCACTCGGAGGGCGGGTAAAAAAAGGCAGGGTCTGGTCGGCGCAGGCCTGCCAGTCCGGCCTGGCCTGGGCATTGTCCATCTGGTGGGCTGCGCCACCCGCGCCGTGCATATCGCCCAGCATGCGGGGAATCGCTGTCTTTACTGCTGCGCTCGCACCGCGCAGGCGCACATACAAGTGGTCCGCTGCGGGGTTGGCGCTCTCATCGTGCAACCAGCAGCTGGCATGCAAGGGCAGGGGCTGGGCGCCCCAGCGGTGCAAAAGGGCGAGTGCAGCAGCCTGATTCACGCCGCTGCAGTGCAGCGTCGCCTCGGCCGGCGCCAAAGGCAGGACCTTGAGTGAGACTTCCGTGATCAAGCCCAAGGTGCCCCAAGAAGCGCATCCCAAGCGGCTGAGGTCATAGCCCGCCACGTTTTTGATCACCTGCCCGCCAAATGTGAGGTGTTCGCCCAGACCGTTGATCAGACGAGCACCCAGCACAAAGTCGCGCACGGCACCGGCTGTGGCGCGGGCGGGGCCGCTCAAGCCGCTGGCCAGCATCCCGCCCACGCTGGTGCCGACTCCGAAATGCGGCGGCTCAAAAGCCAGATGTTGCTGCGCCGCGGCGAGTGCGCTCTCCAATTCCCGCAACGGCGTGCCGGTCAGAACGGTGACCACCAGTTCACTGGGCTCGTAATTGATGATGCCGCTCAAGGCACGGGTGTCGAGCACCTCGCCCTGCAAACCCGCCCCCAGGAAGTCTTTGCTGCCGGAGCCGCGCAGGCGCAACAAGGGCTTGTGCGACGAAGTTGCAGCAACGCGGATGCGCTCTAACAGCGCGTCGACGGGGTCAAACGGGTTCATCCGGTAATGGTACGGCTTGTATAGCGCGCCAAGTCCTTGTCGGGCGTGAATTTTTTGAACGCGGGGTCTCTAAATCTTGGCAGTTCCGCAACCCCATAATGGCCGCCATGGCCGCGCAACTGCCCACCGTCTTGATTTTGGCCGCCGGTCGCAGCACGCGCTTTCGCGCCGCGGGCGGCACCGACAAACTGGAAGAAGTGCTCTTGGGTCGGCGCGTGCGCGACTGGGTCACGCAGGCCGCGCAAGACAGCGGACTGCCCTGGCATGTGGTGGAAGCGGCGCACACCGCGCACATCACCAACGCGGGGATGGGCGACAGCATTGCCTGCGGCGTTGCAGCCACAGTCGGCGCTGCAGGGTGGTTGATCCTGCCGGCCGATTTGCCCTTGATTCAGGCAAGCAGCCTGCTGGCGGTGGCGCGGGCGCTGCAAGACCATGCGGTAGTCGTCCCGCTGTGCGCAGGGCAGCGTGGCCACCCGGTCGGGTTGGGGCAGCAGGCGCGGGAAGAATTGCTGGCCTTGCGCGGTGACGGCGGGGCGGCGTCTGTAGTGGCTGCATGGAAGCAGCGGGGCGGGGTGGGCGTACTGGAGCTGGAAGACGTGGGTTGTATCACCGACGTGGACACGCCGGACGCCCTTCGCGCAGCCCAGGCGCTGGCGCTGCAGATGCAAACCAGGCAATCAGTCGGCGAATGAATTAACCGGCAGACCCGGCAGCGGTGCGCGCATGGCGAACACGCAGCCGGAGTCCGGATAACGCGCCAGTTCCGCGTCCGAGCGGCCATGGCGCACGGTAGTCAAATACAGAGTTTGCAAATCCGCGCCGCCGAAACAGGGCATGGTGGGGCACTGCGACGGGGCGGCGTACTGCGCGAGTAAGCGCCCGTCCGGCGCAAACTGGCACAGGCGCGCACCCTCGTACATCGCCACCCAGTAATTGCCTTGAACATCGACCGCAGCACCATCGGGCCGGCCACCATAGCCGTTGTCGTTGAATTGCCAGCCCGCCGGCTTGGGTTCGAATTGCGCAAAGTGCCGGTGCGCGGCCAACGTATTGGTTGGCAGATCAAAGTCCCAGGCATAAATACGGTGCTGCGGCGTATCCGCCCAGTAGGCCACTGTGTTGTCGGGGCTAAAGCCCATTCCGTTGCCAGTCAGCGCGCCACCGAACTGGTGCGTGATGTGCGGCGCGGCACCCGACGCGCGGGCGTCTACGGTGTAGAGCGCGGCGGCACGCTGGGTTTTGGTCTCATCAACCGTACCAACCCAAAAGCGCCCCAGTGCATCGCACTTGCCGTCATTTGCGCGCACGGTGTCCGCGTCATAGGGCAAGGTCGCGACGTGCGTCAACGCGCCACCCCACTGCCGCGCCCGGAAAATGCCGTGGCGCAAGGCGATCACCAAACCGCCATTGCGCGCCGGCGCAATACAACCGGGCTCTGAGGGCATGTCCCAGGTCTGCAAGACACCGTCATCCATGCGCAGCACCTGTCTGCCTGAGATATCGACCCAGTACAAGGCTTGCTCCTGCGGATGCCAAAAGGGCGACTCACCAAGCTGGCAGGCATGCGGATCCAAGCGCTGCCAGGTGGGCTGTATCAGGTCGGGTGCTGAGGTCATGCGGGGCTCAGAAAAAGGGGTGCAGCCATTGTGCACCGGCGCAGAAAAAACCCGTTGCGGCTTGCGCCCCAACGGGTTTAAAGAGGCAGGGCACATCGCCCTAACGGTGCACTCAGCGGCTGTACGCTGTTTCGCCGTGCGAAGTGATGTCCAGGCCTTCGCGCTCGTCTTCTTCGTTGACGCGCAAACCAATGGTCATGTCCACAATTTTGTAGGCGATCAGCGAGACCACGCCCGACCACACCACAGTAATCAACACAGCCTTGGTCTGGGTCCAGACCTGGGCACCGATGTTGTAGGCGTCCGGCGCGATCATGGCGACGGTGGTCCAGTCCGCGACAGCGCTGGGGCCACCCAGATTGGGCGAGTTGAATACACCGGTCAGGATCGCACCCAAAATGCCGCACACGCCATGCACGCCGAAGACGTCCAGGCTGTCGTCGGCGCCCAGCATTTTCTTGAGACCGTTCACGCCCCACAAACCAGCAAAGCCCGACAGCAAACCAATCACCAAGGCGCCGCCTATGCCCACGTTGCCGCAGGCCGGGGTGATCGCCACCAAGCCGGCGACCGCGCCGGACGCAGCGCCCAGCATGGAGGCTTTGCCGCGCATCAACGCTTCACCGATGCACCAGGCAATGACGGCAGCGGCGGTTGCCAAAAAGGTATTGACGAATGCCAGTGCGGCAAAGCCATTGGCCTCCAGCGCCGAGCCGGCGTTGAATCCAAACCAGCCCACCCACAGCAAGGATGCACCCACCATGGTCAAGGTCAGGTTGTGCGGGGCCATGGCTTCTTTGCCGTAGCCAATGCGCTTGCCGACCATGAAGGCACCCACCAGACCGGCCACAGCCGCGTTGATATGCACCACGGTACCGCCGGCAAAGTCCAGAGCGCCCATCTGCCACAGGAAACCGGCTTTGGCATTCATCGCATCCACCACATCGGCACTGGAGTAAGCGTCAGGGCCCATCCAGAACCAGACCATGTGCGCAATCGGCGCGTAGCTGAAGGTGAACCACAGCACGCAGAACATCAGCACGGCAGAGAACTTCATGCGCTCAGCAAACGAGCCCACGATCAGCGTGCAGGTAATGGCAGCGAAGCTGGCCTGGAAGGCGGCAAAAATGATCTCAGGGATATAGACGCCTTTGCTGAATGTGGCCGCGTTGGCGAAAGTACCCGCCGCGTTGTCCCAAACACCTTTCATGAACAGGCGATCAAAACCGCCGAAAAAGGCGTTTCCTTCTGTGAAAGAGATACTGTAGCCATAAATGAACCACAGCACCACAATGAGTGAGAAGGTGACCATGACCTGCATCAGGATGGACAGCATGTTCTTGCTGCGCACCAGCCCGCCGTAAAACAAGGCCAGGCCGGGGACTGCCATCATGATCACGAGCAAGGTGGAAACCATCATCCAGGTGGTGTCGCCCTTGTTGGGAACGGGTGCCGCAGCGGCAGGAGCTGCGGCTTCGCTTGCTGCCGCAGTGGCCGCGGGTGCGGCATCAGCCGCTGCAGCTGCCGGGGCTGATGCCGCAGCGTCTTCGGCAAACGCCGGGGCCATGGGGGCGAGTGCGAACAGCCCCAAGGCCATCGCAAAGGTCAAAAATAATTTTTTCATGGTTTTTCCTTTGATTTTTTGATAGGTCGCAGCCGGGCGCTTACAGGGCGTCGGTGCCCGTTTCGCCTGTGCGGATGCGCACCACCTGCTCCAGGTCGTACACAAAAATCTTGCCATCACCGATCTTCCCGGTTCGAGCGGCACCTTCAATGGCTTCGATCACGCGATCCAGCAAACTGCTGTCCACGGCGGCTTCGATCTTGACCTTGGGCAAAAAGTCGACCACATATTCAGCGCCCCGGTACAACTCGGTGTGGCCCTTCTGGCGGCCAAAGCCTTTGACTTCAGTAACCGTGATCCCCTGCACCCCGATAGCCGACAAGGCTTCACGCACTTCGTCGAGCTTGAAGGGTTTGATAACCGCTGTAACTAATTTCATCTTGATGACCTCGTTTCTTGGAAAAGGTACTCGACGACACCCGGACATGTACCGGACGCCGCCGCGCGCAAAGGGAGACAGATGGGTTTAGCAGGACACGTGCCACGCTTCTGAAGCAGATACGGCACCCAAATTGCCCAAACATGGCCCGCATTCCTTCGAAAACACCGCTAAAATATCTGTATAAATACCCAGCTTGCACCAAAGCAGTGCAAAAACAGCCGTTGGATTGGTTTCACAGTTTTCTGCACCAATTTGGAGGATTTATGGCTTTGTCTTGGGTTCAAGGGCGCGCACTGGTCGGTCTGGAGGCGCCACCGGTGATGGTGGAGGTTCATCTGGCCAACGGCTTGCCCAGCTTTACGCTGGTGGGGCTGGCCGATGTGGAGGTGAAAGAGGCGCGCGAGCGGGTCCGCTGCGCTATCCAAAACGCCGGACTGGAATTCCCGCACAACAAGCGCATCACCGTCAATCTGGCACCGGCCGATTTGCCCAAGGACTCCGGGCGGCTGGATTTGCCGATTGCGCTGGGCATATTGGCAGCGAGCGGGCAAGTCGATGCCGCCGGTCTGGCAGGCTACGAGTTCGCGGGCGAGCTGTCGCTCAGCGGTGCCCTGCGGCCGGTGCGCGGCGCGCTGGCCATGGCGCTGGCGCTGCAGACGGCAGGGGTTCAGACGCGGCTGGTGCTGCCGCCGGGCAGCGCCGAGGAAGCAGCGCTGGTGCCGGGCGCACGCGTGTACCGGGCGGCGCATCTGCTGGATGTGGTCCGCCAGTTTGTCCCCAGCACGGGCCCCGAGAGCCCGTCCGGTGACGATGCTGGGTGGACACAGCTGCACCCGGTAGCCCCGAACGTTGCAGGCGGGGGCCCCGATCTGGCGGACGTCAAGGGCCAAACCGGGGCCAAGCGCGCGCTGGAAATTGCCGCCGCTGGGGGGCATAGTCTGTTGCTGGTCGGCTCTCCAGGAGCTGGCAAGTCCATGCTGGCACAGCGTTTTGCCGGCTTGTTGCCCGATATGAGCAACGAGCAAGCGCTGCAAAGCGCGGCTATCAGCAGCCTGGGCGGTCGCTTTTCGCTGGAGCGCTGGGGCCAGCGCCCGACCTGCAGCCCGCACCACTCCGCCAGCGCCGTGGCCTTGGTGGGCGGTGGCTCCCCGCCGCGCCCCGGGGAAATTTCCATGGCCCACAACGGGGTGCTTTTTTTGGACGAATTCCCAGAGTTCGCCCGCAGCGCACTGGAGGCATTGCGCGAACCACTTGAGACCGGCACTATCACGATTTCCCGCGCCGCACGGCGGGCAGAATTCCCCGCGCGTTTCCAGTTGGTCGCCGCCATGAACCCCTGCCCCTGCGGCTACTTGGGCAGCACGCTGCGGCCCTGCCGCTGCACGCCGGACCAGGTGCACCGCTACCAGGGCAAGCTCAGCGGCCCGCTGATGGACCGTATCGACTTGCATGTGGACGTACCCGCGCTCTCGCCCCAGGAATTGCTGGCAGCCACGAAGACTGAGTCCAGCGCCGACATCCGCAGCCGCTGCATCGCCGCACAGGGCCGGGCCACGGCGCGGCAGGGCAAACCTAACCAGGCCCTGGGCGGGCAGGAAATTGACACCCATGGACGACTCGAAAGTGCGGCCTCTAAATTTTTGCAGTCTGCGGCGACGCAGCTGGGTTGGTCTGCCCGCGCCACCCACCGCACACTCAAAATCGCCCGCACCATCGCCGATCTGGCGGGCAGCGAGAGCACCCAGATCGGCCATGTGGCGGAGGCCATGCAGTACCGCCGCGCAGTGAAAACCGGATAAGCGCGCCTTCGCAAAATCGGCAGGACTACACTCGCGACCCACCCGCTGCGCGCATCTGTGTCCCACCTCTCTATACTTTCCGAAGTCTTCGGCTACCCCCAGTTTCGTGGTCCGCAGCAGGCCATCATTGAGCACGTGAGCGCGGGCGGTGACGCGCTGGTGCTGATGCCCACGGGCGGCGGCAAAAGCATGTGCTACCAGCTGCCCGCAATTGCCAGCCACCGCGCCGGGCGCGGTGTGGCGGTGGTGATCTCGCCCTTGATCGCGCTGATGCATGACCAGGTCGGCGCGCTGCACGAGGCGGGCGTGGAGGCCGAATTTCTCAACTCCACGCAAAGCGGCGACGCGGCGCACGCCATCGAGCAACGCCTGTTGCGCGGTGAGATTGCCTTGCTCTACGCTGCTCCGGAACGGGTGACAACACCGCGTTTTCTGGCGCTACTCGATTCGCTGCATGCGCGCGGCTTGCTGAGCTTGTTTGCCATTGATGAAGTCCATTGCGTGAGCCAATGGGGCCACGATTTCCGGCCCGAATACCGGGCACTGACGGTGCTGCATGAGCGTTTTGGCAGCGTACCCCGCATCGCGCTCACCGCCACCGCAGACGCCATCACCCGTGCCGACATCGTCGAGCGACTGCAACTCGAAAACGCCCGCACCTTCGTCAGCAGCTTTGACCGTCCCAACATCCGTTACCGCATCGTGGAGAAGACGGACAGCACCACGCAACTGCTGCGCTTCATCGAACGCGAACACCCGGAAGAGGCGGGCGTGGTGTACTGCCAGTCACGCAAAAAGGTGGAGAACATTGCCGATGTGCTGGCCCAGGCCGGTATCCGTGCGCTGCCATACCACGCCGGTTTGGACGCTGCCGTGCGGCAGCACAACCAGAACCGCTTCCTGCGAGAGGACGGCGTGGTGATGGTGGCCACGATTGCCTTCGGCATGGGCATCGACAAGCCCGACGTGCGCTTTGTCGCGCATCTGGACATGCCCAAAAACATCGAGGGCTATTACCAGGAAACGGGCCGTGCCGGGCGCGACGGCTTGGCCGCTGACGCCTGGATGTGCTACGGCCTGCAAGACGTGGTCAACCAGCGCCGCATGATCGACGAGAGCCCGGCGGCCGAAGAATTCAAGGCCGTGCTGCGCGGCAAGCTCGACGCGCTGCTGGGCCTGGCTGAGGCCAGCGACTGCCGCCGTGTGCGCTTGTTGGCCTACTTCGGGCAGGACAGCGCACCCTGCGGCAATTGCGACAACTGCCTGGAGCCACCCGCGATATGGGACGCCAGTAAACCGGCGCAAATGTTGTTGTCTACGATTTACCGCGTCGATCGCCAAAGCGGTATGCGCTTCGGTGCAGGGCACCTGATGGACATATTGCGCGGCAAAGCCACTGAAAAAATCACGCAACACGGTCACCGCAGTCTGAGCACATTCGGCTTGGGTGCCGAGTTCAGTGAACCGCAGTTGCGCGGAGTACTGCGCCAGTTGCTCGCCATGGGTGCGGTGCGGGTGGACGCCGAAGCCTTCAACACCCTGGCACTGACCGAGGGTTCACGCGCAGTGCTGCGCGGAGAAGCCGCTGTCCGCTTGCGCCAATCGGTGGCCAAAGCCCCGTCGCGCGGTGGCACATCAGCAGTACAGAAAAACAAAGGGCAGACCGCGCCTTTGGTGCCCATTGCCTTAAGCGAGGATGCCTTAGCCCGCTTCAACGACCTGAAAGCCTGGCGCGCCGAGGTGGCGCGGGAACACAACCTGCCCGCCTACGTCATTTTTCATGATGCAACCCTGGCCGCGATTGCGCACCGTGCCCCGCAGTCCATCGAGGACCTTCAAGGTATCAGCGGAATGGGGGTGAAAAAACTAGAAGCCTACGCAGCAGAGGTGCTGCGGGTGGTGCGGGCCAACGGCTGAGTCGGCGCGGGCGCTTAGTGCGCGTGAAAGCTGCTCTCGTAGGCCACCGCAGCGCCGCTCAAGGTGTTTTGCAAACGCTGGATCGCGCGGTGATGGCGCGCATCTGAAGCGTGCTGTTGGTGGTGGCGCATCAAATTTTGAAACTTGTTTTTGCACACATCGAGCGCCCCCGCAAAATTTAGCGCAATATAGGCAGAGTGGTCCGTGCGGCTTTGGCGGTATTCATCTGACCAATAGCTGAACTGATGCCACTCATAAGTGCCTTTTTCCGGTAACTCGATCACACGCCTTTGCATACACCAGCTTTCTTGGACATTTTTGTTGTGACACATCCGGATACTTCCCGGTTTGCGTACCGCGGGTCCATCAACGTGAAGCGCGCCCACACATTACGCGCCAGCACCACATTTGGTTGACACGGTGGCGGTTAAAATCTAAAAATTACCAGCCTCCTACGGAAACCCACCATGTCTGAGCACTCGTCCCCCGCCGCCGATCACCAAGAGCCCGACTCACTGGAAGAGATCGTTCCCGTTTTGCCTATTGTTTTACCCGTGGTTGGTGGGGTTCTGATGTTTTTGCTGGCTTTCATCGCCGTCAAGATGGCCTGAATGGTCGATCCTCGACCCCGCGTCAAACCCTTGCCGCGCATTGCAAGCGCAATGCTGGTCGGCATTGCGGTCCTCTTTCCAGGGTCGCTGTTCGCCCAGTCAGCCGGTGGCAGCAAAGCTGCGGCAAGCTGCCCCGCCCTCCTCAACAAAACCTTCCCCCGCCTGCAGGACGACGCGCCCCAAAGCCTCTGCCAATACGCTGGCAAGGTGCTGCTGGTGGTCAACACTGCCAGCTACTGCGGCTTCACGCCCCAGTACGAAGGCCTGGAAAAGCTCTACGCGGATTACTCCGCACAAGGTCTGGTCGTGCTGGGTTTTCCGTCGAATGATTTTGGCGAGCAGGAGCCCGGCAAGTCCAAAGACATCGCCGACTTTTGCTTCAACACCTACGGCGTCAAATTTCCGATGTTCGCCAAAACCGTGGTCAGCGGCAAAGAAGCCAACCCGCTATTTGCCGAGCTAATCAAGTCCGGCGGCAGTACCCCGCGCTGGAACTTCTACAAATACTTGATCGGGCGCGACGGCAAGTTCATCGACAGCTACGCCAGCATCACCACGCCGCAAAGTAGCCGCATCACGGGCGACATCAAAAAAGCGCTGGCGCAACAGCCTTGACTGGCCCGTAAAACCCGAGCTCTGGCATCCGCCAGCTGCCGCGCGATCCCCTTAGCCCACCACCTGGTAATACAAATTCTGCGGATGCTTGGCCTGGGCGAAGAAGACCCAGCGTTCGGCGATCAGCGATGGGGCTTGCAACAGGGCAGCCAAAGCCCAGGGCCAGGTAGCGGCGCTGGTGAAGGCGCAGAGTTGCAGCGCCAAGGGCAGCACAAACAAACCCAGCACAAAAGCCCAGCGCACATTGCGCAGCGCGAGTTGGCTGGCGCCGTGGAAGAACTCACGCGTGTTGAAAGCACCGGCGGACATGCCCATAGACTTTTGCACCAATTTGCGGGCCTGGATGCCCGTGGCCGATTGCAGCGTGGATACCGGGCGCAGTGCGGCATTACGGCGCAGACTGTGCCAGCGAGTTAGCGCGGCCAGCAGCGTGGCCAGCGTGGTCCACGGTGCCAGTGCGGCAAGCAACGCGCCTTCTCCGGCGGACGCTGCCAGCGCACAGGCCAGCGCGCCGCCTGAGGCCAGACCAATCAGGGTGAAGTTGGCCACCGTGCTCCAGTGCGCCCATTCCTGGATGAAGCGCAGGCACGCATAAATCATGGCGGTGCAGTACCAGAGCACGAGCGCCCCGACTACGACAGCCCAGGGCAGCGCGCGCGCCAGCGCGCTATCCGACCCGGTGTACAGCACCAGCCACCACAGCGCGGCCAAAGCGATGTAGGCGGGCATAACGATGACCTCGCGCGACATCCAGGACGTACGCCACATCAGCACTGCGCGCCAGGCGCGCATCTTGTGGCCCAGGTGCAGAAAGGACGCGGCCAGCCCAGCCAGCAACAGCGCCACACCAAGGCCTACGGCGCGCAGAACGAAGTTGCCATCGGTGGCAACACCCGCAAGCTGCGCCAGCGCCAGCGCCACCAAAAGACCTTGCGCGGCACCGGCCAGGGTGGTGAAAAACAAAATGGAGAAAGCGGGATGCATGGTGGCTACTCCAACGCGGAAGGCTTTGCCTGGGCGGTGATGCGACGGGGCAGATAGTGGTTGGCGGGTTGCGTGTCCCACTCGGGCATGAGCTGGTAGCCGCCGCGCTCAGCAATGGCTTTGCTCACCACACTCTCCGGGTCTTTGATGTCACCAAACAAGCGGGCATTGGTCGGGCAAGCTTGCACACAGGCGGGTTGGCGATCGGCTTCGGGCAACAGCGGATCGTGCACCCGGTCCACGCACAGCGTGCACTTGGTCATGACTTGGCGCGATTCGTCCAGCTCACGCGCGCCGTAAGGGCAGGCCCAGGCGCAGTATTTGCACCCTATGCATTTGTCGTAGTCGACCAGCACGATGCCGTCTTCTGCACGCTTGTAGCTCGCGCCCGTGGGGCACACAGGCACACATGGCGGGTCCTCGCAATGCAGGCAGCTTTTAGGGAAATGGATGGTGTCGGTGCCGGGGAATTCACCGGCCTCGTACGTTTGCACCCGGTTGAAAAACGTACCCGTCGGGTTGGCGCCATAGGCGTTCAGATCGGCCAGCGGTCCGGCGCTGCCCGACGTATTCCATTGCTTGCATGACGTCACGCAAGCCTGGCAGCCCACGCACACATTCAGGTCAATCACCAGCGCCAGCTGCTTGGCCAGTGTTTCGCCCTGGCGGGCACGCACCCGCACCGGGGGCGATGTGTCACTCGCTACGCCGCCCATGCCCTCAGCCAGCGGCGATTGCAAAAGGTCTCTCAGCCACTGAATCATGATTTTTTGCCTCCTGCGAAATAGCGCAAGACCTGCGCCGCTTTGCCCACCACGCCGGGGACGCTGGGCATGCTGCCCATTTGCGGAAAAGTCTCACCCACTTCATCGGGCGCAGCCGGGCGTATGCGCACGCGCACGTCGTACCACCCGGCCTGGCCGGTAATGGGGTCGGAGTTGCTCACCGTGCCGCTGGCGGTTCCGGCCATGGGCAGCTCTTCAGAAATTAAATGGTTGAGCAAAAAGCCTTTGCGCGCTTCGTCTGAGCCGGGGGCGAGTTGCCAGGCCCCGTCGGCTTTGCCGATGGCGTTCCAGGTCCACACCGTGCCGGGCTCTACCGCCTCGCTGTGGCGCACCATGCAGCGCACTCTGCCCCATTGGCTTTCGACCCAGGCCCAGCCACCGTCCGCTATCCCCGCGGCCAGGGCCGTACGCGGGTTCACGTTGAGGTAGTTGTGGCTATGGATTTGCCGCAGCCAGGCGTTTTGCGAATCCCAGGAGTGGTACATGGCCATCGGACGTTGCGTGACGGCGTTGAGCGGGTAGCTGCCCAAATCGGTGGCGGCATCTTCGAGGGGCGCATACCAAAAGGGCAAGGGGTCGAAATAGGTATCAATGCGTTCGCGCAAATGCTCCGGGGGTTGGCGACCCGCGCTCTTGCCTTGGGCGGCCAGGCGAAAAGCCTGCAAGGTGTCCGAATAAATGGCTAGCTGCACGGGATCGTTCTTTTGCCGCCAGCCTTTGTCTTTGGCAAAGTCCAAATACTCCCGGTTCCAGTTGCGCATGAAATGCATGCTCTCAGGCATGTGGTACTGGAACACGCAGTTGTTTTGTTCGTACGCTTCCCACTGCTTAGGGTTGGGCTCGCCGCGCAAATGTTCGTCGCCGTTTTTGCCGCGCCAGCCCATCAAAAAGCCAATGCCCGGCTGCGGCTGAAAGTTCACCACAAAGTCCGGATAGCCCGTGAACTTGCGCCCGCCTTCGGGCGTGGTGAAGGCGGGAAATTTCAAACGCCCGGCCAGCTCAATCAGCACTTCCTGGAAAGGCTTGCACTCGCCCAGCGGCTTGACCACGGGCACGCGCACCGAATCTACCGGACCGTCAAATTCCGAAATGGGGCGGTCCAGCATGCCCATCACATCGTGGCGCTCTAGGTAGGTGGTATCGGGCAGTACCAAATCGGCAAAGGCCACGGTCTCGCTTTGGAAAGCGTCGCACACGACCACAAAGGGAATCATGAACTCGCCCGTCTCATCCTTGCGGTTGAGCATCTCGCGAATGGCCATGGTGTTCATGGTGCTGTTCCAGGCCATATTGGCCATGAACATCATCAAGGTATCAATGCGATAAGGGTCGCCGCGCGTGGCGTTGGTGATCACGTTGTGCATCAAGCCGTGCGCCGACAACGGATGCTCCCAGGAGAAGGCATGGTCGATGCGGATGGGTGAGCCGTCGGGGTTGATGGCCAACTCGTCCGGATGCGCGGGGAAACCCAGCGGCGCGGCGTTCAGCGGCGTGTTGGGTTGGATCATCTCCGGCGAATTGAAGGCGCGGTAATTGGGCACGATGTGGCGCGGATAGGGGGCCTTGTGCCGGAAACCACCGGGCGCGTCGATGGTGCCCAGCACACTCATCAACACGGCGAGTGCGCGCACGGTCTGGAAGCCATTGGAGTGCGCCGCCAGCCCGCGCATGGCATGAAATGCCAGTGGCCGCGCCTGCGTAGTCGGGTGCACTTTGCCCCAGGCATCGGTCCATGGAATGGGCAGCTCAAAAGCCTGCTTGAGGGCCGCGTGGCCCATCTCCTGCGCCAGCGCCACGATGCGCTCGGCGGCAATGCCGGTGATGGCGGAGGCCCACTGCGGCGTACAGGTGGCCACGCGCTCGCGCAACAGCTGAAAAGCCGGCGTCACCCGCGTGCCGTCGGCCAGGGTGTAGTGGCCTTCAAGCGCGGGATCGCAACCGTCTGCAATGCCTTCGGGGTAGGCGTTGAGCACCTGCCCGCTAGCCTTGTCGAAGACCAACTTGTTGTGCGGATTGCGGCCGTCGCCCGGCGGACCTTTCTCAGGGTTGGGATCAAAGGCAAACAGGCCTTCGCGTGCGCCCTCGTCCAGCACCACCAGTTGCGGCGCGTTGGTAAAGCGCTTCAAAAAAGCATGGTCCAGCGTGTCGGTGCGGATCAGCTCATGCAAGAGCGCCATCAACAACGCGCCGTCGGTGCCGGGCTTGATGGGAATCCACTCGTCGGCAATCGCCGAGTAGCCAGTGCGAATCGGGTTGATGGAGATAAAGCGCCCGCCCGCGCGCTTGAACTTGGAGATCGCAATCTTCATCGGATTACTGTGGTGGTCTTCGGCCGTTCCGATCATCACGAAGACTTTGGCGCGCTCCAGATCCGGCCCGCCGAATTCCCAGAAGCTGCCGCCCACGCTGTAAATCATGCCCGCGGCCATGTTCACCGAACAAAAGCCGCCGTGCGCCGCGTAATTGGGCGTGCCGAACTGGCGGGCAAACAGGCCGGTCAAAGCCTGCATCTGGTCGCGGCCTGTGAAGAGCGCGAATTTCTTGGGGTCGGTGGCGCGGATGTGCGAAAGCCGCGTAGTCAATATGTCGTAGGCCCGCTCCCAGCTGATGGCTTCAAATTCGGCGGCCCCGCGTTCGCTGCCGGCTTTGCGCAACAGCGGCTGCGTGAGCCGCGCAGGCGACTTTTGTTTCATGATGCCCGAGGCACCTTTGGCGCAAATCACACCCTGGTTCAGCGGGTGCTTGGGGTTGCCATCGATATAGCGCACCTCGGGGCCGTCCTCGCCCTCACGCAAATGCACGCGGATGCCGCAACGGCAAGCGCACATATAGCAGGTGGTGCATTTGATCGTCGTCTCGTCCACCGGCGTGGGCGCGTCCAGCGGCTGGTGCAAGGGCTCGGAAGACAAAAATTTGAACATAGCGTGTGTCTCTGTGTTTTTTGTTGTCGGGTCTGCGTCTGCTAACAGGGCTGTGGCGTCCCTAGGGCGGTGCCGCAGCGAGCACCGCCAGCGCCACTGAAGCCATGCGCGATTGCAGCGAGTCGGCACGCGAAGTCAGCACGATAGGCACTTGCGCGCCCAGCACCAGACCGGCGCAGTCGCCACCACCCACGTAGTTGAAACTCTTGTACAGCATGTTCCCCGCATTGAGGTCGGGCATGAGCAACAGGTCTGCGTCACCCGCCACCTGCGAGTCCATCTTTTTGATCCGTGCAGCTTCGGCGGAGAAGGCGTTATCAAAACCAAACGGGCCTTCGACGATCGCGCCCGGCCAGGCTCCGGCGTGCGCCATGTCCACCAGCGCTTTGGCATCGAGTGTGGCGGGAATCGACGGGTTCACCACCTCCACTGCCGCAACGATGCCGACCTTGGGCTGCGCGATACCCAGCTTGTGCAACAGGCCCACGGCGTTGCCCAGAATGTCTTTTTTAGTTTTCAGATCGGGCGCAATGTTGACCACGCAATCGGCCAAAGCCAAGAGCTTGTGGTAGCGCGGCAGGTCAAACACAAAGGCATGGCTGATGCGGCTGGTGCCACGCAGGCCATGTTCTTTGTTGACCACAGCGGCCATGAGTTCATCGGTGTGCAGCGAACCCTTCATCAGCGCGCGCAGATCCCGGCTGCGCGCCAGCGTGCAGGCGCACAAAGCGGCGTCCGATGGGCTGCTGCCGCTGTCGATCAGTTCGAAATCGCGCACATCGACTTGCGCTGCATCAGCCGCTGCGGCGATCAGCGCACGCGGCCCGATCAGCACCGGGCGAGCCATGCCGCTGTGCGCCATGCGCTGCGCCGCATCGAGCGCCAGCGCGTCGCAGGGATAGACCAGGCCCAACGCGCCGGGGCTGGTGCCCGCTTGCGCCGTGGCGCGGGCCATCAGCGCTTGCAGTCGCGGATGCGTGGCGCTCATGCTGCGGCCGGTGGGCTGCGCCGCGGGGCTTAAACGTAGTCCTTGTACTTGTCCAAAAAGCGCACCGGCTTAGAAAGCGCGTCACGGCGGAAGGGGTCGCCGAGTTCGCGGGTACACATGATCTCGATCACGCAGGTTTTGCCTTCCTTCATTTGCATGTCGATGGCGCGCTTAAAGGCTGGGCCCACGTCTTCGAGTTTGTCGACCACGATGCCCTCGGCACCCATGGCAATTGCGATACCGGCAAAGCTTTCGCTCTCCAACTCGCCCGCCACAAAGCGGCGGTTGTAAAAATCCACCTGGTTTTTCTTCTCAGCGCCCCATTGGCGGTTGTGGAAGACCACGGCGGTGACCGGAATGTCGTGGCGCACGGCCGTCATCAACTCCGACATGCTCATGCCCCATGCGCCGTCACCGGCGTAGGCCACGGCGGGGCGGTCCATGGCGGCGGCCTTGGCACCGATCATGGTGGGCAGCGAGTAGCCGCAGTTGCCAAAGCTCATGGGCGCGAAGAAACTGCGCGGCTCATCGAAGCGCAAATAGCTGTTGGCCACGGCGTTGATGTTGCCGATGTCGGTGGACACCATGACCCGCTTGGGCATGGCTTTTTCCAGCTCGCGCAGCACCTGGCGCGGGTGCAAGTAGGTGCCGCCAGTGAGCGTGCGTTCGCCCTTGGCCTCATCGATCATGTCCAGGCTGTAGGGGTCGCGCTCATGGGTCCAGGCGTCCAGCTCTTTTTCCCAGGCGTCTTTCTCAGACTTGATGGTGGCCGCGCGTGTGGCCTTGGTCGCATCGCTGGCCAGCGTCATGGCGCTCAAGCGGCGCAGCAGTTCTTTGGCAACCGCTTTGGCGTCGCCGTGGATGCCGACGGTGATTTTCTTGACCAAGCCCAAGTTGGTGTGGTCGGCTTCGACCTGGATGATTTTGGCGTCCTTGGGCCAATAGTCCATGCCGTGCTGGGGCAATGTGCCAAATGGACCCATGCGCGAACCCAGAGCAATCACCACGTCGGCCTGGGCGATCAGTTTCATCGCCGCTTTGGAACCCTGGTAGCCCAGCGGGCCGGCCCATAGCGGATGGCTGGCCGGGAACGAGTCATTTCGCAAATAGCCATTGGCCACCGGTGCGCCCAGACGCTCGGCCAGGGCCACGCATTCAGCCACCGCGTCGCCCATTACCACGCCGCCGCCCGACAGAATGACCGGGAACTTGGCATGCGCCAGCATCTCGACCGCAGCTGCCAGGCTGTTTTCACCGCCATGGCCGCGTTCCACGCGCATGGGTTTGGGGATCTCGCACTGGATTTCGCCGTAGAAATAGTCGCGCGGAATGTTGAGCTGCGTCGGGCCCATCTCGGACATGGCGCGGTCAAAGCAGCGGCCGGTGTACTCGGCCATGCGCTTGGGGTTGTTCACATGGCCCTGGTATTTGGTGAACTCTTGGAACATGGGGAGCTGGTGCGCCTCTTGGAATCCGCCCAGGCCCATGCCCATGGTGCCGGTCTCGGGCGTGATCATCACCACCGGGCTGTGCGCCCAGTAGGCCGCGGCAATCGCGGTCACGCAGTTGCTGATCCCGGGGCCGTTCTGGCCGATCACCACGCCGTGGCGACCCGACACCCGGGAATAGCCGTCGGCCATATGCGCCGCGCCCTGCTCATGTACCACGGGCACCAAGCGGATACCGGCGGGCGCGAAGATGTCCATGGCGTCCATGAAGGCCGAGCCCATGATGCCGAAGATGTCGGTCACGCCGTTGGCAACCATGGTCTCCACAAAGGCCTCGGAGGGGGTCATTTTTTGCACGCCGCTGACGACAGTACGGGTGTCCTTGGGGGCTTGGGGCATGAGATGGCTCCTAAAAGAAAAACTGCTGCGCCGCAGCATAAATGAGGGATTCGGTACAAATTGTTCCGGAAACCGGAATGGTGAGGCACTATAACGATAAACATTGACTTGAACAAGGCTTTATTCCATTTTTAGCCATTTTTCATTCCGTTTAATGAAAAAATTGGGGTTTTGCCCTATCATGCCGTGATGCAAGCCGTTCCCTCCCCCGCGCACACCCTGGAAATCAATGGCGACACGCCCACGCTGCGCCTGTTTGCGCTGCTCGAAGTCATTGCGTCCAAAGACCAGTACTTCTCGCTCCAAGGCCTGGCCGACGCCACCGCACTGCCCAAGCCCACGCTGCACCGCATGCTGCAACAGCTCGAATCTGCCAACCTGCTGGAACGCAGCGGCGACGGGCGGCTGTATGGCACCGGCGTGCGCTTGCGCCGTCTGGCCGAAAACCTGCTGCTCAACGACACCGCCCACGGCGCGCGCCACGCAGTGCTGCGCCAGCTCGTCAATGAGGTAGGCGAAAGCTGCAACCTGACGGCACTCAGCGGCAGCGAAGTGATTTACCTGGACCGGGTGGAAACGCCCGCGCCACTGCGTTTTTATTTGCACCCCGGTTCGCGCGTACCGGTGCACTGTTCGGCCAGCGGCAAGGTATTTCTGGCGCAAATGGGCCCGGCCCAGCGCCAACGCCTGCTGGCACACACGCCGCTGGAGGCCTATACGCCCAAAACCCTGGTCGTACCCGAGGCGCTGGAGGCCGAAATCAGGGCGGTTAAGCGCCAGGGTTTTGCGCTGGACAACGAAGAGTTTTTGCCGGGCTTGCTCTGCGTGGCCGTGCTGGTGCCCGCGCGCAGCGGCCGCTCCAACCTGTGTGTGGCGGTGCAAGCACCGCTGATGCGCCTGACCGCCGACAAAGCGCTGGCGCTGCTGCCCGCCCTGCAACGCGCAGCCCAAGCGCTCAGCGCCATCGAAGCCGACACCCAGGCCGATGCCGCACCACAACAGGGAGCCGACGCCGCATGAACACACCCGCCCACACCACACAGCGCGTCTCGGTGCGCACCCTATTCGGCATCGACAGCGGTATGCAGGTGGAGTCCATGGCTGAGCGCAGCGAGCATGTGCCCGATATCGACAGCGCCTACCGTTTCAACCCCGAGGTGACGCTGGCGCTGCTGGCCGGGTTCACCCACAACCGCCGGGTGCTGGTACAGGGCCTGCACGGCACCGGCAAGTCCACGCACATCGAGCAAATCGCCGCACGGCTGAACTGGCCTTGCGTGCGGGTGAACCTAGACGGACACATCAGCCGTCTGGACCTGGTCGGGCGCGACGCCGTGGTGCTGCGCGATGGACAGCAAGTCACCGAGTTCCAAGAAGGCATCGTGCCCTGGGCGCTGCAGCGGCCCATGGCGCTGATATTTGATGAGTACGACGCCGGTCGCCCCGACGTGATGTTTGTGATCCAACGCATTCTGGAGCGCGAGGGCCAGTTCACCCTGCTAGACCAGAACCGCGTGATCCGCCCGCACCCGCAGTTCCGCCTGTTTGCCACCAGCAACACCATCGGTCTGGGCAATTTGAACGGCTTGTATTTTGGTGCGCAGCGGCTCAACCATGCGCAGCTGGACCGCTGGAATTTGGTAGTAGCGCTCAACTACCTGCAGCCGCAGGACGAAATTGCCATCGTCGCCGCCCGGGTACCTGGAATGACCGGACAGCCGGATCGACTGGCGCAGATGGTCGCGCTGGCCGACCTGACACGCAAGGGTTTTGCAGCGGGCGATTTGTCCACCGTGATGTCGCCGCGCACGGTCATCACCTGGGCCGAGAACCTGGAGATTTTTCAGGACCTGGCGCTGGCGCTGCGCCTGTCCTTTGTCAACAAGTGCGACGAAGCCGAGCACGCGCTGATGGCCGAATACTTCCAACGCTGCTTTGACCAGCCGCTATTCCCCACCCCCAACACCACCGCGACCTGAAAGCCCGCGCAGCGTATGCAGGCCCGCCTTGAAGCCGACAGCGTGCAGGCCGACAGCCGCCGCCAGCAGACCCTGGACGAACTGTGTGCCGCCACCCTGCGGGCGCTGAGCGCATACCGCCAGGTGCACTACAAAGGCGCGCTCTTATTTGACGGCGCGACCCCACTCCCCAGCTTCGCCCCGCATCTGCACCCGCACGCACAACTGCGCAATGCCGACGCCGACGCGCCCCGCCCAGATCTGACATCGTTTCGGGGTGCAGCCGATGGCGTGGCCCTGCGGCTGCGCCACAGCGATGCGGCGCTGCACCGCAGCCTGCGCCCGGCCAAGCCCATGGCGCGGCGGGTTTTTGACCTGCTGGAGCAGTACCGCGCCGAGTCGCTGGTCAGCGCCCACTGGCCGGGTGTGCGCAGCAATATGCAGGCGCGCTTCTCTGCCTGGTCGCGCGCTTTTGTGCAGGCGCGCTTGCAGGAGTCGGCGCAGGGCATCTTGCTGCTCACGGTCGCACAGGTCTGCCGCGCGCGCATCACCAGCAGCACGGTGGACCACGCCTTGGAGGACATGCTGGAGGCCACCCGCTTCGGCCTGGTGCCGCGCATCGGCCACGCCTTGGCCGGGCTGCGCCGCCATCGGCAGGACCAGGAGGCGTTTGCGCTGGACGCGCTGGCGATTGCGGCGGTAGTGGCGCAGCTGGCTGAGGACGCTGCGCCACCGGCAGCCGCCAAAAAAGACCGCGAAGCCCAGGACGATGATGACGAAGACACCTGGCTGCAAATCTGGGTGGACTTCGAGGCCGACGAAGAAAGTGGCTTTGCCAGCGCCTTGCTAGCCCGCGACCAGCCACCAAGCGCAGCGCCGGACTACCGCGCCTTCACCACCGCCTACGACCGCGAAGCCAGCGCGGGTAGTTTGGTGCGTGCGGCGCAACTGTCCGAGCTGCGGTCCACGCTGGACACAGCAGTGGCACATACCGGCATCAACCCGGCGCGGCTGGCGCGCGCGCTGCAGGCGCTTCTGGCGCAGCCGCTCGATGACGGCTGGGACAGCGGCCAGGAAAGCGGGCTGATCGATGGCCGGCGGCTGGCGCAGCTGGTAGCCAGCCCGACCGAGCGTCGCCTGTTCCGCACGCCACACCAGACGCCGGTGACCGACTGCGTGGTGGGGCTGCTGCTGGACTGCTCGGGCTCGATGAAGCAGCACATGGCGCAGCTTGCGCCCCTGCTGGATGTGCTGCTGCGCGCGCTGGAGCTGGCCGGTGCACAGACCGAGTTGCTGGGCTACACCACTGGCGCGTGGAACGGCGGGCGGGCGATGCGCGACTGGCGCCGCGCGGGCAAACCCGCCGCACCCGGGCGGCTCAATGAGTTGTGCCACATCGTATTCATAGACAGCGACACGCCGTGGCGGCGCGGTAAAAGCGGCGTGGCCGCGCTGCTCAAGCCCGAGCTATTCCGCGAATGCGTGGACGGTGAGGCGCTGCGCTGGGCGGCGGCGCGCCTGGAAGCCGTGCAGGCGCAGCGCCGCATCTTGCTGGTGTTCTCCGACGGCAGCCCCATGGACGGGGCAACCGTGCTGGCCAACGACACGTATTACCTGGATCGTGATCTGCAAGCTACCGCAGCGCGCATCGAGCGGGCCGGCCAGATTGAACTGCGCGGCGTAGGTTTGGGGCTGGATTTGAGTGCGTTTTATGCGCGCAGCGTCGTGCTGGATATGCAGAACCATCGCAGCGCGTACACGCTGGGCGAGATCCTGACGCTGCTACGGCCGCGCGCCTGAACCCGCCGGGCCGCAGGGCGCAAAAACGCGCACCGTGCAGCGGGCGCACACATCGGCCGCCAGGCGGTTTTTGAGAATCGCCAGCGTGTCCTGCCCGGCACGGAAAAAGTGGCTGGCACCGATCTGGTCGTACACGCCGCTTTGGCGCAGCGTGGCCATGGGCTCGTCTTTGAGGTGGGTGATGTAGAGCGCACCGCCCAGGGCTTTGCGCCGCGCCGCCTCTTGCGCCAGCATGCGCGCACCGCCCAGGTCGATGAAGTTGATGCCGGAGGCGACCAGCAGCACATGGCGGTGCGCGGGGTTGGCTTCGTCAATCGCCTGCAAGGCCTCTTGGAGATGGTTGACCGCACCAAAAAACAAAGACCCGTTGATGCGCACAATCTTGAGCTGCGGGCAGTCGGGCAGGCCGGTGTCGGTACTGAAAATCGGCAACGCGCGTCCGGGCACGGGTTTGACGTCTTCCACGCCAGGCTGCGACGTGCGGCGCAGATACAAGATGAGCGACAGGCCCACGCCCACGTAAATCGCAAACTCCAACTGCAGCGTCAGGGTGGCGATCAGTGTGGCGAGCAAGACGCCGAACTCGCTGCGACTGGCGCGCCAGGTTTCCATGATTTGCTGGGTATCAATCAAGCCCCAGGCCACCACAAACAAAATACCCGCCATGGCGGCGGTAGGCAGGTACTGCGCCAACGGAGCCAGAAACAACATGATGAGCAGCAAAAACCCGGCCGAGAACACCGCTGCCAGCGGTGTTTGTGCGCCAGCCACATAGTTCAAGCCGCTGCGGTTGAACGAGCCGCTGGAAGCGTAGCCCGAAAAAAACGCACCCACGATATTGGACAGCCCCTGCCCGATGAACTCCTGGTTGCCGTCAATCCGTTGGCCGCTGGACAAGGCCATGGCGCGGGCAATGGATACCGCTTCGGTCAAAGCCAACAAAGCCACGGCAGCGGCAATCGGGGCAATACGCTGCGCAGTTTCCCAAGACCAATCCGGGCTGGAAAACGGAGGAAATCCTATACGCAAAGCACCGATGCTGCTCAAGCCTGTGGCCTGCGGACCCAACCAAGCATTGAGCGCTGCCGCCAGTGCGCTGCCGGCGACCATGCCTACGATCATGTGCGGTAGGCGGGGCCACAGGTATTTGGAGAGCGCACACGCCAGCAGCGTCACCAGCGCCACGAGGAAAATCCAGGGCTGCACATCAGCCAGGTGCGCAAACAGGCCTTGGGCTACGGCGGCGACCGAAGCACCGCGCGGAATCGGCAGGCCAAAGAAGTTTTTCACCTGGCTGGCGGCAATCAATACCGCAGCGCCCGAGGTAAAGCCGACCACCACGGTGTGCGACACAAAATTCACCAGAGTGCCCAGACGCAGAATGCCCAGCAGCAACTGGAACACGCCCACGAAGAAGGTCAAAGTCAGCACCAGTGCGACAAATTGCGCGCTGCCGGGCTCAGCCAAGGGGCTCATGGTGGCGAACACGACGATAGAAATCGCCGTGGTCGGCCCCGACACCAGATGCCAGGACGAGCCCCATAGCGCCGCCACCACCGCCGGCAACATGGCTGCGTAAAGGCCGTACTCAGGCGGCATGCCCGCAATCGTGGCGAAGGCCACACCCTGCGGCACCAAAATCAAACCACCTGTCAGGCCGGCCAGCACGTCGGCGCGCAAACTCCCTCGGTCGACACGGGGCCACCAGCGCAAAAAAGGCAGCAGGCGAAGCAAAGTTGAATGCATAAGACGCAAATTATGAAAAGCCGGGGCCTAGGGCAAACCCGCGCACCGGTGCCAGAGCAAACCTGCACAGTAACAGCAAAGTCGTACCGCGCGCATGGGGGCAGAGTGCAAAAAAGTGAACGCTGACGGGACTTAAGCGCGCAAACAGCACTGCTTTGAGGCGGCTTGGGGCGGTTGAGAAATGCCTTGTTCTGGCTTGGGCTGGCACTATAAATGCATCCAACTGGCACTAGTCGCATCCCAGCGGCGCATACAAACTTATAAGCTCATGCAAGCGGGTTGTGTGAAGGGGCATACCATGCGCCCTGCGTTTTGCAAGCAATTTTTAGACGAAAGGTTTTCCTCATGAACAAGAACATGCTTCCGGTTCTCGCCAAATCCATGCTCGCGCTGCTGGTCGCAGTCGGCACCGCAACCAGCTTCGCGCAAGCCAAAAAAGAAGTGACGTTTGCGCACCAAGACATGCAATTGCCCTACCGCATCCTGATGGACGCTGAGCTCGAAAAGGCAACTGGCTACAAGATCAACTGGCGCATGTTCGGCGGCGGCGGCGAAGTGATCAAAGCCATGAGCTCTGGCGACGTGCAAATCGGCGAAGTGGGCTCCAGCCCGCTGGCCACCGCCACCAGCCAGGGCCAAGACCTGCGCTTGGTGTACATCTTGGACGATATTGCCGCATCGGACCAATTGGTATCGCGCAATGGCTCGGGCATCAACAGCTGGAAAGACCTGGTTGGCAAAAAAGTGGGCACGCCGTTCGCATCCACAGCCCACTACTCTTTGATGGTCGGTCTGCGCCTGGAAGGTGTCGATGCCAAGAGCGTCAACGTGATGAACCTGCCTCCACCCGCCATCGCTGCGGCCTGGGAGCGTGGTGATATCGATGCCTCGTTCATCTGGGATCCCGTTTTGTCCAAGATCAAGCGCAATGGCAAGAAAATTGCCGACTCCGGCGACATGGGCAAAAAAGGCTACCCCACCTTTGACGGCCTGGTCGTGGATGCGAAATGGGCGGCCCAAAACCGCGACTTTGTGGTTGCTGCGATCAAAGCCATCAGCAAAGCGGACGCCGACTACCGCGCCAATGCGGCCAAGTGGACTGTAGGCTCACCCCAGGTGAAAGCGATTGCCAAGTGGACCAAGGCTGACGAAAAAGACGTGCCGGATGCCATGTCCGCGTTTGCTCTGCCTGATCCGGTTGCCCAAATGTCCAACGCATGGTTGGGCGGCGGTACCGCCGGTGGCGCAGCCAAAACGCTGGAAAACAGCGCGAAGCTGTGGAAAGAAATCGGCCGTATCACCGATGTGAAGGCAGACTACAGCGTCTTTATCGATAGCAGCTACCTGCGTGACGCAATGAAGTAATCTGCACCAGCCAGGATCGGGGCACGCGCCCTGACCCTTGGCTGTTTGCCAGCAGAGGGGCAGCTTGCACAAAGTTTGCCCCTTTTTTCTTGAATGTCTGTTTTCTCCGAGTCGCTATGCCTACATTGCACATCAAAGACCTGACGGTGAATTACGCTATTCCAGGGGGCACGCTGCAAGCGCTTGCCCCCGTGAACTTGGAAATGAAAGCCGGTGACTTTGTCGTCGCGCTGGGCGCCTCCGGCTGCGGCAAGACCACGCTGCTGAACTGCATCGCCGGCTTTTTGCCCCCGTCCAGCGGCGAAGTGCTGCTGAACGGCAAACACGTGGAAGGCCCGGGGGCCGACCGTGGCGTGGTGTTCCAGAAGCACGCGCTCATGCCTTGGCTCAGCGTCATTGAGAACGTTTGCCTGGGCCTGCGCATGCGCGGAGTAGGTAATGCGGAGCGGCGGCGCATCGGCGAAGAAAAACTGGCGCTGGTCGGCCTGGAAAAGTATGCCGACCGCGCGGTGTATGAGCTGTCGGGCGGCATGCAGCAGCGCGTCGGTATTGCCCGCGCCCTGGCCAGTGACCCCGAGGTGCTGCTGATGGACGAACCCATGGGCGCGCTCGACGCATTCACCCGCGAAACCGTACAGGAAATCCTTCTGCGTGCCTGGGTCAAGTCCAACAAAATGGTTTTCTTTATCACCCACTCGGTGGAAGAGGCCTTGTTTTTGGCGACCCGGCTGATCGTGATGAGCCCCAGCCCGGGCCGCATCACCCACACCTACGACGACGTGCCGTTCTCGCGCCAATTCCTGGAGCACGGCGACGCCCGCAAAGTCAAATCAGAGCCCGAATTCATCCGCATGCGCGAAGAAGTGCTGTCCATCATCCACCAACGCGAGGCCGCCCATGTCTAACGCACCCAATCCAGCGCTCAAGACCAGCGCCTTCAAAATTCCCGGCGAAGGCTCCAGCGCCTTTATCACCACGGTCACGATTGTGGTGATGGCGATAGCCTGGTTTGTGGTCACCAATATGGGCTGGATCAAGCCTATTTTTCTGCCCTCGCCGCAAGCAACCTACCAGCAGTTTTATGAGTACCTGACCGGTATTGCCAACGACAAACCGCTGTGGCAACACTTTATAGCCAGCATGTTGCGGGTGTTTGCCGCATTTTTGCTGGCCTGTGCGACTGCGATTCCCGTGGGTATTGCCATGGGCATGTCGCGCTTTTGGCGCGGTATTTTTGATCCACCTATTGAGCTGCTGCGCCCGCTGCCGCCGCTGGCCTATTTGCCGCTCATCATCATCTGGTTTGGCATTGACGAGTTTCCCAAAGTACTGCTGATTTACCTGAGCTGCTTCGCGCCGCTGGCCATGGCTGCGCGCTCGGGCATGCGCAGCGCCTCGCAAGAACAGATGAACGCGGCCTATTCCATGGGCGCGAGCTACAGCCAGGTCATCCGGCATGTGGTGCTGCCCGCGGCCATGCCCGAGATTCTGGTGGGCATGCGCATCGCCATCGGCTTTGGCTGGAGTACGCTGGTGGCGGCTGAAATGGTGGCGGCCAATGTGGGCCTGGGCCAGATGGTGCTGAACGCATCCAATTTCTTGCGAACCGACATCGTGGTAATGGGCATCATCGTGATCGGTTTTGTCGCATTCGCATTTGATCTGTTGATGCGCTGGGTCGAGAAGCAAGTTGTACCTTGGAGGGGCAAAATGTGAGCACGCCGCGCGAATTTTTCAAACCTATCACCGGTTCGGTGATGCCCCGTTTTGCCGGCATCGCCACGCTGATGCGCCTGCCCTATGTGCAAAAAACCGACCCCGAATTTGCTGACGTCGACATCGGCCTGGTCGGCATCCCCTGGGACGGCGGTACCACCAACCGCCCTGGCGCCCGCCACGGTCCGCGCCAGGTACGCGACATCTCCACCATGATCCGCAACGTCAACCGCGCCAGCGGCATCGCACCCTTTTCGTTGTGCAACTGCGCCGACCTCGGCGACACGCCGGTCAACCCGGTGGATCTGATGGATTCGCTGGCGCGCATCGAGACCTTTTTCAGCGGCGTCTGCGGGGCAGGTATCGCGCCCCTGTCCGTGGGTGGCGACCATCTGGTGTCATTACCGGTCATGCGCGCCATTGTCAAGCACACCGGCCCACTGGGCATGGTGCACTTTGACGCGCACACCGACACCTGGGACGGCTACTTTGGCGGCTTCAAATACACCCACGGCACACCCTTTCGCCGCGCCGTGGAAGAGGGTCTGCTGGACCCGAAACGCACGGTGCAAATCGGTATCCGTGGCGCGCTCTACAGCGACGCCGAAGACACCTGGGGCCAGGAGCAGGGCATCCGCGTCATCGACATCGACGAGTTCAACGCCCTGGGCGTGCAAGGCACGATTGCCGAAGCGCGTCGCGTGGTGGGCAACGGCGCCACCTACGTCAGCTTTGACGTGGACGCGCTCGACCCGGTCTACGCCCCCGGTACCGGCACGCCTGAGATCGGCGGCATGACAACGCTCGAGGCCCAGCACGTGGTACGCGGCCTGCGCGGCCTCAACCTGATCGGTGGCGACGTGGTCGAAGTCTCGCCCCCGTTTGACCCCAGCGGCAACACCGCGCTGGTGGGCGCGACCATGATGTTTGAAATTTTGTGTGTACTGGCCGATAGCATCACACAGCGCAAAGCTTGACGCCCTAAGCCCCACCACTACATTGAAACGCCACTGCGCGCAGTGCCAGTGGCGTTTCCTTTTTTAGCTATGCACAAACAACACATCAGCTCCGGCTCGCGCTTTGAATCCGAGATAGGCTATTCCCGCGCCGTAGCGGCGGGTGACTGGGTATTCGTATCGGGCACCACCGGCTTTGACTACGCCACCATGACCATCTCGGACGATGTGCGCGAACAGGCGGCGCAGTGCTTCAAAAACATCGCCGCCGCGCTGACTCAAGCCGGTGCCAGCCTGGACGACGTGGTGCGCGTGAACTACATCCTGCCCGACACCGCCGACTTCGAACCCTGCTGGCCGGTGCTGCGCCAGTACCTGGGCCAGACGCGCCCGGCAGCGACCATGGTCAGTGCGGGCTTGCTGGACCCACGCATGAAGATTGAGATCGAGGTTACGGCCTTGCGGACACAGGCTTCACCCCGATAGCCTGCACCACCGCCCCCAGCCCGGTATGGAACACGCCTTCCACCACATCGCGCTCCAGTTCCGCCAAATGCACAAAGTCCAGGCCGGGCAGTTCGGCGCGCAGTGATGCGGCGGTTTGCATCACCTCCTCCGATTTGCCGCCACCCGTGCCGTTCTGAATCTGCGCGGGCGTGTAGGCCTCCAGCAAAAACACGCCACCGGGTTTGAGCGCGGCCAGCACCTTGCGGTACAGCGCTTGGCGGATCGCGGGGGGCAGGGGGCAGAAGATGGAGACGATGCCGTCCCACGCGTTTTCGCCGAGCTCGTAATCCGCCAGATCGGCATGCACCCAATGCGCTGCCACGCCCCTAGAGTCCGCCAAGGCCTTGGCCTTGGCCAGTCCCACTTCCGAGCCGTCCACGCCCGTGACGCCATAGCCCTGCTGCGCCAGAAACACCGCATTGCGCCCCTCGCCCTCGGCTAAGCTCAAAACCCGCCCCTTGGGCAAGTGCGCAAAGTTGGCGGTCAAAAAAGTGTTGGGCTCGGTGCCGTAGGCATATTCTTCGGCGCTGTAGCGTTCATCCCACATGGTGTTACTCCTATTCCAAGCATTAAACACAATAATTTGTAGTCCATCGCACTACAATGCTCCCATGATCAAGAGCTTTCGGCACAAGGGCTTAGAGCGGTTCTTTTTAAGCGGCTCAAAGTCCGGCATTCAGGCTGCGCATGCAGCGAAGCTGCGGCTGCAACTGGGCGCTCTTGATCAAGCCGTACGGGCAGAAGACCTCGCTGCACCCTCTTGGGGATTACATCCCCTCAAGGGGGATTTGAAGGGGCATTGGGCGCTGACGGTGAATGGAAACTGGCGCATGGTCTTTGCCTTTGAAGAAGGCGACGCCATCTTGGTCGACTACCTGGACTACCACTGAGGTTTTTATGACACGTATGTACAACCCGCCGCACCCAGGCGAAGTCCTGCGGGAATATTTGGGCGCCATCACGGTGACCGAGGCTGCTGTACGGCTTGGCGTCAACCGGGTCACACTGTCGCGCATTGCCAGTGGCGCGGCGGGCGTTTCTGCCGATATGGCCTACCGCCTAGGCGATGCATTTGGTACCAGCCCAGAGCTATGGGCGGGCCTGCAATTGCAATATGACCTCTACCGGGCAGGGAAGGTAAAACGGCCGAGAATCGGAAAGTTAGCGGCTTGATTCCAAGCCAGCCCCCTATTGCGCCTGCGCAATCGCCTTCTTCAAGTCCCGGTATTCCTCGCACGAAAAAACGCAGATTTTGTCCAGGCTAGCCAGGTGTTCTTTAGCCTTGTCCAACTGACCCATCTGGATGTAGGCGATGCCGATGTACTCGTGCGCGCCTTTGTGTTTGGGATCCAGGGTCAAGGCCTGTTTGTACGCAACCAATGATTCGTCATACTTTTTTTGGTTGCGCAAGCTGTAGCCCAGCAAATTAAAGCCGTCGGCACTGCGCGGATTGGCGACTGTGTAAGGCTCCAGCACGGCAAGGGCAGCGGTCCAGTCTTTGCGTGCAATGGCGGTTTTGGCTTTTTCCAATTCGAAGTCACGGGGGGTTGGCGGGCTGCTGTCGCCAGCGAAAGCGAGGCTGCTGACGAGCAGGCAGACTGTCATTAATAAACGAAACAGTTTCATGGGGTTCTCTTCAAGATATGCGGTTTGGACACAAAAGCTCGCGCGCGAGCAGCCCTACTCTAGCGCGCTGAAATATGCCCCTGCCTTTGGGTGGGCAATGTTCAGGCTGCTGCCCGTACACCCACCTTGCGCAGCGCCCCACGCGCCCTCGCCAGCTCTTCCACGGCGCGGCCCAGGGCTTCGATGCCGCTGGTGATCAGGCCAGCCGGGATAGAAGACAGGCGCAAGCGGAAGTAGTTGCAGGGGTAGGGCGGGTTCTGGAAAAATACGTCGCCGGCTTCGATCAACACGCCGTGGCTGCGGGCGATCAGGCCGAGTTCGGCAGCATCGACCCAGGCCGGGGCCTGGACCCACAGCGACGCGCCGCCCGAGGGCAGGGTGTAGGAAAAATCCGGCAGGTGCGTGGCCAGCGCGGCTGCGGCGAGTTGCATGCGCTCTTGCATGGCGGCGTTGACCCGGCGGGCATGGGTCTCGTGGTGGCCCAGTGACAAAAACAACGCGAAGGCGTGCTGCAAAAACGCGCTGGGGTGGCGCAGCATGGCGTGGCGCAGTTCACGCAATTCGGCGATCAGCGCGCGCGGCGCGACGATGTAGCCCAGGCGCAGCGAGGGAGACAGGCTTTTGGACACCGAGCCCACATAAATCACCCGCCCCACCTTATCCAGGCTTTTGAGCGCGGGCATGGGTTGGCCCTGGTACAAATTCTCGGCCTCGTAATCATCTTCAATCACCACGAAGTTGTTGCGCTCGGCTTGCGCCAACAAGGCGGTACGCCTCTCCATGCTCAGGGTGTGGGTGGTAGGGCTTTGGTGCGAAGGGGTGACAAAACAATAGTCCAAGCGCGGCAGGTCGTCGACGATCAACCCCTGTGTGTCCACCGGTAGCGGCACAAACTGTGGCGCCCGCAAGGCAAAGCTGTTGCGCGCGTGCGGGTGGCCGGGCTCCTCCAAGCCCACGCGCTGCTGCGCGTCAAACAAAGCCTCTGCAAGCAGGTAGTAGGCGTGCTGCGCCCCCACGGTGATCAAGATCTCTTCGGGCAGCGCGAACACGCCACGTTTGGGCAGCAGGCGCAGGCGGATTTGCTCAATGACCTCGGGCACATCGCTGAGCTCAAAGTCCGGTGTCCACTGCGGCAGGTGCGAGCGCGCCAGGCTGTGCACGCAGCATTCCCGAAACGCTTCGGACGGGAATAGCAGGGGGTCATAGGTGCCGTAGACGAAGGGGTAGCGGTACTGGCGCCACTGGTCCGGCTTGGCAAGGGTGCGTTGCTCCACCAGCGAACGCAAAACCCGGGCATCCCAATCGGGCTGGGCGCGCTCGGGGCCGGGGCGCTGGGCGGTACCGGCCAGGTCATCACGCTGCGCCGCGTTCTGCGGCATGTCCAAACCGCTGGGCGACTGCACCACAAACACGCCGCTACGCGGGCGTGACTCCAGAAAACCGTCGTCCATCAGCTGGGTATAGGCGGCTGTCACGGTGTTGCGGCTCAGGCCCAGCAATGCCGCCAACTCCCGCGACGAGGGCAGCGGTGCGCCTGCGGGCAGGCGCCGGTCCAGAATGGCCTGTACCACGGACAGCCGCAGGCGCTGTTGCAAGGGCAAGGCGGGTTTGTCAGGCAGGGCGAACAGGGTTTCCCACTGCGCGCCCTTGCTGCGGGGGTGGGGGGGCATGGTGCCAGTATAGGCACTGGCCTCGTGGATTGCGCAGGGGCTGGCGCAGACGAATGGTGGGAACTGGCTCTTTCAGGCTCCGGCTGGCCTGCCTATGCTCGGCCAAATTGCTTTTGGAGTATTCCCCATGACCGCTGCGATCACTGTTGCCACCTTGGAGGCCTTCAGCGCCGCCTGGAACCGCCATGACATCGATGCGCTGATGTCGTTTATGCACCCAGAATGTGTGTTCCTGACCGCCGCCGGCGACCAGGCCTGCGGCACCCGCCACAGCGGAGCCGAGGCGGTGCGCAAAGCCTTTGCCGGCGCCTGGGCAGCGGTGCCGGACGTGCAGTGGACCAAAGGCAAGCACTTTGTGCACGGCGACTTCGGCGTGTCTGAATGGACTTTTGAAGGCACGGCAGCCGATGGCAGCCGGATCGAAACCGACGGGGTGGACTTGTTCACCTTCAAGGACGGGAAAATTCTGGTGAAAAACGTGTTCCGTAAAGCGCGCCCCAACATTCCTGCTGCGAAATAAACCCCACGCTGCGTACATCGCGTCTGCGCGCCGGATCTTCCGCCCCTCAACGCACACCCCCGTCATGAGCACCACCACCGTCCCCCATGCTGCCCAGCAAGCCTACGACCCGCGCTACGACCCGCTGGTAGACGCCAACCCGGGTGCCGGGCGCGCCTATGCGCCGACCTACTGGGTCGCCAGCGCCGGCACGCCGCCCCAGGACGACGGCCCGGTACGCGGCGACATGGACGTGGACGTGGTGGTGATCGGCTCGGGCTCCACCGGCATGTCCACCGCGATGTACCTGGCGCAGGACCACGGCATCCAAGCCGTGGTGCTGGAAGCCAACCAGACCGCCTGGGGCTGCTCCAGCCGCAGTGGCGGCCAGGGCCAGAACGCCAGTGGGCGGCTGACCCGCTCGCAATGGATCGAGCGCTGGGGCCTGGACACCGCCAAGAAGCTGGACATGGAAATCCGTACCGGCTTCGAAAATTTCCGCCAGCTCACCCGCGAAATCGATTGCGACGCCTTTGACGGCGGCCATTTGTATGTGGCACACCGGCCGGAGAAAGTGGCCTACCTGCAAGAACAAACCCGGGTGC
Organism: Comamonas sp. lk; assembly: GCA_945860595.1. Lineage (GTDB taxonomy): Bacteria > Pseudomonadota > Gammaproteobacteria > Burkholderiales > Burkholderiaceae_C > Allorhodoferax. Next base: position 37,775 of record CAMAQV010000018.1, read on the forward strand.
GGCGCGAGATTTTTGGTTATGACACCCAGATGATGAGCGCCGAAGCGCTGCGCACCAATTACTGCGACGAGCGCGACGCGACAGCAGCCATGTGGGAGCCAGAGGGCGTGGGCATACACCCGCTCAAATTCACCTTTGGCCTGATGCGCAAGGCCCGCGCCCTGGGCGTGAAAATCCATACCGCCAGCCCGGTCCAGGGCTGGCAAACCGTCAATGGTGTGCACCACCTGCGCACGCCGGGAGGCACGGTGCGCGCAAAGCGCGTGGTGCTGTGCACAGGCGGCTACACCGGCCAGGGCGCAAGCCCCGTGCTGCGCAACAAAATCCTGCCCATCCTCTCTAACTCGGTGGTCACCCGGCCGCTGACCGATGCGGAACTGAAAGCCACCAATTTCCGCTCGCAAACCTTTTTGACCGACACCCGCACCCTGCGGTTTTACTACCGGCTGCTCAGCGATAAGCGCCTGCAACTGGGCAGCCGCAGCTCCATCACCGGCGCGGACGCGCAAGAACCCAAACACCTCAAGCTGCTGACCGACGCGATTGCGCGCAAGTTCCCACCACTGGCCGGTATTCCCATCGACTATTCCTGGTGGGGTTGGGTCGATGTGAGCCACGACATGATGCCGCGCATCACCCGGCCGGACCCGGCGCAATCTGTTTGGCACGCGGTGGCCTACGGCGGCAACGGCGTATCGTTTTCCACCTGGGCCGGCAAACGGGTGGCGCAGCGGGTGGCCGGTAAAGACGGGAACGATGCGGTGTTTGACCTGCCGATTTACAACTCGCCGCTGGAATACCCCAACTTTTTCAAGCTCTTCCGCGCGGAGGCGCTGGCGCCGTTCCGGCGTCTGGGCCAGCAGTTCCTCTACAAGTGGTACTGGTGGCAGGACGAGATGTAAGCACGCCCGCACCCAGCCGGGCGCAGGGCTTTAAGCCTTGGCCACGCGGGCGCTTTTCCAATACACGTCATCACCTGAGCTGCCGTCGCTGCGGTGGCGGTTGAGCACGCGGGCCAGCACGAATAGCAGGTCTGACAAGCGGTTGAGGTACTGGCGGGGGTGCTCTTTCAAGGCCTCTTCGTTGCCCAGGGCGACCACTGCGCGCTCGGCCCGGCGCGCCACGGTACGGCACACATGCGCCAGCGCAGCGGCACGGGTTCCAGCGGGCAGGATGAACTCCAGCAGCGCAGGCAGGCCGGCGTTGAACTCGGCCAAGGCCTGGTCCAGGCCCAGTACGGCTTCTTCCTTGAGCAGTTCAAATCCGGGGATGGACAGCTCGCCGCCCAGATTGAAAAGCTGGTGCTGGATCTCGACCAGAACGGCGCGTACGCGCCCGGGCATGTCCTCGCACAAAAGCACGCCGATGTTGGAATTGAGCTCGTCCACATCGCCCATGGCGTGCACCCGCAAGCTGTTTTTGGAGACGCGGGAGTTATCCCCCAGGCCCGTGGTGCCGGCGTCGCCGGTGCGCGTGGCAATTTGTGTCAGGCGGTTTCCCATATGCATGTTCCTGTGAAAGTGGCATTATTGACGCTTTGGGCTTTTCGGGAACGCACCATGAACGCACCGCTGTCTGCACAACAGGCTTTTTCGCACGCCGCCATGCGGCATCCACCCCAGGCCATGCTGGAAGAACTCCGCGCGGCTTTCGGGGCGCAATTTTCCAGCGCCGCCGCCGTGTGTGCGCAGCATGGGCGCGACGAGTCGGCTTTTGATGTACCACCCCCGGGCGGCGTGGTGTTTGCGCAGAGCACACACGACGTGCAGCGCCTGCTGCAGATCGCCGCACGCTATGCCGTGCCCGTCATTCCCTTTGGCGTGGGTTCGTCGCTGGAAGGGCATCTGCTTGCGGTGCAAGGCGGCATCAGCGTGGACATGGGGCGCATGAACCAGGTGCTGGCCATCCACGACGCGGATCTGACCGTGACCGTGCAACCCGGCGTCACCCGCAAGCAGCTCAATGAGGCGGTGAAATCCGCCGGCCTGTTCTTCCCGATTGACCCGGGAGCGGACGCCAGCATCGGCGGCATGTGCGCCACCCGCGCCAGCGGCACCAACGCCGTGCGCTACGGCACCATGCGCGAAAACGTGCTGGCACTCGAAGTGGTGACCGCCAGCGGCGAAGCCATACGCACCGGTACCGGCGCGAAAAAATCATCGGCCGGTTACGACCTGACGCGCCTGATGGTCGGCAGTGAAGGCACCCTGGGCGTGATCACCGAAATTACGCTCAAGCTCTATCCGCTGCCAGAAGCCATCATGGCCGCGACCTGCGCCTTTGACACGCTGGCCGACGCGGTGAACACCACCATCCAGATCATCCAGCTCGGTATCCCGATTGCGCGCTGCGAGCTGCTCGACGGCAACGCGGTGCGCATGGTGAATCAACATTCCAAACTCGGCCTGGCCGAGGGGCCGATGATGCTGATGGAGTTCCACGGCTCTCCGGCGGGCGTGCAAGAACAAATCGATCTGGTGCAAGAGATCGTGGAAGACAACCACGGCCACGCATTCGCATGGGCGGCGACCCCCGAGGACCGCACCCGCTTGTGGACCGCGCGGCACAACGCCTACTTTGCCGGACTGCAATCGCGCCCCGGTTGCCGCTGCATTGCAACCGACACCTGCGTGCCGATATCCCGTCTGGCTGACGCGCTGCTCGATTCGGTAACCGAGGCCGCCGAAGCCGGTATCCCGCATTACCTGGTCGGCCATGTGGGCGACGGCAACTTCCACATGGCGTATCTGATTGACCCGGCAGTCCCGTCGGAGCGTGAAACCGCGGAGCGCCTGAACAGCCAATTGGTGATGCGCGCATTGCGGCTGGGTGGAACGTGCACCGGCGAGCACGGCATCGGCCTGCACAAAATAGATTTTTTGGTCACCGAGACCGGCGCCGGTGCGGTCGCCATGATGCGCAGCATCAAGCAAGCGCTGGACCCGCTGAACATCCTCAACCCTGGGAAAATTTTCGCGCTTGCGCCCTGAGCTTCTGCCACTCACGCTGCGCCGCGCAAGGGCAGGCGGTAGACCCAAATCGACTTTCCATTGGGGGCCGTCAGCTGCAAGTGAGGAACGATGCCATGCGCCTCAAAGTCCAGACTGACCAGCCAGGTGCCGGGGCGCATGCTGTGCGCCTTCTCCACCACACGCGGCATGCTCTCGGGGCGCTGAAAAAGATAGACCATATCGTAGGCAGCCCAATCCACGGCCCACATATCGCCGCGCTGAACCGTCGCCCAAGGGCATAACCAGCGGCAAACAACATAAAGACTGCTGCTCCATTCCACCCCTTCCAACTGCGCCTTGGGATAAGCCAGCCGCAAGGCACGCAAGCCATGACCGAGGCCGCAACCAGCGTCCAGCACGCGGGCGGTCTGGTCCAGGCGGATGATGGCGCGCAAACCCATCAAAGCCTTGCGCGGCGTGGGAAACAGAGGAGCGTCCGCCCAGGTATTGATGGGGTAGACCAGCAGCAGCAGGGCCAGCGGCAACAGCCATACCCACGCGGCCAGATGCGACTGCGTGCCCAACACAGTAACCGCCAGCGAGACCGGAAAGCCTGCGGCAATGGCCAACCTGCGCCACCAGCTACGGCCCATGGGGCTGATAGCCAAGCCCGCCATGGCGGCAACCGGGCTGGCCATGCCGGGCGACATGTCCGCCTGCAACAGCCAGCGGAACACCATCCAGCTCAGACCCCAGCCCAGCAAGGCTGGCGCGGGCCAGGGCGGGATGAAGCGTTGCATCAAAAATCCGTCAGGGGGTAGCCGCGGCGCGCTAGCGGGCCACGTTGGGCGACAGGCGTTCGATCAGGCCGTTGAGTTCATCGAGTGAGCCGAACTGGATGCTCAACTCGCCCATTTCCGTGATTCGACCCGCACGCTTGATGCGTTTTTTGACCTTGATTTCGACCTGCGCGGCAAACAAGTCGGAGAGTTCTTCTTCCACGCGCTTGATATCGCGCGACTTCTCGCGGCTGGGTTTAACGGCTTTGAGTGAAAACTCGGCACCCAATTTTTTCACCAGACTTTCGGCTTCGCGCACCGACATTTTTTTGGCTGCAATCTGGCTGGCGGCACTGATCTGGTTGGCTTTGTCCAGGGCCAGCAGGGCGCGGGCGTGGCCCATGTCGAGGTCGCCGGCCATGAGCATGGTTTGCACCGGCTCGGCCAGGTTGAGCAGACGCAGCAGGTTGCTGGCCGCACTGCGCGAGCGGCCCACAGCCTGGGCAGCAGTTTCATGGGTGAGGCCAAACTCTTTAATCAGGCGCTGCAAGCCCTGCGCCTCTTCCAGCGGGTTGAGATCTTCGCGCTGCATGTTCTCAATGAGCGACATGGCGGCGGCGGCCTCGTTGGGCACGTTGCGCACCAAAACCGGAGCGCTGTCCAGCCCGGCCAGTTTGGCGGCGCGGAATCGCCGCTCACCCGCAATGATTTCGTAGACCGGGCGCGAGGAGCCTTCAGGGCGGTGCAAGGCGGCATATTCGTCGTCCAACTGGCGCACCAGGATGGGCTGCATGATGCCCTGGGCCTTGATGCTTTCTGCCAGCTCGTAGAGCGCGCCCTCGTCCATATGGGTACGTGGCTGGTACATGCCGGGAACCATGTCGCTGAGCAACAGGGTGTGCGGTTGACCGGCAACAAAAGCACTGGCCTGTTGACCGGGCGCGTCCGGCACGGTGGGGCCGAGCAAGGCTTCCAGACCCATGCCGAGTCCTTTGGGTTTTTTGGTGGCCATCGGGTGTTTCCTTCGAATGCTTATGGTTATGGGTTCAAAAAATCGGTCAACAAGGCCCGACCCTCGGGCCAATTGCCCAAGCCAGAGTCGGCGTTGATATGGCCGGCGTGGCCCCAATCGCACCAGCGCGCACCCAGTGCGTCGGCAAAACTGCGCGCGCGCTCCAGGCTGCAATACGGGTCGTTGTGGCTGCCTAGCAGCAGGCTGGGAAAAGGCAAACGCGGCAAGGCCATGGGGAGCCAGCTGTGCAAAACGGCGCAGAGCTCGGGCCTCTGCGGATCGCCGGGCGCAACCAGCAAAGCACCGCGCACACTATGGGCCAGGCGGGTTTGCGCTGCCCAGGCCGCTACCAGCAGGCAGCCCAGGCTGTGCGCGACCACAACAACATCGCCATCCTGCGCCTGCACCACCTCGTCCAAACGCATGACCCAATCCCCACGCAAGGGGTGCATCCAATCGTGCTGCTCTACGCGCAGGTCGCCATAAAGCGTTTCCCAGCGGCTTTGCCAATGCTGCGGTCCGGAGTTTTGCCAGCCGGGCAGCAGCAGGATACGGGGAAGTGTGGGTGTCACCATGGGGCTACATGGTCTGAATACGGCGCACCATCTCCTGCGCAAAAGCCACGAAAGCCTGTGCGCCACGGGAGCTGGGGTCAAACACCACGCCAGGCAGGCCGTAGCTGGGGGCTTCGGCCAGACGCACATTGCGCGGGATCACGGTGTCAAACACCTTGTCACCAAAATGCGCTTTGAGCTGGTCACTGACCTGGTTTTGCAAGGTGATGCGCGGGTCAAACATGACGCGCAGCAAACCGATGATTTGCAAGTCATCATTCAAATTCGCCTTGACCTGTTTGATGGTGTTGACCAAATCGGTCAGGCCTTCCAAGGCAAAGTATTCGCATTGCATGGGCACGATCACGCCGTGGGCGCAGCACAGTCCGTTGAGCGTGAGCATGGACAGCGAGGGCGGGCAGTCGATCAGCACAAAGTCGTATTCCGCATTCACCGCTTTGAGTGCAGCCTTGAGCCGGCGCTCACGCCGCTCCAAGCTGACCATCTCGACCTCAGCCCCAGCGAGCTCGCGGTTCGCGCCCAGAATGTCGAAGCTGCAACCCGCTTGACGCAACTTTTCGCTGCGGCTGCGGGCCTGCGCAATGGTGGCCTCTTCGAGCAGCACGTCGTAAACGGTCAACTCCAGCTGACGCTTGTCGACCCCGGAACCCATCGTGGCGTTGCCTTGCGGGTCCAAGTCCACCATGAGTACCCGTTGGCCGACCTTGGCTAATCCTGCGGCCAGGTTCACGGTGGTTGTGGTTTTGCCCACCCCGCCTTTTTGGTTGGCTACGCAGAATATTTTTGCCATGGATTACCCGCTGATCGAGATCTGTAAACGTTGGCTTATTGTGCTTATTGCGAAAGCGCTAGCTTCACGCCAAAGCCCAGCAAAAACACGCCGGCCACGCGCTCAAGCCACTGTGCTACGCGGGGCTGCGCGCGGATGCGCTCTGCCAAAAAATGCGTGAGGAGCGTAGCGGCAAGTCCGTATAAAAAGGTAAGCGCGGCAATGGTGGCCGCCATGAAAGCGTAGGTCAGCAAACCCTGCTGGGTCTGCGGGTCTACAAACAAAGGGAAAAAGGCCATGTAAAACAATATCGCCTTGGGGTTCATCAGCGTGATCACCATCGCCTGGCGGAAGTACTGGCGCGGTCGGATGTGGATCGCTGGGCCCGCGCCCGGTCTGGCGCGCAGCATGTGCACCCCCAACCAGGCCAAATAAGCAGCGCCCACCCATTGCATCGCATGGAACGTGGCCGGGTAATGCGACAAGAGAGCGGCCAGCCCGGCCACCGCGCACCACATGAGCACCTGGTCTCCGGCGATTACCCCGAAGGTCGCAGCCAAACCGCCGGGGATGCGACCCTTGCCCGTGGACATCACCAGCGCCAGATTGCCCGGGCCGGGAATGAACAAAAAAAGTACAACAGTGGCGACAAAAGTGCCGTAATCGGTAACGCCGAGCATGGGGAGTTCGTAAAAAAGAAGGGAAAGTGTACGGCAGCCGATTTATGCCGTTTTTTTACGCATCCACACCAGGCAGCGCTGGCCCTCCAACCGGGGCACCACCAATGGTTCCACGTGAAACACCTCCACATCCACAGGCAAAGCGGCAATTTCAGCATCCGGGGTTTGGCCCTTCATCGCCATCCACACCCCTCCGGAGGCAAGCTGTGCGCCAGAGGCGGTTACAAAATCAGGCAAGGACGCAAAGGCGCGCGAGGTGATCACAGGGTATCGCCCAGTCAGCTGTTCAACCCGCGCATGCAGTCCCCGCAGATGCGGCAGCTTGAGCGCAAGTGCCGCCTGCTGGATAAAGGCGGCCTTCTTGCCGACGGTGTCCACGCAGTCCACCCGCAGACCCGGGCAACACAGGGCGATCACCACGCCGGGCAAGCCGGCGCCAGACCCCACATCCAGCACCGCATCACAGCCCCAGGCCTGCATGTGGGCTCGCAAGGGCGGCAGCACCGCAAGGCTGTCCAGAATATGGTGGCTGAGAATCGAGGGCGGGTCGCGCAGGGCGGTGAGGTTGTACACCTGGGTCCATTTGGCGATCAGCGCCACGTAGTCCAGCAGGCCCTGAATCTGCGCCGCCGACACGTCCAAAGACAACGCCGCCAAACCCGTGCGCAGGGGCGCCTCCAGCGCCGAGGGGGTCAAACCGCCTCCACGCCGGGGGTCAAGCTGCCCACGGCGTCTGCCACATCCGCACCTTCTGCCACGCTCTCATCCGCCACCGTACCCAATCGGGCAAAGCCCTTGAACTTGCCTTTCTTCAAGTGGATCAATAGCAAAGAAATCGTGGCCGGGGTAATGCCCGACAAGCGCGATGCCTGACCCAGCGTCTCGGGCCGGTATTGGCTCAGGCGCTGACGGGCCTCAAAACTCAAGGCGCTGACCTGGAGGTAATCCAACTCGGGTGGCAGAAGTAGGCCCTCAAAGTGCGCAGCGCGGCCCACTTCTTCACGCTGACGGTCTATATAACCAGCGTATTTGGCAGCAATCTCCACTTGCTCAACGATGGTTTGGCGCAACAGCTCGGCATCGCCGTCCGCGCAAGGCACCAGCAAGGCGTGATCGGCAAACGCCCCCTCTTTAAGGCGCATCAAATCCAAATAACCCACGTCCGGGCGACGCAGCAAATCCATGAGGGTGTATTCATGCTCCATGGGCTTGCCCAGCAGCGCCACCACATCGGCCTGCGGCACCTTATGCGGGCTAACCCATGTGGTTTTCAGGCGCTCTGTTTCACGTGAAACCGCGTCGCGCTTGCGGCTGAAGGCGTCCCAGCGGGCGTCGTCCACCAAGCCCAGCTTGCGGCCAGACTCGGTCAGACGTGCATCGGCATTGTCTTCGCGCAACTGCAGACGGTACTCAGCGCGGCTGGTGAACATGCGGTAAGGCTCGTTCACGCCTTTGCTGATTAGGTCGTCCACGAGCACGCCGATGTAGGCCTGGTCACGTCCGGGCAGCCAGGTGTCAGCCGCCCACTGGGTGCGCGCGCCGGCTTGAAGAGCGGCGTTCACGCCGGCAAACAGCCCTTGCGCCGCCGCCTCTTCATAACCGGTGGTTCCGTTGATCTGCCCGGCAAAAAACAAACCCGCAATCTGCCGTGTCTCAAAACTGCGCTTGAGCGCGCGCGGATCGAAGTAGTCGTACTCAATGGCGTACCCGGGGCGAAGGATGTGCGCCTTCTCAAGTCCCTGCATGCTGCGCACCAACGCAAGCTGGATGTCAAACGGTAGGCTGGTGGAAATGCCGTTGGGGTAGTACTCGTGCGTCGTCAAACCTTCGGGTTCGAGAAAAATCTGATGGCTCTCTTTATCGGCAAAGCGGTGAACTTTGTCCTCAACGCTGGGGCAATAGCGCGGGCCCACGCCCTCGATTTTTCCGGTGAACATGGGGCTGCGGTCCAGGCCGCTTCGGATGATGGCGTGCGTCGCCGCGTTGGTATGCGTGATCCAGCAAGGCATCTGCGCCGGGTGCTGGCTGGCACGGCCCATGAAACTGAACACCGGTACCTGCGCGCCCATGCCACCGGGCATGCCATCGCCGGGCTGTTCCTGGCAGCGGGAAAAGTCGATGCTGCGCCCATCGATGCGCGGCGGTGTGCCTGTCTTGAGCCTGCCCTGGGGCAGCTGCAGCTCCTTTAACCGGGCGCTCAAGCGGCCAGCGGCCGGGTCACCCGCGCGGCCCGCACCGTAATGGTTAAGGCCTACATGGATCTTGCCGTCCAAAAAAGTCCCGGCGGTAAGCACCACGGTTGTGGCGCGAAAGGTCAGGCCGATTTGCGTCACCGCGCCCACAACCCTGTCACCTTCGACCAGCAAATCGTCAACGGCCTGCTGGAACAGGCTGAGCTTGGGCTGGTTTTCCAGCATGCGCCGGATTGCTGCCTTGTACAAAACCCGGTCGGCCTGGGCGCGGGTGGCGCGCACGGCCGGACCCTTGCTGGAGTTGAGTATTCGAAACTGGATGCCGGCTTCGTCCGTCGCTAAAGCCATGGCCCCACCTAAAGCATCCACCTCTTTGACCAGATGGCCTTTGCCGATGCCACCAATCGAGGGGTTGCAGCTCATTTGCCCCAGTGTCTCGATGTTGTGGGTCAACAGCAAGGTTTTGCACCCCATGCGCGCCGCTGCCAGCGCCGCCTCGGTGCCGGCATGGCCGCCGCCGACAACGATGACGTCAAAATGTTCCGGGTACAGCATGGGGTCCTTGGGTGGTGCGGCGTGGATGAGGCCGGTGCGGCGGCGCGATTTTACGGCTGCACTCCTTCCGGGATGGGCGGCGGCTTCGCTACCATCGCCACTCGTAGGAGACCACACCATGCAGATCCGTTCCCTGAAAGATGCAGTCAGCCCCGAAGAATGGCAACTGCGCGTCGACCTGGCGGCTTGTTTCAGGCTGCTTGCCGCATATGGCTGGACCGATCTAATTTACACCCACATCAGCGCACGCGTGCCCGGTCCGGACCACCATTTTTTGATCAATCCCTACGGCCTGTTGTTTGAAGAAATAACGGCAAGCAGCCTGGTCAAAGTCGACCAAAACTGCCAGACGGTGATCGACACGCCCTTTCCTGTGAACCCGGCGGGCTTTGTGATCCACAGCGCCATCCACGCCGTGCGCGAAGACGCTGGCTGTGTCTTGCATACCCACACCCGCGCAGGCGTAGCCGTGAGTGCGCAGGCCTGCGGCATTCTGCCCATCAGCCAGCAAGCCACCTACGTGCTGGCCTCGCTGGCCTACCATGATTACGAAGGCGTCGCTTTGCGTGAAAACGAGAAGCCGAGATTGCAAGCCAATCTGGGACGCGCTAGCCATTTGATGCTGCGCAACCACGGTTTGCTGGTAGTGGGCTCATCCATTTCTGAAGCGTTTTTGCTGATGTTTAACTTCGAGACAACCTGCCAGATCCAGATCGCCGCGCAAAGCGGCGGACCGCTGGTACATGTCAATCCGGCCATCACCGCGGGCGTTGCAGCGATGCTCAAGGCTGATGGCGGCAAAGTCGGAGGCGATTTCGCCTGGCCTGCCATGCTGCGTAAGGTCGAGCGGCTAGACCCGTCCTACAAAACTTAAGGCACGGCAAGCGCTGTTTTAGCGGCTAGGGGTTTTTGCAAATAGGCAAAGACCGCGCCGGCCCACAAGGCCAGGGCCGAATAAAAAAACCCACGCACCAAGCCACCATGGCTATCCGCCACCCACCCAACCGCAAGCGGCCCCACCACCTGCCCAAAAGCAAACACCACCGTGAATGCAGCAATTCCTGCGGACCAGGCGGCAGAAGGGAGGTTCAACCGGACAAATGCTGTGGTTGAAGCAACAATGCTCAAAAAGACGGCGCCAAACAATGCGCCAGAAGCCACAAAAACATAGAAATTATTGGTCAATGTAGGTAAGACCACCGCGATACCCAAAAGCACATTCAAGCGGGCCAAAGCGCCTCCGCCCTGATGCGCATTCAGCAAGCCAGCCCATATTCGGGACGAGGCCATCACCATTACGCCCAGAGTTGCATAAAACCACGCCACTTCCGAACTGTTGGCACCATGTTCCTGCAACAGCGCCACAGCAAAAGTCATGTAGCCGATATAGCCTAAGCCAAATAGCGCATACCCAGCCAATGCGTAGCGCATGGGCCACCAAGCGACGTTCTGCGCTGAGTCCTCTGCCTCTACACCCCTGGCTTCCCACGCTGCCAGTACCGCAACCGGCCAGCGCAATACACACACCATCAGCACACACACCAAGCCGAGTACCCACCAAGCCAACATCCAGGGTGCAAAAGGTGGCTGCACCCAATCCAGTATCCATGGCACCAATACGGCTGAGATCACGATGCCAGCGCCGGTACCACCATAGTACAAACCCAAAATTAGTCCAGCTCTTTCGGCTTGGTGCGAACCAATCCGGGCAGCCAAAATACCACCCGATACGAAGATTAGCGCACTCAAAATACCCGCAAGAAGGCGTTGAATAATCAAGACCGTAGAGTCCACAAAAAACCCAGGAAGCAACATCAACACAGCAGCCAACCAACCAGCCCACAAAACCGCCCTGGCTGGTCCTAAGCGGGCGATAACACGACCGGTCACCATAGCTCCTATAAAGTAGCCTAAAGCGTTGCTGGTGTTCATGGCACCGGACAATGTGTAAGACCACCCCAGATCGTGGCGCATGGAAGGCAACAGCAATCCATAGGCAAAGCGGGTGACTCCCAAGGAAATAGCGGCAGCAGCAGATAAAACCGTAGCCAGCAACAAAATATGCGAATCAGGCTTTTGATCGATCAATGGGCAAACTTCAACTTGGGGATAACTTGGCGAACAACTTCAAGTTGTTCACAGAAAATGTGCGCTTTACTGGCTTATGCACATTCGCGAGCGTGATCCGCGCACTGTACAAGCATTGAATTCAAAATTTCAAGGCCTTGAAAAAAAAGAAGAAAAGCGCCTTGTGCACAGTTCCTGCGGACCTCTATCTACTACAACTATTCTCTTCATTAAAAAAATAGCAAGTTAATACAAAGCAAAGAAAGGCTCAAGTTCCCGAGACGGGCATACTCTCCACAAGGCCATCACGTAAAATCTCAGCGCGACTTCCTACCGGTCCTCTGCGCCTTGAAACATATTTCTGATGCCCACAAGCTCCGCTGACAAATCACCCAATCAGAAGCCAATTGCTTTTGAGATCAAAAGTGCCGATTTACCCTTGGTTGCATTGATCCTTAAATCCGGGGATGTGCAAGTTTTGGAGTTGGAGTTGTTGGCCCGGTTTGGTCCGCTCAGTAAAAGCCCGGATTTTTTTAGTGATGATGCTTTGCTCATTGATTATGGGCAATTGGATGCGCAAGGTGTGCTTCCTGATTTGCAGCGTTTGATTGCCGTTTTACGGCAGTGCAAACTCGTTGCTGTGGCCGTGCGCAACGCGCCGCCTGCCAGCTTGGCAGAGGCCCGTCATTGTGGATTGATTGAAGCGCATGCGTTGTACATCGCTGCGCCGCAGACGAAGTCACAGGTATTACCGGCAGCAGTCCTTCAAAAAGAAGTACCGCCGCCGTCGTCGGCTTCCACTTTGGTCATTGATAAACCCATTCGCTCTGGGCAAAAGATTTATGCCAAAGGCGGAGATTTGATTGTGCTTGCTATGGTGAACCGGGGTGCCGAGGTGGTCGCAGATGGCAATATCCACGTGTATGCTGCACTGCGCGGAAAAGCCATGGCTGGTGCCAAAGGCAATACCAAAGCACGTATTTTTTCCCTCGCGATGGAGGCTGAATTGGTTTCCATAGCGGGCGTTTACCGCACAGCAGAAAAACCATTTTCCAGTGATGTACTGGGAAAAGCAACACAGGTTCGTTTGAGCGATGATGGCCTGGAAAAACTATTGATAGAGCCTTTGAAACTCTGAACAATTTCATTTCACCAAGCGAGACCCATGACAAAAATCATTGTTGTAACTTCAGGAAAAGGCGGCGTGGGAAAAACCACGACCAGCGCCAGCTTTGCGGCCGGGCTGGCCCTGCGCGGACATAAAACCGCCGTCATCGACTTCGATGTCGGCTTGCGTAACCTGGACCTCATCATGGGTTGCGAACGGCGTGTGGTCTACGATCTGATCAACGTCATCCAGGGCGAAGCCAATTTGCACCAGGCCCTCATCAAAGACAAACAATGCGACAACCTGTTTGTTCTGGCTGCATCGCAAACCCGTGATAAGGACGCTTTGCACCAGGATGGTGTTGAAAAAGTTTTGAATGATCTGGCCGCGATGGACTTTGAGTTCATCGTGTGTGACTCACCAGCGGGTATCGAAACGGGTGCACTGATGGCCATGCATTTTGCGGATGAAGCTTTGGTGGTTACCAATCCGGAAGTGTCCTCGGTGCGTGATTCGGATCGAATTTTGGGCATGCTTGCCAGCAAAACCAAACGCGCGATCGAAGGCAAAGACCCCATCAAGGAACATTTGCTCATCACCCGCTACAACCCCGCACGGGTTGATCAGGGTCAAATGCTGTCGTTGGAAGATATTCAGGACATTTTGCGCATCAAGCTCATTGGCGTAATTCCAGAGAGTGATGCGGTGTTGCAAGCCTCCAACCAGGGTGTCCCGGTTGTTCATGTACAGGGCAGCAATGTGGCAGAAGCCTACAAAGATGTTATTAGCCGTTTTTTGGGGCAGGATGTACCCATGCGCTTTACTGAAGCCCCGAAGCAGGGTTTTATCAAACGACTGTTTGGTGGAAAATAAATGAAGTCATTTCTGTCTTTTCTATTGGGAGAAAAGAAACAAACTGCAAGTGTCGCCAAAGAGCGACTGCAGTTAATTCTCGCCCACGAGCGCAGTGGCCACAGCGCTGCTGAGCCAGACTACCTGCAGGATCTGCAACGCGATTTGATTGCGGTGATCAGCAAGTACATCAAAATTGACATTAAAGATATCAAGGTAAATTTAGACAGGCACGGGAATCTTGAAGTGCTGGAAGTCAAAATCGAACTTCCCGACGCGCGTTAGCCAGCAGCACCCTGCCGGCTCACACCGGCAGGCGGGTTTTATCGATCACGCGGCGCATAACAAAACTCGAATGCACGCCGGTAACACCTTCGATGCGGGTGATTTTGTTGAGCAGCAGATCCTGGTAATGGTCCATGTCGCGTACGATCACCTTGAGCTGGTAATCGGCGTCCTGTCCGGTAATCAAGAGGCATTCCAAAACCTCGGGTAACACGGAGACAGAGCCTTCGAAATGGGCAAAACGCTCGGGCGTGTGAAGGTCCATGGAGATATGTGTCAGGGCCATTAGCGACAAACCCAGTTTGCGCGCGTCCAACAGCGCACGGTAGCCGGTGATCAACCCGGAATCTTCCAGCGCCCGCACCCTGCGCAGGCACGGTGAGGCCGACAAGCCGATACGGTCCGCAAGCTCCTGGTTGTTGATCCGGCCCTCGTTTTGCAACACGTCCAAAATATGTTTATCAAACTTGTCCAGGGTCATTTTTATGCTCGTTTACTTTGTATTGAGGCAGTTAGTGCTGCAGAAATATAAAAAACAGCAATCAACCCTTTTAATCAGAGCCGATATTGGTTTTTTATTCCATTGTAGCCTCTCGGGGCCGTGATATAGTTCACGGTTATTTTTTTCAGGAAGCTTGAATGGCAAAAGAAGAGTTAATTGAGATGATGGGCGTGGTCAACGAAGTTTTGCCCGACACCCGATTCCGCGTCACACTGGATAACGGACATCAGCTCATTGCCTATTCCGCCGGAAAAATGCGCAA
>CAMAQV010000019.1 GCA_945860595.1 Comamonas sp. lk
GCGGCGCACCAGGGCCAGCGTGTGCTGATTGGTGACTTTGACCTGGAGCAGCTGTCCTGCGTGGAGTGGGCTGCGACCCGCATGGCCGCTGAGATCGAGCCCGAAGTCGAGGCCCGCGCTGCCAAGAGCATCAAAAAACTGCGCCGCGCTGCCGAAGGATATGACCTGCTGGTGGTTGATACGCGGGGTTTGGCCGACGAGCTGACCACCGACGTGGCGCGTGAAAGCGATGTGGTGTTCTTGCCCACTGGCACCTCGATGGACGATTTGCGCCCCACGCTGGGCCTGGCCAAACGGCTGGCGCGCCTGCGCGATACGGGTGAAAAAATTGTGCTGGTGCTGTCCAAAACCGGCCGCTCCGAACGCCTGGTCGATAGCGCTTTGGCGCTGATTGAAGATTCCGGTTTCTCCTGCCTGAGCGTGCACTGGCCGCAGCGCGATGGTTTCCAGGCGGACCTGGACGCCGGGCGCGCCGGCAGCGAATCGAGCAACCCGCACCTCAAGCAAGCCGCCGCTGAGATTGAAGCGGCCATGCTGGCCTGCCTGTGAGCTAGTGCAGCGCGTGCTCATGCCTGCGCTGTCCCTGTCATCGCGCGTTCGACCGCGCGCAGCACCTGCTGCGTCGCATCGGCCTCCTGGCCATTCACCACCTGGCGCTGTGGCATAGAGCGCAGCCAGGTGATTTGCCGCTTGGCCAGCTGCCGGGTGGCGGCGATGCCCCGCTCGTGCAGGCTGTCCATGCCGAATGCGCCGTCCAGCGTGTCCCAGACCTGCCGGTAACCCACACAGCGCATTGACGGCAGCTCCGAATGCAAATCGCCACGGGCGCGCAGGGCCCGTACCTCATCCACAAAACCCGCAGCCAGCATGGCGTGAAAGCGCTGCGCAATGCGCGTGTGCAGGCAGGCGCGGTCCAGCGGTTCCAGCGTAATCAGCGGTACGGTAGATGGCGCTGGTGCGGCGCTGCGGGCGTGAAAGTGCGACAGCGGCAGGCCGCTGGCGCGGTACACCTCCAGAGCGCGCTGGATGCGCTGGCTGTCGGCCGGGGCCAGGCGGGCGGCTGTGACAGGATCCACCCGCGCCAGTTCGGCGTGCAGGGCCGGCCAGCCGTTTCGCTGCCCTTCTGCCTCGATGTCCGCGCGCAGGGCTGGCTGCGCAGGCGGCATGGGGTCTATGCCGTCGAACAAAGCCTTGAAATACAGCATGGTGCCGCCGACCAGCAGCGGCAGGCGGCCCCGCGCCGTGATCTGGTGGATCAGGCGATGCGCGTCCTGCACGAATTCGGCTGCGCTATAGGCCTTCAGCGGGTCGCGGATGTTGACCAGGTGGTGCGGCACCAAGGCCAGTTCAGCGGCGCTGGGTTTGGCCGTGCCAATGTCCATGCCGCAGTAGACCAGGGCCGAGTCCACGCTGATGATTTCTACCGGATGGACGCGTGCGATGCCCAGCGCGGCGGCTGTCTTGCCGCTGGCCGTGGGGCCGGCCAGGCAGACGTACAAGGGAAGCGAAGGCGCCGGGGTCGGCTTGGGCATGGGCACTAGCGCCCCCGCATGAACAGCCTGTCGAGCTCGGCCACGCTGATCTGCCGCCAGGTGGGGCGGCCGTGGTTGCATTGGTCACTGCGTTCGGTGGCTTCCATCTGGCGTAAGAGCGCGTTCATCTCGTCGATGTTCAAGCGCCGGTTGGCGCGCACTGCGCCATGGCAGGCCATGGTGGAGAGGATTTCATTGTGCGCACGCTGGATCACGGTGTTGGCCTCATGCTGCGCCAGCTCGGCGAGCACGCTGCGCGCCAGCTCCACCGCGTCGCCCTGCGCCAGCGTGGCCGGGACTGCCCGCACGGCCAGGGTTTTGGCCGAGAAAGCGGCCACGTCCAGGCCCAGGGTCTGCAAGGCCTCGGCATAGGTGTGCGCCGTGTCGATCTCTAGAGGGGTCGCTGCGAAGGTGACGGGCAGTAGCAGCGGCTGGCTGGCAATGCTGTGGGCTGAGCCACCCTGTAACTGGGTTTTGAGCCGCTCGTAGACGATGCGCTCGTGCGCTGCGTGCATGTCAACCACGACCAGGCCCTGCGTGTTTTCGGCCAGGATGTAGACGCCCTGCAACTGCGCCAGCGCCCGGCCCAGCGGCCAGTCTTCGGGCGGGGCGTGGTCTGGTCCTTGCGGCGCAAACGCTTGGGGCACCGAGCGCGCGTCCATACCAGCAACCTCAGGCTGCCACAGCGCGCCGACTTCGCGCACCGGCGTGCCGGGTCGGGTGTCGCGCCAGGGCGCGGACTGCGGGGCCGTGTTCCAGGCGGGCGGGGTTGCTTCGGCGGCCCGCAAAGCCATCGGTGTCTGGGTGGAATAGAGCGGTCGAGCCGGTTCCGCCAGCCCGCTCAAGCGCAATCCGTCTTCGCGCAGCGGCGCGGCGTCGGCGCTGGCTGCGCGCGGGGCCGCCAGCGCAGCCTCCACGGCGTGGCGGATCGCCTGGTGGACTTCGCGGCTGTCGCGAAAACGCACTTCGATTTTGGTGGGGTGTACGTTCACATCCACCCGCGTCGGTTCAATTGCCAGGTACAGCGCGTAGACCGGCTGACGCTGGCCGTGCAACACATCCTCAAAGGCGCTGCGGGCGGCGTGGCTGAGCACTTTGTCGCGGACAAACCGACCGTTTACGTAGGCAAATTGTTGGTCGGCGCGCGCCCGTGCGGCGTCCGGAATGCCGACCCGGCCCCAGACCTTCAGGCGGTACGCGTCGGCGGTCTCCGCGTCGCCGCTGGTCCATTCCACCGCCAGCGAGCGCGCCAGAAAATCCGCGCCCAGCACGTCGCCCAGGCGCTGGTCCAGGCTGGTCTCGCGCGCCTGCCCCTCAGCGCAGCGCCGCCACTGTTCGACCAGCTTGCCTTCGTGCCAGATCGCAAAACCCACGTCCGGGCGGGCCAGCGCATGGCGGCGCACGGCTTCGATGCAATGGGCCAGCTCGGTGGCGTCGGTTTTAAGGAATTTGCGCCGCGCCGGGGTGCTGTAAAAAAGTTCTTTCACTTCCACCGTGGTGCCTGGTGCGCGGGCCACAGGGCGCAGTTCACCGGTGCGCCCGTCCAGCATAAAAGCCTGGGCATCGGCGGTTCGCGAGAGAATGGCGCAATCGGCAATGGCGTTGATGGCGGCCAGCGCCTCGCCCCGAAAACCCATGGTCGCCACCGACTCCAGGTCTTCCAGGCTGCCGATCTTGCTGGTGGCGTGGCGTTTGAAGGCGATGGGCAATTCCGCCGATGGAATACCCACGCCGTCGTCTTCGACGGCAATCAGCCGCACGCCCCCGGCCAGAAGCCGCACCGTGATCTGGCGCGCCTGCGCGTCCAGCGCGTTGTCCACCAATTCGCGCACCACCGAGGCTGGCCGCTCCACCACCTCGCCCGCGGCAATCTGGCTGATCAGGGTGTCGGGCAGTTCGCGGATCGGACGGCGCGCAGACGCAGAGGGCAGGGCGGCGGGGCGGTCTGGCGAAGGTGGCAGGGTCACTGGGGCATTTTAGGTGGCGCTCATCGCTCGCCCAAGGGCGGGTTCGGTCTGGTGTCCATCGCAGCAGCTTGGGATCAGAGCGCAAAATACATTGCGCACTATGGCTACATTACGCAGTATTAATCATAAATATTGTCTTATATGGCAATTAAATAGCGCAAATAAGCGTATTCGCACACAATAAACAATTATCTGGCGTGTATGCCTGCGTACACTGCGAGGCATCTTGTCTTTCAACGCCATAGGTTCCCATGCTCCAAAACCCCGCCACCAAGTACCGTGCCTTCCCGCCCGTCGATTTACCCGACCGCCAATGGCCCGGCCGCACCATCACCGCGCCACCGGTCTGGATGAGCACCGATTTGCGCGACGGCAACCAGTCGCTGTTTGAGCCCATGAACCTGGAGCGCAAGCTGCGCATGTTCCGCAGCGTCTGCCAGATTGGCTTCAAAGAAATCGAGGTCGGCTTTCCCAGTGCCTCGCAAACCGACTTTGACTTTGTGCGCAAGCTGGTTGACGACAAGTTGATCCCGAAGGATGTGACCATTGAAGTGCTGACCCAGGCGCGTGAGCACCTCATCCGCCGCACTTTCGAGTCGGTTGCCGGTGCCCGGCGCGTGATCATGCACGTCTACAACGCCACTGCGCCCTTGTTCCGCGATGTGGTCTTCCAACTGAGCAAGGCCGAGGTGGTGCAACTCGCCGTGGACTCGGTCACGCTCATCAAAGAACTGGCACAGGCGCATCCGCAAACCGAGTGGGTCTTGCAATACAGCCCCGAGCTGTTTACCTCGACCGAGCTGGAATTTGCCAAAGAAGTGTGCGACGCGGTGACCGCGGTCTGGGGTGCCACGCCCAGCAACAAAGTCATCCTCAATTTACCCGCTACGGTCGAGGTGGCCACGCCCAACATCTACGCGGACCAGGTCGAATGGATGCACCGCAACCTGGCGCGGCGCGACAGCGTCATCATCAGTCTGCACCCGCACAACGACCGGGGCACGGCGGTGGCCGCCGCCGAACTGGGCATCATGGCCGGCGCGGACCGGGTGGAAGGCTGCCTGTTCGGCAACGGCGAGCGCACCGGTAACGTCGACATCGTCACGCTGGCGCTCAACCTCTACACCCAGGGCGTGAACCCGGGTCTGGACTTCTCCGATATCAATGCCGTGGCCCGCACCGTGGAGCATTGCAACCAGTTGCCTATCCACCCGCGCCACCCCTATGTGGGCGATCTGGTGTTCACCGCGTTCAGCGGCTCGCACCAGGACGCCATCAAAAAAGGCTTTGCGGCGCTGGACAAAAAAGGCCTGTGGAACGTGCCCTACCTGCCCATTGACCCGGCTGACGTGGGCCGCACCTACGACTCCATCATCCGCGTCAACAGCCAGTCGGGCAAAGGCGGCGTGGCGTATTTGATGGAAGCGGAATTTGGCGTGGTCATGCCCCGGCGCTTGCAGGTGGAGTTTTCGGGCGAGGTGCAGGCCTATACCGACAGCCACGGCGGCGAGATGACCGCGCAGGCGATCTGGGATTTGTTTGCCGCCACCTACCTCGACACCACCGCGCCCGTGCACTACGTAGAGCACAACCTGACCGACCACCCGCACAACAGCAGCGGTCAGGGCATACGCCTGGTGGTGGAAGCAGCCGGTGTGCGCCACGTCCTCAAAGGCCACGGCAACGGACCTATCGACGCCGCAGTACAAGCCCTGCAAAGCCTGGGCGTACGGGTGCAGGTGCGCAGCTTTGAAGAGCGGTCCACCAAAGCCAGCGAAGAGGCCGGCGAGGCCCAGGCCTGTGCCTTTATGGAACTGGCCACGGTGGGCAGCGACAAGGTCGAGCGCTTTGGCGTGGGACTGGACACCAACATCGTCACCGCTTCGATCAAGGCGCTGGTGAGCGGGGTGAATCGCTTGGGGGTGGACGTGCAGGCGCCGGCTGCGGCGCTGGTGGCTTGAGGGGGGAACCGCCGCTCGACAGCGGGCTCCATAAAGGTGGTTCCCGAGCTCGGAGGCTTGACGTAGTTATTACGAAGTAATAACATGGGGCCAACCTCAAACCCTCTCGAATCCACACCATGCACGTCTCGATCCGCCCCTTCGGCAACTCCCGCGGAATTGTGATTCCCAAACCCATGCTCACCCAGCTGGGTCTTGAGGACGAGGCCGACCTGAGCGTTGAGAACGGCGCGCTGGTTATCCGCAAGCCTGCCCTGCCTGCGCGGGCTGGTTGGGCCGATGCCGCCAAAGTAGTGGCGCTTGCCCATGACGATGCGCTGTTACTCGGTGAGTTTGGTAACGAGGCCGACGAGGACTTGACGTGGTGACACGCGGGGACGTGTGGCTGGTCAATCTGGACCCTACCGTGGGCAGCGAGATTCGGAAATCGCGCCCCTGTGTGGTGCTCTCGCCGCCCGAACTGCACGACCACCTCAAGACCGTCATCATTGCGCCCATGACTTCGCAAGGCTTTCAGGCACCTTTCCGGGTTCCCCTTAAGTTCCAGGGCACAGCGGGACTACTGGTACTGGATCAAATCCGCAGCGTGGACAAGATTCGCCTGGTCAAGAAGCTGGGCAGCGTCCAAGCCCCAACCCTCAAAACAGCGCTGCAAACCATGCGCGAGATGTTTGAAACCTGAGGCCCACCGGGCGCTGATAATCCCGCGCCATGGACTTTCTCTTTTTGCTCGCCTTTGTGGCGGCCATCGCCGCCCAGTGGCGCAAAGCGCAGGAGCACCGGCAGCGCGTGCATTTTCTTGCGGGTTACTTGCGCGGCTATCAGATTGAAAAACTGATGGAGACCTTGTCTACCGGCTATTTGCGGGCTCTCGGCGAAAAAGACGCAGAGCGAGCGCAGTCGGTCTGGAACACATTGGCCTTGTCGGAGGGTCAGCTGGACGAACAGTTCAAGCGCTTTGCCAATGAGCTGGCCAGCGCTGACGAGGCGTCCAGCCGGGTCAGTCGCCTGGCGATTGATCTGCCTTTTGTCCGCCAGTGGTTTCCCTCCGCCACCTTTGATTTGCGCCGCCTCATGCGCATCCACGCACAGGGCATATCCAGCACATTGGGCAACGCGGCTGAGCTCTCGCAGCGCGACCGGGCCTTCCAGCTCTGCGCCGAGATGTTCTTGATGCAGCACAGCTGCCACTGGTTTTGCAACGCCCGTATGGTTGCTTCTGCCCGCCTCTTGGCGCGCCACCAAACCCGCTACGCCCAGGTCTTGGCCAGCGTGGGCGAGGGCACCCGCGCTGCCTATATGGCGCTGGTGGCGGGGTGGACGCCTACGCTGGGCTGAGGCGGCCGCCCGAACACCGCGCAATTCCTGCCAGATCACGGCGCGATTCCACCTGCAAAAAGCCTGTTTGCGCCAGCAGCGCACACACCGCCTGCGCCTGGTCATATCCGTGCTCCAGCAGCAGCCAACCCCCCGGGTGTAGGTGCTGCGGTGCCTTAGCGATGATGGTGCGGATGGCGTCCAGCCCTTCCGGGCCGCTGCTCAGGGCTATTGCGGGTTCATGGTGCAGGGCGTCCAGATGCGGATCGCCATCGGCCACGTAGGGCGGGTTGGAGACAATGGCGTGGAACTTCCCGTGTGCTCCGTGTAGCCAGTCGCCCTGCGCGAATTGCACGGGCAGACCCAGCCGCTGTGCGTTGGCCTGCGCGACAGCCAGGGCTTCAGGGCTGTGGTCCAGCGCGTGTACCTCCCACAAGCGGCGTTCGTGTTGCAGCGCCAGCGCGACTGCGCCGCTGCCGGTGCCCAGGTCGAGCACCCGCTGCGGCGCGGCAGGCAGGACTTCAAGCGCCCACTCCACCAGGGTCTCGGTGTCAGCGCGGGGGTCGAGTACGCGGGCGTCAACCCGCAAGTCCAGGCCGTAAAAAGCTTTGTGCCCCGTGATGTAGGCCAGCGGTTCGCCGTGCCGTCGCCGCGCCAGTGCAGCGTCCCATGCCAGCAGGCTGGTGGGGGGGAGCACATCGGTGTCATGGGCGATCAACCAGGCTCGGTCATGGGGCTTGCGATCCAGGGCGTGCAGCAGCAAGAGTTGGGCGTCGATCCGGGCCAGACCCGCAGCCTGTGCTTGGGCCAGCGCCTGTGCCACGGTGCTTGGCACGTTCATGCGGGGCCGGTGTTCACGCGCCGACTTCCAGTGCGGCCAGTTGCTGCGCCGCCTCGTAGGCTTGCAGTGCGGCCACCACGTCGCCGAGGTCGCCTTCCATGATCCCGAGCAACTTGTACAGCGTGAGGTTGATGCGGTGGTCGGTCAGCCGCCCCTGCGGGAAGTTATAGGTCCGGATGCGGTCACTGCGGTCGCCGGTGCCCACCAGGCTTTTGCGCTCGGCGGCGTCTTTGGCGGCGCGTTCGCTGCGGTCTTTTTCCTGGATGCGGGCGGTCAGCACGCGCAGGGCCTGCGCCTTGTTGCTGTGCTGGCTGCGCCCGTCCTGGCATTCGGCGACGATGCCGGTGGGCAGGTGGGTGATGCGCACTGCCGAGTCGGTTTTGTTGATGTGCTGGCCGCCCGCACCACTCGCGCGGTAGGTGTCGATGCGCAGGTCGGCTGGGTTGATCTTGATGGCCTCCGCCTCGTCGGGCTCGGCCAGCACGGCCACGGTGCAGGCGCTGGTGTGGATGCGGCCCTGGGTTTCGGTGGCCGGCACGCGCTGCACCCGGTGGCCGCCGGACTCGAATTTGAGCGTGCCGTAGGCGTTGTACGCCTCAATTCGGATCACTACCTCTTTGTAGCCGCCGAGTTCGCTGGCCGACTCGCTGATGACTTCGACCTTCCAGCCCAGACTGTCGCAGTAGCGGGTGTACATGCGCAGCAAGTCGCCCGCGAACAGGGCGGATTCGTCACCGCCCGTGCCGGCGCGGATCTCAACAAAGGCGTTGCGCGCATCGTCCGGGTCTTTGGGCAGCAGCATGCGCTGGAGTTCGGCCTCCAGCTCGGCCATCTCGGCGTTGGCGCTGTCGATTTCTTCTTGCGCCAGGGTCTGCATCTCGGTGTCACCGTCGGCCTCACGCAGCATGTCGTGGGCGCCCGCGAGATCGACCTCCCGCTGCTTGTAACGCTGCCAGCGGCTGGCCACTGCAGCCACCTCGGTGTGCTCGCGCGAAAGCGCCAGAAACTGCGCCATGTCCTGCATGATGTCTTCGCGAGACAGCAAAAATTCCAGCTCGCCCAGACGGTCGGTGTATTTGGCGAGCTGTTGGCGCAAAAATGGTTTCATGGATAACTTAGAAAACGGAAGCTACAGGGTGCGCAGTGGCAGGCGGCGCAGGGCGGGCTCGAGTAGGGTCGCTACTGCTCGGGATCTGCTGCAGCGCTGTGCGCCGCGCCGCCGCTGCCCAAAAACAGGCGCTCGATGGCGGCGCTGGTGTGGGCGCGCTCCTGCGCGTCACCCGTTTGCAACTGCTGGTAGGCGCCGTGCAGCATTTTCTGGGTCAGGCCCTTAGAGAGGGCTTCGAGCACACTGTTGACGTCTTCGCCGCGCGCCAGCATTCTTCTGGCACGGGCGATTTCCGCGATGCGCCAGCTCTCGGTCTGGCTGTTAAGTTGCTGGATCAGCGGCACATGGACACGCTGATCGACCCAGCGCATAAAGCTCTGCACACCTGCGTCCACGATGGCTTCGGCCTGGGCCACAGCGGCTTGGCGGCTGGCCTGCGCGGTCTGCACCACGCCAGCCAGATCGTCCACGGTGTACATGTACACGTCGCGCAGGGCTTTGACTTCCATCTCGATGTCGCGCGGAACTGCCAGGTCGACCATGAACATGGGGCGGTGGCGGCGCGCTTTCAGGGCCCGCTCGACCGCGCCCAGACCGATGATGGGCAGGGTACTCGCGGTGCAGCTGATCACCGCATCGAACTCGTGTAAGCGCTGGGGTAAATCGGCCAGCGGCATCACACCGGCCCCGAAGCGCCGTGCCAGCGCCTCACCGCGCTCCAGACTGCGGTTGGCCACGGCCATGCCTTTGGGGTTTTTGGCGGCGAAGTGGGTGGCGCATAGATCAATCATCTCGCCTGCGCCTACGAACAGCACGCGGATCTGGCCCAGGTCTTCAAACAACTGTCCGGCCAGACGCACGGCGGCGGCGGCCATGCTGATGGAGTGCGCGCCAATGTCGGTGGTGCTGCGCACTTCTTTGGCCACTGTGAAGGATCGTTGGAACAACTGCGACAGCGTGCTGCCCAACGCGCCAGCCTCATCGGCAATGCGCACCGCGTCTTTGAGCTGCCCCAGGATTTGCGGCTCGCCCAGCACCATGGAGTCCAGGCCGCTGGCTACGCGAAAGGCGTGGCGCGCGGCCTGGGTGTCGCTCAGGCTGTAGGTGTGGCTGCGCAGGGCGTGGGTCGGAACGCCGCCGCACTGAGCCAGCCAGTCCAGCGTGCCCTCGATCTCGGGTTGCCCACCGGCGCAATAAATTTCCGTGCGGTTGCAGGTGGAGACGATGGCGGCCTCGGGGACGTGCACCAGGCTTTGGCGCAGGGCGTTCAAGTGCGGAACGATGTGCTCAAGCCCGAAGGCGAAGCGGCCGCGCAGGTCCAGTGGCGCGGTGGTGTGGTTGATGCCAAGGGCCCAGACGGTCATAGAGGAACGGATTATAAAATCGTCCGCCCTTATGGCACTCTATACCGCTGCCATGACCCTCTTCGCCCTTTTCAACCACCTGCTCAATTTTGTGGCCCCTGCGGTATTTGTAGGCACATTTCTGGCTCTGCTTGCACCCTGGGTCGTGCGCAAATCTGTGCGCCGGGGCAGTTGGATGGTCCGGGCGCTGAGTAACAGCCTGTGTGGCTTGTGCGCTTTGCTGGGCGGCATCTGGTTTTTTGGCCACGACGGCAAGATGGCCAGCTACCTGGCGCTGGTTGTGGCCAGCGCGGCCAGCCAGTTCTACTGGATGCAGGCATGGCGCAAATGAGCGCGACCGATAGCACCGGCCTGCTCATCGTCCGCGCTGGCCCCGAGCACCTGGCTGCGTTGACTGATTTGATCTTTGAACATGGCGCCAACGTCTGGAACTACTTGCCCGAAGACGCTATCCGTGAGCATCTGGACCACGTCGTTCACGGCCGCGACCACGGCGTACTGGCCCTGCAGGGTGGGCAACTGCTGGGCGCGGTCACATTTGGTCTGAGCACGGACTTCGACGCCTACCTGCCCGCACACAGCCGTGGCATGCCACAAGGCTACGTGAGCGAAGCGGTGGTGCGGCGCGAGCGCACTGGCCAAGGCCTGGGCACGCGCCTGCTGCGCGAAGCATTGGCGGTGCTCTCCACCATGGGCATTGAGGCGGTTTTTGTCGACCGCCACGAAGAAAACCGCGCCTCGGCCGGCATGATGCGCAGGGCGGGATTCACGGAAGTGGAGACCTACACCGACCCCCGCCGCCGGCCGCACGGCTCGGGCAGCACCACGGTATGCCGCTTCAGCTTTGCGGATGGAACTGGTCTACCCGGTCGGTGATCACCCCGTCGGTACCGAGGTCGATCAGGCGCTGAACCTCGTCGGCCTCGTTCACGGTGTAGCTGAGCAAGCGAAACCCTGCTGCTTTGGCCTGGGTTACGGACTCCGCGTTCCAGAGTTCATGCATGCACACGATGGCTTGGCACTGCAGCCTGGTGGCATGGCCCAGCCATTGCGCCCAGGTTTGCCGGTCCAGCGCATGGATCAGCAGGCCGCGCGGCAGCGCGGGCTGGGTTGCCAGCGCGCCTTCAAGCGCTGGAATCTCAAACGAGGTCAATAAAGGAGGCACCGCCTCGTTTCGCCACAAGCGCGCAGCATGCCGCGCCACCACTTCGCCGGTGTGGCGTTCGGTGCCAATGGTCGGTTTGATCTCGATGTTGAGAAAGTAGCCGTTGGCGATGCAAAAGCCGCCTATTCGTTCCAGCGAGGGCAGCGGCTCGCCCGCATAGGCGGGGCTGTGCCAGCCGCCGGCGTCCAGCTCAGCCAGTTCATGCCAGCTGCGGTGCCCGGCGATCGTTGGCAAACCAGCGGCAGTGGGAGCTGTTTTGGTGGTGCGCTCCAGCGTGTCGTCGTGCAACAAAAAGGGTATGCCATCGCGGCTGAGTTTGACGTCGCACTCAAACATACGGTAGCCATGGGACGCGCCCAGGCGGAACGCTGCCAAGGTGTTCTCCGGGGCCAGCGTGCCGGAGCCGCGGTGGGCGATCCAAGAGGGGTAGGGCCAAGCGTGCATAAGGTTTCTGGTGGCAGTGGACGGGCACATTGTGCCCCTGCGTTACTATCAATCGCCCATCGACAACACGTCGCCTGCATCCGACCGGGCGACAACATAGCCACCGATGAACGCCCCCACGCAGATCTCCCACCTCACCCCCGCCCACGCCAGCCCTGACGCGAGCGGCGACGGCAACGGGCGCATCCGCGAAATTCCGTACAACTACACCTCGTTTTCCGACCGTGAAGTGGTGATACGCCTGCTGGGTGAGCCGGCTTGGGAAACGCTGACCAGTTTGCGCAGCGAGCGGCGCACCGGACGTTCGGCGCGCATGCTGTACGAGGTGTTGGGTGACATCTGGGTGGTGCAGCGCAACCCCTATTTGCAGGACGATTTGCAGGACAACCCCAAACGGCGTGCGCTGCTGGTCGAGGCCTTGCACCACCGTTTGGGTGAAATTGAAAAGCGGCGCACACCAGCGTCGGACCCCGGGCGCGACGCCGCCGTGGGGGGCTTGCTGGAGGCTTCGCGCCAGGCCGTGCAGGCATTCGGCGCATCATTTACCGAGATGTCTGCACTGCGGCGCAAGACACTGCGGGCTCTGGGGCGGCGCACCGCACGGGACAACATCCAGTTTGACGGCCTGAGCCGGGTCGCCCATGTCACCGACGCCACCGACTGGCGGGTGGAGTACCCCTTTGTGGTGCTCACGCCCGACAGCGAGGCCGAAATGGCGGGCCTGGTCAAGGCCTGTATCGATTTGGGTTTGAGCATCGTGCCGCGCGGCGGCGGCACCGGCTACACCGGCGGAGCCGTGCCGCTGACCTGGAAAAGCGCCGTCATCAATACCGAAAAACTCGACGCTGTCAGCGCCGTTGAGATGCGCCGCCTGCCGGGCCTGGAACAGGATGTGGCTACGGTCTGGACCGAGGCCGGGGTGGTGACGCAGCGCGTGGCTGATGCAGCCGAGGCGGCCGGTTATGTGTTCGCGGTGGACCCGACATCGGCCGAGGCGTCGTGCATAGGCGGCAACATCGCCATGAACGCGGGCGGTAAAAAAGCCGTGCTCTGGGGCACGGCACTGGACAACCTGGCCAGCTGGCGCATGGTCACGCCGCAGGCCCAGTGGCTGGAAGTCACCCGCATAGGCCACAACCTGGGCAAGATCCACGACGCGGCGATGGTGCATTTCCGGCTGGACTATTTCGAGGCCGATGGCACCACGCCGTTGCGCAGCGAAGACCTGCACATTCCGGGCGCCAGTTTCCGCAAAGCCGGTTTGGGTAAAGACGTCACCGACAAGTTTTTGAGCGGCCTGCCGGGTATCCAGAAAGAGGGCTGCGACGGCCTGATCACCAGCGCGCGCTGGGTGGTGCACCGCATGCCCCAGCACACCCGAACGGTGTGCCTGGAATTTTTTGGTCATGCCCGCGATGCGGTCCCCAGCATCGTGGAGATCAAAGACTTCATGTTCGCGCAGGCGCAGCACAGCGGTGTGATGTTGGCGGGCCTGGAGCACATGGACGACCGCTACCTCAAGGCTGTGGGCTATGCCACCAAGAGCCGGCGCGGCGCGCAAAGCGGTAGTGGTTTGCCCAAAATGGTGTTGATTGGCGACATCGCCGGCGATGAGGCCGACGCAGTGGCCCGTGCGACATCCGAGGTGGTGCGCATCGCCAACGTGCGCGGTGGCGAAGGTTTTGTGGCGCTTAGCGCAGAGGCCCGTAAAAAATTCTGGCTGGACCGTAAACGGACCGCCGCCATCAGCCGGCACACCAATGCCTTCAAGATCAACGAGGACGTGGTGATTCCCCTGCCGCGTATGGCCGAGTACACCGATGGCATTGATCGCATCAATATCGAGCTGTCCTTGCGTAACAAGCTGGCTTTGTGTGAGGCATTGCAGGCGTTTTTCGATGCCGGCCATCTTCCGCTGGGCAAGGGCGATGACGCAGCGGAGATGTCCGCGTCCGACTTCCTCGAAGAGCGCGTTGCCCAGGCCCAGGCCCTGCTGGCCGGAGTGCGTATGCAATGGCAAAGCTGGCTCGACGATGTGGAAAACCTGTTCCCCCAGCTGCAGGACCACAGCCTGCGTGCCAGCTGGAAAACCCAGTTGCTGGCACCTTTGCAGGCCATCTTCACGGGTGGTGCTTTTGCGCCCATCGTCGCGCAGTGCCGGGCGATCCATCAGCGTGTGCTCAAAGGCCGCGTGTGGGCGGCGTTGCATATGCATGCGGGCGACGGCAATGTGCACACCAATATCCCGGTGAACAGCGACGACTACGCCATGTTGCAAACCGCGCACCAGGCGGTGGCGCGCATCATGGCGCTGGCACGTTCACTCGACGGGGTGATCTCCGGCGAACACGGCATCGGCATCACCAAGCTGGAATTTTTGAGCGACGCCGAATTACAGCCTTTTGCCGATTACAAAGCCCGTATCGACCCTGAGGGCCGCTTCAACAAGGGCAAGCTTTTGCGGCCCAGTGCTGCGCAGGGCCATTCGCACAACGCGTACACGCCGTCCTTCGGGCTGATGGGCCACGAGTCGCTCATCATGCAGCAAAGCGACATCGGGGCAATCTCGGACTCCATCAAAGACTGCCTGCGCTGCGGCAAGTGCAAACCGGTGTGCGCCACCCATGTGCCGCGCGCCAATTTGCTCTACAGCCCACGCAACAAGATTCTGGCCACATCGCTGTTGATCGAGGCCTTCTTGTACGAAGAGCAAACCCGCCGCGGCATCAGCCTGCGGCATTGGGAAGAATTCGAAGACGTGGCCGACCATTGCACGGTGTGCCACAAATGCGCCAGCCCCTGTCCGGTGGATATCGACTTTGGCGACGTCACCATGCACATGCGCAATCTGCTGCGCAAGATGGGCCAAAAGTCCTTCCGCCCCGGCAACGCGGCCGCCATGTTTTTCTTGAACGCGACCAACCCCCAGACCATCCAATTCATGCGCAGCGCCATGGTCGATGTGGGTTTCAAGGCGCAGCGCCTGGCCAATGATTTGTTCCGGGTGCTGGCGCGCAAGCAAAGCGCCAAGCCCCCGGCCACCGTGGGCAAAGCGCCGCTCAAAGAGCAGGTGATCCACTTCATTAATAAAAAGATGCCGGGCGGCCTGCCCAAAAAAACCGCCCGCGCACTGCTCGATGTGGAGGATGCCGATTACGTTCCCATCATCCGCAACCCGCAGACCACCACGGGCGATAGCGAGGCCGTGTTTTACTTCCCCGGATGTGGCTCCGAGCGCCTGTTCAGCCAGGTCGGTCTGGCCACCCAGGCCATGCTTTGGCACGCAGGCGTGCAGACTGTGTTGCCACCGGGCTATTTGTGCTGCGGCTATCCGCAGCGTGCCAGCGGCATGCAGGACCGGGCCGACAAAATCATCACCGACAACCGGGTGCTGTTCCACCGTGTGGCCAACACCCTGAATTACCTGGACATCAAAACCGTGGTGGTGAGCTGTGGCACCTGTTACGACCAGCTTCAGGGCTATGAGTTCGACAAAATTTTCCCCGACTGCCGCATCGTGGATATCCACGAATTTTTGCTAGAGAAGGGCATCACCTTGAACGCCGCGCAGCAGGGTGCCTATTTGTTTCATGACCCCTGTCACAGCCCCATGAAGCTGCAAGAACCGATAAAAACCGTCAAAGCCCTGGTCGGGCAGGCGGTGGTGCAAAGCGCGCGTTGCTGTGGTGAATCGGGTACGCTGGGCGTGACCCGCCCGGACATTGCCACCCAGGTGCGCTTTCGAAAAGAAGAGGAGTTGCGCAAGGGCGAGGCCGCATTGCAGCTGCTGGCACCCCAGGCTGCGGCCGCGCCCACCAAAATTCTCACCAGCTGCCCGAGCTGCCTGCAAGGCCTGAGCCGCTACGGCGATGACCTGGAAAACGGACTGCTGGAGGCGGACTACATCGTGGTTGAAATGGCCCGCCACATCCTGGGTGCAGACTGGTTACCCGCCTACGTGGCGCAGGCCAACGCTGGTGGCATTGAACGGGTGCTGGTCTAGTTGGCTTACATTCGCGTGCTCTAACCGATATAGCCATGGCCGGACTCAGCAAAAACTCCCCCACCCCGCACGCACTGACCGTGCACGCGCAGTCCCGCGTGCTGGAGGTCAGTTTTTCGGATGGCGCATCGTTTCGCATTCCTTTTGAGCTGATGCGGGTGTATTCGCCCTCTGCCGAGGTCCAGGGCCACGGCGAAGGCCAAGAGGTTTTGCAGACCGGAAAGCGGCTGGTCACGGTGCAAAGCCTCGACCAGGTGGGTAATTACGCGGTCCAGCCGGTTTTTTCCGATGGCCACGACACCGGCATTTTTTCCTGGGATTACCTGTACCACCTGGGCGCGCAGCAAGCCGACTTGTGGGCGCAATACGAAGCCCGTCTGCAAGCCGCAGGGCGCGACCGGGATGGGCCCATGCCCATCGCTGCCGCATCCGGTTGCGCCAGCCACTGAACCCAGGGCGCATCCCCTCCCCGTATGAGTAAAACCCACTTTGGCTTCGAGTCGGTCGACGAGCAAGAGAAGGCGCAGCGCGTGCGCGGGGTGTTCGACTCGGTCGCACCCAAATACGACCTGATGAACGATGTGATGTCGGGCGGACTGCATCGCGCCTGGAAAGCCTACACCGTGATGGTGGCCAACCTCAAGCCCGGTCAACGCGCGCTTGACATTGCCGGGGGCACCGGGGACTTGGCGCTGGCATTTGCCGCCAAGGTCGGTGCGGGCGGGCAGGTGGTGCACACCGACATCAATTACGCCATGCTCAGTACCGGACGCAACCGGTTGATCGATGCGGGCGTACTGCTGCCCACGGTGGTCTGCGATGCGGAGGCGCTGCCGTTCCCCGATGGACACTTCGATCTGGTCAGCGTGGCGTTCGGGCTGCGCAATATGACACATAAGGAGCGCGCACTGGAGGAGATGTGCCGGGTGCTCAAGCCGGGCGGCAAATTGCTGGTTTTGGAATTTTCCACGGTGGCCAAGCCGCTGCGAGCGGTCTATGACTGGTATTCGTTCCAGGTTTTGCCCCGTTTGGGCCAATGGCTTGCCGGTGATTCGCAGAGTTACCGCTACCTGGCCGAGTCCATCCGCATGCACCCGGACCAGGCCACGCTAAAGACCATGATGCGTAAAGGCGGTTTCGGTCATGTGGATTACCACAACCTTACGGCAGGCGTTGCGGCATTGCATGTTGGAATCAAGTGCTGAACGCTGCGGCGTATCGCATGGTTGTATTTTTTTGGAGTTGTGAACGTGAAATTTCTAGCAAGCTGTATGGCCCTGGTATTCCTGTTGATTAGTCTGAACGCCGAGGCTGGACGCTTGGCTGGTGGTCGCAAGATGGGCCGCCAGTCGAGTAATGTGGGTCAACAAGGCGCCAGCCCGGCTGCGCCGGCACAGCAGTCGGTGCAACGGCCCGCCCAGCCCGCCCCTGTGGCGCAACCCACCCCGCGCAGGCCGTGGGGCGCGATGCTAGGCGGTCTGGCAGCCGGCCTGGGCCTGGCATGGCTGGCCCATTCGCTGGGTTTTGGCGCGGCATTTGGCAACATTCTCATGGTCGCCCTGCTGGCGCTGCTGGCCCTGGGCGTGATTGGCTGGCTGATGCGTCGGCGCACCAACCCTGCGGCACCGCAACCTTTCGCCATGCCGGGTGGGAACTACAGCCCGGCCTACCGGCCCGAGAACGTGGGTAACGACGCTTCCGCCCGCCCGTATGAGCGCAGCTACTTCCAGCCCGAAGCCGGTCAGGGCGGCATGATCGGCTCGGGTTTGACCGGCTCCCAAGCCTGGGGCGTGCCGACCGGTTTTGATACCGAGGGTTTTCTGGCTGCCTGCAAGCGTAACTTCGTCAGCCTGCAAGCCGCCTGGGACCATTCCGACGTCAGCGCGTTGCGCGCGTTTATGACCGATGACATGTTGGGCGAAATCACAACCCAGCTGGCCGAGCGCGACACCCACACCGGCACGCCGGTTAACGTGACCGAGGTGGTGATGCTCGACGCACGCTTATTGGGCATTGAAGAAACCGCTGCGGACTACCTGGCCAGCGTCGAGTTCTCCGGAATGATCCGCGAGAACCCTTCTACCGGACCGGCCCCGTTCCGCGAGGTGTGGAACATGAGCAAACCCAAAGACGGCAGTGCGGGCTGGCTGGTTGCGGGCGTACAGGCTTTGCAATAAACGGATGACCCGGGAGCGCCTGCGGGGCGCGCGTGGCTTGGCTGCGGAATAATGCGGCCATGCACACCAACTCCCCTTTCAGCGCACCTTTGAGCGATTTCCAGCAGATTCTGAGCGGTAAGCGCGCGGCGCCGGTGCCGCTTTGGGCGGTGCAGGAGGGGCAGCAACGCCTGGTACTACTGCTCAACCACGTGTTGCAGCAGGAGCCTGCGGCCCTTCTGCGCCTCAAGCAACACACGGGCCAGCGCATCCTGGGGCGCTGGCAGGCGTACTCCCTGTTTTTAGTGATCACACCAGCAGGTTTGCTGGATCTGGCTGACGCGGCAGCGCGGCCTGATTTGTCGATCGTGCTGGCCGATGAAGCGCCGCTGGAGATCGCCCGGCGGCTCATGCAGGGCGAGAAGCCGACCGTGCACATCGAAGGCGATGTGCAGCTCGCAGCCGAGGTCAACTGGCTGGCCGACCACGTCCGCTGGGATCTGGAGGAAGACCTGGCCCGCTTGCTGGGTGATGTGCCGGCCCATCTGCTGGCGCAGGCCGCAACTGCGGCGCTGGCCATGCTGCGCACGTTTGCAGCGCGCAGCAGCGGCGCTTTCGGAAGCGCCCGATGACGCGACTGTTTCGCGGCGTCTTCATCGTCTGGGTGTTTTTGCGCTTTGGGCTGGATGTGCTGCTGCTGGGCAGTTTCGACCGTCCCTGGCTGAACTGGTTTGCGCGCCGTTTTTCTTGGGGGCGCAACCTCAGCGCTCCGCGCGGGGAACGCATCCGGGTGGCCCTGGAGAGTCTGGGGCCGATTTTTATCAAGCTCGGGCAGGTTTTATCGACCCGGCGTGATCTGCTACCCCTCGATATTGCGGATGAACTGGCCAAGCTACAGGACGCGGTGCCGCCCTTTGACTCGGATCTGGCGGTTGCGGCCATAGAGCGGGCGATGGGCCGATCCATCGACGCGGTCTTCAGCAGTTTTGAACGGATACCCGTGGCCAGCGCCTCGGTAGCCCAGGTGCATTTTGCGGTGCTGGTGGACCGCGACGGGCGTGAGCGCGAGGTCGCCGTCAAGGTGCTGCGCCCCAATATGTTGGCGGTGATTGACAAAGACCTGGCGCTCATGCGCATGATGGCCGGTTGGTTGGAATGGTTGTCGGTCGACGGGCGCAGGCTCAAGCCGCGCCAGGTGGTGGCCGAATTTGACAAATACCTGCACGACGAGCTGGACCTGGTGCGCGAGGCATCCAGCGCAGCGCAGCTGCGGCGCAACATGCAGGACATCGGCCTGGTGCTGATTCCGGAGATGCTGTGGGACTACTGCAGTACCAACGTGCTGGTCATGGAGCGGATGCACGGCGTGCCGATCAGCCAGGTGGACCGGCTGCGCAGTGCAGGCGTCGACATCCCGCGTTTGGCACGGGACGGCGTCACTATCTTTTTCACGCAGGTATTTCGCGATGGATTTTTCCATGCTGATATGCATCCGGGGAATATCCAGGTCAGCCTGGATCCGTTGAGCTTCGGGCGCTATATCTCGCTGGATTTCGGCATCGTGGGCTCGCTCACCGAGGTGGACAAGGAATACCTGGCCCAAAACTTCGTGGCCTTTTTCCGGCGCGACTACAAGCGCGTGGCTGAGTTACATGTGGAGTCCGGTTGGGTGCCGGCTGACACCCGCATCGACGAGCTCGAGGCTGCTGTACGTGCCGTGTGCGAACCCTACTTTGACCGCCCGCTTAAGGAAATATCGTTGGGCATGGTGCTGATGCGCCTGTTTCAGACCTCGCGCCGTTTCCACGTGGAAATCCAGCCGCAACTGGTCTTGCTGCAAAAAACCCTGCTCAACATCGAAGGCCTGGGACGCCAGTTGGACCCGGATCTGGATTTATGGGCGACAGCCAAGCCATTTTTAGAGCAGTGGATGAAGGACCAGATCGGCCCCAAGCGTTTGTGGAACGAGCTCAAGGCACAGTCCCCGCGCTATGCCAAGTTGCTGCCTGAAATACCCGGCTTGCTGCACAGCTTTCTGCAGCGTGGTGGGAGTGCGCAAGCGGACCCACACGCGCAGCAGATGGTGCGTCAGCTTTTGACCGAGCAGCGCCGCACCAACCGCTTGCTGCAGGCACTGGTCTATATGGCGGTGGGCTTTGTCATCGGCACTTTCGGGGTGGCGGTGATGGTCTGGTTGCGCTTTATCTAGGGTGCGACACCTATAATCGTGGGCTTCGCCCCGCCGGGCTTCCCCCGTTGAGAGATTCCTCCGCCATGCCCATATACGCCTACCGCTGCGAGTCCTGTGGATTTGCCAAAGACGTGTTGCAGAAGATTTCCGACCCCCTGCTGACAGATTGTCCCGCGTGCGGCCAGGCGAAGTTTCAAAAGCAGGTCACTGCAGCAGGTTTTCAGCTCAAAGGCTCCGGTTGGTATGTGACCGATTTCCGCGACGGCAAGGGTGGCAAGCCAGCGGGTGCTAGTGAATCAACATCTGATGGTGATGCGAAGCCCGCTGCGGCTTCCGACGCAGCAGCGCCCACGACCCCAGCCCCTGCGACTGCGGCGCCTGCCAGTGCCGCCGCCCCTGCTACTGCCACTGCCCCCAGCGCCGCGCCAGCGGCCGCAGCACCGTCTTCCAGCGCCGCTTGAAGCGGCTGGCCCGATACCCTCAAGCCCTTAAACACCATGTCCATTAAGAAATATTTCTTCACTGGCCTGATGGTCTGGCTGCCGCTGGCCATTACCTTGTGGGTGCTGAACTGGCTGCTCCAGACCCTGGACGGCGTGTCACATTCTCTGCTGGCGGGCCTGTCCGCTTTGACTTCGGATGCCACGGCCACGGCCATCGCGCGCGCCTTGGCGATTCCCGGCGTCGGGATTGCGGTGGTGCTGCTCTTTGTCATCGTCACCGGTGCGCTGGTGTCCAACGTGGCCGGTCGCTGGTGGCTCAAACAGTGGGACCATTTGATCACCCGCATCCCGGTTTTCCGTTCGGTGTACAACAGTGTGAAGAAGGTTTCCGACACGCTGTTTTCCAGTAACGGCAATGCCTTCCGTACCGCCTTGCTGGTGCAGTTTCCGGCCCCGGGCCGCTGGACCATCGCGTTCCAGACGGGCGAGCCTACGGGCGAGGTAGCGCGCCGCCTTGGAGAGGGATTTATCAGTGTGTATGTGCCCACCACACCCAACCCCACCGGCGGCTACTTTTTGGTCTTGCCGCGCTCCGAAGTGATCGAGCTGGAAATGAGCGTGGACGAGGCGCTGACCTACGTTCTGTCCATGGGCGCGGTCGCGCCAACCGACCACGCCGCTCCTTGATGTCTTGTGAATGTGCGCCGGATTGACGGCGCGAAGAAAGAAGCTATGTCCATGCGCTCCCACTATTGCGGTCTGGTGACCGAAGCCCTGATGGGCCAAACCGTATCGCTGTGCGGATGGGTTAACCGGCGGCGCGACCACGGCGGCGTGATTTTTGTCGACCTGCGCGACCGCGAAGGCTATGTGCAGATCGTTTGCGATCCGGACCGGCCCGAGATGTTTGCGGTGGCCGAGGATTTGCGCAACGAGTTTTGTATCCAGGTTACCGGCCTGGTGCGCGCCCGTCCCGAAGGCACGCAGAACGACAACCTCAAAAGCGGAAAAATCGAGGTGCTGTGCCACGGGCTGGTCGTGCTCAACCCATCGGTGACACCACCCTTCCAACTGGATGAGGAAAACCTCTCCGAGACCACGCGCCTCACGCACCGCGTGCTGGATCTGCGCCGCCCTTATATGCAGAACAACCTCATCCTGCGCTACCGCGTATCGATGGAGGTACGCAAGTTTCTGGATGCCAACGGTTTCATTGACATTGAAACCCCCATGTTGACCAAGAGCACGCCCGAAGGAGCGCGCGATTATTTGGTTCCCAGCCGCGTGCATGACGGGCAATTTTTCGCGCTGCCCCAAAGCCCCCAGCTCTTCAAGCAGTTGCTGATGGTCGCCGGCTTTGACCGTTACTACCAAATCACCAAGTGCTTCCGCGATGAAGATCTGCGCGCCGACCGCCAGCCCGAGTTCACCCAGATCGATATCGAGACCTCCTTCATGACCGAAGAGGAAATTCGCGCGATCTTCCAACGCCTGATTACCACCGTGTTCCAGAACACCATTGGCGTGGACCTGGGCGAATTCCCGGTGATGCCTTATTCGGACGCCATGCACCGCTACGGCTCCGACAAGCCGGATCTGCGTATTGCCATGGAGTTCACCGAACTCACCGACGTGATGGCGGACGTGGACTTCAAAGTCTTCTCGGGTGCGGCGAACATGAAGGGCGGTCGTGTGGTCGCTTTGCGTGTGCCCGGCGGCGCGCGTGAAAGCGGTGGCTTGAGCCGTGGCGAGATCGATTCATATACCGATTTTGTGAAAATTTACGGTGCCAAAGGTCTCGCCTATATCAAGGTCAACGAGCTGGCCAAAGGGCGCGATGGTTTGCAGTCGCCCATTGTCAAAAACATCCACGACGCCGCGCTGCAAGCCGTTCTCAGCCGCAGTGGCGCCCAAGACGGCGATTTGATTTTCTTCGGTGCTGACAAGGCCAAAATCGTGAACGACGCCATCGGTGCACTGCGCCTGAAGATTGGCCTCAGCCCGTTCGGCAAGTCCAACGGTTTGTTCACCGCCGGCTGGCGTCCGCTGTGGGTGGTCGACTTTCCCATGTTCGAGTACGACGACGAAGCCCAGCGTTACACCGCCACCCACCACCCCTTCACCGCGCCCAAAGACGGCCATGAAGACTGGATGGTCAGCGCGCCTGAGAAATGCATCTCCAAAGGCTACGACATGGTCTTAAACGGCTGGGAAATGGGCGGCGGATCGGTGCGTATCCACCGCGCCGACGTGCAGCAAAAAGTCTTCGACGCGTTGAAAATTTCCCCCGAAGAAGCGCAGCTCAAATTCGGCTTTTTGCTCGATGCGCTGCAGTACGGCGCGCCCCCGCACGGCGGCCTGGCCTTCGGTCTGGACCGCATCGTCACATTGATGACCGGGGCTGAATCGATCCGCGATGTGATTGCTTTCCCCAAGACCCAGCGCGCCCAATGCCTGCTGACCCAGGCGCCCAGCCCGGTCGACGAGAAGCAGCTGCGCGAGCTGCACATCCGCTTGCGCAACCTCGACGCCGCGAAGGCCTGAAGCACCGGGTAGCCAGGCCC
The DNA here is from genome assembly GCA_945860595.1 of Comamonas sp. lk. GTDB lineage: Bacteria > Pseudomonadota > Gammaproteobacteria > Burkholderiales > Burkholderiaceae_C > Allorhodoferax. The sequence goes on from CAMAQV010000019.1 coordinate 23,057, forward strand.
GCAGCATGAAAATTTCTTTCTGGGCTTTGGGTTGGCGCAGCCTCTGGCGCGACGTGCGCGCAGGTGAATTGCGGCTGGTGGTGCTGGCGGTAACGCTGGCTGTGGCGGCACTCACGGCGGTGGGCTTTCTGGCCGACCGCCTGCAGGCGGGTTTGCAGCGCGATGCCCAGCAGCTGCTGGGCGGTGACGCCGTGATTGCCAGCGACCGGCCGCTGGAGGCGACATACGCTGCGCAAGCCCTTGCGCTGGGCTTGCAAACCGCTAGTACCTTGTCGTTTCCCACGATGGCGCGGGCTGCTGCCGCGCAAGGCGGTGCCAGCAAGTTGGTGGCTCTGAAAGCCGTGGAGTCCACCTACCCCTTGCGCGGCAGGCTGCGCACGGCGCGCAGTTTGGAGGACGCGCTGGCCACGCCGGCGCGTGATGCTGTGCAAACCGGTATTCCAGAACCAGGTACGGTCTGGGTTGAGGCGCAACTGTTGGATGCGCTGGGCGTCGCACCTGGGCAGCCTGTGCTGCTGGGCAACAGCAGCCTGACGATTGCCGCCGTGCTCACGCAGGAGCCCGACAAGGGCGCGGCCTTTATGAACTTCGCGCCCCGCGTGATGCTCAACGTCGTGGACATGCCGGCCACCGGCCTGATTCAGCCCGCCAGCCGCGTCAATTACCGCATGGCGGTGACGGGGCCCCCCCTGCAGGCCAAGGCTTTTGAAGCCTGGGCTGATGGGTACATCAAGGGTGGTGTGGAGCGCAATGTGCGCGGCGTTCGGCTGGAATCTTTGCAGGGCGGCCGGCCCGAATTGAGCCAGACGCTGGACCGGGCGGGCAAGTTTTTGAGTTTGGTGGCGCTCTTGTCGGCCCTGCTCAGCGCAGTGGCCGTGGCTTTGGCGGCGCGGGCTTTTGCTGCCTCGCATCTGGACGATTGCGCCATGCTGCGCGTGCTCGGTTTGCCCCAGCGCACGATTGCCGCCAGTTACGTTGTGGAGTTTGCCTGGGTCGGCCTGTTTGCCAGTGCCTTGGGCTTGGTACTGGGCTACCTCTTGCACCATGTGTTTTTGGTCTTGCTGGCCGGTCTGGTCGAGACCCGCTTGCCCGCGCCCGGATGGGCCCCGGTGTTGTTGGGCGGTGGCATGGGTTTGACATTGCTGTTTGCTTTCGGCTTGCCGCCGGTGTTGCAGTTGGCCCAGGTTCCACCATTGCGGGTCATCCGGCGCGACCTGGGGCAGTTGCGGCCTGCCTCGGTCGGCGTTCTCGCTGTGGGTGTGGCCGGTTTTGCGGCACTACTGATGGCGGTGAGCAGCGACCCCACACTCGGTCTGATTGCGGTGGGTGGCTTTGCTGCGGCCGTGCTGGTGTTTGCCGGTCTGGGCTGGCTGGCGATACAGCTGCTGCGCCGCAGCGTGAATGAGGCCACCGCGCCGCGCGCGCTGGTGTTGGCCACACGGCAAATCACGGCGCGGCCCGCGTACACCGTGGTGCAGATTAGCGCGCTGGCCGTGGGTTTGCTGGCGCTGGTGTTGCTGGTGTTGCTGCGCACCGATTTGATCAGCGGTTGGCGCAATTCCACGCCGCCCGATGCGCCCAACCGCTTTGTGATCAACCTCATGCCCGAGCAGGCCCAGCCTTTTCAGCAGGCGCTGCGTGATGCCGGGGTGCAGAAGTTTGATTGGTACCCCATGATCCGCGGGCGTTTGGTGGCCGTGAACGGACGCAGCGTCTCCGCCCAGGATTACGACGATGAACGCGCCCGCAGGCTGGTTGAGCGCGAGTTCAACCTCTCGCACAGCGCCGTGCAACCGCCCAACAACACCATCACTGCAGGGCGCTGGCAGCCCGAGGAGGCAGGGACCATCAGCATAGAAGAAGGCTTGGCCAAGACCTTGCGCTTGAAGCGTGGTGATGTGCTGCGCTTCGAGATCGCCGGTGTACCCATCGACTCGACCATCACCTCGCTGCGCAAGGTGGACTGGGCTTCGATGCGGGCCAACTTCTTTGCGCTCTACCCGGTGTCCGCTATGCCGGATCTGCCGGTCACCTACCTGAGCGCATTCAAAGCGCCGCCCGAGCGGGGCTTTGACAACGCCCTGGTCCGGCAGTTTCCCAACATCACCGCCACCGATGTGGGCAGCGCGATTGCGCAACTGCAAAAAGTGCTGGACCAGGTGATTGCCGCCGTCGAGTTTTTGTTTGTGTTCACGCTGGCGGCCGGGCTGGTGGTCTTGTTTGCGGCGGTAAGCGCCACCCGCGAAGACCGGGCCCGGGAGTACGCCATCATGCGAGCGGTAGGGGCGGGGAGCGCTTTATTGCGCCAGGTACAGCGTATCGAATTGATCGGCGTGGGCCTGCTCGCGGGATTTTTGGCCTCGCTGGTGGCCAGCGCCGTGGGCTGGGCGCTGGCGCACTATGTGTTTGATTTCACCTGGGTGGTGTCGCTGTGGGTTCCGCTAGCGGGTTCTCTGGCTGGGGCCTCGCTAGCCCTGGCGGCGGGTTGGTGGGGTCTGCGCGAGGTGCTCAACCGTCCGGTGATGCACACCCTGCGCCAGGCTGCGACCTGAATTCGATTGAATGGACTTCGCCTCAAGCGCCGATCAGGCCGCCGCCTCGCTGCACTGGTAGCTCGCCTTTTGCAGCCAGTCCGGGTTGATCTCCACGCCCCAGCCCGGTGCGTCGGATACCCGGACATGACCGTTGTCGACGTCATAGGGCGAGCGCATAAACAGGTTTTGCTGCCAGGGGTAATAGTCCGCGCCCTCGATGGAGAACTCCAGGTACTTGCCCGGATTGGGAATTGCGCACAGCAGGTGCATGGTGAATAGCGTCACCATGCCAAGGTTGGCGCTGTGCGGCGTACAGGGCAGGCCGGCCGCGTGGCCCATGTGGGCCACTTGCATGCTGCGCGTCATGCCACCCATGTAGCACACATCAGGCTGGATGATGTCGACCACTTTCGTATCAATCATGTGCTTCCACAGCGGCAGCAGGCAGTCCTGCTCGCCGCCGGTCACGTCCAGCGACAGGGCTTCTCGCACTTCGCGGGTCTGGTCCATTTCCCAATACAGGCAGGGCTCTTCAAAGTGGCAGACGCCGTTGTCTTGCAACATGCGGCCCACCTCAATCGCGCGCGGTGGCGTGAAGCAGCTGTTGGCGTCCACCAGCAGCTCCACTTGGTCGCCCAGCGCTTTGCGCACCGCGGGAACAATCGCTTCGGTGCGGCCTGGCCATTCGTCTTTGTCGTTGCCGTATTCCGAGCCCACGCGGAACTTGAAAGCATCAAAACCATCGCGGTCGCGCAGTGCCAGCAGGCGCGCCGCTTCGTCCTGCGGCGTGATGTCGCGGCGCATGCTGGACGCATAGGCCCGCAGCGCACGCGGCTTGCCGCCCAGGAGTTCACACACCGGCTTCTTGTGCAATTTTCCTTGCAGGTCCCACAGCGCCGTTTCCACGCCGCACAGGGCGCGCATGATGTAAGAGCCAGGAAACTTGTGCTCGCGCAGCGGAATCAGCGTGCTCAAGCCCGCCATGTCGGCGGCGGCGCAGCCCAGCGCCCAGGGCGCGACCTGGCGGTGCACGATTTGCGCCGTGATGTCGGCGTGGTAGGTCGAGGTCTGGCCCCAGCCCTGGTGGCCGCTGTCGGTGGTCACGCGGACAAAAGCAACAAACGGGTCGGCAAAGGTTTCGATGCGTTGGATTTTCATGGTGTGGGGGCAGGTCGGTGTCGCTATCGCTGGGGTGAAGGCCGCCACTGGCGCGGCGGCTGGCTTACACGGAGTGTAAAACCCACCCATTACAGTTCCCGCCATGGTGCTTATGCAAACCTTTGACTACATCATCGTCGGTGCCGGTTCGGCCGGGTGCGTGCTCGCCAACCGCTTGAGTGCCTCGGGTGCGCACAGCGTGCTGCTGCTGGAGGCGGGTGGCGCGGACCACCACTTTTGGTTGAAAGCGCCGATTGGCTATGGCATGACCTTCTACAACCCCACCGTCAACTGGATGTACCGCACCGAGCCGGATGCCGCTTTGGCCGGGCGCAGTGGTTACTGGCCACGCGGGCGGGTGCTGGGGGGGTCCAGCAGCATCAACGGCATGGTGTTTGTGCGCGGCCAGCCGCAGGACTTTGACGACTGGGCCGCCTGCGGTAACCCGGGTTGGGCCTGGGCCGATGTGCTGCCCTATTTCAAGCGCCTGGAAGACAGCGACATGGCCAGTGGCGCGAGCGGCGATTGGCGCGGGCAGGGCGGCCCGCTGCATGTCAGCGATGTGCGGGCACAGGTGCATCCGCTGTGCCGCGACTTTTTGCAGGCCGGTGCCGAACTGGGCCTGCCCGCGACCACCGACATCAACGGCCCGCAGTGGGAGGGCGTGACCATCAACCAGATCACCACCCGCAAGGGTCTGCGCGAATCGGCCAGCACGGCGTATTTACGCCCGGCGCTCAAGCGGCCCAACTTGCGGCTGATCACGCATGCGCTGGCCGAGCGTGTGGTGTTCGAGGGGCAGCGCGCCAGCGGCGTGCAGTTTGTGGTGGACGGCCAGCGCCAGGTGGCGCAGGCGCGGCGCGAGGTCTTGGTGTGCGGCGGCGCGGTCAACTCACCGGCCTTGCTGCAGCTTTCGGGCGTGGGCGATGCGGAGTTCTTGCGTGGCAAAGGCATTACGCCCGTGCACCACGCCGCCGCGGTGGGGCGGCATATGCAAGACCATTTGTGCCACGACCACAGCTATGTGGCGCGTAAGCCTTCGCTCAACCAGACTTACGGCACCTGGAGCGGCAAGCTGTGGGCGGGCCTGCGCTATGTGCTGGCCCGGCGCGGTCCGATGGCGCTGGGCATCAACCACGCGGGCGGTTTTGTGCGCTCGGACGCCGATGAGGCGCGGCCCAACTTTCAGCTCTATTTTTCGCCGCTCACCTACTCCAAGCCCACGCCCGGCAAGCGCCAGCTGCTCAAGCCCGACGCGGAGCCGGGTTTCAGCATCAGCGTGCAGCCCTGCCGCCCCACCAGCCGGGGCTTTATTGAAGTCCAAGATGCCGACCCGCGCACGCCCCCGCGCATCGTCACCAACGCGCTGAGCACCGACTACGACGTAGACCAAATGCGCAAAGCGGCGCTCTTCATCCGCCGCTTCTCCCAAACCCCTGCCATGCAGGTGCTGATTGCCCGCGAGATTGCCCCCGGCCTAAGCTGCCAGGGGGAAGATGCTTTGCTGCAAGACGCCAGGGAGCGCGCCGGTACCTTGTTCCACCCCGTGAGCACTTGTCGCATGGGCGCAGACCCCGCGCAGTCGGTCGTGAACGCGCGTCTGCAAGTCCACGGCCTGCACGGTTTGCGCGTGGTTGACGCCTCGGTCTTCCCCATGGTGACCTCCGGCAACACCAACGCGCCCACGCTGATGTTGGCGGAGCGGGCGTCGGAGTGGATCTTGGAGGCGGCACAAGGCCGATAATCTCCGGTTTACCTTTCACACCCCTAAGACACGCAATGGCTCAATACGTTTTCTCCATGAACCGGGTCGGCAAGATCGTGCCGCCCAAGCGCCACATCCTCAAAAATATTTCGCTCAGCTTTTTCCCCGGAGCCAAGATTGGCGTGCTGGGCACCAACGGGTCGGGCAAGTCCACCTTGCTGAAAATCATGGCTGGTATCGACACCGAGATTGAGGGCGAAGCGATCCCCATGGCGGGTCTGCAAATCGGCTACCTGCCGCAGGAGCCGAAGCTGGACGACAGCCAGACCGTGCGCGAGAGCGTGGAGAGTGGCATGGGCAAGGTGTTTGCCGCCAAAGCGCGTCTGGAAGAGGTTTACGCCGCCTATGCCGAGGAGGACGCCGACTTTGACGCCCTGGCCGCTGAGCAGGCGAATCTGGAAGCCATCATCGCCACCGCTGGCACCGACTCGGAACACCAGCTCGAAATCGCCGCCGACGCACTGCGCCTGCCGCCCTGGGACGCGAAGATCGGCGTGCTGTCGGGTGGCGAAAAGCGCCGTGTGGCGCTGTGCCAGTTGCTGCTCTCCAAGCCCGACATGCTGCTGCTGGATGAGCCGACCAACCACCTGGACGCCGAGTCGGTGGACTGGCTGGAGCAGTTTTTGCAGCGCTACCCTGGCACTGTGGTGGCCATCACCCATGACCGTTACTTTCTGGACAACGCCGCCGAGTGGATTTTGGAACTCGACCGCGGCTCCGGCATGCCCTACAAAGGCAATTACAGCGATTGGTTGAGCCAGAAACAGGCGCGCTTGGAGGCCGAACAAAAAGGCGAAGAGGCCCGCGCCAAAGCGCTGAAAAAAGAGCTGGAGTGGTCGCGCCAAAACCCCAAGGCCCGCCAGGCCAAGAGTAAGGCACGCCTGGCGCGTTTTGAAGAGCTCAGCGACTTTGAATACCAGCAGCGCAACGAAACCAACGAGATTTTCATCCCCGTGGCCGACCGCCTGGGCCAGGAAGTGATTGAGTTTGTGGGCGTCACCAAGTCGTTTGGCGACCGGGTTCTGATCGATAACCTGAGCTTCAAGATTCCGCCCGGTGCCATCGTCGGCATCATCGGCCCCAATGGTGCGGGCAAGTCCACTTTGTTCAAGATGATTGCCGGGCGCGAGAAACCCGATTCCGGCGAAGTCAAGATCGGCCAGACCGTCAAGATGGCTTTTGTCGACCAGTCGCGCGACAGCCTGGAGAATGACAAAACCGTGTGGGAAGACATCTCCGGCGGCCTGGACATCATCAACGTGGGCAAGTTCCAAATGGCCAGCCGTGCGTATTGCGGGCGCTTCAACTTCAACGGCGCGGACCAGCAGAAAAAAGTCGGCATGCTCTCCGGCGGGGAGCGCGGGCGCCTGCATCTGGCCAAAACCCTGATTGCCGGTGGCAATGTGCTGATGCTGGACGAGCCGTCCAACGACCTCGATGTGGAAACCCTGCGCGCGCTGGAAGATGCTTTGCTGGAATTTGCCGGCACCTTGCTGGTGATCAGCCATGACCGCTGGTTTCTGGACCGGATTGCCACGCACATTCTGGCCGCCGAGGGCGACAGCCAATGGGTTTACTTCGACGGCAATTACCAGGAATACGAGGCCGACAAGCGCCGTCGTTTGGGCGAAGAGGGCGCTAAACCGAAGCGGGTGCGCTTCAAGGCGCTCAAGTAGTTTCTGCGGCTGCGTCCGGCGGGGTGGCCGCAGCGGGTTTGCGGTTCACCAGGGTAATGCCAAAAATCACCGTTGCCAACGCGGCCACCAGTTCGATGTGTACCGGCTCGCCCAGCCAGAGTGCACCGAAGATCAGCGCAAACACCGGGGTCGACAGAGCGAAAGAACCGATTTTGGTAGCCGGATATCGCCCCAGCATCCACATCCACACCAGATAGCTGGCAAAGCCTCCCACCACGGCTTGCAGCGCCAGCGAGGTGATGGCAAATGGGCTGAAGCTGCTGACCCACACGTCGCCCAGGATCATCGACAAGGCACCGCCCGCCACCGCTGTGCAAGCGACTTGGTAGAACAGCAGCTTCTCGGCGCTGGCGCGCATCAGCCGGTGGCTGCTGCGGATGGTGACTGTGGTCATGGCCCAAAACAAGCCGCTGGCCAGGCCCAGGATATCGCCCCAGTGCTGGGCGGCGGTTTGCCCGCGCAGCAAGCCGTCGCGCAGGGTATAGGCCACCGCCATAAACGCGAGCAGCAGCCCGACCCATTGCAAGGCCCGCAGGCGCTCCGAGCGGATCACCCAGGGCAGGATCAGCGCGGCCCACAGCGGCGATGCGTATAAGAACACCGTCAGACGCGACGCCGGGATGTATTGCAAGCCCAAAAACACGCACAGCATTTCGCCGGCAAACAGGGCACCGACCAGCAGGCCAGGCCACAGGCTGCCATCGCGATCAAACAGTGCAATACCGCGCACGCGGCACCACAGCATCAGGCACGCGGTGGACGCAGCAAAGCGCAGCATGGCCTGGAACGCGGCAGGCATTTCTGCCAGCGTGGCCTTGACCAGCACCTGCTGCAAACCCCAAAAGGCGCAGCAACTCAAAAGCAGGGCGGCAGCGGGCAGGCCCAGATGGTCTCTGCGCGGATGGCCCGCGCGCTCAGCATCCGCCATCAGTGGCCCAGAATTTTGGACAGAAAGTCGCGGCTGCGCTCGTTTTGCGGGTTGTTGAAAAATGCGTCGGGCGTGTTTTGCTCAACGATCTGGCCTTCGTCCATGAAGATCACGCGGTCGGCCACGGCTTTGGCAAAACCCATCTCGTGGGTGACGCACACCATGGTGATGCCTTGGCCGGCCAGTTCAATCATCACGTCCAGCACCTCCTTGATCATCTCGGGGTCGAGCGCCGAGGTTGGCTCATCGAACAACATGATTTTGGGTGTGAGGCACAGGGCGCGGGCAATCGCCACGCGCTGCTGCTGACCGCCGCTGAGTTGCAGCGGGTATTTGTGCGCCTGCTCGGCGATGCGCACGCGCTGCAACTGCTCCATGGCGCGTGCGTCGGCTTCTTTCTTTGGCAACTTGCCCACCCACATGGGCGAGAGGGTCAGGTTTTCCAGGACTGTGAGGTGGGGGAAGAGGTTGAACTGCTGAAACACCATGCCCACTTTTTTGCGCACATCGTCAATGACTTTGATGTCGTCGCCAATCTCCACGCCGTCCACACGCAACACGCCTTGCTGGTGCTCTTCCAGGCGGTTGATGCAGCGGATGAGCGTGGATTTACCGGAGCCGGACGGGCCGCAGATCACAATGCGTTCGCCGGTCTGGATGCTCAGGTCGATGTCACGCAGCACGTGGAAGCTGTTGCCGTACCACTTGTTGACTTTCTCGAACGCGATGATGGGTGATGGCATGGAATGGTTCCTCAGCGCTGGCGGCTTTTGTTGACCTGGGACTCGATCCACTGGCTGTAGCGCGACATGGAATAGCAAAATACAAAGTAAATAAAGGCGATGAACAGATAGCCTTCAATGCGGAAGGCCCGCCAGTCCGCGTCCGAGTTCATGGCCATGCCCATGGCGCCGGTCAGCTCGTACAGGCTGACGATCGCCACCAGCGAGGTGTCCTTGAAGGTGGAGATGAAGTTGTTCATCAAGCCCGGAACTACCATCGCCAGGGCTTGCGGCAAAACAATTTTGCGCTGCGTTTGCCAGTAAGACAGCCCCAGCGTGGCCGCAGCTTCGATTTGGCCTTTGGGAATGGCTTGCAAGCCGCCACGAATCACCTCTGCCATATAGGCTGCGGTAAACAGGGTGATGCCGGCGAGCACCCGCACCAGCACATCGATGTTGAAACCCTCGGGCATCAGCAGCGGAAACATGAACGAGGCCATGAACAGCACCGAGATCAGCGGCACGCCGCGTATCAGCTCCACATAAACGGTACACAGACTGCGGATCGCCGGCATGCCCGAGCGCCGGCCCAGTGCAACCAACATGGCGATGGGGAATGCCATCACCATGGATAAAGACGCCAGCAAAATCGTCAACGGCAGGCCGCTCCACAGGTCGGTTTCCACATAACGCAGCCCCGCGATGCCGCCACGCATCAGCGCGAAATACACCACCAGTACGCCAAGCCAAAGGACAGGCAGCCAGGACTTCCAAAAGGCACGCGTGCAACTCGCCAGGATCAGGCCCAACAGCATGGTGGTACACAGCAGTGCACGCCAATGTTCCTCTTGCGGGTAGCGGCCAAAAATCATGAAGCGGAATTTTTCCTTCACCACGGCCCAGCATGCGCCGTGTGCGGTATGGCAAGCTTCGTGGCCGCCGTTGAGTACCGCGTCCGCGATCGCCCAGTTGAAAAACTTGGGTGCCAGCGCCAGGAAAACCAGGCCGATCAGCACCGTGCCCAGGCTGGTCTTCCAGTCGTGAAACAGGTTGGCTTGGCACCAGCCGATCCAGCCACTGGCAGCAGTGGGCGCGGGGCGTGGGGCGATGGGGGCGTAGGTCGACATCGGAGGCAGGTGTTAGCGCTCTTTGATTTCAGCGCGGGCGTTGTACCAGTTCATCAGCACCGAGGTGGCCAGCGAGGTACTCAGGTACACCAGCATGATCAGCGCAATGCATTCGACGGCGCGGCCGGTCTGGTTGATCGATGTATTGGCAATAGAGACCACATCCGGGTAGCCAATGGCCACCGCCAGTGAGGAGTTTTTGGTCAGATTGAGGTACTGGTTGGTGATAGGCGGAATGATGACCCGCAGTGCCTGGGGCAGCATCACCAGGCGCATGCTATGGCTTTGCGACAGCCCGAGCGCACTGGCAGCCTCGGCCTGTCCTTGCGGCACGGCTTGGATGCCGCCGCGCACCACCTCGGCCACAAAAGCCGCGGTGTACATGGTCAAGCCGATTAGCAGCGCCAGAAACTCGGGCGTCAGCGAACCGCCGTTCTCGACGGCGAACTCGCCCCGGATGGGAAAATTCGTTTCCGTTGGCGCGCCACCCAGCAGCCAGCCTGCAATACCGCATGCCAGAAAAATGCCCAGCGGCATCCAGAACATGCTGCGTGGCACACCCGTGGCGATGAACCTGCTCCAAGCGTTTTTACGCCAAGCCACAGCCGCGCCCACACCCAGCAGCAGTCCCCAAGCGGCCCAGACATGGCCGTTGGCCCACACGGGAATCGGAAAATTCAAGCCACCCTTGCTCAAGAAGAAGGGGCCGACTTCCCAGGCCTCAGCCATAGCGGGTAAAAACTCGGTGAAGATCAGGTACCACATCAGCAGTTGCAGCAAGATGGGAATATTGCGGAAGGCTTCCACGTACACACGGCACAGCCCGCGAACCAGTGCGTTGCGCGAAAAGCGCCCCACGCCAATCAAGGTGCCAAGGACCGTGGTCAGCACAATACCCAGCACCGCTACGCGCAACGTGTTGGTCACGCCGACCAGATAGGCCTGTAAATAGGATTCACCCGGATCAAAAGTGAAAAGACTCTCGCCGATATCAAAACCGGCGGTTCCCAGCAGAAAACCGAACCCGCTTTGCATGCCGCGCTGGCGCATATTGGTCGCGGTGTTATGTGCCAGGAATAAGACCAGCAGGGCAATCACTGCAACGGCCAGCACCTGGTAGACCAGGGCGCGAAAGGCCTGGCTACGCCAGGACCAGCGTTTGCTAGGCGGATGGCTGGGTGGTGCGGACATGCGCGTTTACGGCATAGATGGTTGTTGAATTAACCGGCATAGCATAAGGGCAGCGCAACTGCGTTGCGCTGCCCTCAAGCATAGATCCTGCGATTTAAAAATTAACGGATCGGCGGCGCGTACTGGATGCCGTCGTTATTCCACAAATTGTTCAATCCGCGCGGCAATTGCAGTGCCGATTTCATGCCGACATTGCGCTCAAAAATTTCACCGTAGTTGCCCGTGGCTTTGACGGCGTGCAACATCCATTCGCGATCGAGACCGAGCAATTTGCCCGTGTCTTCGGTCGAGCCCAAAATGCGGCCCACGACCGGGTCTTTGCTGCTGGCTTTGAGTTCGTCCACATTGGCCTGGGTGATGCCGTTCTCTTCGGCTTCGAGCAAGCCGTAAATCGTCCATTTGACGATAGCAGCCCATTCATCATCACCACGGCGAACCAGCGGTCCGAGTGGCTCTTTGGAAATCAGCTCGGGAAGAATCAGGTGGTCGTCAGGCTTAGGGGCGACCTTGTTGCGCACAGCAGCCAGGCCGGAGGCATCGGTGGTGTATGCGAGGCAACGGCCGGAGAAGTAAGCACCTTCAACCGCATCCAGCTTTTCAAACACAACAGGTTTGATGCTCAGGTTGTTGGCCCTGGAGTAGTCGGTCAGGTTTTTCTCGGTCGTGGTGCCGGACTGTACGCACACGGTTTGGCCTTTGAGCTGTTTGGCGCTGGTGATCTTGCTCTTGACGGGAACCATGAAGCCCTGGCCGTCGTAATAGACCACGGCGGTCTGGCTCAGGCCCAAGGACGCGTCACGCGTCAAGGTGAAAGTGGTGTTACGCGACAGCATGTCGATTTCGCCGGACTGCAGCGCGGTGAAACGCGCCTGGGCTGTCAGGGGTACATATTTCACTTTTCCAGCGTCACCCAGGGTCGCGGCGGCTACGGCGCGGCAAATGTCCACATCCAGGCCGACCCACTTACCATTGGAGTCGGCGGCACTGAAGCCGGGCAGACCGGTGTGCACACCGCAAATGATTTGCCCGCGGGCTTTGATGGCATCCAAGGTTTTGCCGGCCTGGGCAGGCATTGCGACAACAGCGCCGATGACCGCTGCAGCCACGGCTGCAAACTTCAGTTTTTGAAATGGCATATACGTATTCCTCTATGGTGTTTTTGATGCGGCTCGAAAAGCCGACCTGTGGAGAAAACTAAACGATGCCCGCACGATCCCACGGGTGGCGGTAAGCTCGGGCAGAACCATTGTAGCTACCCGGTTTTTTGGATTAACCCATATGTAAATAGGCCTATACACCGGTCGCCTTATGCAAACTCGCAATACACATGCTCCGATGTTGTCGCCAATAGACCTTGCGCGCGCGGGCTTCGATACGCCCCGCACACATGCAGCGGTGCAGCACCTGCAAGCCGAAATTAATCTGGGCCGCATTCCCGGTGTGGTGCTCTTGGCCGCCCGCCATGGCGGTCTCGTTGTGCACGAGGCGCTCGGCTTGCAGGATCCGCAGTCGGGTACGCCCATGGCGCTGGATGCGATTTTCCGTATTTACTCCATGACCAAGCCCATCACCTCCTTGGCGGTGTTGCAGTTGGCGGAGCGCGGGCAGTTGATGTTGAGCGATCCAGTGCGTAAATATCTGCCGGCCTTTGCGCAGCTGCAGGTGGCGCAGTTTGACGGCGACCGCATGACGCTGCACCCCATGCGCCAACAACCCACGATCCACGATTTGTTGCGCCACACCGCCGGACTCACCTACGCCTTTTTGGACGATGGCCCCATGCAGCGAATGTACGTCAAGGCCCGCTTGCGCAGCGGCACCTTGGATGCCGATGGATTCATCCGGGCGCTGGCTGGCTTGCCCCTGGCTTTCCAGCCCGGCTCCATGTGGGAATACAGCCACGCCACCGACGTGCTGGGCGCGGTGATCGAGGCAGTGACTGGCCAGCGTCTGGGCGTGTTTCTAGAAGAGTCCATTTGTGGCCCCTTGGGAATGGTGGATACGGGCTTTTGGACACCGCCCGAAAAACAGCACCGGCTGGCCGAACCGCTGGCTGCCGACATCCCCTTGCTGCCCATGCCGCTGTTGGACCCACGCAAACCGCCATCCATGGACGGAGGCGGCTCGGGTCTGATGTCGACCGCCATGGACTACGCGCGGTTTTTGCAATGCCTGCTGAACGGCGGCGAATTGGACGGGCAGCGTATTGCCAGCCCGCACACGGTGCGCATGATGACGCATGACCATGTGGGCAGTATTCCGCAGAACATCAGCCAATTTGGCGGTCAGATGCTCACACCGGGTATCGGTTTCGGCCTGGGGTTTGCGGTACGCATGGCCGGAGGCCTGGAAGACCTGCCGGGCTCGCCGGGCATGTATTCCTGGGGCGGCGTCTGCGGCACCACGTTTTGGGTGGACCCCCAGCAGGAACTGGTAGCGATACTGATGAGCCAGGCCTCCTTGCAGCGCGAGCACTACCGGCAGCTCTGGCGCAACTTGGTCTACGGAGCCATGGAGCGTTGAGCGGGATCGGTATGGCGCAAGCTCCGGATACCCCCTCTGCTGACACATCGGCTGGGCAGGCACCCTTGCCACCCATGGACACTGCGCCGCCGGATGGCAAGGCTGCGCCGGGGGAGTTCGCTGCAGAAGACGGGATCGCGGCAGACGAACAGGCCAGTGCGCCGCCAGCTCGGCCTTACGCGCTGGTCTTGTTTGGTGCCAGCGGATTTGTCGGTCGGCAAGCGGCGCAGTACCTGGCGCAGCACGCCGACATGGTGGACCGGCCGTGGGCGATTGCCGGGCGCAACCAGGAGCGGCTGGAGGCGATCCGTGCGCGATGTACCGGGCACCTGCCCGACATCGTGCTGGCCAACGCGGATGACACGGCCTCGCTGAATATTTTGGCCTCGTGCGCCGACGTGGTGATGAGCACCGCCGGGCCCTTTGCCGTACTGGGCAGTGGCCTGGTGGCTGCCTGCGTGCGCCAACGAACGCACTATGTTGACATCACCGGCGAGACGCCCTGGGTGCGCGACCTGATTGCCCGCCACCATGCGCAGGCGGCGGACGATGGAACCCGCATCGTGCCCCTGTGCGGCTTTGACTCGGTGCCCTCCGATCTCAGCGCTTTCCTTGCGCACAGCACGCTGATGCAGCGCCATAGCGAGCCGGCCTACCGCGTGAAGGCCGCTTTCCGCTTGCGCGGCGGCTTCAATGGCGGCACGCTGGCCTCGATGTTCCATCTGTTTGACAGCGGCGAGGCACGCATGCTGAGTGATCCGTTTTTGCTCAATCCGCCAGGCCTGCGTCCTTACAGCGGCCCGCAGCATGCCGACCCGTCTTCCCCGCAGTGGGACGACAAACTGGGCCACTGGCTGGCACCCTTTTATATGGGACCAATCAACTCGCGCGTGGTGCGGCGCAGTGCCGCATTGCTGGGCTTCAGCCCGGATTTTGCGTACCGGGAATACCTGCAAACCGGCTCCGGCATCGGTGGCGCGCTGGCGGCAGGCAGTTTGAGTTTTGCCGAAGCCGTGACCCAGGCCGTGCTCAACTGGGCACCGATGCGCCACCTGATCCAAAGTTATGCGCCCGCACCCGGTACCGGACCCTCTGAAGACGTGATGAACCACGGCAGCTTCCACTGCGAATGGCTGGCCCGCAGCGCCAGCGGTAAGGTGGTACGCGGCCACATTGCCGATGTCGGTGACCCCGGTAACCGGGGCACTACCAAAATGCTGTGTGAATCGGCGCTCGCGCTGGTGGTCAACCGGGATGAGCTGCCCGGTGGCCCGGCCATGGGCGGCATCCTGACTCCGGCCAGTGCCTTTGGCGACGTATTGGTGCGGCGGCTGCGCGCCGCCGGGATGCGTATCCGGGTGAACCCGGCCTGATTCAGCGTATGCGGGGAAAGGTGGCCTCGGCCATGTAACTGTCAAAGCTGCTCAGGCGCTGGCGGTTGCATTCGGTCTGCCAGCGCGAGCCCTGAACCACACCGCTGACGCAGCGCAACGCGCGCCGGTAGGCGTCGGTTACCGGGTTTTCTTCGATGGCGATGGCGGCCAATCCGGCCACGATGCCGCCTTGGCGGCGCACCAGGTCGATGGCCGCCCCCATGGTGCCACCCGTCTCCACCCACTGGTCTACCACCAGCACCTTGGTACCCGGCGCAAAAGCCGGTGTGCGCATCTCCATGTCCTGTGTGCGGCCGGAGTAATTGCTAAAGGAGACTTTGTCCGTTGCCACGCACAGCTTGCCCGCCTTGCGCACGGGCAGAAAACCGACGCCCAGCCGGGTGGCCAGGGCCGAGGCCAGCACAAAGCCCATGGCGTCCAGACCGGCCACCACGTCCACGGTCAGGCCATCGAGGTCGGCGACCAGATCGTCCAGCAAATCATGGAAAGCCTCGCCGTTGATGTAGATCGAGGTTGGGTCCAGCCACGCGAATTTGTCGCCTTTGGTGTTGGGCGACATGATGGAGAGGTACCAGCGGTCGTCACGGGGGCTGTTGCGGTGGCTCATTGTTGGGCTCCAAAGTTGCGGGTGATGGTCAAGAGGTGCTCAAGGCGTTGCGGGGCTATGTTGTAGAAGTCGCCCGTCGGGTTGATGCCGGTTGCCACCATAAAACAATCTACATCGGCTGCGTAATCCAGCGCGTTGTCCGGCGTGATGCCCGAAGCCAGTGCCAGCGGTGCGTCGCCGATCGCAGCGCGGAAGGTCTGGATTTTTCCCGCGTCAGCCGCATGCCCGGTCGCCACGCCGGAGGTGCAGACCGCGTCCATAAAACCGGTGGCGATGCGCGCCGAGGTGGCGTAGTGTTCCGGTGCAACCTCACGCTGCTTTTTGAAACAGGTACCACCCAGGTACAGCCCGGTCCAGCCGCTTTCCGCGCGGGCCTGGGCAATGGCTCCAGCCTGGGTTTGGGCGTTCGCGGCCTCGTGTTCGTTGATACAGGCGTCATCGGCCCAGTAGGCGTCAACCGGAACCCCTTCGGCTTGAAGGGCACCCAGCACCGGGAACGCATGCAGACCGGTTACAGCTAAAAAATTGACGCCCAGAAACAGCCCCGGAAAACGCGCTCTGACATGGCGCACGATGGGCAAAAATTGCGGGTAGGGGAAGTCATGGTTGATCAGAAAAACGCCGGCTGCGCCTTCGGCGACTGCCACGCGCACATTGCGCTCGGCCTGCGCTGCGTCGAGCACGTGGATAACCGGAATCACCACCGGTCCCGGGCATTTGAAAAGTTTGTGGAAGTCGCTGCGTCGCATCGCTGTCCTTGTTCGGGTCACCCGTGGAAGTGTATAGGCCTGGGGCAGGCGCTTGCCCCAGGCCAGCCGGGGCGCTTGTTACAGTCAGCGGTGTCGCTCCGCCAACGGCGCGGCATCACAAGGATGTACCGTGGAATTGATCACTTTGCCCGCTGTTTGGCTGGACCTCATCTTGGCTTTTACCCTGCTGGAATGGCTGGTCTTGGCGCTGCGTCGGCGGGTCAGCGGACGGGGGCTGGATCTGCGCAACCTCACGCTGGGTCTTTTGCCCGGACTCTTGCTCATGCTGGCGCTGCGCCTGGCCGCCCCCGATGCCGTGCCCGCTGGGGCTTTCCTGTGTTGCGCGGCTGCCGGCGTGTTCCACGCGTGGGACTTCGCGCACCGCAGCCGGTCAGCTGATGCGGCGACCGCCTTGCCCGCCGCTGCGGTATGAACAGTTGTTGGCGTGGATATCGACGGTGTTGACCATCGCGATCCTGGGTGCCGAATGCACGGGAAAGACCACATTGCTGGGGGAGATGGCTGCGCACTTGCGGGCCCGGGGCGCACGGGTCGGCCTGGTCGACGAGGTTTTACGCCAATGGTGCGCGGCACAGGGCCGCACGCCACGCGACTATGAGCAGGCGGCCATCATGCAAGCCCAGATCGCTGCAGTGGACGCAGTTACCGGCTGCGATTACCTGCTGTGCGACACCACCCCGTTGGTGACGGCGGTTTACAGCGATTTGCTCTTCGGAGACCACAGCCTGTACCCGGTGGCGGTGGCGCAGCAGCGCCGCTACCAGCTCACCCTATTGGCCGAAACCGATCTGCCCTGGCAGGCTGACGGTATTCAGCGCGACGGCCATACTGCCAGGGACTTGGTGGACAGTCGGCTGCGCGCAGTGTTGCAGACCCATGGCATAACGGCCTACCCGGTCCGTGGACTGGGTGCGGCGCGGCTGGCATCTGCCATGGCGGTCTTGGCTCAGCTCCAGATAAGCGCCGCCCAGGCTGGAGCGCCTGTCTGATGCAAAAACCTCCGTTCTGGCTAGCCCTGGTCCTGCCGCTGACATGCCTTCTCAGCGCGTGCGAGGAAACCCCGGTCGACCGGTGCGTGGTGTCGCGCATGAAGGTCTGGGATTACAACGCCGAGAAGACCCCGTGGCGCATTTCCGAATCCACCGGAGAAACACGCTCCCAATACCAGTCCAAAGTGCGCGAATATTGCGAGGCCAGGGGCGGATGATGGAACCCATCCCTGTGCGAGTTGCGCGTCGTGCCCGCAGTTGGTGGCTGGGGTGGGTCATGGCTGCCTTGGTGACGGCGCTGAGTCCGGCCATCGCAGCGCAGCCACCCAAGCCTGTTTTCCAAGACACTCTGGCGCAGCGGGTGCAGGTGTGTTTTGCCTGCCATGGCGAGCAGGGCCGCGCGGGGCCCGATGGCTACTACCCGCGCATTGCCGGCAAGCCGGCGGGCTATTTGTACAACCAGCTGCGCCACTTCCAAACCGGCAAACGCCGGCACAACCTGATGACCCGGCTGGTCGCGAATTTGAGCGATGCCTATTTGATGGAAATTGCCCAGTATTTTTCTGCACTGGACCTGCCGTATGCGGCCCCGCCCGCACCCCGGGTGGCCGCCGCCGCGCTGGAGCGCGGGCGGCAACTGGCGCTACAGGGCGACATGCAATTGCGGGTGCCGGCCTGCACCGCCTGCCATGGTGAGCAGCTCACGGGCCGCTTGCCGGCCACACCCGGCCTGCTCGGACTCTCCAGCGATTACCTGAACGCCCAGCTCGGCGCCTGGCAAGCCGGCGCGCGCGCGGCCCATGCGCCGGATTGCATGGCCCAGGTCGTCCAGCGATTGCAACCTGGCGACATGGCTGCCGTCAGCAGTTGGCTGGCTGCGCAGCCCGTACCTCTGCGTGCGACCGCCGCGCCCATGGCCCTTGCTCCGCCATTGAAATGCGGCGCCCACCAGCCCCCACCGGTAGCACAGGCAGCACAGACAGAGGCCAAGCCGGTACCGGTTTCGGGCGGGCGCTACCTGGCAGTTTTGGGTAACTGCCAAGGCTGCCACACCCGCCCCGGCGCGCCGCCCTTCTCCGGCGGGCTTGGCATCCCCACGCCTTTTGGCACGGTGTACAGCAGCAACCTCACACCGGCGGCAAGCGGTCTGGCCCTATGGAGCGCTGACGACTTCTGGCGCGCTATGCACCACGGCCAATCGCGGGGCGGCCGCTGGCTTAATCCGGCATTTCCGTATACCAACTTTCGCAACATTACCCGCGCAGACAGTGACGCGCTCTATGCATTTTTCAAAGGCTTGGAGCCGGTTGAAGCCGTGCCGCCACCCCATGCCTTGCGCTGGCCCTTCAATACCCAATTAGCCTTGCAGGCCTGGCGGCGTTTGTATCTGCCAACTGCTGAGCCCAAGCCGCAGCCCGCACCGCCGAGTGCAGCCGAAGCGCAGCGACAGCGCGGCGCGTACCTGGTGCAGGGCCTGGGCCACTGCAGCGTTTGCCACATGCGGCGTAACGCGCTGGGGGGTAACGCCGACATGCTCAGTCTGGCAGGTGGTTTTATTGCCGGCCCGTCCTGGTACGCGCCTTCGCTGCTGGACCCCGTGGACGGTGGTGTGCAGAATCGACCGGCCGCAGAGGTGGGGCAACTGCTGCAATCCGGCCGTGGCGGGGCGGACCGCACATCCGGGCCTATGGCCGAAGTCGTGCGGCACAGCTTGCAGCAATGGACGGTCCAAGACATCGACGCCATGGTTGCGTACTTGCAAAGCCTGCCCAAGGTGGCGGCTGAAAACGGTATTTCGCAGGCCCCGCCGCGCCGTGTGTTGGACAGTGGCGCAGCGCTGTATGACAAGTACTGCGCCGATTGCCACGGCACGCAGGGCCAGGGTGTCCGGGGCGCAGACGGCAACTGGGCCTACCCGCCGCTGCGCGGCAACCGCACCGTGCTGCAGTCCTCGCCGGTCAACCTGCTGCAGACCGTTCTATACGGCGGTTTTAGCCCCAGTACAACGGGCAACCCGCGTCCGTTTGGCATGCCACCCTATATGCTCACCATGAGCGAGCAGGAAATCGCGGATGTATTGAGTTATCTGCGCGCCGCCTGGGGCCACCAAGCGGCCCCGGCGTCCGCTTTGGATGTGCAGCGCTTGCGCAACGGGGGGGCGCGCTAAACCGGCCTGTTTACCGCGTCGCGTCGCCGTACATCACGTTGATGCGCGCCACGTATTTCGACACATCGCCGGTTACCCGGCAGCCCTCATGCACCACCGAGGCGAAGCCGAAGCCGTGGCGGAAGAACAGGGCTGAGCCTTTGACCGGCGCCACATCGACGTGACGCCCGTCGCGGCTGAACAGGCGGGTGCTGCCACCGATGACGCCATCCGCCGGGCCGTTCAGGTACAGCAGCATGGTCAGGCCCGAGCGCAATTCCGGGCCCCACTCCAGCATAGTGCTGCGGTCCGGGCTCAGGCTATAGCCCGGCCAGTTGCCATCGGTGTGCCGGTTGAAAACGTCGTTGGCGTCGTAGCGGTACATATTGATCCGGTGGCTGAACGCTTGGAATAGCGGTTCGCCATCGAGTACCGGCGGCAGCAAATGGGCGATACGGGCAAACAAGGGATTCATCAACTCCGGGTCCGCCACCCAATGCACCGATTTATTCATCCGCATGCCCGGCGGTGTGGCAATGCCGGGGGCTTCATCGCGGTAGCCACATTGTTCGCTGGCCTGCACCATGGCGTCGGCTTCGTCTTCCGTGGTGACCTGATCAATCACAAAAGCCAGCAAGCCGCCGAGTTCGATGTCCTGCCGCGTTGGTTTGAGTTGGGGCTGCTCCTGCCATTGCAGTGCAGCAGGCACGCTGTCAAAGGCGTGTACCGGGGTCATCGGCACCACGCCACCCATAGGCAGCGAGCCCGGCAAGTGGGCCACGGGGTGATGGCCAGGCCACGCCGGGCCGCTTGTCAGGTCGGCGCTCACCATGAGCCGATATTGGGCATGGAGGCCCAGGGCTCGGCACGGGGCAGGGGTGCGCCGCGTTGCAGCAGTTCGATGGATATCTGATCTGGCGAACGCACAAAGGCCATGTAGCCATCGCGCGGGGGCCGCACGATCTCCACGCCATGGGCTTGCAGGCGGGCGCAGGTGGCGTAAATGTCCTCGACCGCGTAGGCCAGGTGGCCGAAGTTGCGCCCGCCGCTGTAGGCTTCTGGATCCCAGTTGTAGGTCAGCTCCACTTGCGCGCTGCGGTCGCCTGGCGCGGCCAAAAAGGCCAGGGTGAAGCGCCCTTGGGGCACCTCGCGCACGCTGAGCACGTCCAGGCCCAGCGCGTCGCGGTAAAAACGCAGCGAGGCGTCCAAATCGGTCACCCGGACCATGGTGTGGAGGTACTTCATGCTTGTCTGCTTATTTCGCCGCGAGGATCCACGCGGCCAGTTTTTTCAGGTCGGCATCCGAAATTTTGGGGTGTGCGGGCATGGGTAGCTCACCCCATTTACCCACGCTGCCGTTGCGGATGCTTTGCATCAGCATGGCTGGTGCATCGGCTTGACCCGCGTATTTGGCAGCTACATCTTTGTAGGCTGGACCCACCAATTTCACGGCCACAGCGTGGCAACCTAGGCAGCCGCTCTTGTTTGCTAAGGCTTCGTTGGCATGCGTCTGCACGGCGAGCAGACCTGCCGACAGGAACAAGACGATCTGCAGCGCGGCGGTCAGACGAAATTTCAAAAATGGCGACATGATTTCAACGTCCTATAGCTTTGAGGCGCGCTGGTTCGACGATCTCGATCCAGTAGCCGTCAGGGTCTTTGATAAAGGCCACGTCTTTCATCTTGCCCTGGTCGGGGCGCTTCACAAAGGTCACCTGGTTCTGGTCGAACCAAGCCGTGGCCGCATCAAGATCGGGCACCGAGAAGCAGATGTGGCCAAAACCTTGCGGCTGGGCGTTGCCGTCGTGGTACTTGAACTCCGGATCCGATTCGGTGCCCCAGTTGTGGGTCAGCTCCAAGATGCCGCGCTGCGCAAAAGTCCAGGCCGTGCGCTCGCCCACATCCTCAGGCGCGCTCTCGCCGTCGGCGGCGCGGTGCAGGAAGTACAGCGAAAACTTCATTTCGGGAAAGTCGAGTTTGCGCAGCAGGCGCATGCCCATGATGCCGGTGTAAAAGGCCAGCGACACCTGGGGGTCTTTGATGCGCAGCATGGAGTGGTTGAACACAAATCCCCGCGTGGCCTCAGGCGCAGCAGCGCTGACACCCGGCTGGTTTTCGGTGGTGAAACTCATAGGAACATTCTCTTTTCGGGGGATGGTTTTGCTCAAAAAAATCCCATCCGGTACCGTGTCAGGCGCCGGATGGGTTGCGATGGGAAATGTAATTACCTGCCCACCGCCGCCACCGACTTTGGGGCGGATTCGAGCGACTGGGGCCGACCGGGCAGGTTGCTCACGTTGGCGACCGCAAGGGTGTTGGTCTGTTCGCGCTCCATGTTGATCACGCAGCGGCGCAGGTAGCGCATGCAGGTGACCCGCAGAAAGGAGGCGAAGTTGGGAACCTCGCCCCGGTGCGCCAGGATTTCGTCGTGGAAATTCGAGATCAGCGCATTCGTGGTGCAGCCTTCCTCTTCGGCCATTTCGGCCAATATGTCCCACACCATGTTTTCCAGCCGCAGGCTGGTGAGCACGTTGCGGATACGGACCGTTCGCGTGCGCTGTTCGTACTGGATCGGGTCTGCTTTGACGAAATATTCACACATAGCTTGCTCCTGCCTGGGTCAAACCGTATCTTAAATCGCGCGCTCGGTCATCTGCTGGGCGATGTAATCCGCCTGGCGAATGGCCAAAGACACGATGGTCAGCGTGGGGTTCTCGGCGCCGCCGGTGGTGAACTGGCTGCCGTCGCTGATAAACAGGTTGGGAATGTCGTGCGTCTGGCCCCATTTATTCACCACACCGTCCTGGGCCCGTGCGCTCATGCGGCTGGTTCCCAGGTTGTGGGTGGACGGGTAGGGCGGGGTGCGGTAGGTCTTGATCGCGCCGGCCGCTTGGTACACGCGCTCGCCCTGGGTGAACGCATGGTTGCGCATGGCGATGTCGTTGGGGTGGTCGTCAAAGTGGACGTTGGGCACGTAGTTACCCCACTGGTCTTTGACGTTGGTGTTCAGCGTCACGCGGTTGGTCTCGCGCGGCATGTCTTCACCCACCAGCCACATACCGGCCGTGTTGGTGTAGTGGTCCATCCACCAGGCGAATTCAGAGCCCCAGGCGCCGGGATCCAGGAAGGCTGCCATGAATGGCACGCCCAGGCTCAGGGTTTCCATCTCGTAGCCGCCTACAAAGCCGCGCGCCGGGTTATGTCCTGCCTCGTCGCGGATGATGCCAGCCATGGTCGTGCCACGGTACATGTGCACCGGATTTTTGAAAGCGGCGTAAACCGATCCGGTCATGTGGCGCATGTAGTTGCGACCCACTTGGCCGGAAGAGTTGGCCAGACCGTCTTTGAACATGTTTGAGGCCGACAGCAGCAGCAAACGTGGGGTCTCGATCGAGTTACCGGCAACCGCCACGATTCGGGCCTTTTGGCGTTGCTCTTTGCCGTCTTTGTCAAAGTACACGACGCCGGTCACTTTGCCGGAGGCGTTGTGCTCGATGCGAGTCACATGAGACGATGGGCGGATTTCGAAGTTACCGGTGGCCTCGGCCTTGGGGATTTCGGTGTACAGCGTGGACCATTTGGCCCCGCTCTTGCAGCCCTGGAAGCAAAAGCCCAGCTGCATACAACGTCCACGGCCGTCACGCGGCTGGCTATTGATGGCCATATTGCCGGTATGCACGTCCTGGTAGCCCAGCTTGGTAGCGCCGGCGTGCATGACCTTGAAATTGTTGTTGCCGGGCAGGCCGGGAATACCGTTGGTGCGGGTCACGCCCATTTTGTATTCGGCCTTGGCGTAGTAGGGCTCCAGGTCCTTCAAGGTGATGGGCCAGTCCAGCAAATTGGCGCCCGGCACATCGCCGTACACCGATTTGACGCGGAACTCATGCTCCTGGAGGCGCAGCGAGGCACCGGCCCAGTGGGTGGTCGAGCCGCCCACGGTCTTGCAAATCCAGGACGGGAGTCCCGCAAAGTCTTTGGCGACACGCCATGAGCCAGAGGTCGTGCGTTTGTCCAGCCAGGCCAGTTGCACGAAAGACTTCCACTCGTCGTTGATAAAGCTTGCTTGCGACTGCATCGCGCCGGCCTCGAGGACCACCACCTTGATGCCTTTTTGGCACAGTTCATTGGCCAGTGTGCCGCCGCCCGCGCCCGAGCCGATAACGACGACTACGGAGTCGTCAGAAAAATCAAATTTCGCCATGTTCTATCTCCTGTATGGGGTTGGGTTGCTTAGCCGAGGAAGGGCGGTGGGCTGGCTTCTTTGGATGGCGCCGGCAACCATTTGAGGTCTTGGAAACCGCGGGTGATGTACCCGCCTTTTTCCCAGGCCGAGCCGGGGTAGCCGAACACGGCGTAGGCCA
The DNA here is from genome assembly GCA_945860595.1 of Comamonas sp. lk. Classification (GTDB taxonomy): domain Bacteria; phylum Pseudomonadota; class Gammaproteobacteria; order Burkholderiales; family Burkholderiaceae_C; genus Allorhodoferax. Next base: position 46,969 of record CAMAQV010000019.1, read on the forward strand.
TATCGTTGTCATACAGCGAGGTGATGCACTGGCCGCGTACGGTGGCAAAGAAGGCGGTACCTTCCATGCTGCGTACGATGTCGTTGCGCTGCTTCTCGCTGGCTTTGGCAAAGTCTCCACCGCTAGACTTGTTGAGCCAGGCGATGCCGTCCTGCAGCATCTTGGCCGCGCCCGCGTCGCCGGCGGCTTTGCCGTCGAGGTCTTTGGCCAGCAGGGCATAGACCGCGTCGGGAAGCTTTTTGTGGGGGAACAGAATGCGGCCCATGGCCATCAGGGTCTGGCCTTCGGCCGTGGAGAGCTTTTTCAGCTCCAGCGCCCAGGCGGTGCTGGGCGCCAAGGTCGCCAACAGCGAACCGCCGGCCAAGGTACCCATCAAAAGGCCGGAGCCTTTGAGGAATTCGCGCCGCGCCAGCGGCAGATTGACTTTGCGGACGATGCCGCTGTCTTCTTCGCAGCCCGCGATTTCGGGGCTGTCCTGGGCAATGGAAATGACACGCATGTTTTGTCTCCGGTGTGTTAGTTGCATCCGCACGGTTTCGTGCAGCGCGGCTGGAGTATCCGGTGGAAAAAGCGTCCGTGGGTGATAGCTGAATACCTACAGGGAAAACCCTCTACCCTCCAACATGGATGGCATAAAATCCTCACGCTCCAGCGGAGCAGGGCAGGCCAAGCTACTTCAGTTACTGACGCGTTTCTTACCGGACTGCCTCCAATTTTTGGGCCTATCCCTTCATGCAATATCCCATCTCCCGCCGCACGGTCCTTCAAGCCGCTTGCGTTTCTATGGTTTTTTCAGTTAGCAGTCCGCTGCTCGCACAGGACGCGGTGCGTCGCTTCGAGCCCAAGCCGCAGGGCTGGCGCACCTTCGATGTGACCACCACCGTGCAGATCAAGGCCGCATCCGGGGCCACCCGCGTCTGGTTGCCCGTGGCTTCTTTAGACACGCCGTGGCAGCGCACAGTGGACGTCAGCTACAGCGGCGAAGGCGCCGACCTGGAGTTGGTGCGCGACAAGGCCACAGGTGCCGCGACATTAATGGCCAGCTTTGCTGCTGACAGCGCCCAACCGGCGGTCACCCTGGTCAACCGCGTCCAAACCCAAAACCGCGCCGCCGACCGGAACCAGCGCAAGCCCGCTATTAGCGAAGACGCCGCAGAGCTGCGTCGCTGGCTTGAACCCAGCGAGCTGATCACCACCGACGGCATCGTGCGCAAGGTGGCTACGCAAATTGTCAGCGGCGCGCGCACCGACCAGGAGAAAGCCCAGCGTATTTTTGACTGGGTGGTAATCAGCACCTATCGCGAACCCAAGGTGCGTGGCTGCGGCGTCGGCGACATCAAGACTATGCTGGAGACCGAAAACCTCAGCGGTAAATGCGCGGACATCAACTCCCTGTTTGTTGGCCTGTGCCGCGCAGTCGGCATTCCCGCCCGCGACATCTACGGCATCCGTCTGGTGCCCAGCGCCTTCGGTTACCGCGAGCTCGGCGGCAACCCGGCCAGCTTGAAGGGCGCGCAGCACTGCCGCGCCGAGGTGTATTTGAAGGCCCAAGGCTGGGTGGCGATGGACCCGGCCGATGTGACCAAAGTCATGCGCCAGGAAACCACGGAATGGATCAAAGATGCCGGCCATCCTCTCGCGACGCCGGTGCGCAAAGCCTTGTTCGGCAGCTGGGAAGGCAACTGGATGGGCTACAACACGGCCAGTGACTTGACCTTGCCGCAGTCTGGCAACAAGAAGCTGCCATTCTTGATGTACCCACAGGCGCAAACCGCCGCAGGCCTGCGCGACCCGTATGACCCGGACGCGTTTGCGTACCAGATCACGGCGCGCGAAATCACCGCCTGAGCATCCGCCTGAGAGATCGTATGGAAGCTACACCGAACCTGGAAGCGCCACCGATTGGTGAGACCCGCCCGCCCGCGCCCGCCTTGGCGCTGGCGGGTTTGGCGGCCTTGCTGGCCTCGAGTTGCTGCGTGCTGCCGCTGGCTTTGGCGCTGGCCGGTATCTCCGGTGCCTGGATCAGCCAACTGCATGTGATGGAGCCGTATTCGGATGGCTTGCTGGCCTTGGCTTTCGGTGCCTTGGCATGGGCGGCGTGGCGTATTTACGGCAGGTCGGCGCAGATGCAGGCCGTATGCGAAACGGACGTCGTGTGCCAACCCGTCAGCCACCAGGTGCGTAACTGGTTCTGGCTGGTGTTGCTGATCACGCTGGTGCCTTTGCTGGTCCCGCTGGCGGCCCCTTGGTTTTATTGATGGAGTCCGGTGCCGTATGCGCTTGAACAAATTTCTTCTATCGGTGGTTGTGCTCTTCGTGTCCTTACCCGCCCTCGCTGCGGTTCAGCAGGTTACCCTCACCGTGCCCACCATGGACTGCGCCACCTGCCCGGTCACCATTCGCGTGGCTTTGATGAAAGTCCCCGGCGTGAAAAAGGCGCTTGTCAGCTACGCGCGCCGTACCGCCAAGGTCACGTTTGACGATGAAAAAACCACGGTCCAAGCGCTGACCCAGGCGACTGACGCAGCGGGCTACCCCTCGTTTCAGGCGGACTGAAGGACGTCGCGCAGCCAGCGCGTTGCGGGTTCCTGATCCCATGCACATTCGCCGGTTACCGTAAACCGGATGCGGCCGCGCCGATCCACAACGACCGTGGTCGGGAAGATGCCAATACGCAGCGACTTCGCCGCCGAACCGTCCGCGTCCATCAGCACGGGCAGGGTCATGCCGGTAGTGGCCATGAAACGGCGCACAGCATTCGGTGACTCGCGGAAGTTCACGGCGAGGACCTGCAAACCCGCCTGGGCGTGACGCGCTGCGAGGCGCTCCAGCGATGGCATCTCGGCCCGGCAGGGTTCGCACCAACTGGCCCAGAAGTTCAGCACGACGACCTGCCCGGCTTGTTCAGACAGCTTCCACGGCTCCCCGTCCAGCATGGGTAGGGCCAGCGCGGGCTGGGGCTTTTGGCGCGGCCAGGGCTGCGGTTTGGGGGCATCAGCGAGGGCCATCGATAAGCCCGTGGACGTTGCCGCCAGCGCCAAACACTGGCGGCGCGTCATCGCGGCAGGGAGGCGGCTCAATGCGGCGCGAGCATCCATTCGTGCGCGGGGTCGTTCTTGAAAACCCAGAACCGGTTGGGGCCGGCCATAACGTTGAGGTAATACAGGTCATAGCCGTGCGGCGCGACCACCGGGTGGTAGCCACGCGGCACCATGACCACATCGTGGTTCTCCACGGCGCAGGCTTCGTCCAGGCTGCGGTCGTCGGTGTAGACGCGCTGAAAGGCAAAACCTTGCGGCGGATTCAGGCGGTGGTAATAGGTTTCTTCCAGCTGGGTTTCCACCGGGGGTTGCTCCAGATCGTGCTTGTGCGGCGGGTAGCTCGATGAATGGCTGGCCGGGGTCAGCACCTCGACCACCAGCAGGTGCGCAGCGGTCGGGTCGTCATGGGGCAGGATGTCGCAGATGTAGCGCGTGTTGCTGCCCTTGCCGCGCACGCTGCGGCGCATGCTGGCAGGGTCTAAGACCTTGACCGCGCGCGCTTGCGGGTTGGCTCCGGCGGGGGCTGAGCACAGGCCGATTTCTGCGCCGCCCGTCAAGCCGGTGATGCTGACCGTGTGGCCCGCAGGCACATAGACCGCAGCGGGCGACACCTCGTCAAACACGCTGCTGCGCGTGCCCAAGTTGGCGTAGCGCACACCCGCTACCGTGATATCCACCTTGCCGCTGAGCACCACGATGCACAGCTCGCGTGTGCCGGTTTCCAGAGACTCGGTTTCACCCTCGGCCAGGCGGATGGCGCGAAAGCCCACATGGATCCAGCCCGCGCGCTGCGGCGTGACGTTGACGATCTCGCGCCCGTTCTTGTGGGCTTTGGCAAGGAGTGGGCTGACCATGGCGCGCTCCTAGTGCTGGCTGGCGACCAGATCGCGCAGGGTCTCAAAACCTTTTTTGGCGTAGTCGTAGCTCGGGGCCACCGCCGGGTCTTGCTCGGCCTCGACGACCAGCCAACCCTCATACCCGGCCGCATGCAGCATGCCCAGCACTTTGGCAAAGTCAATGCTGCCATCGCCGGGCACGGTGAATACGCCATTGAGCACGCCGTTCAAAAAGCTCCAGCCCTCGTTGCGGGCTTTGGCAATCACCGGCGTGCGCACGTCTTTGCAATGCACATGGACCACGCGTTGAATATGTTTTTGCAGCACGGTGCTGGGGTCGGCTGCGCCGCCGAAATAGGCGTGGCCGGTGTCAAAGAGCAAGAACACTGTGGCCGGGTCGGTCAGCTGCATCAGCATGTCAATGTCTTGCGGCGATTCGACATACGCGCCCATGTGGTGGTGGTAGGCCAGGCGGATGCCGTAGTGCGTGATCAGGTGCGCGCCAAAAGCGTTCAGCCGCTCGGCATAAGCCTGCCACAGTGCTGCATTGGCAAACTGCGGACGGCGCTCCACCGGAGTGTCGATCTGCCCCTGCACGGTGCCCGCGCACTCGCCGTAGACCACCACCGTCACGCCGTTGTATTGCAGCTTTTCCATGTGCGCTTTGCAGCGGGCAATTTCTGCCGCGACGGATTGCGCGTTGTCCTGCCCAGGTTCCAGTTCTGCCAGAAAGCCCGAGTACCAGCCCGACACACAAGCCAGTTGGTAGGCATCGAGTTGCGCTTTGAGGCCTGGGCCGTCTTTGGCGAATTTGTTACCCAGCTCAAAGCCGGCGTAGCCGATTTCTTTACCTTCGCTCAGCGCCGTTTCCAGTGGTGTTTCGCCGCCGAGTTCGGGCAGGTCGTCGTTCATCCAGCTGATGGGGTTGATGCCTATGCGTACGTTCCAGCTCATGCCATATTCCTTGTTGGAGTAGTCAATAAAAATAGAAATCAGATCAGTAGTGTCCCAACGTTGTCACATCAGGGTTGCGTAAGTTAATGATTTACCTTGTTTTTTCATCATTTCAGTCTGGTCTCGATTTGAATTTCGATTCCATGACTTATGGTCTTTTGCGTTCGCACGCAAAGGACCGCAATGAACCA
>CAMAQV010000020.1 GCA_945860595.1 Comamonas sp. lk
TGCCACTGCACGGTCGCCAAAGCGGAGAGCTGCATGGTGCTCAAAGCCACCACGCCCGAGGTTTGCAGCAGCGCCACCTGATCGGTGAGCAAGACCGTGATTTGCGTGCTCGTCAGGTAGCCCACTTGGTTGGTCGCCAAAGCGACCCATTGCGCAGTGCCGATGGCCGATAGCTGATCCGAGCTGAGCGTGGCCACACTGTTCTTGCCCAAGGCATTGAATTGCGAAGCACTCAGGGCGTAGATTTGCGCGGTGGTGATGGCGGCGATCTGCGTGGTCAACAGCGCGGCCACGTTGGACGTGTTCAGGCTTTGCAACTGCAGCGTGGTCAGCGCCGCGATCTGGGCGCTGCCCAGCGCGCTGGACTGGGCTGTACCCAGCGCGCGTATACCGGAGGTGGTCAAGGCTTGCAGGTCTGCGGTCTCCAGGCTGCTGATCTGGCTGGTGCCCAGGGCGCGCAGCTGGCTGGTGGCCAGACCCTGCACCTGTATCTCGCTGAGTGCAGTGATCTGCTGGGTGCTCAGAAAGCCGACGACTGCGGTGCTGATGGCAGCGACCTGCAGGGTGCTGAGCCGGCTGACTTGTCCGGTGTTCAGTGCCCGCAGCTGCAGGCCCGACCATGTGGCGATGGCAGAGGTTCCTAGCGCCGCCAGATCCGCAGTTTGCAGCGCTGCCACCTGCACGGTGGTGAGCGCACGGGCCTGGCTGGTGTCCAGTGCTGCGGCCTGCGCGGTGGTGAGGGCCACGACCTGGTTACTGCTCAGTGCGGCAATGCTGGTGGTGTTCAGCGCCGCTGTCTTGGTGGTTTCCAGGGTAGCGACGGTGTCGGTCAGTATGGCCCCCAACTGCGCGCTCTTGAGCACAGCCATGTTGGCCGTACTCATCACAAGCCAGTTTGCCGCACTGAGGGAGCGGATCTGTGTGGTCGACAGTGCTTGCAAGCCCGATGTGCTGAGTGCCTCTATGCTGCTGCTGCTCAAGGCAGCCAGTTGATCGGTTCGCAAGGCCGCAATCTGTCGCGACAACATGCCGCCGCTGAGGATGGCAGTGCCTAGGCTGGCGAGTTGCCCGGTGCTTAATGCCTGAATCTGTCCGGTGGAAATGGCAAGAAACACGGATACATCCAGGCCGACCATTTGCTCCGTGCTGAGGCTTTGAATCACCTGTGTGCTGAGCGCCGCAAAACTGTTGGTCTGAATTGCATTCAGCTGGGCGGTAGTCAATGCGCTGGCGCCGTCGGTGGAAAGGCCTAGGGCTTGTGCCGTGCCCAGCGCCGCCAATTGAAGAGTCTGTAGTCCGCTTACCAGCACCGTGGTCAGCGAGCCGATCACGGCGGTGCTGAGCGCCGCAAAATCGACGGTCTCTAATGCCCCGACTTGCACCGTATCGAAGCTGGCGAATTGGCTGCTGCTGATGTTGCGAACCTGGCTGGACGTCAGCCCGGCAATTTGCCGGGTGGTCAAAGCAAGAAGCTGCGCAGTACCCACATACGGAATATTGCTGGTTGTTAGGGATGCCAGATCCGAGGTTTCCAGCGCGCTGATCTGGTTCGTCGTCAGTGCCGCAAGCCCGTCACTGCTGATGGCGGCCAAGTGCCGGCCGCTGAGCGCCACCATCTGCGTGGTGAGCAAAGACGCCAGTTGGTCTGTGCTCAGCGCGACAAATATCCCTGTGCCCAGGGTGAATATCTGCGTCGTAGTCAGGGTCTGAATTTGACCACTTGTCAGGCTTGCGGTTTGCGTGCTGGAAAGGGCATTCAGTTGCCCGGTTTGCAGCGACTTCAGCTGTTGTGCCGTGAGTGCTTGTAGTTCATCGGTTGTGAAGGCCAGTAACTGCGCCACGCCAAGACCTTGCAGTGCGTTTGTTGTGATCGCTGCAAGGTCTGCCGTCTCCAACACGCTGATCTGCGTGGTCGTGAGCGCACTGATGGCCGCGCTGCTCAGCGCCGCAGCCTGTTGCGTGGTGAGTGCGGTAATCTGGTCGGCGAGCAATGCGGCCAGGCTGTCGGTGCGCAAGGCCTGCACGGCTTTGCTGGAGAGGGCGGTCAAGTCCTCGGTCTCCAAGGCCATGATCTGGCTGTTGCTCAGCGCCCGCAACTGCGCCGTACTTAAGGCATTGGCCTGCTCTGTACTCAGCGCGGCGATGCCGGAGGAGGACAGCATGCGCAGTCCTGCCGTGCTGAAGGCTTGGATCCGGTCGGCAGACAGTGCTGCAACTTGCTGGGTTTGCAGCGCGGCAATGTGTGTGGTGGAGAGCGCCCGGATCTGGGCGTTGGAGAGGTTGGCAATTTGTACGGTGCTGAGGGCGTAAAACTGCGTGCTGGTCAGGGTTCGCAGCCCGGTGGTTCCCAGGGCCACGATCTGCTTGGTATTCAAAATCTTCACGCTGGCGTTGCCCAGCGAGGCCAGATCGCTGGTTTGCAGCGCGGAAAACTGGTCTTCGGTGAGTGCCTGCACCCAGTTCGAGCTCAGGCTGGCGTACTGGCGTGTTGTGAGTGCCACGATCTGCGCGGTCGACAAAGCGGCGACGTTCAGCGTGGACAGGGCATTGACTTGCAGGTCCGCCAGCGCGGCCACCTGCTTGTCGCTCAGCGACGCCAATTGGTCGGTACTCAAATTCCGGATGTTGCTGGTGCTCAGTGCAGCCACCTTGCCGGTTTGCAGCGCAGCAAGCTGATCCGTGGTGACCGACAAAAATGCAGTGTTGCTCAGGCTGGCGATTTGGCTGGTGGTCAAGGCGGCGATCTGCTTGGTGCCCAGGGCCACCAGCTGGAGGGTCAGCAGGCTGCGGAGGTTGACGGTGCTGATCACGGCCACATCGGCCACCTCAAGCGCCTCGATCTGGGATGTTTGCAGTGCCTGGAACAGGCTGGTACCCAGAGCGCCCACCTGCACGGTCGTAAGTGCAATGATCTGCGCGCTGCTCAGTGCTGCCAGGTTGGTGCTGCTCAGCACAGCCAGTTGCCCTGTGGTCAGTAAGCTGACTTGCGTGCTGCTGAGCGCAATGGCCTGGTCGGTTGTGAGTGCGGCAATGGCGCTGGTGCGCAGCTGAACGATGTCGGATGTCTCCAGGGCCATGATGTGGCTGCTCGACAAGGCCGACACGACGGCGCTGCTGAGCCGAGCGGCTTGCGCCGATGTGAACGCGGCAACCTGGTCGGTGCTCAGCGCGCCGACCTGCAGACTGCTCAGGGCATTCAGGCTTACTGTGCTGAGTAGCGCAAAGTCCTGCGTTTGCAGGCTCCCGATTTGCACCGTGTCCAGCGCCTTTAATGCGCTGGAACCCAGGTATGTCGCCTGGGCGGTGGTCAAGGCCACCAGCTGGTCGGTAGTCAGTGCTGCAAACTGCACGGCTGTGAGCGCCGCAAGCTGTTTGGCGTTCAGCACCGCAAACTGGTTGGTTTGCAGTGATACCAGCTGCTGCGTTATCAGCCCGGCTATCTGGAGTGTGGCAAGTGCAGCAACATCTGTGGTCTCAAGGGCGGCAATTTGCGCGAAAGAGAGGGCGTTGAGGCTGCTGGTACCGAGGCTGGCCACCTGGTCCGAGCGCAGCGCCACGATTTGGCTGGTCCCGAGTGCCAGCATCTGGTCGGTGCTGAGTGCGCGAATGGCTGGGTTCGTCAATGCGCCCAGGTTGGTCGTGTTCAGAGCGGCGAGTTGGGTGGTTCCCAGCGCGACCAACTGTGTTGTCGCTATTGCATAGGCCTGGGTACTGCTCAGGTTGGCAATTTGGCTGGTTGTTAGTGCAGCAATTTGGTCTGATCCCAGGTAGCGCAGCGCGCTGCTCGCGAGCACCGCCATGTCGCGGGTTTCCAGCGCCGCGATTTGAATGGTGCTGAGCGCTTTAATAGTCGATTGCGTCAGAAATGCAATTTGCAGCGTACTCAGTCCAGCGATTTGGCTCTCTGATAAGGCGCCTAGACTGCCGGAGTCCAGGCCGGCGATTTGCGCCGTGCTTAAGGTTCCAATCTGTCCCGTGCTGAGCACAGCCCACTGGGATGCGCCCAAGGCATTGAGTTGGCGGGTGGATAGGGCAGTGGTCTGGGTGGTATCCAGACCGGTGATTTGCGCAGTTCCTAGCGCCCGGATCTGGTCGGTGGTGAAGGCCGTTGCCAGCGCCGTACCCAGGGCCCGCAGGTTGCTGGTAGTCAGGGCGGCCAGGTCGCTTGTTTCCAAGGCCTTGAGTTGATCAGCTTTCAAGGCCACGGTTTGCAGCGCGCTCAGTGCCAGCGCCTGGCTGGTGCCCAGTGCCGTGATTTGCGTCGTGAGCAAAGCTTGTATCGCGGTGGTGCTCAGTGCAGCAAAGTCTGTTGTCTCCAGCGCTGCTATCTGTTCCACGCCCAGACTCTGGATTTGGGCCGTCGTCAGTGCCTTGGCCTGCAAGGAGCTCAGACCTGCGATCTGGTCCGTACTCAGGGCGTAGGTGGCGATGGTTGTCAGTGCGGCCAATGCGCGAACCGCCAGACCCACGAGCTGCTGGGTGCTCAGACCGCTGATCTGGTTGGCGTCCAGCACCGCCGCCTGGCTCGTGGTCATGGCTATTACGGTGCGCGAACTCAGCGCGGCAATCTGCGCGGTGTTCAGGGCTTGCAAGGCGCTTGTGCGCATCGCTGCAAAGTCCCGCGTCTCCAGCGCGGCCAGCTGGGCCGTTCCCAGCGCCAAGGATTGCACGCCGGTCAAGGCAGACGCCTGGCTAGTTGTCAGGCCGATCACCTGCGCCGTCGTCATGGCCGCCACGCTGTCGGCAGCCAGCACAGCCAGGTCGGCAGTCTCCAGAGCCGCAATCTGCCAGGTGCCCAAGCTACTCAGCTGCGTGCCGGTCAATGCGGCGCTCTGGCTGTTCGTCAAGGCCACGATCGCCGCTGTGCTGAGGGCCACTATTTGCAGCGTGGTCAGTGCCTGGATCGAATCGGTGGAGAGCGAGGCGAAGTCGCGGGTCTCCAGGCCGGTGATTTGCAGCGTGGTCAAGCCCTGCGCCTGGCCTGTGGTCAGTGCCGCTACCTGAGGCGCTCGGAGACCGGCAATTTGCAGGGTGCCCAGCGCGGCCAGCGCGGCGGTCGACAGCGACGCAATGTCCGATGTCTCCAAGGCGGCCAGCTGCTGCGTGCTCAGCGAAACCAGCTGCGCCGCGCCCAGCGCTGCGGCCTGCGCGGTGCTGATGCTGACCAATTGCACCGTGCCCAGCGCAGCCAGCGAAGCGGTCGACAGCGATGCGATGTCCGCAGTCTCCAAGGCCACCAATTGCTGCGTTGTCAGCGACATCAGCTGCGTGGTACCCAGTGCCGCCGCCTGCGCGGTGCTGATGCCCACCAGCTGTATGGTGCTCAAGCTGCCCAGGCTGGCCGTGCCCAGCGCCTGCCAGGCCACGGTGTTGAGGGATGCCAGGTCTTCGGTTTCCAGGCTTGCAAGCTGGATGGTCGTCAGCGCATTGAGCTGCGCGCTGTCCAAAACGGCCGCCTGGTTCGTGGTTAAAGCCGGAATTTGGACCGCCGTTAGCGCTTGAATTAAGGACGAGCTCCACCCCGCCAGCTCGGAGGTCGTGATGGCGGCGAGCTCCGTGTTGGTCAAAGCCACTACCTGGGTGGTCGTGGTGGTCGTCATGTCAAGGGCTCAGCGGCATTTTTTCCAACGTGGGTGTGACCAGGCGTGTCCGGGTGGCGGTTTGAGAATGCAGTTTCACGCCATCTTTATCGGCACGGCCACAGACAACTTGAGCGCATGTGCGTTCGTATGTCATTTTCCAGGGAAAGGGCGCTGCTTTTACGAGACGTTACACCCGTTAACACCCGATTACGCCTTGCCCAAACTGCCGGATCGGGAGTCCGTTGGCAGCGGCTGTGGCCCCACCAGCCCCTCAGCGCAGCCAGCCCGGCTCCGGCAGTTCGTTGAAAACGCGGCGCAGGCCCTGGCTCCAATCGGTGCGCAATTGGCGGAAATAGGCGTCGTCGGCGTCGATGCGGTGGCGCATGGCTACAGCGAATTGGTCACGCCGCACCAGGGCCAGGTCAATCGGCAGGCCCACACTCAAATTGCTCTTGATGGTCGAGTCAAACGAGACCAGCGCGCATTTGACCGCCTCGTACAGCGGCAGTGCGGGCTGCACCACGCGGTCCAGAATCGGTTTGCCGTACTTGCTCTCGCCGATCTGGAAGAAAGCGGTATCGGCCGTGGTCTCGATGAAATTGCCTTGCGGGTAGACCAGAAACAACCGGGGTTCCTCGCCGCGCAGTTGGCCGCCGAGCAAAAAGGTGGCGGAAAAATCGACGTCGGTCTGCCCCATGGACTCTTCTTGGGTGCGGCTGACCACCGCACGCAGATGCTTGCCCAGCAACTCCGCCACCGAAAATACCGAATCCATGGCGGTGAGCGGCGTGTCCGTGTGCTTGGCGTGGGCTTTGAGGCGGCTGACCACTTGCTGGGTGGTGGCGAGGTTGCCGCTGTTGAGCAGCACCAGCACGCCCTGGCCGGTCTGCTCGAAAACCGTCATTTTGCAAAAGCTCGACACATGGTCAAGCCCGGCATTGGTGCGCGAATCCGAGGCGAACAGCATGCCCTCGTCCAGCGACATGGCTACGCAGTAGGTCATAGAAAAGCTATTGTTGCGACGAAAGCTGCGACTCTACCTGAGCGAAGCTGCGCATGGACTCGGTGCCGCCGCCCGTGCGTACGCCGCGCACCGGGCAGGTGTCGGCGTAGTCCATGCCCTGGGCCAGGCGGATGTGCTCGGCCCCGGCGCTGCGCGAGTTGCTCACGTCAAAGCCGACCCAGCGCTCGCCCATCCAAACCTCGGCCCAGGCGTGGCTGGCCACATGGCCCTGGTCGTTGGAGAGGATGTAGCCGCTCACATAGCGCGCTGCCAGACCCATGCTGCGGGCGCAGGCCAGAAACACATGGGTGTGGTCCTGGCAGACGCCACGACCGGTGGCAAAAGCCTGCGCTGCGGTGTCGCCTACTTTGGTATGGCCACTGGCATAGGGCATACGGTCAATCAGCGCCAGCATCAGGTCGTGCAAGCCCATGAAGGGGCGGGTGCGTATGGTGTGCGCCATCGGGCTTGCAAATTCCAGTATCGCGGGGTCCATCAGCGTGAGCGCCGTGGGGCGCATAAAGACCTCCAGCGGCATGGGCCCGAGCGATTCGCCCAGGTCGCCGTCGCGCACATCGACCACGCCTTGGGCGCAGATCAGGATGCTGTCGTGCGGCTGGTCCAGCACCAGGGTGCGGCACAGGTTGCCAAAGCCGTCTGTCCAGGCCCGTGCCGGGGCGGGCAAATCCAAGTTCCAGTGGATGACGGTCTGGCGCGCGTTGTTCGGCGGGCTGATGCGCAGGGTTTGCACGCTGCGCCGGACCGGCTGCTCGTAGTGGTAGCTGGTCTCATGGCGGACCCGGATGCTCATGCCAGGGTTTCCAGGTAGTCGGTGTGCACGGCGTTGGCCAGCGCGATGGTGTCTTTCACAAAATTTTCCAAATAGGTCTCCAAGCCGCTGGCATAGACCTCTTGCAGACTGCCGAACTGCAGTTTGGCCAACAACTCCGCCGCGTGGCGTCGCGCCATGCGTCCGGAGCGCTGTGGCAAGCGGTCCAGGATCTGGCGTGAAATATCGGTGCAAAACAGCAGCGAGCGGGGGAATCCGGGGTTAAAGATCAGCAACTCAGCGACCCGGTCGGGGTTGATGGCATCGCGGTAGGTGTCGCGGTAGGCCTCCAGCGCACTGACCGAGCGCAGCACCGCGCCCAGACGGTAGTAGTCGTCTACCAAATCAGTGCCGCCCTCGCGTTGTACCCGGGTTTTGACCGACAGGATGCGCGCCGTGTTGTCGGCGCGCTCAATGTGCGTGCCCAGGCGGATGAAGTGGTAGGGCTGGTCGCGCTGGATGGTGGCAAATGTCACCCCCCGAAACAGGTGGGAGCGTTCCTTGACCCATTCAAAAAACGCCGTGTCTGCCGCCGGTTTACGTCCGCGCGATGCGCTTTGCCGCTGCATCAGACCCATCCAGGTGTCATTGATGCATTCCCACATTTCGGCGGTCATCGCGCCGCGTACTGCGCGGGCATTCTCTCGGCTGGTTTTGATGCAGTTGACGATAGAGGAGGGGTGGCTCTCATCCCAGGCCAGAAACTGCGCCACCTGGTCGGCGCGGGTGGCCCGGCCCGTAGTCTGAAAAGCCGCCACGGTGTCGGTGATCACCAGCGGCTCCAGTGCGGCTTCCGCCGCTTCACGCGGGCCATTGTGCGAAGAGAGCATCGCCAGTGACTGGCCCACATCCAAAATCCGGGCCATGTTCTCGGCGCGCTCCAGGTAGCGCGACATCCAATACAACTGGGCGGCAACGCGTGACAGCATTAGGCGACCTCCGGTGCTTCGAGCACCCAGGTGTCTTTGGTTCCGCCGCCTTGCGAGGAGTTGACCACCAGCGAACCTTCGCGCAAGGCCACCCGGGTCAGTCCGCCGGGCACGATGGTGGTGGTCTTACCGGAGAGCACAAAAGGCCGCAGATCGATGTGGCGTGGTGCCAGGCCCTGGTCCACAAAAGTTGGACAGGCGGAAAGGCTGAGCGTGGGCTGGGCGATGTAGTTATCAGGCCGGGCCCGCACTCGTTCACCAAATTCTGCAATTTCGGCTTGGGTCGATGCCGGCCCGACCAGCATGCCGTAGCCACCTGCACCGTGGACTTCCTTGACAACCAGCTCGCCCAGATTGGCCAGCACATAACTGAGTTCTGCGGGTTTGCGGCATTGCCAGGTCTGCACGTTTTTGAGCAAGGGTTCTTCACCCAGGTAAAACCGCACCATTTCGGGGACGTAGGGGTAGATTGACTTGTCGTCGGCGACGCCGGTGCCCAGTGCGTTGGCAATCACCACATTGCCCATGCGGTACACGGCAGCGAGGCCCGGCACCCCAATCATGGAATCGGGCGCAAATGCCAGCGGATCCATGTAGGCGTCGTCGATGCGGCGGTAAATCACGTCCACCCGCTGCGGGCCTTCGGTGGTTTGCATATAGACCAGGTCGCCGCGCACGAATAAATCGGAGCCTTCGACCAGCTCGATGCCCATCTGTTTTGCCAGAAACGCATGCTCGAAATAGGCGCTGTTAAAGCGCCCGGGGGTGAGCAACACGATGGTGGGTTGCTCGACCAGCGTCGTACCCCGCAGGGTTTGCAGCAGCAAGGCCGGGTAATGCTCCACCGGGCGTACCGCGTAGCGGTGGAACAGGTCGGGGAAAAGCCGCATCATCAAAATGCGGTTGCTCAGCATGTACGAGACGCCGGATGGCACCCGCAGGTTGTCTTCCAGCACATAAAAGTCACCATCTGCGTGGCGGATGATGTCCACTCCGGTGATGTGCGCATAGGTTTGGTGCGGCAGGTCCAGGCCCATCATCAGCGGCATCAGCTGTGCGTTGGCCAGCACCTGGTCTGCGGGTACCAGCCCGGATTTCAGAATTTTTTGCCCGTGGTACACATCGTGCAAAAACATATTGATGGCTTTGACGCGCTGCACCAGACCGCGCTCTAAAAAAGCCCACTCGCTGCTGTCGATGATGCGCGGTACCAGATCGGACGGAATCAGCCGCTCGGTACCGCCGTCCTCACCGCCCAAGGAGAAGGTGATCCCTGTGCGGCGAAAGATCAGGTCGGCCTCGTTGCGCTTGGCCTTGATGGTCTCGTTGCTGATGCTTTTGAGCCACTCGTCCAGCGCCGCGTAATGCGGTCGGGGCGCGCCGCCAGCGGAGACCATTTCGTTGAAAATTCGAGCCGTCAAGATGGTATAGACCTGCGTTGCTCCAACCGGGACGGCTGGTTCGTCGATGGTTCAGCAATAAGTACGCCAGTCAAAATGCACCCGAACAGTGCATTTTTGCGGCTTTTTCTCCCCCTTTGCGCCGGTGCAGTGCCTGGTCGAATCCGGGCGGCTTGAATCGGGTACATTGAATTCAGAGCGAAAGGCCATCATGAAAATCACTGCCGTCCGCGTCATTGTGTGCTGCCCCGGCCGCAACTTCGTGACCCTGAAAATCGACACCGATGCCGGTCTAAGCGGAATTGGCGATGCCACCCTCAACGGGCGCGAGTTGGCTGTGGCCAGCTACCTCAACGACCATGTGATTCCCTGCCTAATTGGCCGTGACCCCCGGCAGATCGAGGATATCTGGCAGTTCCTCTACAAAGGCGCGTATTGGCGGCGCGGGCCGGTCACCATGAGCGCGATTGCGGCGGTGGACACAGCCTTGTGGGACATCAAGGCCAAGGTGGCCGGCATGCCGCTGTACCAGCTGCTCGGCGGCCAGAGTCGTACGGGGGTCATGGTCTACGGCCATGCCAATGGCCGGGACATTGCGCACACGACGGACGAGGTGCTGCGTTACCAGGCCATGGGCTACCGGGCGGTGCGCGCGCAAAGCGGGGTTCCGGGTTTGGACACGGTGTACGGCGTGGGCCGTGGCGCCATGTTTTACGAACCCGCCGATGCGGATCTGCCCAGCGAGCACGATTGGTCCACCGAAAAATACCTGCGCCACACGCCCGAACTGTTTGACACGGTTCGGGCCGCCGTTGGGCCGGAGCTGCACCTGTTGCATGATGTGCACCACCGCCTCACACCGATTGAGGCCGCACGGCTGGGGAAAGATCTGGAGCCTTCCCGCCTGTTCTGGCTGGAAGATGCCACACCCGCGGAAAACCAAGAGTCATTCCGCTTGATCCGCCAGCACACCACCACGCCGCTTGCCGTGGGTGAGGTTTTCAATACCCTATGGGATTGCAAGGATCTGATCCAGAACCAGCTGATTGATTACATCCGCGCCACCGTGGTCCACGCCGGTGGCATCACGCATCTGCGAAGGATTGCAGACTTTGCTGCCCTGTACCAGGTGCGCACCGGCTGCCACGGCGCAACCGACCTGTCTCCGGTTTGCATGGGCGCTGCCCTGCACTTCGATCTGTGGGTGCCCAACTTCGGCATCCAGGAGTACATGCGCCATACCGAGGAGACCGACGCCGTGTTTCCCCATAGCTACAGCTTCGACGCTGGCTTCATGCATCCGGGTGAAACACCGGGCCACGGCGTGACCATCGACGAAACGCTGGCAGCCAAATATCCCTACCAGCGCGCCTATCTTCCGGTCAACCGCCTGCAGCACGACGGCACGCTGTGGAGTTGGTGAGCCGCGCGTCGGCTGGCCCGCTCAGTTTTCCCGGCGCAGGGCGGGAAAGAGAATCACATCACGGATGCTGGGGCTGTCGGTCAGAAGCATCATGAGGCGGTCAATGCCGATGCCGCAGCCACCTGTAGGGGGCATGCCGTATTCCAGCGCGCGCACAAAGTCGTGGTCGTAGAACATGGCTTCCAGATCGCCGCCGTCTTTTGCCGCCACCTGGGCGTGGAAGCGCGCTGCCTGGTCTTCGGCGTCATTGAGTTCGCTGAATCCGTTGCCGAATTCACGCCCCGTGATGTAGAGCTCAAAGCGCTCGGTCACGTCCGGTTGGGTGTCGCTGGCACGGGCCAGCGGTGAAATTTCGACGGGGTGTTCGCAGATGAAGGTGGGTTGCCACAGTTTGTCCTCCACGGTTTCCTCAAAGTACAGCACCTGCAAGCCGGCCAGACTGCGTTTGGAAAGGTGGTGTTTGGCTTCGGTCATACCCAGCTTGCGCAGCTCCAGCCGCAGCCAGTCGGCCTGGTGCACCTGGTCGCCCGCTTCGGTGTATTTCAGGATGGCCTCGATGATGGTCAGGCGTTCAAACGGTTTCTCCAGATCCACGGCTTTGCCGCCGTAGCTCAGCTGCAGGCTGCCGGTGGCTTGCAAGGCAGCGTCGCGCACCAGGTTTTCGGTGAAGGCCATCAGGTCACGGTAGTTCCAGTACGCGGCGTAGAACTCCATCATGGTGAATTCGGGGTTGTGCCGCACCGAGATACCTTCGTTGCGGAAGTTGCGGTTGATCTCAAACACCCGCTCAAATCCACCCACGATCAGGCGCTTGAGGTAGAGCTCCGGCGCGATGCGCAAAAACATCTGCTGGTCCAGCGCGTTGTGGTGCGTGGTGAAGGGCCGCGCATTGGCACCGCCCGGAATCGGGTGCAGCATGGGTGTTTCCACCTCCAGAAAATCATGCGCGACCATGAAATTGCGCAGCGCGCTGACGGCCTTGCTGCGCGCCACAAAGCGGCGGCGGGCGCTCTCGTCGGTCATCAGGTCGATGTAGCGCTGGCGGTACTTGACCTCCTGGTCATGCACACCGTGGAACTTGTCGGGCATGGGCCGCAGGCTTTTGGTCAGCAGGCGCACGCTGCTGGCGTGGATGGAGAGTTCGCCGGTTTTGGTTTTGAAGACCCGGCCCTGCGCGGCCACGATGTCGCCCAGATCCCAATGCTTGAAGTCTTCGTAGAGCGCCTCGCCGACTTCTTCGCCTTTGACGTAAATCTGGATGCGTCCACCGCTAGGACCGAATGAAGCGTCTTGCAGCGTGCAAAAACTGGCCTTACCCATCACGCGCTTGAGCATCATGCGCCCGGCGACTTTCACCGTTGCACCCAGAACCACTAGTTCCGCTGCATCTTTGGTTTCATAGGCTTCGAACAAGGCAGCCGCCTGGATGTCGGGTTGGAAGTCGTTGGGAAAGGCCACTCCACCGCCGTTTGCCTGGCGTGTACGGATGGCTTTGAGCTTTTCGCGCCGCTCCTGCATAAGCTGGTTTTCATCAAGGGGGATGGCGCTGGGGCTGGAGCTGGGTTCGGACATGGGGTGTGCGGGTTTGGGGATGGGGGTTGGTGCAACGGCATGCGCCGGGCAGCCTGGCATTTTAAGAGCCGGGATCGAGCCGCTATGATTCTTCGGCACCCTGCGCTACATCCGCCGTTTCAGTACCCATCTCCATGCTCTACCAAATTGTGTATTTGCTGCTTGACGTCACCGTCGGTCTGGTGGCTGGCATGTGTGTGCTGCGGGCCTATATGCAGTTTCAGCGCATTCCCATGTCGGTGCGCGCGGGCAATCCGGCGGGTCCCTTTATTTTTGCCTTGAGTGATTGGATCGTGCTGCCTCTGCGCCGCGTGTTGCCGCGCACCGCCGCTGTTGACCTGGCCAGCGTTTTGGCGGCCTTTGTATTGGAGTTGGCGCAGTTTGGCGTGCTGTGGCTTTTGCAGGGCGCTCAGGGCGATGGACTGTCGGTGCCGGTGATGGCGTTTTTTGGCGTGCTGCGTTTGGTTGTTTCCGGATTGACCGGACTGGTGCTGCTTTACGCGCTGCTGTCCTGGGTGCAAGTCCATTCGGCGGCCACCGACCTGTTAGACCGTCTGGTGGCACCGCCCTTGACCCCGATCCGCCGCCACCTTCCCCTGGTTGGCGGGGTGGACTTGTCGCCCCTGGCTTTGTTGCTGATCTTGCAAATCGCCAATATGGTGATGATCACCGTCCAGGCCTGGGTGCTGGCCTGGGTCACGTAGCGACTGCCCCTCAGATCACCGCATCAGCAGGCAGTCGTTGCAGCATCGCCAGCGACTCGGCCACGGTTTTGCGGAGCTCGCGCCGGTCGCAAATCATGTCGACCGCACCTTTGGACTGCAAAAACTCCGAGCGTTGGAAGCCTTCAGGCAGCGTGACGCGTACGGTGGACTCAATCACCCGCGGCCCGGCAAAGCCAATGAGCGCCTTGGGTTCGGCAATCACCACATCGCCCAAAAATGCAAAACCTGCTGAGACGCCGCCCATGGTCGGGTCGGTCAGTACGCTGACAAAGGGCAGGCCTTTTTTGGCCAGCCGGGTAAGCGCTGCATTGGTTTTGGCCATTTGCATGAGCGAGAGCAGGCCTTCTTGCATGCGCGCGCCGCCGGTGGCAGTGAAGCACAGAAAAGGTACTTTTTGCTCCACTGCCGTTTCTACGCCGCGCACAAAGCGCTCGCCGACTACCGAGCCCATGCTGCCGCCCATGAACTCGAATTCAAAACAGGCCGCCACCAGGCCTATGCCCTGTACGCTGCCGCCCATAACCACCAGGGCGTCGGTCTCGCCGGTGTTCTCCAGCGCTGCTTTCAGGCGCTCGGTGTATTTGCGGCTGTCTTTGAATTTCAGCGCATCGACCGGCAGCACTTCCTGTCCAATCTCGTAGCGGCCTTCGCCATCCAAAAAGACGTTCAACCTGGCGCGTGCGCCGATGCGGTGGTGGTGGCTGCAAGTGGGGCAGACGTTCTGGTTTTGCTCCAGATCTGTTTTGTATAGTACGGTCTCGCAGCTGGGGCATTTGATCCACAGGCCCTCGGGAACGCTGCGGCGCTCGGTCGGGTCGGTGGGTTGGATTTTGGCGGGTAGCAGTTTTTCGATCCAGCTCATATGGCGCTCCTCAAGCGTGTGAAGGGGTACGGCTGTCCAGCGCCTGGCGTATGCCGCCCAAAAACGTTTCCATGGTCTGGCAGACGCTAGCGCGGGGTTCATTTTCAACCAATTGGATGATGCGGCTGCCAATCACTACGGCGTCGGCTACCGCACCCAGAGTTTGGGCCGTCTGCGCGTCGCGTATGCCAAAGCCCACACCCACCGGGATGTCGATGTGTTTGCGGATGCGGGGGAGCATGGCCTCCACCGCTGCTGTATCCAGCGCGCCGGAACCGGTGACCCCTTTGAGCGACACGTAGTACACGTAGCCGCTGGCTACCCGCGCCACCTGTGCCATGCGCTGGTCGGTGCTGGTGGGGGCGAGCAGAAAAATCAGGTCCAGTCCGTGCGCACGCAAGTCGGCGGCAAAGGCCACGCATTCCTCAGGGGGGTAATCGACGATGAGCACACCATCAACACCGGCTGCTGCCGCGTCGCGCACGAAGGCGCTGGCACCGGAGGGCGCACTGTGCTTCTGGTCGTAGCGTTCCACCGGGTTGGCATAGCCCATCAACACGATGGGCGTGCGGGTGTCAGTGGTGCGGAAGGTGCGCACCATCTCCAGCACCTGCTGCATGCCGATACCAAAGGCCAGCGCGCGGTCGCCCGAGCGCTGGATCACCGGCCCGTCGGCGCTGGGGTCGGAGAAGGGGACGCCCAGCTCAAGGACGTCGGCCCCGCCGCGCACCATGGCATGCATCAGTTCCGGTGTGATGTCGGCAAACGGAAAGCCCGCCGTGATGTAGGGAATCAGCGCTGTGCGCCCTTGCGCCTTCAGCGCTGCCAGTGTGGATTGGATGCGGTGGGGCTGCTTCATGCCGCCACCCGCTCGGCGTGGAACTTCAGCACGGTTTCGCCCGTTGCACCACCTTTGACCGACTGGCCCTGGCAGCTGGGGCGGCAGAAGAAGTCACCGTTGCTCAGATCGGCCACGGTGCCGATGTCCTTGTCACCCCGGCCCGAGAGGTTGACCAGAATCGACTGGTCCGGACGCATGGTGGCAGCGAGCTTCATGGCGTAGGACAGCGCGTGGCTGGATTCCAACGCCGGGATGATGCCCTCGGTGCGGCACAGGTGGTGGAAGGCCGCCAGTGCTTCCGTGTCGGTGATGCCCACATATTCGGCGCGGCCGATGTCGTGCAGAAACGCGTGCTCGGGGCCCACGCCGGGGTAGTCCAGACCGGCGCTGATGCTGTGCGTCTCGGTGACCTGGCCGTTGTCGTCCTGCAAAACATAGGTGCGGTTGCCGTGGAGTACGCCGGGGCTGCCGCGTTGGATGGATGCGGAGTGTTTGCCGCTTTCCAGTCCTGCGCCCGCCGCTTCCACACCAATCAAGCGGGTGTTGGCGTAGGGGATGTAGGGGTAAAAAATGCCCATGGCATTGCTGCCGCCGCCGACGCAGGCGATCACGGCGTCGGGTTGCTCGTGCGCGGCCTTCATCTGCGCCAGCATGGCAGGCATTTGTTCAATGCATTCCTGGCCGATCACGCTTTGAAAGTCGCGCACCATCATCGGATAGGGATGCGGGCCCGCCACCGTACCGATGATGTAGAAGGTGTTGTCCACGTTGGCCACCCAGTCGCGCATGGCTTCATTGAGAGCGTCTTTGAGCGTCTTGCTGCCGGACTCGACTGGCACTACGGTGGCGCCCAGCAGTTTCATGCGGTAGACGTTGGGGCTTTGGCGCTTGACGTCTTCGCTGCCCATGTAGACCACGCACTCCAGGCCGTAGCGCGCGCAAATGGTGGCGGTGGCCACGCCATGCTGACCGGCGCCGGTCTCGGCAATGATGCGCGGCTTGCCCATGCGTTTGGCCAGCATGGCCTGGCCAATGGTGTTGTTGATCTTGTGCGCACCGGTGTGGTTGAGGTCTTCGCGCTTGAGGTAAATCTGCGCGCCGCCGATTTCGCGGCTGATGCGTGCGGCGTGGTAGACGGGTGAAGGGCGTCCGACAAAGTGGGCCAGTTCAGACTTGAATTCGGCGATGAATTCGGGGTCGTGCTGGTATGTGGCATAGGCGGTTTTGAGCTCGTTGATGGCGTGGGTCAGCGTTTCGGAGACAAAACTGCCGCCGTATATGCCGAAATGGCCCCGTGCATCGGGTTGGTCGTAGCTGGACATGGTTTAGTGCTTTCCTGCAAGGCGGTGGTCGGCGGCGCGAACCGCAGCGACGAATTGGTGAATTTTGGCGGGGTCTTTGATGCCCTTGAGGGTTCCGCCCCCCGGCGCATCGGCCTCGACCCCGGAGCTGACGTCAATCGCCAGCGTGCGGCAGCGTGGGCGCAGCAGAGCGATGCCGTCGCCCACGTTTGCAGAGTCG
Source organism: Comamonas sp. lk (assembly GCA_945860595.1). GTDB lineage: Bacteria > Pseudomonadota > Gammaproteobacteria > Burkholderiales > Burkholderiaceae_C > Allorhodoferax. The sequence continues at coordinate 16,688 of CAMAQV010000020.1, forward strand.
AGTCCACCACTCAAGACGAGGTGAGCGTCGACGTTTGGAGGAAGCTGTGACCAATTGAATACTTTGCCGCCGCCGCCATAACCCGCAACATGCGCGTCCAGCAACAGGGCCTGAGCCTCGGAATAGTGTTGTGCGTATTCTAAGAGGTCAAAGTCTGCATCCTTTGGGCCGTCCTCAATGCGGGCCGCGCGGATAAAAGACCGGCCCGATTGCCGCGCCACGTCCAGGCAATGGGTGGGCGTCTCGTCGCCATGGAATTGCGCCAAGGCCCCCGGCACCATGGCCAGTGCGGCCACTGCATCGGCCACGGAATGGTTTACGCACAACAGCACCGGGGTCACAAAGGGCGGCAGCAGCCGGGCCAGCTCCGCCGCCCGGGCAGGGGTCACCGCGCGTGGGCTGGCGGCATACAGCACAAAACCGATGGCATCGACCCCAGCCGCTACGGCCGCGTACACGTCGGCTTCGCGTGTGAGACCACAAATCTTGATGCGCGTGCGCTGGGGGGTGGATGAGGGCATCAGGGCAGCCAGTCAAAGGTGGGGGTTAGCGCGGGAAGCGACCACTGCGCATCGTAACGGGGCCCTAAAAAATACAGACCATCCGGTGAGAAGGTGGGCGCGGCGGCGCGCCGGTCCCGCGCAGCCAGCACCTCTGCTATCCAGTTCGGTGCTTTTTTGCCCTGGCCTATTTGGACCAGGCAGGCCATGAGGTTGCGGATCATGTGGTGCAAAAACGCATTCGCCTCGAAGTCAAACCGCCAGTACGCACCGCGCTGCTGGATATCCAGAGCCAGAATGGTCTTGATGGGCGAAAGTGCCTGGCATTGCGAAGCCCGGAAGGAGCTGAAGTCCTGTTCGCCCATGAGGTATGCGGCAGCCGTCCGCATGGCCTGTGCATCCATGGGGGCAAATGCCCATCCCACGCGCCCCGCCTCTACGCTGGGCCGGATTTCCGATTGCAGCAAGACATAGCTGTAGCGGCGCGACTGCGCGCTGGCGCGGCAGTGGAAAGTGGGGTCCATGTGCTGTGCCCATTGCACGGCAATATCGCGCGGCAGGTAGGAATTGGTTCCGCGGACCCAGGCGTGGGGCGATCGATTGAGCGGTGAATCAAAGTGCACGACTTGCATCAACGCGTGCACGCCGGAGTCGGTGCGCCCGGAACAGAGCGTGGAGACCGGACTGCCGCAGAACTTGTACAGGGCCGCCTCTAGCTTGTCCTGAACGGTGAGGCCGCTGAGCTGACTTTGCCAGCCTTGGTAGGCGCCGCCGTTGTAGCTCAGGCCCAGTGCGATGCGGGGCATAGGAGGCTTAGGCCCGCACAGGCCCACAGGATACGCCCGGCATCAGCCGAGTTGCGCAAGCAGTTGTTTCGCCTGTTCCAACTGACTGCCTTGAGCACGTTCGATGACTTCGTTGAGCAAGATGCGTGCGCCAGCGACGTCGCCCACAGCGATGAACTCCTTGGCCAGTTCGATTTTCTGCTCGAGCACGCGCGATCCCTCGTCCATGGCGTCCGCGCTCCAGGGCTGTGCTGTGTCCAGCGGCGTCGTGCCGTCTGGGGCCAGCATCAGGTTTTGCGAACTGAATTCAAAACCCAGTGGCTGCACCTGGGTGCTGGGACGGAAGTCCTGGCTAGCCGGTGCCATGGCGTTTTCCGATTTTTCCACCGGTTTGGACAGGTTCAGATCCAGCCCTGCCGGGAACTCCATCGGTACTGGAAACACGGCCGCCACGGGCGCAAGCGCATCAAGACTGTCGGGATTGGCATGGTTATGGTAGAGCGTGTTTTTGCCGTCCAGCAAGGCACCCAATTCGCATACCCGCAGCCACTGCGGGCCCTGTGAGTCGAGGTAGGTGGACATGGTTTGTGCAACTTCCGCAAACGCATCACGGTCGCCGCGCAACACAAAAATATCCAGAAGTTTTTGGTGGAGTTCCACCTTGTTCGGGGTCACGCCCAGCGCCTCGCGCAGAATCTCTTCAGCCTGCACATCGCGTCCGTACGCAAGGTACACATCCGCTTCCGCCACTGCGTCCAAGCTGTCGCTGGGCTTGAGTTGGCTGTCGGCGAAGAGAACGCTTTGGGGGGCCGCTTGGTTGAGTGTGGTGTCCTGCCATTGCGTGAAAGGGTCGCTGAAAGCGCCTTGCGCCGCAGGGTCTTGCGGCTGCTCGGGTGGGTGCCCTTCGGGCTTGGCTTCCCGGTCTGCGTTCGGCGCGGCTTCGGGCTCGCCTTCGTCAGGGGCGATGGAGTCGGCACGTTTGCGGTACGCAGCGAGCAGCAGCAGAAGCACGACTGCGCCTCCCAGGCCAGCGAGGCTCATGCGGTCGAGTGACGCCAGAGTTTGCGTGAATGCTTCCCATGGCGACAGTGCTGCTGCGGGGGGAGGGACTGCAGGCACCGTCGCTGCGACTGCGGGTAATGCTGGTTCTTTGGTCGCGTCGGCTTCTTTCGCGTCGGGTGGAGCATCAGTGCTCCCCGACGCGGCAGAGGTCTTCGCAGCCGTTTCTTTCAGCGCTTCGACATTTTTGGATAGCTCGGCCTTGCGCTCAGCGTCTTCCTTGGCCTGCATCTCTGCGGCTATTTTTTCCGCTTCAGCTTTGTCTTTATCCTTGGCGGCGCCGAGCTTGAGTTCGTCCTTTCCCGCCTTCTGTTTGGTGGTCAACGGGGCTGCGCCGACCTTCTTGCTGGTGCTGCGGCCCTCGCCACCTTCGCCCGTTTTCTTGGCCTGCCCGCTGCCATCGACCGGGGCCCTGCCTCTGTGCCACGCAGCGTAGGCTGCGGCCTGCCGAGCGACCTCCTTGGCGGCCTCCGCACTGGTTAACGATTGCGCATCTGGCAAGGGTTCCAGAGTGAGCTCCGCTCCAGCTTTTAGCCTATTGATGTTGCCCGCCGTAAAGGCTTCCGGATTAGCCCGTAGCAAGGCCAGCATGACCTGTTCTATAGAGGAACCCTTGGCGCTGATGCCTGCGGCGATTTGGCGCGTCGTCTGGCCTTTTCTCACCACGGCGCTGCGTCGCGCAGCATCGGTGGTCGGCTGCGTTTTCGCTTGGGAGGCAATGCGGCCCGCCTTGGGCGCTTCGCTGTCCGCGCTGGGGTCCTGAGGCGCTTCTGAGGGCGATAGAGACGGTATTTTTTCCGCAACAACGGTCGCTGCCGGGACCGCCGCTACTATTGCATTGGTCACGGGAGCGCTCAGGCCGTTTGCCTGTGGGGGATCAATAAACAAGGTGAAACTGCGCACCATTTTCCCCGTGCTCCACCGCACCTCCAATAGGAGTTGCACCACCGGCTCGTTCAGGGCTTGCTGACCAACAATGCGGATCACGGTGTTGCCCACGCCGCGGTTCTGCAACGATGCCTTCATTCCCTTGAGCGCAGGGCTGTACTCCAAATTCGCAGCGGCGTAAGTTTGCGGGTTCGCCAAATCCACCGTCAGTGATTCCGCCTCGGCCTCCAGTGCAATGCTCACATCGATCTCGGCGTTGAGCGCCTGTCCTAAGCTCGACTGCACAGTCGCTCTGCCTAACGAGAGGGCCCAGGCCGTGCCACCAAAGGTCCAGCAAACCGCTGCTAACACGCTAGCGCTCAGCGTGCGAGACAAGAATTTTCGAAGGATCATGTGCGGGTCTTTCAATCAGTACCTGCCACGGTCACCGGATGTCGACCGTGGCGTATCCGGGACGTATCCGAGCCATTATCGCTCTAGGAGTATGCGCAGCATACGGCGCAGAGGTTCGGCAGCCCCCCAAAGAAGCTGGTCACCGATGGTGAATGCTCCGAGGTACTCGGGCCCCATGACCAACTTTCGCAGACGTCCCACCGGGATGTTCATCGTTCCGGTGACCGCCACCGGCGTCAAGCCCGTGACGCTCGCTTCGCGCGTGTTGGGTATCACGGAAACCCAAGGATTATCGGAATCAATCATGTGCGCAATATCTGCTAAAGGTATATTTTTTTTGAGCTTAAAGGTGAGGGACTGGCTGTGGCAGCGCATCGCACCCACGCGGATACAGGTGCTATCAATCGGAATCATGGCGCTGCCGAAATCGGGACCCAACCCCAAAATTTTGTTGCCCTCGGCCATGCCCTTCCACTCTTCTTTGGACGTCCCGTCGCCCAGGTCTTTGTCGATCCAGGGAATGAGCGATCCGCCAAGTGGCACGCCGAAATGGGCTGTCTCCTGGGCCGAAAGGCTGCGCTGCTTGGCGACCACCTTGCGGTCGATCTCCAGAATCGCCGACTTGGGGTCGTCCAGCAGCGCCTTGACTTCACCGTTAAGCGTGCCGTATTGCGTCAGTAGTTCGCGCATATGCTGCGCCCCGCCGCCCGATGCCGCCTGGTAGGTCTGGGTGCACATCCACTCCACCAGGCCGGCCTTGAACAGCGCGCCGACACCCATCAGCATGCAACTGACTGTGCAGTTGCCGCCTACCCAGTTAATGCCGCCGGTGGCCATCGCTTTGTGGATCACCGGCAGATTGACGGGGTCCAAGATGATGACGGCGTCTTTGGCCATGCGCAAGGTCGAGGCTGCGTCAATCCAGTGGCCGCTCCAGCCTGCGGCGCGCAGCTTGGGGAAGATCTCGGTGGTGTAGTCGCCACCCTGGGTGCTGATGATGATTTCGCAGCGTTTCAACGCATCAACATTGAAAGCATCTTGCAGCGTGGCTTCGTTTTTTGCCTGCTTGGGCGCTGCGCCGCCTGCATTGGAGGTGGAGAAAAAAACTGGCTCGATCAGATCGAAATCGCCCTCGGTCTGCATGCGGTCCATCAACACGGAGCCAACCATGCCGCGCCATCCGACCAACCCTACTAACTTGCTCATTGCATTGCCCTTTCTTCGTAAAACAGTTGCAGACCTGACTGTTTGCCCGGCTCGTCTGGCCGGGGGGCGCACGACGAACCGAGCTGTTCAGAAGGTCGTGGTTTTGGTGGTGAATGCGCGAGCGGACGCTCCAGCCGCGAGGGTGGGGCGTGTGTTCACAGTCAAAGTGCGCGCGCAAAACATGGGCAGCATTGTAGCGGGGCCTCCGGCGGCCCACTCACGTCGCGGCGGGCGCTATGAATCAGGTTAGATCGGCTTGGTCGATGCGCTGCAAGAGTTGGCGCAAGGCTTTGGCGTTCACGGCGGCCTGCGCATCGCGCAGCGCGTCTTGCAGCACTTCACGGATGTCGTCGAGCTGCACCAGTTCCATGTCCCAGGTCGGGAAGACCCGTTCACGCACCTCCTCGTTCACCGATAACTCCACCACCGTGTTGTGGCGTGTGTCGCGGTGGATACGCTCCATCAACTCCACAACGTTGGATTTGGGTCCTTCAAGCCATTGAAAAAAAATATCGCTGCCGAACACCAGCAGACCCGTGATGCCACGGGCCGCGTTATGGCGGCGTGCGGTGGCGATGATGGCGTCGATGTCCTGCGCTGTCACGCCCGGCGCGGCCCGGCTGCAGTACACGACGTTGTGCAGCAGGCTGGCCGACCCGTCGCGCGGTTCATCGTAAAAATTGGTATTCATGGTGAATCCGTAATGGGGAAGACTGCAATTGCCCAATAGTAGGGGCGATTGCGCTAGCTATTCAGCCGCGCGGAAAAAATCCCCAGGCGGTAACGGTGGCGCAAAGCGGGTGCCAAGCTTGGTTGCAGTCCAGGGGCATTTTGCGCTTCAGTACACCTGATCGGTCGTGCCGTGTCCGTCCACCGCTACCCCGTACTCGAGCGCTGCATCGGCCAGGGCCGCAATTTGACCGTGCGCGTAGGTGCTCAAAAAGTACAGGTCAAAGCTGTGCGCATCCAGCCGGTGCAGCGTGCAGGGGATATGGTGGTGGCCGGTCAGTTTGAAATCGCCGACCGCAAAGGCGGCAGGGCGGAAGTCCAGGGCGTAGAGCTTGGACAGCGCGTCCGCCGCTTTCACGCCTTGCACCCGCACCCGTACGCGCGCATGGCTGAGATCCAGCACCGAACCGGTATCCGCTGGAATGTGCGCCCGCAGCTGCGCTACCCGATCCGGGGCCGCTTGCGCCCCGATCAGCATGAACTCCAGCGGACCGCTGCGCATCAGCAGACCCTGCGCACATTCGGCGGTCTCCCCAGTGCGGGCGGGCGGCGTGCAGCCCAGCGCGCGGTGAACCGCCTGGGCCAGTGCCTCGATGCCGCCGCCCCAGGTGCTGATCAGCGTGACGCTTGGCAGGCGCTGCGCTGTGATGTGGACTTGGACCAAACCCTGGTGGGTTGGATGCACCGTGTGGCCGGATGCGGGAGGGGTGGCGTCAGACACGGTAGCGCGCTCCTTGCGGGTCGATAAAGCAGGGCTCGACCACCCGCAGGCGGTATTGCCGGCCGGTGGCAGGAGAGGCGGCGATGACTTCCTCGCCCACGTGTGCAGTGCCGCCTTGCAGCAGGCCCAGCGCAATCGCTTTGCCCACGGTTTTGCTGAAGGTGGTGGAGGTCACGTGGCCGCGCCCGTGGCCGCGGATGGCGTCGCTGGCGAAAAACAGAATGGATCCGTTGCTGGGCGGCGCATGGGCGTCCACCGCCTCCAGGCCAACCAGGGTGGGCCGGTCCGGGCGCGCCAGATGGGGGCTGTGTCGCAGCCCCCCGCCCCAAAATCCCTTGGTCTTACTGGCCATACGACCAGCACCGAGGTCGTCCAGGGTGGTGCGGCCATCCATTTCAGAGCCGACCACATGGCCTTTTTCAATGCGAAGCGAACCCAATGCCTCCAGACCGTAGGGCCGCATCTGCCAGGGTTGACCGCTGGCCAACACATGCTCCCAGACGCGCAAGCCCTCATGCGTGGGCGTGAATATTTCGAATGCCAACTCGCCCGAGAAGGTCAGCCGCAGGATGCGCAAGTCCACACCAGCCAGTGCACCGCTGGCCTGGGTGTCGAGCAGGCCCATAAAGGGCAGGGCGGCGTCGCCCAGATCCAGGTGGGGGAAGGCTGCTTGCAGCGCCTCCCGCGCCCGCGGGCCCGCCACGCTCATGGCCGCCCACTGGTCGGTGACCGAGGCAACCGTGACGCGCAGTTCCGGCCACACCACTTGCAGCAAAAACTCCAGATGGCTCATCACCTTGGCAGCCTGCGCGGTGGTGGTGGTCATGAAAAACTGCGTTTCGCTGATGCGCGTGGTGGTGCCGTCGTCCAGCACGATGCCGTCTTCGCGCAGCATGAAACCGTAGCGGGCTTTGCCCACCGCCAGTTTGGAGAAGCCGTTGACGTAGACGCGGTCTAAAAACTCCGCCGCATCGGGGCCTTGCACATCGATCTTGCCCAGTGTCGAGGTGTCGGCGATGCCCACGCTTTCGCGTACGAAATCCATCTCGGCCTTGTAGGCCTCCGACAGAGTCGCGCCGTGGGTGCGGTACCACAAGGGGCGCAACCACAGACCTGCCTCTAAGCGCGCGCCGCCGTGTGCCCAATGCCAGTGGTGCATGGCGGTACGTCGCTCGGGCTGGAAGTGTTCGCGCACGTTGCGGCCTGCCAGCACGCCCAGCGCCACCGGCGTGTAAGGCGGGCGGAAGGTGGTGGTGCCGGCTTGCGCCACGTCCAAAGACCGGGCTTGCGCCATCAGGCTCAAGCCGTTGATGTTGGAGGTCTTGCCCTGGTCCGTGCCCATGCCGAGCGTGGTGTAGCGCTTCAGGTGCTCCACGGACACATAGCCTTCACGCTGCGCAAGCTCCACATCGGTGGTCGACACATCGTGTTGGAAGTCCACAAAAGCTTTGTCGCGCGGGCGTGCACTCAAGAGTGGCGGGGCGGGTACAAAGGCCCATGCGTTGGGCAGTGTGTCTTCCCAGGCAGGCAGGGCCTGCGCCGCAGCCTGCAGCCCCATCACGGTTGCCGCCTGCGCGCCCGCCTGGGCTCCGCTGGCGATGGCACGCATCCAGGTTTGCGTGCCGACCATGCTGCCTGCGCCGAACTGCGCGCGGTCAAATCCGCCGGGCACAAAGCAGGCAATGGCCGGGTCATATTGGGGCTTGACGTTGCGGTGTGAAGTCAGGTGCACGGTGGGCGTCCAGCCCCCGGACATGCCGATCAGGTCCACATCCATCTGGTGGCCGTTGGACAGGTAGGCCTTGCGCACATGGCTGCCGCCGGTGACGTCGGTGAGGGCAACGCCAGCCAGCACCTCAATGCCTGCCGCAGCGGCTGCCGCACGCAAGCTGGCATCGGGCTGGGCGCGCAGATCCGCCACCCGCACCAGCGAGCCCGCCCGCGCTAAAGCCAGCGCATCTGCATAGGCGGCGTCGTTGTTGACGCAAAACAGCGCCCGCTGTCCGGGTGCCACGGCGTAGCGGTTGACGTACTGGCCGATGGCGCTGCTGAGCATGACGCCGGGTTTGTCATTGCCGGCGAATACCAGCGGGCGCTCAATTGCCCCGCAGGCCATCACGATGGCACCGGCCCGCACCGTGTGCTGGCGCTGGCGTGGAATGCCGTATTCGGCGTCGGTCACGCCGGGCGCGCTGCGCTCCACCACGCCCACGGTGTTGCCGTCGTAGATACCGAACGCGGTGGCCCGGGTCAGCATGTGCACCTTGCCGGTGGCGACGATCTGCGCCAGCATCTGCTCCCGCCAGCGGGCTGCCGCGCTGTCCACGGCCTGGCCCAGCAGGGCGCCGCCGACTTCAAAGTCCTGCTCCACCAGCAGCACATCGGCACCGGCCCGCGCCGCTGTCAGGGCCGCAGCCAGACCGGCTGTGCCAGAGCCGATCACCAGCACATCGGTGTAGACGTTGTGCCAGTCGTAGCGGTTGACGTCGAAGTCATCGACGCTGGCGCCCAAACCGGCGGCCTTGCGGATGAAGTGCTCATAGAGCATCCACGCATGGCGGGTCGGCCCCATAAAGGTCTTGTAATAAAAACCGGCGACGAAGAGAGGCGACAATAGGTTGTTCACCGCCATCAGATCGAACTTGACCGAGGGCCAGGCGTTTTGCGTGCGCGCCACCAAGCCGTCTTCCAGCTCGGCTACGGTCGCGGCTATATTGGGTTCACGCGTACCGCCCTCACCCAGCGTGAGCAGCGCGTTGGGCTCTTCCACACCGGCCGCCATGATGCCGCGCGGGCGGTGGTATTTGAAGGAGCGCGCCACCAGGTGTTCGCCGTTGGCCAGCAGGGCAGAGGCCAGCGTGTCACCGGCATAGCCTTGAAAAACTTTTCCGTCCAGCGTGAAGCGCAGACCGTGCGTGCGGTCAATGCGGCCGCAATTGTCCAGCCGCGCCACGCCGCCTGTGTGCGGCGCGTTCATGGCAGCATCCTTTGCGCGGCGGGGACGACCGCGGCGATGTCGTGGTTTACCGTATTGCGCTGCACCACCAGCCAGCGTCTGCAGCCCAGGGTGTGCTGCCAGAACTCGGTGTGCAGGCCTTTGGGGTTGTTGCGGGTATAGACCGTGTCGACCCAGGCCGCGTGGTTGGCGGCGTCCGGTTCGGCCAGCACTGCCGGGTAGGCTTTGGTGGCATCACCGAAGTAGCTGAACTCTTCGTGGTCGCGCAGTCCGCAGTAGGGGCATTCAATGCGTAGCATGGGCAGTGCTTCCTATTGCAAGTGGTTGTAGGGGCCGGTACCGGCCTCGTCGATGTAGCGGCCCTGGGCAAAGCGGTCCATGGTGAAACCGGCGTTGTAGGTGTGGGGCGCGTCGTTGGCAATCGTATGTGCAAAGCACCAGCCGGAGGCCGGTGTCGCCTTGAAGCCGCCGTAGCACCAGCCGCCGTTCAAGTAGAGACCGTCTACTGGCGTTGTGGTGATGATGGGGCTGCCGTCGGGCGTCATGTCCATGATGCCGCCCCAGTGGCGCAGCACGCGCAAGCGCGCGGCGCTGGGCATCGCGCTGACCAGGGCCTGGCTGACTTCGCTCACATTGGCCAGATTGCCGCGCTGGGCGTAAGAGTTGTAGCGGTCGATATGGCCGCCAAACACCAGCCCGCCTTTGTCGGACTGCGAGAAATAAAAATAAGAGGCAGACCACACCACCACATGGTTGACCACGGGTTTGATCGATTCGCTCACGTAGGCTTGCAGCACATGGCTCTCGATGGGCAGTGTGAGCCCGGCTTTTTGTGCCAGCACCGAGGTGTGGCCGGCCACTGCAATACCCACCTTGCCAGCGCTGATGTCACCGCGTGTGGTTTTCAGGCCGGTGATGCGCTCGCCTGACCATTGGTAGTCCAGCACTTCGCAGTTCTGGATGATGTCCACGCCGAGCGCGTTGGCGGCGCGTGCATAGCCCCAGACCACGGCGTCGTGGCGCGCGGTACCCGCGTCGGGTTGCAGCATGGCGCCATAAATCGGGAATCGCGCTTTGTCGGAGAAATCGAGGTAAGGCGCCTCTTTCATCACGTCTTCGCGGGTGAGGATGTCGGCGCGGATGCCGTTCAGGCGCATGATGTTGGCGCGCCGTATTTGCGCATCCTGCGCGCTGGGGGACATGGTCACATACAAATAGCCGCGCGGCGAGAACATCACGTTGTAGTTCAGATCTTGCGACATCCCACGCCACAAAGACATGGAGTGTTCGTAAAACGCCGTGTTGTCCTGCATCATGTAATTCGAGCGGACGATGGTGGTGTTGCGCCCCGCGTTGCCCGAGCCGATATAGCCTTTTTCCAGCACCGCAATGTTTTTGATGCCGTGGTTTTTGGCTAGGTAATAGGCGGTGGCCAGCCCGTGGCCGCCGCCGCCGACGATGATGACGTCGTAGCTCTTTTTCGGCTCGGGGTCGCGCCAGGCGCGGTCCCAGTGTTGGTGTCCGGACAGCGCGTTGCGCAGCAGTGACCAGACCGAGTAGTGCGACATCCGGGGCTCCTTCTACATGCGCATGCGCTTGGCTTCGGGGTCGAACGGCGGATCCATTTGCAAGCGCGCGGGGCGGCGCTCGCCGAGGATTTCAATCTCCAGTTGCATATCCGGCTTGAAGCATTCGGTCGGGATGTAGCCCTGCGCCAGCGACTGCTCCACATAGTGGCCGTAGCCGCCGGATGTAACCCAGCCCACCACCTTGCCATCCACCCAGATCGGCTCGTCGCCCATCACATCGCAGTCCAGCGCGTCCACCACCATGAAGATGCGGGTCTTCTTGGGGCCGTCCGCCTTCTCTTTGATGGCGGCTGCCTTGCCGATGTAGTCGTGCTTGTCGAGTTTGACGAAGCGGTCCAGGCCGGCTTCGAAGGGGCCGTAAATCGGGCGGAATTCGCGGAACCAGGTGCCGAAGTTTTTCTCCAAACGCAGGCAGAGCAGGGCACGCATACCGAAGTTTTTAATGCCCAAATCGGCACCGGCTTGCATGATGCTCTCGTACAGACGGCGCTGGTATTCGGGCGCGACCCAGATCTCGTAGCCCAGATCGCCGGTGTAGGTCACGCGGTTGATCTTGGCTTGCACGGTGGCCACTTCCATCTCGCGGTAGTCCATGAACTTGAAGGCCTCATTGGACACATCGTCGTCGGACAGGCGCTGCAGTAGTTCGCGCGATTTGGGGCCGGCAATCGACAGGCCGATCAGCTTCATGCCGTAGGGCGTGATGCGCACCGAGCAATCTTTTGGCAGGGTCTGCTCAAACCAGCGCATGTGGTAGACCTGCGCTTGCGAAGAGCCCCACATCATGAAGCGGCCCTCATCTGCTTTAGCGATGGTGAAGTCACCAATGATCTTGCCCTGGTGGTTGAGCATGGGGCACAGTTGCAAGCGGCCTTTTTTGGGCAAGGTGTTGGTCATCAGGCCCTGTAACCAAGCCTCGGCGCCCGGGCCGCTGATTTCGTATTTGGCGAAGTTGGCGACTTCGGTCACGCCCACGGCTTCGCGCACGGCTTTGCATTCGGCCTTGATGTGTGGGAAGTCGTTGGAGCGGTGAAAGGACACGATGTCTTTGGCCTCGGTTCCTTGGGGGGCAAACCACAGCGGGGTTTCCATGCCCCAGGAGTCGCCCATCACCGCGCCTTGTTCGATGAATTTGTCGTACAAGGGCGTGGTTTGCAGCGGACGGCCTGCGGGTAACTCCTCATTGGGGAAGCGGATGCGGAAGCGGCGCGAATAGTTCTCGCGTACTTTGGCATTGGTGTAGGTGCGCGTGGCCCAGTCGCCGTAGCGCGCCACATCCATGCCCCAGATGTCAAATCCGGGGTCGCCGTCGACCATCCAGTTGCTCAAGGCCAGGCCCACGCCGCCGCCCTGGCTGAAGCCGGCCATCACGCCGCAGGCGCTCCAAAAGTTGGTGCGTCCTTGTACAGGGCCGACCAGCGGGTTGCCGTCGGGTGCGAAGGTAAAGGGCCCGTTGATCACCCGCTTGATGCCCGCGTTTTCCAGCGTGGGGAAATGCTTAAAGGCAATTTCCAGCGAGGGCGCGATACGGTCCAGATCGGGCTGCAGCAGCTCCTGGCCAAAGCTCCAGGGCGTGGTCTTGGTGGACCAGGGTTTGCCGGCCTGCTCGTACACGCCCAGCACCATGCCCTTGCCCTCTTGGCGCAGATAGCTCTCCGCGCCGAAGTCGATCACGTGGCCGATCTCCTTCCCCGCGCTCTTGTTGAAGGCTTCGACCTCCGGGATGTCGTCCGTCACCAAATACATGTGTTCCATGGCCAGCACCGGCAGTTCGATGCCCACCATGCGGCCAACCTCGCGCGCCCACAGACCGCCGGCGTTGACCACGTGCTCGCATTCGACCACGCCTTTGTTGGTGATCACGCGCCAGGTGCCGTCGGGTTTTTGTTCCAGGCTTTCCACCTTGGTTTGTACTTCAATCGTGGCGCCGCCAATGCGCGCGGCCTTGGCATACGCGTAGGTGGTGCCGCTAGGGTCGAGGTGGCCTTCGTTAGGGTCGAGCAGTGCGCCCAGAAAGTATTTTTCTTCGATGAAAGGAAAGTAGTTCAAGGCCTCTTTGACCGAGATGATTTCGGTCTCCATGCCAAGGTAGCGACCGCGTGCCACGGTCATTTTCAAAAACTCCATGCGCTCTGGCGTGTCGGCCAGCATGATGCCGGGTGATTTGTGCAGCCCGCAGCTTTGGCCTGAGATGCGTTCGAGCTCCTCGTACAGGCTGACCGTGTAGCTCTGCAGCATGGCCACATTGGGGTCGCCATTGAGGGTGTGGAAACCGCCGGCCGCATGCCAGGTCGAGCCTGATGTGAGCTGGTCGCGCTCCAGCAGCATCACATCACTCCAGCCCTTTTTAGTCAGGTGGTAGAGCACCGAACACCCGACGACACCGCCACCAATAATCACCACGCGTGCTGTTGTTTTCATCCTGCGAATCCTCTTGTCTGATAGTCCACGAATCGTTTACGGTTCGAATTCAAAAGTCAGTTGGCGCGCCGCCTTCGGCTTTGCGCTTGGCCACAAAGGCGTCCAGCTCTTCTTCGATCGCCGGGTCCATGTAGGGGCGCTCGTAGAGTGCGAGTTCTTTTTTCCAGGTGGCATTGGCCTTCTGGTCAGCGGTGGGTTTGCCGGCCTCTTCCCAGCTCTCGAAATTGCGCCAGTCCGAGATGATGGGCGAGTAAAACGCCGTCTCGAAACGCTCCAGCGTGTGCGCCGTGCCGAAGTAATGTCCGCCGGGGCCCACGTCCTTGATCGCGTCCATGGCCAATCCGGCGGGGCTCACGTCCAGTGGCGTCAAAAACTCGGCCACCATTTGCAGCAGGTCGCAGTCGAGGATGAATTTCTCGAAAGACGCAGTCAAGCCGCCTTCCATCCAGCCCGCGCTGTGCATGATGAAGTTGCCCCCGGCTTGGGTCAGCGCCCACAGCGAGAACACCGATTCATAAGCCGCCTGCGCGTCCACCGTGTTAGCCGCATTCACATTGCTGGTGCGGTAGGGAATACCGTATTTGCGGCACAACTGCCCGCCCACCAAAACCGCTTTCATGTATTCGGGCGTGCCGAAGGCGGGCGCGCCGGATTTCATATCCACATTGCTGGTGAAGCCGCCGTAGACCACCGGCGCGCCGGCGCGCACCAACTGGGTCAGCGCAATACCTGCCAGCGCCTCAGCGTTTTGCTGCGCCAGCGCACCCGCTAGCGTCACCGGTGCCATGGCCCCAGCGAGCGTAAAGGGTGTGAGCATGATGATCTGGTTGCGTGAGGACATCTCCAAAATGCCTTGCAGCATGGGCGTGTCCAGACGCAGCGGCGAGGAGCTGTTGATGATGGAAAACAGCGAAGGCTCGCGCTCCATTTGCTCGTGGCTGATGCCGCGTGCAATGCGGGCAATCTCCAGCCCGTCCTGGTTGCGCTCTTTACCCAGCGAATAGGCGTGGAAGGCCTTGTCAGTCAGCTTGGCGATGTCCGAGAGGCAATCCAGGTGCCGAATCGAGGCATGCAAATCCACTGGCTCTACCGGGTATCCGCCGGTCAGGTGGATGATGTCGTAGCGCTGCGCCAACTTCACCAGGTTGCGGAAGTCCTGTTGGTTGCCCGCACGCCTGCCGTGGTCCATGTCCGAGCAATTGGGCGGGCTGGCGACCTGGGCAAACGCCAGATTTTTGCCGCCAATGTGTACATTGCGTTCCGGGTTGCGCGCGTGCAGCGTGAACTCGGAAGGGCAGGTTTTGATGGCCTCCAGAATCAGATTGCGGTCAAAACGCACCCGCTCCGAGCCGGGTTTGACATCGGCCCCGGCTTTTTTCAAGATCGCACGTGCACCTTCGTGCATGAAATCCATGCCCATTTCTTCCAGAATCTGCAACGAGGTGGTGTGGATCGCCTCCAACTCGTCCTCCGAGACCATGGGCGTGGGCGGTAGGCGATGCTTTAAATGGCGGTATTTGGCGGTTGACGGTGCGGTGCGCACGGTGCCACTGCCACGTCCGGCGCGTCGGCGGGCCGGTGCGGCCGGTGTTTCTTCTGTCATGGGGGCGGTCTCCAAAGCTGCGCGAATTCTATGCAGTTCACCCTGAAAAAGCCCTTTTCAGCCGCTCTTATCCCCTTTTGGCAGGCTGTTTTGGCAATTCTTTAAATTGGATGCCGACAATTCATTCCGCCAGCGCAACGCATGGCGCATAGACCGCGCGCCCGCAGAAGACACAAAAAAAGCCGCAAGACAGGGAAGTCTTGCGGCCTGTTCTGGTGCCCGGGGCCGGAATCGAACCGGCACGCCTTGCGGCGGCGGATTTTGAGTCCGCTGCGTCTACCAATTCCACCACCCGGGCTGAATGACGCATGGCAGAAATTATGGCATAGGGGTGAGGGGGTCAGGGGCTGGTCACGGAGGATGCACGGTCGACCCTACCAAAAGCCCGCCTTGTTGCCGAGATTTCGGTCGCTTTTTCTCGACTTTGAAACTAAGCTTTGCTTTTGGACCCAAGGGCTTGAAGCAAATCGATTTTTCACAGCTGGCACTGGTAAAGGGCAGGACAGACCAATCCGCTGCGTCTATCCCGCCAACGCTGGCCACCTTGACCCTCACGAGCAGAAGGGCGACAACCCACCACCTGCGCGACGGGGAAGTCGTCCTGTACAGGCGACCCGACAGTGGTGTTTGGCAGGTTCGTTACAAGTTGCTGGATCGCCGCTGGCGCTGCATCACAACCCGCCAACGTCAACTGGAATTGGCTCGGCGTGTGGCGGGTGAAATCTATGACCGAGCCAGATTCCGCGAACTGGAGGGCCTGCCACAACAGACCAAACGCTTTGATGCCATTGCCAATTTATGCATCCAAGCCTTGGAGCGGGAGATAGAGCAGGGCATCCGCCCTCAGACCAACCGTGACTACATACGGGCCATCAACAGCTACCTCAAGCCCTATTTTGGCAAGTTCATGCTAGTCAATATCACTGTTGACCGAGTGCGCCACTACGAGCAATGGCGAAATGAAAAGATGGGGCGCGTGCCCATCAGCAGCACCTTGGCCAACCACGCCAGTGCTTTCAGCCGAGTCATTGACTTTGCCATTGAACAAGGCTGGCTCAGTGACCGGGTGGCCATTCCTCGACTGAACCGTAAAGGTCGTAAAGGTTCGGCGCGTCCGGGCTTCAGCCGGGAAGAGTTGGCCAAGCTCTTGGCATTTTTAGCTGAATGGAGCCAGGGGGGTGAACGCAAGAATCACCGAGAGATGCGACTGCTACTGCGTGACTACGTGGAAGCACTGCTGGGCACGGGCTGTCGCTCAGGCAGGGAGAGCATGGCCATGCAGTGGCGGCACTTGGAGTGGCATGTGGACAGCAAGACTGGGCAGCGGTATTTGCGCATTTGGGTTTCGGGCAAAACAGGCAGTCGCTGGCTGATTGCCAAGCACTGGGCCATTGCCGTATTTGAGCGACTGGCCCTGCGCCAGGGCATGGGTGAGAATTTGGATCAGGCCATAAGTGCAGGCAGTGAAGCCTGGGTGTTCGCCATCAGCACGGGTGTTCGACCCACCAGCCTGCACACCTCATTTGAGTTGCTGCTGAAGGATGCGGGCATGCGTGTAGACCCCATCACAGGCAAGAACCGCAGCCTGTATTCCCTGCGTCACAGCTACGCCACCATGAGCCTCTTGGACGGGCACTTGGACATGCACACTTTGGCCCGGCAGATGGGCACTTCCATTGGCATGTTGGAGCAGCACTACAGCAAGATGACGGCCACTATGGCAGCGGATAGGTTGGCTTGAATGGAGTTGCGTCACCCGGTGTTGCGACGACCGGTTGAATCCGCCCTGATATATTCAATTGCTTGACACCACAGCCCAGTGCTGGAGCGCGGTAAAACCCACGCTGACCCATTGCGCCTTGCTGGTTTGGCGTTGGCTTTGAAAGCTGGGTGTCCATACACATGGGTAGCTGGCAGGAGCTTCCCGGCTTAAACCATCCGTCCGCAGGGCTGGGATTTATCTCTGCAAGCAGTACTTTACAAAGTAAAGCATCTGTTTACAATAAGCGCCGATGATCGCAACTTTCAAGCACAAGGGTTTTGAGCTCTTCTTTACCAAAGGCAGCTACAAGGGCGTGCCCGCACAGCATGGTGCCCATGTTGAGCGGATGCTGGACAGATTGGATGCCGCCCGCGAAGCCAAGGACATGGACTTACCCGGCTTCAAATTCCATGCGCTCAAGGGCGATAGAAAAGGCGAGTTCGCTGTGTCAGTTTCCGGGAACTGGCGGATCACCTTTGGGTTTGATGGTCAAGACGCAGTAAATGTAAATTTGGAGGATTACCACTGATGAAGTCGCTACGAAACCCCAATCGCAAGCCCACGCATCCCGGCGCAGTGTTGCGCGAAGATGTCCTTCCCGAACTTGGTTGGACCCAGGTCGAGCTGGCCAATCGGCTCATGGTCAGTCGCCAAACCGTTTCGCATCTATTGCATGAACAAAAGGCTGTGACCGCTGAAATGGCCATTCGTATTTCCAGCGCTGTGGGTGGCACGCCCGAGAGTTGGCTCAGCATGCAACAGGCCGTTGACCTATGGGAAGCTGGGATTAAATTCAAGAGCAATCCAGCACTAGCGCCACTGTTCCGGCAAGCGTCCATGGCAGCCTAGGCAAGCTTGCTTGCAGCAAAGCCAAGTTTCCGAAGTACTGGCCCTAAAAATTCTCGACAATACGTACGACTTTACGTACAATAATCACTATCGGAGAAATTTATGAACGCACTATCTGCCAGTGAAGCAAGGGCTAATTTGTATCGCCTTATGGACGAGACCGCAAGCTCGCACAAGCCCGTGTTGATCTCGGGCAAGAGAAACAACGCTGTGCTGATTGCTGCAGATGATTGGAGTGCAATTCAAGAGACTTTGCATCTGCTGTCGGTACCCGGCATGCGGGAATCCATCAAAGCCGGAATGGCCGAACCCCTGGATAAAAGTGCCAAGGCCTTGAAGTGGTGAGCTGGTCAGTCGTATACGCCAAGCAAGCGTTGAAGGACGCGAAAAAGGTAAAGGCCGGCGGGCTAAAAGAGAAAGCCCACGCCCTCTTGGAAGTCCTAGAGAGCGATCCTTTCCAAAACCCCCCATCTTTTGAAAAGCTGGTGGGTGATCTCTCGGGCGCGTATTCGAGACGGATCAACATCCAACATCGTTTGGTGTACGAAGTTTTTCCGGAGCAGCGTACGGTGCGTGTTTTGCGGATGTGGACGCATTACGATTAGCGCAAAGGTGAAAGCCAATTCTGCGATATTGACCCTTCCACTCAAGTGCCAAGCGGCTCTCCACGACACCATCCACTGGCAGCGTCTGAGTTGGCCAGTGCGGCTCACCGCACAGTGGCCCAACAGAAAAATGGGCGAGGGCGGATCCAGTGCCAAGCCGATCGAATTCCAGTTGAATTCCGAGGTCTTGGACAGATGGATTTTGGGTGGCTTTCCTACGTTGCGAAGGACACTTTTTTAACCCTTGCGTAAGCTCGCGCTGCTGCTTGTTTTTCAAGGGTAAATAAATTTTTTGAGTCCGCTGCGTCTACCCATTTCACCACCCGGGATGGATTGCGCGTACAGAAACTATGGCACAGGTGTGGGAGTACCTGGAGGCAGGTTGAATTCTCGGAAGCGGCGTGGCCCAGAGTGTTTGAGGTGTTGCTGCTTTTGCTGGGTGAATCTGATTGATTCACAAATGGGACGATCTACCGGTTTCTGTCGGCTTGGGTTTTTTCAGAAACCTGGCCCCAAACTTGATGAAAGTCATGACGATATACAACCCGGTGATGTCGCCAACGGCCATGACAAATAGCCCTTGGGTGAAGTCGCTCTGTGAACCGTACCAAAACAGAACTAATTGATGCATCGAGCTATTGAGTAGCGCAAAAAATACACCCATAGCCAGGATATTGCGAAAGGTCATATTGCCTAAGTTGTCGTCAATATGGAGTTGATTTTTGAAAAATAACCAGGTCAACATGGGCGCAAGCCCGCTCGCGCAGGCCAGTTGAAAATCCAGCAGTGCGTCGCCTTGAAACATGACGATGTAGGCATTGATAAATGACACAAAGGCGATGGCCAATGCTGCACTCCATCTGGCAATCATCACAAATAAAAACTTGAAACCGCTGGGTATGTGCACCAAATGGGCGCCGGGCATCACATACAAAAAGTCAGTTAAGTAATTGTTCAGAAAATAAATGGCAGCGTACGCCAGACCAACCAGGATGAAGCCTTCGGCATTCATTTTTATGGCGTTGATGACTTTCATGAGGGTTACTTGAATCTCTATGTTCGTGGATGTGAAAGTCTTGGTAAGAAAGAAATATTTGCATTAAAGATGCACGTTTAATTCTATTCTGATAACGTTTTTTTATCCACCATAATGTCTCCTTGGGAACAAAATTTTGATATGGAAAACCTCTATCTGCGGTTCTTGCAAATCGCCAATGTGATTCAGAGGGGCAGTCTATCTGAGCTCGACGAGACGTCCATCGCGCTCTTGAATGAAATCGCAGTCAGCCATTTGAATGGCAATGCCTTGACGGTGAGCCAGGCCATGGGTTTGGCGAACCTTGCAAGTGCTACAACCATTCATCGCAAGCTCGACGAATTGCGCATTGCTGGATACATCGAGCAGACTTTTCAGGGCAGCAATCGCCGGACCAAATACCTTGTTCCGACCGCAGCGACCCATGCCTACGTGAAGAAAATGTCCGAAGCGATGGCTGTGGCCGCCCGATCTGCCTCATCCTGCTGATCGGCGGCGGCGGCGGCGGTGCGCAAGCCACCGCCCCGTCGACTTATTCCTTCAGCTTTCCGCGCAACAGGTATTCCATGAGGGCTTTCTGGACATGCATGCGGTTTTCGGCCTCGTCCCAGACGACGCTGTGCGGACCGTCGATGACTTCGGCGTCAACCTCTTCGCCCCGGTGCGCTGGCAGGCAGTGCATGAATAGGGCACCAGGCGCTCCCGCTGCCATCATGGCCGCGCTGACCCGCCAGGAGGTAAATGCCTGCAACCGGGTGGCGTTCTCCGCCTCAAAGCCCATGCTGGTCCACACATCCGTGGTCACCAGGTCCGCGCCCCTGCAGGCCTGCAGCGGGTCGGTAAAAACCCGGTAGCTGTCGGCCGACCGGACGCCGGCAATCGCTTGGTCCACCTCATAGCCGCGAGGGGTGCTGACATGCACCGTGAAGCCGAGCAAATCCGCAGCCTGCAACCAGGTGTTGGCCATGTTGTTTCCGTCACCCACCCACGCGACGGTTTTGCCGACGATGCTGCCACGGTGCTCGATGTAGGTAAAGATGTCGGCTAGCACCTGGCAGGGGTGGAACTCGTTGGTCAGACCGTTGATTACTGGGACCCGAGAGTGCGCCGCAAAGCGCTCGATCTTGGTCTGCTCAAAGGTGCGGATCATCACGATATCGGTCATGCGGCTGATGACTCTGGCGCTGTCCTCAATCGGTTCAGCGCGACCGAGTTGGCTGTCGCCGGTGGTCAGATGCACCACGCTGCCGCCCAGTTGGTACATGCCTGCCTCAAAGCTGACCCGGGTGCGGGTGGAGGCTTTTTCAAAAATCATGGCCAGCGTACGATCCAGCAGCGTGTGGTGCTTTTCGTAGGTTTTAAATTTGTGTTTGATCAGCGCCGCCCGTGCGAACAAGTAGGCGTATTCCGGGGCGCTGAGATCCTTGAATTGCAGGTAATGCTTCATGCTGTCACCCCCGCGTCGGCCAGAAAATTCCGGATCAGCGGCGCAAGAATTGCCACCATCGCGTCCACCTCGGCGGCTGTCACGATCAGCGGCGGCACCAGACGCACCACGCTCTCGGCGGTGACGCTGATCAGCAGCCCTTTGTCCAGGCTTTGTTGCATCAGTGCGCTGCACGGAACCGCCAATTCAATGCCGATCATCAGCCCGCGTCCACGGATGTCTTTGACCGCGCCGCTGGCCAATTGATCCGCGAGTTCGCGCTGCAGCGCCTCGGTGAAGTGGCGTCCCATGACCGTGGCGTTGTCGAGCAGACCGTCGCGTTCCATGATGCGGATGGTCTCCACCCCGGCGCGCATGGCCAGCGGGTTTCCGCCGAAGGTGCTGCCATGGTTGCCGGGCGAGAAAATGCTGGCGGCTTTGGGGCCCGCAACCACGGCGCCAATCGGTACGCCCGAGCCCAGGCCCTTGGCCAGCGGCATCACATCGGGCACGATGCCCGCCCACTGGTGCGCAAACCACTTGCCGGTGCGGCCCATGCCGCATTGCACCTCGTCAATCATCAGCAACCAGTCGCGCGTATCGCACAGCGCACGCACGTCGCGCAGGTAGTCCATGTGCATGGGGTTAACGCCGCCTTCACCCTGCACAGCTTCCAGGAACACGGCGACGATGTTCGGGTTGTTGGCAGTGGCGTCCCGCAACGCGGCAATGTTGTTGACGGGTACGCGAACAAAGCCTTCAAGCAGCGGGCCAAATCCGGCTTGGATCTTGGTATTGGCCGTGGCGCTCAGCGTGGCGATGCTGCGGCCATGAAAGGCTTTTTCGTAGACCACGATTTCCGGGCGTTCGATGCCTTTGTCATGGCCGAATTTGCGCGCCAGTTTGATGGCGGCTTCATTGGCCTCCAAGCCGGTGGAGCAAAAAAACACATTGCGCATGCCGGAGAGCGCGACCAGTTTGGCCGCAAGCTGCTCTTGCAAAGGAACGTGGTAATAGTTGCAGCTGTGGATGATTTTGCCAAGCTGTTCTTGCAAGGCCGGCACCAGATCCGGATGGTTGTGGCCCAGCGTGTTGACCGCGATGCCACCCAAAGCATCGAGGTATTCGCGTCCGTTGACATCCCAGACCCGGCAACCCTGTCCGTGTGACACCGCCATAGCCAATCGCCCGTAGGTGTTCATCACATGCGGGGACGACGGGGCGGCTGCGCTCACAGTACTGCTCATTGGGGGGTGCTCCAGAGTGAAACCGCGCCGATTGCGACCGGTGCGGGGAGGCCGCATTCTAGGGGCCACGGGTAGAATCCCGCGGCTTGCGCAGCGGCGTTGTGTGTTTTCGCTGCAAGCCGTTTCCGTCTATGGCTCCCCCACCTTCTACCGTTCTGTATATCCTGGGTAAAACTTCGGACGGCAAAACCTTCCGCCCCAGCGATTGGGCTGAACGGTTAGCCGGTGTCATGAGCCAGTTCCGTCCCGGCGGCAACATGCCGGGCAACCACCTGGGCTATTCGCCTTGGTGCGTACCCAGTGCGGTGCAGGGCGTTAATTGCGTCATCCTGCACGCCGATTTGCGAGACTACGATGTCATGGCTTGGGATTTTTGTGTCAATTTCGCGCGTGATAACGGCTTGCAGCTTATCGATAAGGATGCACTCTGATGGCTTCTGTGGATAGCCCGTACGGTGTTGCCGCCTTGTGGGCCGCCTCCGACGCGGTGACGAGAGCCGTGCTGCTTGTGCTCCTGCTCATGAGCCTGGGTAGTTGGTACATCCTGCTGCTGAAATGGCTGGGCTTGCGGACTATGCAGGCCTATGGCCGAGCCGCACGGGTCAGTTTTTGGCGTTCCAACACCGTGCAGCAAGGGGTTGACGGTCTGGATAAACGCAGCCCCTTCCGATTTGTTGCTGCAGCAGCTCTGGAAGCGATGGAGCCGCAAGGCGGTTTGCTGGCCCGCGTTTCGCGGCAGGATTGGGTTGCGATGCGCATGCAGCGGGCGGTCGAGGCTGTGCAGCAGGAACTGCAAAGTGGGCTGGCTTTTCTGGCGACCGTGGGATCGGTTGCGCCCTTCATCGGACTTTTTGGAACCGTATGGGGTATCTACCACGCACTGACCGCTATCGGCATGTCGGGCCAGGCGTCCATTGACAAGGTGGCGGGCCCTGTGGGCGAAGCTTTGATCATGACGGCCATGGGCCTGGCGGTAGCCGTGCCGGCGGTACTTGCCTACAACTGGTCGCTCAGCAGCACTAAGCTGGCCATAACGGAGGTGCGTGCCTTTGCCAATGACCTGCATGCGGCGATGACGGCTGCGCAGACTGAGGTCTAAGCGGGTGGGCAAGCCTCTGTTTACCCTGGAGGATGACCTGAGTGAAGGTGCCCGGGGGGGCGCTTTACTGGCTGGCATTAACACCACGCCCTTGGTTGACGTGATGCTGGTGTTGCTGATTATTTTTTTGATCACCATACCGGTAGTCACCAGCTCAGTAAAACTGGTATTGCCGCAGGATCGCATAGCGGCCAGCCAGTCTCGCCCCGACAGCATCATTATTTCCGTGGACCGGGCGGGCCAGGTTTTCTGGTTCGAGAGCCCCGTGCCGGATGCCGACAGCCTGCTGCGTCGCTTGCGCGATGTGGCTTCCCGTGTGGAGCAACCGGAGGTGCAGATCAGGGGTGACCACCAGGCCCGTTTTGAAGGGGTGGGACAGGTGCTGTTGGCCTGCCAACGCGCGGGCATTGCCAAGGTGTCCTTCGTCACCGAACCCGCCCCGCTGAACTAGCCACCCGCACAGCCATGGCCTTGGGTTTGCCTCGCACCGATGCCGACGAGCCTGCCTGGATGCTCGATATCAATACGACCCCGCTGATCGACGTTCTGCTGGTACTGCTGGTCATGTTGGTCATCACCATTCCCGTGCAACTCCACGCGGTCAAAATGTCACTGCCTGGGCCTGCCGTGACAGCGCCGTCCGTAGCAGCTGCACCAATTGCTATCGACATTGATGCGGACGGCCGCATCCTCTGGAGGGGAGGGCAGGTCACGGCGGCGCAACTGGACGAACACCTGGCGCAGTTGGCGCGTGCGCCCGAGGCACCCCCGGTGCAGATTCGTACCCACCGTGCGGCTGCGTATGGGGTTTTTATCCAGGTTCTGGCTGCCACCCGCGCGAATGGTTTGCCCCGGGTCGCTGTGGTCGGTGTAGAGCGCGCGGCACCGTGATGCCTGCGGCGATGCGCTACCAGTTTAGTGATGGCGCGTACCGGGCGCCGGGCGGGGCGCTGGTGCTGCTGTTGCACGGGGCGGTGCTGTGGGCACTGGTGACGGGTTCCGGCTCGACATTGAACCCGCAGGACCTTGTCTTGCAAACCCTGCTGATTCAGGAGGTCGAGATTGTCCCTGCTCGGACGCAGCCTCCGGACCCGCCCATACCTTCGGTCCGGCATTCGGCCTCTGCGCCCAAGCCCGTCCCGCCACCCCCTGCAGGTCAAACCCCAGAGTCTGCGCCGCTGCCCATCCCGCTGGCGCGCCCAACGCCGTCACCATCGCAAGCGCCGCTTGCGCCGTCAGTGCCTCTGCCAACGGCAACCACGAACCCGTCACCAGGCTTGCCAGTCCCTCCGAAAGAGACGCTGATTGTGCCGCCGATTGATCCAGCGGTTCAGGTGCCTGTGGCGCCCCCAGATCGCGCCTCGCCACCGCGACCCCCAGTGCCTCTGGTCGTACGTGAGTCGCGCGTGGCCGCGCCTGTGGTGGTGCCGGAGCGGGTTGCTGCGGCATCGCAGTTTCCCGCGGCAGCCTTCCAAGCGCGGGATGTAGCGCCAATAGCGACAGCGCCCCATATGCCCGCGCCAGCCTCGGAATCGCGCGCGGCTTCCGTACGGACACATCCAGAGCCGGTACCAACAGGTGCGCTGCAACCGACAAAAGTGGCCGGACCAGGTTCCCGAACGGACAGCGTTGCGACTGCCCCGACGGCCTATCCAGAGCGGTCCGCTGTGCCTACTCAAGCCGGTCTTGGCTCGACGCCAAACCGCAGCCCTACCCCTGAATCCACCGCAACGCCGGTGTCCAGCGCGATTGCCGTGGCCTGCCCGGTACAGGTTGCGCCGGAGATGCCATCCGGGGTGTACCGGGAGCAGGGGGACGAGTGGCAGGTCACTGCGCAGATTGCTATCCATAACGGCGCGGTGCAGTCGGTGAAAATTCTGTCCGGCCCGCGTGTATTCCACGACAAGGTGCGTGAGGCGATCCGCAAATACCAGTGCAAGGCCGACGGTACGGAGGTGCTCGCCACCCAGGTCTTCCGGTTCAAGCTGGGCCAATAGCCCTCATGTAGGGCCCCTCCAGCGCCCTGCTCGCGCCCCGATTGAGCAACAGGCGCCCACAAAAAAGCCGTCTTGCGACGGCTTTTTGCTTTGCTGGTAGCGCACCCGTTACAAACGGCGAACCCGCTTAGGGGTTCGTGCGATATGCCTGAAAATCAGGCGGCCAATGCCAGGGCTTTCACCTTGGTGGCCAGGCGGCTCTTGTCACGGGCTGCCTTGTTTTTGTGGAAGATGCCTTTGTCAGCTACGGTGTCCACGACAGCCTGCATCTTGCTAAACAGTTCGGTGGCTTTGACTTTGTCGCCAGCCAGAACCGCTTTTTCAACGTTCTTGACAACGGTGCGGTACTTGGAGCGCAGCGAGGTGTTGGCGGCGTTGATCTTCTCGTCCTGACGGACGCGCTTGCGGCCCGACGCCAGGCGCGGGTTCTTTTTCTTGGGTTTTCCAGATGCCATAAATTGTGTTCCTTGTGTCTGAGGATGTTGCCAGCAAAGCCTATGAGTATACCTTTGGCCTACCGCGTATCCGCTGGTGCCACCGCTAAACTCGGAGCGTGAACCTTCTACGCGCCGCTTCAACCGTCTCTTTATGGACGCTGCTCTCGCGTGTGACCGGCCTGGTGCGGGAGTCGCTGCTTGCGGCAACGTTTGGTGCCAGCGCCATGACTGACGCCTTCAATGTGGCGTTTCGCATCCCCAATTTGTTTCGCCGCCTGTTCGCCGAGGGCGCTTTCAGCCAGGCCTTTATCCCGGTGTTGGCCGCAACCCATGCGCGCGAAGGGCATGCAGCCACCCAGGCTGTCGTGGACGCTGTTGCCAGCGTCATGGTCTGGGTCCTGTTGCTGGTGTGTGTGGCGGGGGTGGTGGCCGCGCCCGTGCTGGTGTGGGCCATGGCCAGCGGCTTGCAGCAGGATCCGCGCGGCTACAGCGCTGCGGTTTTCATGACGCGCTTCATGTTTCCCTACATCGGCTGCATGTCGCTGGTGGCACTGGCCTCTGGCGTGCTCAACACCTACCGGCGCTTTGCGGTTCCGGCGGCCACACCGGTGTTGCTCAATCTGTGCACGATTGCCGCCGCCTGGGGTCTGGCCCCGCAGTTGCAGGTACATGGTATCGAGCCGATTTTTGCGATGGCCGTGGGGGTGATGGCCGGTGGTGTGCTGCAGCTCGCCGTGCAAATCCCGGCTCTGCGCGCGATTGGCGTGTTTCCCCGCTTGGCCTGGACCTGGGGCGGACTGCGGCGCAGCTGGGCCGATCCGGCAACCCGGGACATTGTGCGTTTGATGGCGCCGGCCTTGCTGGGGGTCAGCGTGGCGCAGATATCGCTGCTGATTAATACCCAGATCGCCTCCCACCTGCGTCCCGGCAGCGTGAGCTGGCTCAGCTACGCGGACCGCTTGATGGAATTTCCCACTGCCATGTTGGGCGTGGCCCTGGGTGTGGTGTTGATGCCCCAGCTCAGCGCAGCACGCGCCAGTGGCGATACACGGGAATATTCCGATCTGCTCGACTGGGGTTTGCGCATCGTAGTCCTGCTGGCCATGCCCTGCGCGGTGGCCTTGCTGGTGTTCGGCGAGCCGCTGGTGGCGGTTCTCTTCCATTACCGGGCGTTCACCGATTTCGACGTGCACCAGACTGCGCTGGCCTTGACCGGTTGGGGCATCGGGCTTGTGGGTTTGGTGGCAATCAAAGTGCTGGCTCCGGGCTATTACGCGAGCCAGGACACCACCACCCCGGTGCGGATCGCGGTGGTGGTTCTGGTGCTCACCCAGTTGCTCAACTGGTGGCTGGTTCCCCTGTTGGCCCACGCCGCCCTGTCCATGTCGATTGGCATCGGGGCGCTGGTCAATGCGGGATGGCTGCTGTACGGTCTGCGTCGCCGGGGTAGCTACAGCGCCCGTGCCGGCTGGGGGCTGTTTGGTGTTCGGGTGCTGGCAGGCTGCGGTGTATTAGGTGTTTTTTTGTGGTGGGCGACCACCCGGTTTGATTGGCTGGGTATGCCTGCTGTTGCGCGCATGGGTACGCTGCTGGGCGTGGTTGGGGGTGGTGCTGTTCTGTACCTGCTCGTGGTGCGGGTGCTGGGATTGGATGTGCGGCAGTTCCTGAGGCCCGAGGCTTCACAGAAATAGGCTCGGCGCCCCAGCCCGGTGGAACAAATTACGGCTATAAATCGGCATGCACCTGTCTTTTGATGTTCCGAGCCCCTTGGACTATTTCCAGTCGCTGGTGGAGTCCGATGATGAGCTGCCGCTGCTGGAGGCCGCTACCTGTATCGCACAGGACGAATACCCCGAGCTCGATGTGCAGGCGGCGCTGTCAACCGTCGACCATCTGGTGGAGCGCCTGCACCGCAGGATTGCGCGGGATGAGTCAACCCTTTCTCGCCTGCGTGCCCTGAACCGGTTCTTTTACAAGGATCTGGGTTTTCGCGGCAATGTCAATGACTATTACGACCCGTCCAACAGCTTCATCCATGAAGTGCTGGAGCGCAGGGTCGGTATCCCGATTTCTCTGGCGCTGATTTGGCTGGAACTGGCCCGCTCCCTGGGTTTGCCCGCGCATGGCGTGTGTTTTCCCGGTCATTTCCTGATCAAGGTCAAGTTGCCGCTGGGTTTGGCCGTGGTCGACCCGCTCAACGGTGAGTCCCTGGGCCGTGAACACCTTGAGGAGATGCTGCTTCCCTATCGCCGCCGCACTGGCCTGACCGACACGCAGGACACGCCACTGTCGCTCTATCTGCAGGCCGCGCCCGAGCGGGATATCCTGGCGCGCATGCTGCGCAACTTGAAAGAGATTTACCAGCAGGCAAGCGACTGGCCGCGCCTGTTGGCCGTGCAGGAGCGCTTGGTGGTCCTGATGCCCCACGCCTGGTCCGAGTACCGCGACCGTGGCCTTGCCCACGCGGCAATGGGGCAGAATGACCGCGCCTTGGCCGACTTGGAGTGCTACTTGGTGCACACGGAAGACCTGGCGGATATGGACCGCATTGCCGACAAGGTGCAGCATCTGCGGCGTGTCGTCGGTTGACACATTGCCCCCCTCAACCTTCAACCCAATCATGATGGAAAGTACAAAGTCCACCGCTATGTGGGCCGCAGCCTTGCTAGGTGTGGTTGTGGCGGTCTGGTTATTGGCCCCGGTACTCGCCCCTTTTGCCATGGCGGCGGTACTGGCCTATGTGCTCAACCCATCGGTGAACGCGCTAGCCCGGGTGTGCGGCGGCACGCCGGGACGGTGGTTTGCCGTGCTGGTCGTGGAAACCGTTTTCCTGCTTCTGGCCGCAGGTTTGGCGCTGATGATTTTTCCCATACTGGCAGTCGAGGTTCCGCTCATGCGTGACCAGGTACCCGGCTTGCTCACCGCACTCAATGCCCATGTGCAGCCTTTGCTTCGGCACTACGGCATCAAAGTGGCTGTGGATGAGGTGGCTATTAAGGCGTTCGTGATGACCTATTTGAACGCCAATGTTGAATCCCTGCTCACCTTGCTGCTGGACTCGCTCAAGATGGGCGGCAGCCTGGCCGTGGCCTTCATCAGCAACGTCCTGCTGATTCCCGTGGTGGTGTTTTACCTGCTGCTGGAGTGGGACGCTCTGTTGGCGAATGTCCGTGCCCTGGCACCGCTGCGTTTTCGCGTTGTGATGGACGGGTTTTTCACCCAGGCCGACGCGGTGCTGGGTCAGTATTTACGCGGACAACTGCTGGTCATGGCTGCGTTAGGCGTGTACTACGCGGTGGCATTGTCGGTTTTCGGGTTGGATCTGGCCATTCCGATCGGGGTATTCACCGGCCTGGCCGTGTTTGTGCCCTATGTGGGTTTTGCGTTGGGTTTGACCTTGGCTTTGGTGGCTGGCATATTGCAGTTCGCTGCCGATCCGGGTCTGCAGTACGCGCTGCTGGTGGTGGGCGGTGTCTACGGGCTGGGGCAGGTACTGGAGAGCTTTGTCCTGACTCCCCGGTTGGTGGGCGAGCGTATCGGGCTGCATCCGCTGGCCGTGATTTTTGCGCTGATGGCGTTTGCGCAATTGTTCGGCTTCGTCGGTGTGGTGCTGGCCCTGCCAGCCAGCGCGGTTCTGGTGGTTGCCCTTCGCCGCGTAACGGGGGAGTTTGGGGACAGCCACGCTGCCCGCGTGGACCGGCCCTGAGCCCGGCCCTATGGCGCAGACCATCATCTGATGCAGCAAATTCCTCTGGATATCGGCACCCCGCTGATTCCCACCCTCGACAACTTTTTCCCCGGCCCTAACGCCGATGTGCTGAGCCATCTGCGGCAGTGGTTGGATGCCGATGCGGCCGGTGTCGCCCCTTCATCTGTGGGTGTGTACCTTGCCGGCGCGCCAGGCAGCGGCAAGTCGCATCTGATGGGCGCGCTGGCAGGTGCATTGCGCCTCAAAGGCCAAGCGGTTGGTCTGATGGGGCCTGAATCCCCGCTTACAGAGGCCTTTGACCCTGCCTGGTCTGCGGTCATCCTGGAGGACGTTCATGCCTTCGATGCGCCGCGGCAGCATGTCGCCTTCAATTGGTTTGTCAACGCACAGAGCTACCAGCGGGCGGTGTTTTCGACCGGAAATGCGCTGCCGCCGGCACTGGCTTTACGCGAGGACCTGCGCACCCGGCTTGGGGGCGGACAGATTTTTCTCTTACAGCCGCTCACCGAAGCACAGGTGCGTACCGTGCTGCGCGACAGCGCGCAGACGCGTGGCCTGGTTGTGGGCGACGAGGTCCTGGACTTTGTGTTGCACCGTTTTAGCCGTGACCTGGGCAGCCTGATGCCTTTGCTCGCAGCGCTGGACCATTACGCGCTGCAAACCCAGCGCGCGATTACCATTCCCTTCATAAAAACCATGTTGGAAAGCCTATGACACGCAAGAAGATCGCCTTGTTCGATCTCGATCACACCCTTTTGCCGCTGGATTCGGACTACTCCTGGGGCCGTTTTACGGCGGGTTTGGGTTGGGTTGACCCCGCAGAGTTTGACCGCTGCAACGATCAGTTTTTCCGCGATTACCGCGCCGGAACGCTCGACATTGATGCCTACGTGGCATTTGCCACCGCCGCGTTTCTGGCCCAGGGCCAGACTGCAGCCGAAGCGGCCCATGCGCGCTACCTGCAGGAAATCATCTCCCCCGCAGTTCGCCCGCAGGCGGTCGAGCTGGTGCAGCAACACCGCAAGCAAGGTGCTACCACCATTGTGATCACGGCAACCAATGAATTTGTAGCCAGCCCGGTGGCGCGCCTGTTCGGCCCCGATTTGGTCATGGCGGTGGACCTGCAGCGTGATGCAGCCACCGGCTGGTTCAAAGGCTTGGTGCGGGGAGTGCCGAGTTTTCGCGAGGGCAAGGTGCGCCGCATCGAGTCCTGGCTCAGCGGTCAAGGGCTGGGCTGGGCTGACGTGGACAGCAGCTTTTATTCCGACTCCATCAACGACTTGCCCCTTCTGGAGCGTGTCAACAACCCCGTGGCTACCAACCCGGACGAGTCTTTGCGTGCCATCGCGCAGAATCGCGGGTGGCGCATACTGGATCTTTTTGGCGCAGACCATTGAAACTGCGCCACGTCCGGCGCGGGCGGGTCTGCCGGGCGCACCACCACACACCATGATAAAAAACTTCATCGAAAAACTTCTGGGCAAAGCGGGCGCTGGCACCAAGTCCCGGTTTGGCAAGCGTGTGGATGTGCCCGCCAGCACCCATGGCATTGATCCGGCCATGGTCGACGAGCGCGCCGCCAACGTAGTGCGCACCTTGCAGGGAGCCGGATTTGAGGCCTACATCGTTGGCGGTGCGGTGCGCGACATGCTGCTGGGTTTGCGGCCCAAGGATTTTGATGTGGCCACCAATGCCACGCCCGAGCAGGTCAAGCAGCTTTTCCGCCGGGCTTTCATCATCGGACGGCGTTTTCGGATCGTGCATGTGGTCTATGGGCGCGGCCGTGAGCATGAGGTGATTGAGGTCTCCACATTTCGCGCCTATCTCGATAACGCGGCCGCCGAGCAGGTGGCAGGCAACGAAAAAACCAGCCGCAGCGAATTGGCCGGTATGCAACACGCGGTGGACTCCACCGGCCGCGTCCTGCGCGACAACGTTTGGGGTCCGCAGGAAGAGGACGCCGTGCGGCGCGACTTCACCATCAACGCCATGTACTACGACCCTGCCACGCAGGTGGTTGTGGACTACCACGGCGGCCTCAAGGACGCCAAAAGCAAGACCCTGCGCATGATTGGCGACCCGGTGACCCGCTACCGCGAAGATCCGGTGCGCATCATCCGTGCAGTGCGCTTCGCCGCCAAGCTTAGCCACCTGGGCTTCAAACTGGAGGCCAAGACCGCCGCGCCGATTGTCAAGTCTAAAAAACTGCTGGACGATGTTCCGCAGAGCCGCCTCTTTGACGAGATGCTCAAACTGCTGCAGACAGGGCATTCGCTCGCTTCCATCGCGCAGCTGCAAACGCTGGGCGTGGCGCGGGGTATTTATCCCCTCCTGGACCTGGTGGTCGAGCGCGCGGCGCTGCCGCTGGTCAATGCCGTATTGCTCGATACCGACCGCCGGGTCGGCGAGGGCAAACCCGTGGCTCCGAGCTTTCTGCTGGCTTGTGTGCTCTGGCCCGATGTGCGCGATGGCTGGAATGCCCGCTTGAACGAGCGGCAACACAGCCACCCGGCCCTGCAGGATGCGATCGAGGGTGTCTTTGATCAGCGCATCGGCGACGTCTCCGGGCGGGGCAAGCTGGCGGGCGACATGCGCGAGATATGGCTGTTGCAGCCGCGCTTTGAGAAGCGCACGGGCAGTGCGCCTTTTGGCTTGCTGGACCAGCCGCGCTTTCGGGCCGGTTTTGATTTCATGCGCCTGCGCGCCGACACCGGTGAGGTGGACGAAGCCTTGGTGGACTGGTGGCAGGAATTCAGTACGGGCGACGCCGACATCCAGCAAGACCTGGTCGAACAGCTGCGCCAGGAACAGGCCAAGCGCCCGCGTGCCCCCCGGGTGCAGCGGGCACCGCCGCCCGAAGACGAGGCCGTAGCCCAGCGCGCAGCGCGTCAGACCGGGGGCTCGGGTGAGGCGAAGGACGCCGTCACCGGTATGGCCCTGGACGGCGATGCACCCAAGAAGCGGCGTAGGCGTCGTCGCACGTCAGGCAAGGGCGGCGCGGGCGAGGGTTCCATGGGCGGCGTGCCACCGTCCGCGTGAGCATGCCAGATCGGGTGCTGGCAACGCTGGGCGTCGGGGCTAATCTGGGCGACGCCCGGGCTGCGGTGCGCAAAGCAGTCCAGGATCTGGCAGCACTGCCGCAGACGGAGTGGCGTGCCTCCTCGTCGCTGTACACCAGTGCGCCGCTGGACGCCGACGGGCCGGATTACGTCAATGCGGTGGTTCAGGTCTGGACCGCGCTGAGTCCGGATGCGCTGCTAGCCGCTTTACAAGCGATTGAGCAGCAGGCCGGCCGATTGCGCCCTTATCGCAACGCGCCGCGCACGCTGGACCTGGACATCCTCCTCTATGGCGAGCTCCAGCTGACGCGCAGCGATCTGCACATTCCCCATCCCAGGATGTGGCAGCGTGCTTTTGTCGTCATGCCGCTGGCGGAAATTGCGCCCCATATGGTGAGCGCGGCTCAGATGCAGTCGCTGGCTGGGCAGTCTGTGCGGCGCTTGGATGCGTGATGGTTGCGCGCACTTGCGCGCTTTTCGTCCATGTTGAACAATAGCTACTCCGGTAGGCCCGGATGATCGGGGCGCGGTAGACAACTGCAAGGATTGATCGGTATGCACATTCCTTTGAATGGTTCGGTAAAGGCGCTATGGCTGCACTGCATGGCCATGTGTCTGGTGTTGCAGGCGGGGTCAGCCCTTGCCTACAAGGTGGAAAAAGTGTGTGAGGAGATGCCTGCAACACTGAATTCAAAAGCCAAAACCAAGTGCAAGATCGTTGTGGTGCGGCCGGCTAAAGAGGGCGAAGAGCCCAAAGATAAGAAAGAAGAAGCGCCGGCCGGCCATGGCGCAAAGCCGGAGGCCAAGCCCAAGCATTGAGCGGGTTTCGGGCGCGTCAGCGGCCTCAGGTGGTGCGGCACACCGACTGCTGCGCCAGTTGGCACAAGCAGTCGCTGTAAACGCTATTGGGCAATTGGCGAGCGGCAGCTATCGCCAGTGCTGCCTGGGCCTGGGCCGCCTCCATCGCAACGGCTATCGCGCCGGTGCGCTGAACGATGGCAACCACTGCGCCAAGCTGGCTTGCGTCACCGTTTTCAATCGCCTGACGCACGATTTGCGCGTCTGCCGCGCCGCTCCTTTGCATGGCGGCTATCAAGGGCAGCGTATTCTTTCCTTCGCGCAGATCATCGCCCAGGTTTTTGCCCAGCAAGTCAGCGTCGCCGGTGTAATCCAGCACATCGTCAATGATCTGAAATGCGGTTCCCAAGGCCTGTCCGTAACGGGCGCAGGCCTCTTCATGTTCAGCGCTGGCCTTAGCCAGAATGGCTCCCACGCGGGCGCTGGCCTCGAATAGTTTGGCCGTTTTGGAGCGGATCACCTCGGTGTACTGCACCTGGGTCAAATCGGCGTTGTGCATATTCATCAACTGCATCACTTCGCCTTCGGCAATGATGTTGGTCGCCTCTGCCAACACCTCCATGATGCGCATGCTGCTGGCTTCAACCATCATCTGAAAGGCGCGCGAATACAGGAAGTCGCCAACCAGCACACTGGCCGGATTGCCAAAGGCGGCATTGGCAGTCGCGAGGCCACGGCGCAGACTGGAATCATCCACCACATCGTCATGCAGCAGTGTCGCGGTATGGATGAATTCGACCACTGCGGCCATGGGCCAGCGCCGCGGGTCCTCGCATCCCAGCGCGCCGCAGCACAGCAACAAAAGTTTTGGGCGCAGCCGCTTGCCGCCGGCGTCTAGGATGTACTGGGAAATCTGGCCGACCAACGCGACGTCGGAGTGCAAGCGCCGCCCGATCACGGAGTCCACCTCAAGCATGTCCGCGTCTACGAGTTCGAGTCCCGCTGGCGGGCTGGAGGGGATGGTGGGCACAGGTTCGGCGGGGAGTCGGAGCAGCAAATTATAGGTGCCGCCTGGGGCGGTATGCCGCGACGGCGGTCCTTTGAAGAGCTGCGTGGCTATAATCTTAGGCTCTGCAGAAATCCGTCTGCGGTATTCCTATCGAAGAGGTTCACATGTACGCGGTCATAAAAACCGGCGGCAAGCAGTATCGCGTTGCTGTCGGCGAAAAAATTAAAGTAGAACAGATTGCTGCGGATGTAGGCCAAGAGATTGTTTTCGACCAGGTTCTGGCTGTCGGTAACGGCGCTGAATTGAAGGTTGGAACACCCTTGGTGTCCGGCGCAACTGTGACAGTGACAGTTTTGTCACACGGCAAGCACGACAAAGTGCGTATTTTCAAAATTCGTCGTCGTAAGCATTACAAAAAACGCCAATGGCACCGTCAGCAGTT
>CAMAQV010000021.1 GCA_945860595.1 Comamonas sp. lk
TGCGCCAGCGCGATGGCGTTGAAGTCGCCGGTGAAGTGCAGGTTGATGTCTTCCATGGGCACGACCTGGGCGTAGCCGCCGCCCGCTGCGCCGCCTTTCATGCCAAAGACGGGGCCCAGCGAGGGTTCGCGCAGGGCGATGACGGTGCGCTTGCCGATGCGGTTGAGTGCATCGCCCAGGCCTACGGTGGTGGTGGTTTTGCCTTCACCGGCCGGGGTGGGGCTGATGGCGGTAACCAGGATGAGTTTGCCGTTGGGGCCGGTTTGTTTGTTCAGCCAGCTCAGGTCGATCTTGGCTTTGTAGTGGCCGTAGGGCTCCAGCGCCTCCAGCGGAATGTGCAGGCGCTCTTGCGCCATCTGCATGATGGGCTTGAGCGTTGCCGCCTGGGCGATTTCAATGTCGGATAAGGCCATGGGGTCTCCTGTTGTTGGTATTCGGTAGCAATGCGGTCCCACGCCGTGACGTGAAAGCGTGGCATCTTAGGGGCTGTCCGCCGGACAAGACCCCGGGCGCGGGGCATGGGCGCAATTGCTTGCTTTGACATCGCCAAACCGCCCGCAACCTGCAGCTGCGCAGCATACGTGCAGCACGCCGGACACGCCATCGCACGGACGATCCGCTGCCGCAGCAGAAAAGGCGCATGTCGCGCGTGGGATATGCCGGATCAAGGCCTCAGCGCCCGATCACGGATTTGCAACTCCGGGTGCAACTGATTGAATCCCGGACTTGGCAAAGTCCCCTGCATAAACCTGCAGCAGGCGGTCGGGTCGCAGATGGCGGCGCAGGGCGGCGTTCACCGTGTCCAGGCTGACTGCTTCGATCGCGGTGTCCAGCGCGGCGCTAAAGGCCATGGTGCGTCCGGTGGCGATCTGGCCGAGCAGGGCGGACGCCAGCGAGCCGTCCTGGGCTCGGCTGAGCTTGCGCTGCTCCAGCAGGGATTTTTTGGCATCGGCCATCTCGTCTGCTGTGATGCCCTGCGTCAACAGACGCACCAGCTCTTCTTCCACCCCCCGGCGCAAAACCGGCAGCTTGTCAGGCGCATACAGGGCATACAAACGCCACATGGCCACCGGCTCAAAACTTCCCACCGACAAACTGCTGCCCGCGCCATAACTGATGCCGTCCTGCTGGCGCAGCCGCTCAGACAGGCGCGACTTGGAGCCGCCGCCCAGCACCTCATCGGCCAGGATCAAAGGCACAAAATCGGGGCTGTCATCGCGCAACGCCAACGGCAGCGCCGCCAGATAAAACGCGTTGGCTTTGTCCGGCGCTTGCAACAGCAGCGTGTTGGG
This sequence comes from Comamonas sp. lk, assembly GCA_945860595.1. Taxonomy (GTDB): domain Bacteria; phylum Pseudomonadota; class Gammaproteobacteria; order Burkholderiales; family Burkholderiaceae_C; genus Allorhodoferax. The sequence continues at coordinate 1,293 of CAMAQV010000021.1, forward strand.
CCGCTCGGGGCGCTGCAAACTGGGCAAGCGCTCGTAGCGCGTCGCGCTCTTCCAGTCACCCAGCAGGGCTGCGATCTGATCCTGCAGCGCCTGCGCATCAAAGTCGCCCACCACCGCCAATTCTGCGTGGTCCGCACCATAGAAGTTGGCGTGGAAGCGCTTGACATCATCCAGGGTGGTGGCGCGCAGTTCGGCCAGGGCGTCGTCCACCGTTTGCGAGGCGCGCACATCGCCAGGGGGGTAGACATCCATGGCCTGGGCCACCGCCTGCCGTGCCATGGCGTTCGGGTCTTTGCGCCCGGCTTCCAGGCCACTGGCGTTTTCCTGCACCGCGCGGGCGAATTCATCGGGCGCAAACCGCGGCTGGCGCAGTACATCGCGCACCAGTTCAAGCACCTGGGGCAGGTGCTTTCGCCGGGTCTCAAACCGCAGCATCACCTGCTGCCCGCTGCCCGACACGGACATCTGGGTGTTGAGCCGCTCCAGCAATGACGCCAATTCGGCGCGGCTGTACGCACCAGTGCCGCGCATCAGCAGATCGGCGACCAAATCGGAGGCTGCGGACTGGCCCATCAGGCTGGCGGCGTCGCCCATGTTGAGCCGCAGTTGACCGATGACGGTCGCGCCCCGGTTCTTCTTGGGCAACAGCGCCAGTTGCATGCCGCTGGCTAAGGTGATGCGGCGGGTGCGCTGCTCAATGTTGGCCGGGCTGGCGTCAAAAGCCTCACCCTCTTCCAGCGCGGCGCGACCCTTGTAGCTGAGCAAGGTCTGGTCCAGGTCTACCGGGGTAGGCACGGTGGCGCGCTGCGGTTGGAACGTGGGAATGAATTCGCCCCAGGTCGCGTTGCTGTCTTTGAAGTAGTTTTCCGCCACCCGCTGCACGTCTTCCAGTTGCAAGGCCTCGATCCGGTCGCGTGCCAAAAAGAACAGGCGCCAGTCGCCGTTGGCAATCGAGTCCGTCAGGCGCAGCGCCAGCGACTGCGGGCTGTTCATGGTGCTCTCGATATCGGCCAGCATGGCTGTTTTGGCGCGCGCCAGTTCGGCTGCGCTAATTGGTTGCTGCGCCAGGTTTTCCAGCTGCGTGCGCAAGGTTTTGCGTGCAGTTGCGGCGGGCTGTTCTTTGCCCAGCTCGGTCATGAAGATGATGTAGCCGGCCTCAGCCAGCGCAAAGTTCCAGGGCCCAACCGAGACCGCTTGTCCGCCTTCGACCAGTGCTTTGTGCAAACGCCCGTTGGGGGTGTCACCCATGATCTCGGACAGCGCGGCAATCGCTGCGGCATCCGGGTGGCTGGCGGGTGCTGTGTGGTACAGCAAACCGAGCAGGGGCGTATCGCCGACCCGGTTCACGCGCACCTCGCGCGCACCGTCCTGGGGCGGGTCCCGCGTGTATGCGGGTAACAGGATGCGGGTGGGCCGGGGTATTGCGCCAAACGTCGACTCCACCAGCGCCAGCGTGCGGTCGCGGTCAAACTTGCCCGCCACCACGAGCACGGCGTTATCCGGTTGGTAGTAGCGGCGGTAAAACGCTTGCAGGTTTTCAATGCGCACGTTTTCCACGTCGGTGCGCGCGCCAATGGTGGATTTGCCGTAGTTGTGCCAATCAAAAGCCGCTGCTGCCATGCGCTGCCAGAGCACCCGGCTGGCGCTGTTCTCGCCCGACTCCATCTCGTTGCGCACCACGCTGAACTCGGTTTGCAAATCGCTTTGCGCGATGCGGCTGTTGACCATGCGGTCGGCTTCCATCTCCAGGGCCCAACGCAGGTTGTCATCGCTGGCACTGAAGCTCTCAAAGTAGTTGGTGCGGTCGTACGAGGTGGTGCCGTTAAAGCGCATGCCACGTCGATTGAGCTCCTGCATGATGTTGCCGCGCGTGGCCGTACCCTTGAAGACCAGGTGCTCCAGCAAATGCGCCATCCCGGTCTCGCCGTAGTTTTCGTGACGGCTGCCGACCCGGTAAGTCACATTGACCGTGATGGTCGGTTTGGAGGCATCGGGTGCCAGCAGAACCCGCAAACCGTTGGGCAAGCGGTATTCGCTGATGCCTTCGACCTCGGTGAAAAACTGCGCGCCACCGGGCGATGCGGCGAGGGTCTGCGCCTGTACCAACACCGCCACCGCCAGCAAGACCAGGGCGCGCAAGCACCCTTGCACAGTTTTACGCATCACACATTTCTCCATCCAAATAAAGGGTTGCCGCGCGCGGGCTCGGTGGCAAGGCATCCGGTAAAAAGCCGCCCGACTGGTGCGCCCATAGCGCGCTGTAATGCCCGCCCAGGGCAAGTAATTGCTGGTGGGTCCCGGTCTCCACGATCCGGCCCGCATCGAGCACGATCAGGCGGTCCAGCCGGGCAATGGTGGAACGGCGGTGGGCGATGGCAATCACCGTTTTACCGTCCATCAAACCGAGCAGCTGCTCCTGAATCGCCAACTCCACTTCGCTGTCGAGCGCGGAGGTGGCCTCATCCAGAATCAAGATCGGCGCGTCTTTCAGAATCACGCGGGCAATGGCAATACGCTGGCGCTGCCCGCCGGAGAGTTTCACGCCGCGCTCCCCCACATGGGCATGCAGGCCCTCGCGCCCCTGCCAGTCGCGCAGCCCTTGGATAAATTCAAAAGCCTGCGCCTTACGCGCCGCCGCCTCCACCTGCGCATCGCTGGCTTCTGGCCGGCCGTAGCGGATGTTGGCGGCAATCGAGCGGTGCAGCAGCGAGGTGTCCTGCGTCACCATGCCGATGCTGGCGCGCACACTCTCCTGCGTGGCCAGCGCAATGTCCTGCCCGTCAATCAGAATGCGCCCGCTCACCGGGTCAAAAAAGCGCAGCAGCAAATGCGCCAGTGTCGACTTGCCAGCTCCCGAACGCCCGATCAAGCCCACCCTCTCGCCCGGGCGGATCAGCAGGCCAATATCGCGCAGCACAGGACGTCCCGCGTCGTAGGCAAAACCCAGTTGATCAAACCGGATCTCCCCCTTGGGCACCGCCAAGGGCTGCGCCAGCGGGTGGTCTGCCATGCGGTGGGGTACGGCAATCGATTCCATGCCCTCCTGCACCACACCGATATTCTCGAAAATTCCCGCCACCTCCCACGACACCCAGCCCGCGGCGGTGGTGATCTGCCAGGCCAGCGGCACCGCCATCGCAAACACCGCCACGTCCAAAGCTTGGGCCTGCCACAACCAGATACCCACGCCCGCAGTACCCACCAGCAGCATGGCGTTGAGCAGCCACAGCGCGGCGATGAATTGCGTGGTGACGCGCGAATGGCCAGCGATGGCGTCCTGGTGCGCCTGCAGCACGCCGCGCACATGGCGGTCTTCCGCACTGGGGCGGGCGAAGAGCTTGACCGTGAGAATGTTGGCGTAAATATCGACAATCGTCGCCACCACCTTGGAGCGCAGATGCGACGCGTTTTTGGACCGGTCGCGCAGGCGCGGCACGAAGTAGCGCAAAAACAGCACATAACCGGCAAACCACGCCAGCGTGGGCACAGCGAGCCGCCAATCCGCCCGCCATAGCAAGACGATGGTGGTGATGCCATAGACCACGATGTACCAAACCGCCCGCACACCCGAGACCGCGCTCTCGCGCATGGCGTTGGCGGTTTGCATCACGCGGTTGGAAATGCGGCCGGCGAAATCGTCCTGAAAAAACGGCCAACTCTGGCGCACCACATGCCAGTGGTTCTGCCAACGCACCTGGTTGGTAAAGCCCGGCATCACGGTGTTGAAGCGCAGCAGCGCATCCAACACCACCACCGCAGGGCGCAGCACCAGCATGAAAACGGCCATGGCGATCAACATGGGCACAGCCTGCGCCAGCGCCGCCTGCCGGTCCGCCGCTCCCAAAAAACCCACCAGCTTACCGATCAAGACCGGCGTCACCGTGTCGCTCAAAGCCACCAACAGGCAACTGAACAACATGGCCACGAAAATGCCCCGGTTCTGGCCCACAAAGTACCCGTAAAAAGCCAGCAATCCAGTCGGCGGTGCACCCGGCGGCGGGGGCTCGGTGGCCTGAATGCGGGACTCAAAAAAACGGAACAGGCGGTCGAACATCGTCCAACTATAGGGGTTTACCCCTCATGGCGAACGGTGCAGGGCTTTGATCTTTTCCGACCGACTACCCCGGTGCGGCCACCCCATTGCCCAGCAAATACGCCATCAAGTCCTGGACCGGGCGGATCTCCGCGCCGAAGGGCAGCGCCGCAGCGCCCCGGAAGAACAGGCCTTTATCGACCTCGCCGGATAAGGCGTGTCCCAATTGCTTGTCGATGCAGAACTGGCCCATGGCCGCCGTGCCGTCGCGCAGGCCACAGTGCGCCAGACAGTCGAAGGACATATTGCATTTCTTCTTTTTGTGCGCCACGTTTTTCAGCTTGTCTTCCAGCAGGATGTAGCGCGCCAGCCAGGGCGTGCGCACCGCGCGGGCGGGAAGCCCTGCGGCACTGATGAACTCGACCATATCGGAGGGTTTGGCGCGGGCCAGCACCTGCTTGAAGTTCGGGTGCGCATCGCATTCTTCGGTGACCGCAAACGCAGTGCCCAGTTGCACCGCCTGCACGCCCAGCGTCTGAAGCCGGGCAATATCAGCGTGGCAGTTGATACCGCCTGCCGCTATCAAAGGGATGCGTCCCTCGATGCCCATGGTCTTAAAAAATTCCAGCACCAAGGGCACCGCCACCTCAAAATCAAAGCGCGTGTCCTGGATATCGGCAATGCGCGCCGCTCCCAAATGCCCGCCGGCCAGGCGCGGGTGCTCCAGGATGATGGCGTCGGGCAAGCGCCCTTTTTTCTCCCACTTCTTCACCACCAGCTGCACGCCGCGCGCGTCCGACAGAATGGGAATCAGCGCCACATCGGGGAAGCCGGTGGCCAGTTCAGGCAGGTCCAGCGGCAAACCGGCCCCCACCACCAGCGCCTGCGCGCCACTTTCCAGCGACTGGCGCACATGGTCGGTGTAGCCGCTGATCGCCTTCATCACGTTCACTGCCACCACGCCCCGCCCCCCAGCCAGGGCCAGCGCCTTTTTGATCTCGCGGTCCAACGCCACCAGATTGGCAGCGTTGATGGTGTCGCCCGCGTCCGGCTCTTTGTCCAAGTGACCGGTCTGCGCCATCAGGTCCGGGTGCAGCCGCCGCAAGTCCACCGAGGAAAGCGTACCCATCGCCCCCAGCGCCGCCACGGTCCCCGCCAGCCGCCCAGCCGACACGCCCACACCCATGCCACCCTGCACCACCGGCAACAACTCCCTACCCCTCAGGTCCCAAGTCCGCAGGCCGCTGGCCCGCGTCAGATCCAGCAAATAGCCCGGCTTCGATAGCGCAACATCCATACACATCCCAACATAGGTCGGCGCATGCTAGGGACTTGGGGGCTGGGGGGTGTTGACCTAGGTCAAGTGCCCATACGGCAAAATGCTTCCATGACTGACCACTACACCGCGCTGGGATTGCGCAGCGACGCTGCCTTGGCGGATGTGAAAAAGGCCTTCCGTCAGATGGCGGCGCTGTACCACCCGGACCGCAACAGTGACCCCGATGCGCCTGCCCGCTTTCGTGCGGTGCAAGAGGCCTATGAGGTCTTGGCCGATGCCGACCGGCGGGCGGCGTATGACGCCAACCGCAAGCGCAACCTGCTCGATAAGCCGCTGGAAACCGCCCAATCTATTTGGAATGCCTATTTCGATCCTTTGGTCGAAGCGGCCCCCTGACTGCGCCTTTGCCGGCGTCCCCCTGTATGCACCCTACCCCGTTTTTTTCTGACCTGCGCAAAGCCTATGAGGCCGAGCTGCACGACCTGAGCTTTGACTCTGACGGCAAGCATGTGCTGAAAAAGCACCTGGCCGAGCGCCGCAAGGAACTGCCTTTTCTGGTTCAGATGATGGCGGCTAGCCCGGAGATGGTCAGCGTGGTGTTCCACCAGGCATTTCGCTTCGTACGTCCCGAAGCCATGCACCAGCTGCTGGCCACCGAGTCCGAGTCTTTTCCCGCGTGGGACGCACTGGGCGCGGCGCTAGCGCTGGAGCCCTGGGCGCAGCCACTGGCTGATGCGGTGCTGAAGGAGGCGGAGGGCGAATGGCTGCTGGCCGTGGCCGCAGGCTTGGAGTTCATGCACAGCCACCCCAGCGCGCGCCCCGCCCGCAGCGGCGATGACGACACCGACGGTGATAACGAAGACGCTGATAAGCCCGAGGGCGACGAGGAACCCGAAGACGCCGACGAGCGCGAAGCCCGCGAGCAAGAAGCGGCTGGCCAGGCCTGGATGGAGTCGCAGGGCTTTGACCGCAAAGAATAGACAGACAAGGAGCCTACCATGAACCAACTCGCCCTGATTGCCAAAACCCAGGCCCTGATAGCCGCCGGTGACATCAGCGGCGCCGAGGCGGCGCTGTCGGAATTGGCCGACGCCGAGGGCGACGGCGCGCTGATGGTCGTGCTGGAGCAGCTGCCGCCCAAAGACGTGCTGGCGGTGATGCGCGAGTACGACGACTCCAAAGGCTCCATCATCAACATGATGGTCACGCCCGCGCAGTTTGCCCATGCGGTGGTGATCGAGAAGCAGTACAAAGACCTCACCCGCAGTCACTTGCGCGGCATGATGAATTCGGTGATTTTTCGGGATAACGGCGCGCAGGCGGTGGAGTTTTTGACCGCAATTGGCGACTTGGAGGGCGGCAGCGAGGCGCTGGCGGATTACTTCACCGAGCGCTGGAGCCGCATCGAGGCCTTTGCCCGCAGCGGCCTGTTTGACACGGTCGAAGATGATGGCGAAGTGCTCAGCGAAGACGAACTCTACGCCAATACCTACGCCAAACCCCGCCTGGACGAAGACGAGGTCTGCGACCAGGACTGGATGCAAATGGCCTTCACCTTGCGCTACCAGTTGCCCGACCTGTTTATTGAAATGCTGCTGGTGCTGCGCGCCAAAGCGCGGGCCTTTGAACGCGGCATGGGCGAAGAATTTGAAGCATTGGAAGACGATGGCCGCGTCGAGACCAAAGACACCGACCGGGGCAAAGCCACGCCGGCCGCGCTCGAAGCCGACGAGGAATCTGCCATTTGAATGCGCCAACGCCTGCAGGCGCCAGCGGCATTGCCGTTTTTGACGCCCGCCCTTTCCTTGCCAAAGCGCTGGCCTACGGCGTGCAACACCGGCTGCTGGATGCGGACAAGCTATCCGCCATGCGCGCCGAAGCACCCAAAGGCATGGTGCAAATTGCGCGCTACTTCGGCACAGAGTACCTGCGCCCGGAGCTGGAAAAAGCCAAAGAGCGCATGGTCAACCTGATCAGCCTGCACCTGCAACTCGCCAGCGGCGGCGACCTGCGCGTGGCGGCTGAATTGCTGCGCGACCATTCGTTGCTCTCGCGCTCCAAAGCGGGATCGGACCTACTCAAGGCGCTGCTGGGCATGCCGCAAAACAGTCACTTCAGCATGCACGAAGGACGCGGTTTTCAGGACGAACAGATCCCCGCGCTGGAGCGCTGGACGCTCAAGCCCGACGCCACGCTGGTACCCGAATACCAGACCGAGCTGGCCAAGCGCCAGACCGTGGCGCACACCATTGACGCGGCACTGTGGCTGGCTGAGCAGCGCGGCATGGATTACGACGCGCTCTTAGAAGAAGGCCCGGATGCAGAAGCCGTGATCCGCACCTGCTTGCTAATGGGTATGACCCGGCGCACGGATATGCCCGACTGGGTGACCTTTGAAAAAGTGATCGCTTCGCTGCGCGCCAAATTCGGCGCTAAGCCCAAGGAGTTGCCCAAGCTGCTGGCCCCCAAAGGTGCGCCCGACGAATGGGCTGCGACGCTGCAGGCGCAGCGCGAAAGCATCTGGAAAGACTGGCCCCGGATCATGGACAGCACCTTGTCGGTTCGGGAGGTCTTTATCGGCGAACATGGACTACAAAATCGCTTTTTTTGGATTGAAAATCCAATGAACGAAATCGACAATTACCACCGGCACACCAGCAAACAATGGAAAAACGTCACGAACAACCTTACAGATGAAGGTCCTCTGATGACGGTTTTTCTGACCCTGTCGGCAGGAGATAAAGCCAAGACCTTGCTAAGCGAAAAACAAGCCGCCACGCTGGTCCGCAAAATCCGCAAAACCGGCCTCGACGCGCAGCTGGCTGCCGACTTCATCCGCAGCCATGCGCCGCCTGATTTTCGCGACGATTACCTGGCCATGTGGGACGTGTTTATCGAAGACGCGCTGCCCACGCTGCGCAGCGATCTGGATTACGCGCTGCACGATGCGCTGGCGCTGCTGCGCCGCGAATGCAACGTGGGCGCGTAAAGCGCAGAGCGCCCGGCCCTTTCTGGGCGTGCTGGAAATCAGCGCAAGTGCTTGTACATCCGGGCCTTGAAGCGCTCAGGAATTCCCATTTGGCGCGGCCCGGGAATCAACTCAAACGTCTGCCCCACCTGCACGCTACCCGGCGTATCCACCGCCAAGTAAAAACCGCAATACCCGGTCTGCGCCATCAGCTTAGACGCGCCGCTAAAGCCCATGGCGGCGTTGAATTTGGAACAGGGTTCACGCGGATCGGTCACTCGCAGCGCGCAGTCGGGGAACTGCAAGACATCGCCAATCCAGACATCGGCCTCGACCAGCCCGCCCAGCGTCAAGTTCTCGCCCAGACTGCCGTAATGCAGCGCATCGTCCAGACCCGCCACCCCGGCTTGCACGCGGGCTTCGCGCCAGAACGGGTAGTGCGCTGCCGGAAAAGCGTAGACGGCTTTACCCAAGCCACCGTGCACCGACAAATCCGCCTGCTCATCGTCCACCAGACCCAGCGGCCCCACGGGGGCCGGCCCGGTAATTGCTGTCTTGTGGATAGCCGACGCCACCAAGCGGCCGCCCAGATGGATTTTGCGGGCCCGCGCGCCTTGGACACCGACGAGTTGCAATGCCATTCAGGTGCTTACAAACTGCGTTGGGACACATCGCCGCTGCGGCTGGAGTAGCGAACCAGCGCGTCGGTTTGCTCCAGCGCCACGCTGGCTTGGCGCGCGCCGTAGACCTGCTCACGCAGCCACTGAAGCTCGGCCTCCAAAGCGGCGTCGCTGCCGATACGGGTCTGCCAAACGCGTTGCTCGCCGTTCCAGCGGTAGCCCCGGGCTTTGAGGCGGTCTTTGCTCTCAAAGGGCGCGCCGGTGGCACTCAGGCGGTAGGCGGGTTGGCGTGATGCGGCAATCAAGATGGCCAGCGCCTGGCTCGCGGGGTCTTTGGGCAGTGGCGCAGTCAGCACGGCCAGCAAAGCATGGCAATCCATCTCGGCGCGGTGCGCGTCATAAAACAAGCCCAGCTCCAACGCCAAGCTCTCCAGCTTTTGCGAGCTGCGGCCCTGCACTTTCCAATCCATATCGGCAAACGAGCAGGCCCAGGCGATGTCCTGGAACAGGTCAAAGCGCGCCTCGCAAAAAGGCCGGTCGAACCCGGCGTTGTGGGCGATCACCAGATCCACGCCATCCAGCATGTCCGCTACGCGCTGCGCGTCCAGGCGCTTGCCCGCCACGTCGGCATCGCGGATGCCGGTGAGCGCCTGCACTTCGGCCGGAATCGGCATGCCGGGGTCTTCGAGCTCGTCAAATACCTGCACCTCACCCACCGGCAGGCCGCTCGCCAGGTCCACCTCAAAACGCAGCATGGCCAGTTCAATAATTTTGTCTTTGCCGGCATCCAGCCCGGTGGTTTCGGTATCTAGCACCACCACCCGCAAGCGCAGCGCGCCCTGCGTGTCCGACGTGTGCGCCCATTGCAACCGAGGCGTCAAACGGCGCAGCACGCGGTAATCGGGGTGGGTCTCCAGGGCGCGGGCCATGGCCTCGGGCTCATGGGCCTGGGGCGCTTCCAACGCTTGGATGGGTAGGAGTTGGGACGCCGCAGCTTTGGGCTTTTTGCGGGGCTTGGGCTTTTCCAGGGGAGCGAAGACAGGCAAGTCGGGGAAGAGATCAGCGGTGATGGCTTGGGGGGTCACAGGCGTCCTTGCCGGGTGGGAGATGGGGCAACTATATTGCAGGCTTTCACCCCCTACCCGCACCACCATGTCCGTACGACCCCTGCGCGCCACCCGCATCCTGAGCCTGGCGCTGAACCTGCCCGGACCTGCCGCGCTGATGCGCCTGCGCGCCATGGGTGCGCGCTGCACCAAGCTGGAGCCGCCCACCCCCGCAGGCCACAGCGGCGACCCGATGCAAAGCTATAACGCCAATGCCTACGAGACTTTACATGCGGGTGTGAAAGTCATACATGCCAATCTCAAGACCGATGAGGGGCAAAGCACGCTGCACCAAGCGCTGGAGCGCACCGACATCCTGCTGACCTCGTTTCGCCCGTCCGCTCTGAAAAAACTCGGCCTGGGCTGGCGCGCTTTGCACGCGGCCTACCCGGCGCTGGCCATGGTCTGCCTGGTGGGCGCCAGCGGCGAACGCGCCGAAGAACCGGGCCATGACCTGACCTATCTGGCCGAGGCCGGGCTGGTCGATGGCCTGCACATGCCGCCCACCCTGTACGCCGACATGGGCGGCGCGCTGATGGCCAGCGAAGCGGTCTTGCAAGCACGGCTGGAGCAACTGCGCACCGGGCGCGGGGTTCGTTTGGAGGTGGCGCTGGCCGACGCGGCCCATTACCTGGCGCTGCCCCGCAGTTGGGGGCTGACCAAGCCCGACGGCGCGGTCGGCGGCGCTCACGCGGGCTACCGGGTGTACGCCTGCAAGGACGGCCGCGTGGCGCTCGCAGCGCTGGAGCCCCATTTTGCCAAGGCGCTGATGGAACAGGTCAGCGCGGGGGGCGAAGCGGCGGCCAATATGTTCAAGCCCACTGCGCACCAAGCGGTGGCGCAGTTTGTGGCCGGCAAAACCCGCCGGGCCTTGGATGCGCTGGCCCAGCGACACGACCTTCCGCTGTTGACGATGCGCTGAGGGGGCCCTTAAACGCCCAAGGCTTCGCACAAGTGGCGCAAGTCCTCCACCACCAAATGCGCATGCGCGCTGTGCGCCGGCTCCAGCGCCGTGGAATGGCGCAGCCAGACCGCCTGCATGCCCGCTTGCGCAGCGCCTACGACATCGGCCGCGTGGTCGTCGCCCACATGCAGGACCTGATGCGGTGCGCAACCCAGGTGCGCGGCGGCGGCGTGAAAGATGCGGGGGTCGGGCTTGGCAACCCCAGCATCGCGGGCGCTGACGCTCCCAGAAAAATACGCACCCAGCCCGACGCGCACCACATCGGCATTGCCGTTGGAGACCGCGAGCAGCGGGTAGCGCCCACTCAAGCGCTGCAACACTTCTGAGGCCTGCGGGTACAAGTCCACCTGTTGGCGGGCCGCGAAAAACACCTCAAAAGCCGGTTCTGCCAGCGCCGCGTCTTCACCGTGGCGCTCCAAACCCAGCGCCAGCGCGCGCAGGCGCTGAAAGCTCAAGTCGTGCAGATATTCAGGATGCTGCGCTAGCACCTCTTGGCGCAGAGCGAGGCGGCGCGGGGTGTCCGCAAACAACGCGCCGGTGCGCGGTGCGCGGGTCGCAAGCCAGTCGCCCAAGGCGGCCTCGGCCCGCACCAGCGTGGGCATTACCGGCCATAGGGTGTCGTCCAGATCGAGGGTGATGGCAGTGATGCGGGCGGTGTCGAGCATGGGTGCGCGAGAATACTGCACTATGCCTTTTGCGACTGAACCCTTATTCACACACGGCCAAGCAGCCAAAACTGCTGTTTTGTATTGCAACCTGGGTACCCCCGATGCGCCGACACCTGCGGCCGTGCGCCGCTACCTGGCCGAGTTTTTGAGCGACCAGCGGGTGGTGGAAATACCGCGCCTGCTCTGGCTGCTGATTCTCCACGGCATCATCCTGCGCTTTCGTCCGGCCAAGTCGGCAGCCAAATACGCCAGCATCTGGACGGCCGAGGGCTCACCACTGAAACTCTGGACTGAAAAGCAAGCAGGGCTCCTGCAACAGGTGCTTCTGGGGCGCGGCGAGCACGTTGTGGTGCGCTGGGCGATGCGCTATGGCAGCACCTCGATTGCCTCGCAGCTCGACGCACTCAAAGCAGAGGGCGTCAACCGGGTGCTGCTGCTGCCCGCCTACCCGCAGTATTCCGCCACCACCACCGCTAGCCTGTTTGACGCGGTCTACACCTGGGCGGCCCGCACCCGCACGGTGCCCGAATTCCGCTTCATCAACCGCTACCACGACGACTCCGGCTACATCAGCGCGCTGGCCACCACCGTGCAAGCGCACTGGGCGGCACACGGGCGGGGTGACAAGTTGGTGATGAGCTTCCACGGTGTGCCCGAGCGCACCCTGCATCTGGGTGACACCTACCACTGCGAGTGCCACAAAACCGCACGCCTGCTGTCGGAGGCCTTGGGACTGGACAAATCCCAGTGCCAGGTGACTTTCCAAAGCCGCTTGGGCCGCGCCAAGTGGCTGGAGCCCTATACCGAGCCCACGCTGATCGCGCTGGCGCAAGGGGGTTTGAAGCGGGTGGATGTGGTCTGCCCGGGCTTCAGCAGCGACTGCCTGGAGACGCTGGAAGAAATCAATATGGAAGCGCGCGCCGCATTTCTGGAAGCCGGTGGCAGCGCATTCCAGTACATCCCCTGCCTGAACGAGCACAGCGCGTGGATCGCGGCGCTGGCCACCCTGTCGCAACAGCACCTGGCGGGCTGGCCGACCCGCATGCCACCGGACAACGCTGCGCTGGAGGCGTCCAAAGCCGCAGCATTGGCCATGGGCGCGCCCCGCTGAAGGCCGCCGCCGTGCCGCAAATTGTGCTGGCCCCCATGGAGGGGCTGCTCGATTGCGTGCTGCGCGATGTGCTGACCCGCATCGGCGGGATTGACCGCTGCGTCTCCGAATTTATCCGTGTGACCAACACACTCTTGCCCGAGCGGGCCTACCTGCGCGTGGTGCCGGAACTGGCGCATGGCGGGTGCACCCCGGCCGGGGTGCCGGTGCGTCCCCAGTTGCTGGGCTCGGACCCCTACTGCCTGGCCGATAACGCCGCCCGTGTGGCGGGAATGGGTTGTGACGGCGTAGACCTGAATTTCGGGTGCCCTGCCAAAGTGGTGAATCGCCATGGCGGGGGCGCGGCGCTGTTGCAAGACCCCGAGCTGTTATGGCGCATCGTCAGCGCCGTGCGCAAGGCCGTACCAGCGCACCAGGTGGTCAGCACCAAGATGCGCCTGGGCTTTCTGGACGACAGCCGGGCGGTGGAATGCGCGCAGGCTTTGCAAGAAGGCGGCGCGGGCGAAATCGTGGTGCATGCGCGCACCCGTGCCGACGCCTACCGTCCGCCGGCTTACTGGGCGCGCATCGCCGACATCCGCGCTGCCATCCACACCCCCCTCGTGGCGAATGGCGAAATCTGGAATACCGAGGATGCCAGCCGCGCCCGCCGCGAATCGGGCTGCATGGATGTCATGCTGGGGCGCGGCATCGTCACCGACCCCGGGCTGGGCCGCAGTCTGCGCACGCTGGACGCAGGCGAGACCGGCGCGGCAACCAGCTGGGATGACTTGCAGCCGCATTTGCATTACTTCTGGACGGTTGTGCGCGCACGGCTGGAACGGCGCCAGCAAGCCGGAAGACTCAAGCAATGGCTGAACTTTTTGCGGCGCAAGCATCCGCAGGCGCAGGCGGCGTTTACCAGCTTGCGCACGGTACAAGACCCCAGCAGCGTGGACGCCTGGTTTGCACTCCAGGCGCAGCAGGCCGGATACGCTGCTGTTTCAGCCGCCCCAGCCGTCCTAGCTTATTAAACGCGCTGCGCGGTTCTTGAGCAAGCGGGGCAGCAGCAGCACCGCAGCGATCACCAGCAAAATCGCCAGCGACATTGGGCGCTGCACGAACACCAGCCAGCTGCCCTCGCCAATGGACAGAGCATTGCGCATCTGGGCCTCGGCCAGGGGCCCCAAAATCATGCCCACCACCACCGGTGCGGTCGGAAAACTGAAGCGCCGCATCACCAAGCCCAGCACGCCAATGGCGTACAGCAGCACCAAATCAAAGGCGCTTTGGCGCATGCCGTAAGCACCGACAGTCGCGAATATCAAGATGCCGGCGTAGAGCTGCGGGCGCGGCACCTTCAGCAACTTGACCCACAAGCCCACCAGCGGCAGGTTGAGAACGAGCAGCATCACGTTGCCGATATACAGCGAAGCAATCAGGGCCCAAACCAAAGCCGCCGAACTGCTGAAGAGCTGGGGGCCGGGTTGTATGCCGTAGTTCTGGAACGCGCCCAGCAGCACTGCCGTGGTGTTGCTGACCGGAATTCCCAGGGTCAGCAGCGGAATCAGTGCGGTGGTCACGGTGGCGTTATTGGCAGCCTCCGGACCCGCTACACCCTCAATCGCGCCCGTGGTGCCGAACTCGGCCAGGGCTTCGCCAGTGGCCAGCTTTTTCTCGGTGGCGTAACTCAAAAAAGTGGGTATCTCGGTGCCTCCGGCCGGAATGCAGCCAAATGGCGCGCCAATCGCCGTACCACGCAGCCAAGCAGGAATCGAACGCCGCCAATCGAGCGCGCTCATGCCGACGCGGCCCAAGCGATTACGCGACTCCTCCACCCGGCCTTCGAATAACACCGCGTGCAAGGCCTCGGCCACTGCAAACAGGCCCACCGCCACCAGCACGATTTCCACCCCGTCCAGCAACTCCGGCACACCGCCGGTGTAACGCACTTGACCGGTAATCTGGTCCATACCGACCAAGCCCGCTGCCAACCCAATAAACAGGGATGTCAAGCCACGCAGCGTGCTTTGGCCCAGCACCGCGCTGACCGTGGTCAGGGCCAACAACATCAAGCAGAAATACTCCGGCGGACCGAGCTTGACAGCGTAGTTCGCCACCAAGGGGGCAAACAGCGTCACGAACACGGTGGCGACCGTGCCCGCCACAAAGGAGCCGATGGCCGCAGTGGCCAGCGCAGCGCCGGCGCGCCCGCTCTTGGCCATTTTGTTGCCTTCCATGGCGGTAACCATGCTGGCAGTCTCGCCCGGCGTGTTGAGCAAAATAGAGGTGGTGGAGCCCCCATACATGGCGCCGTAATAAATCCCGGCGAAAAAGATCATGGACGCAGTGGCTTCGACCTTGGCTGTGATGGGTAAGAGCATGGCCACTGCGGTGGCCGGGCCAATGCCCGGCAAAACACCCACAGCGGTACCCAGCGCGCAGCCCACCAAAGACCACAAAAGATTGATGGGCGTGCCCGCAGTGGCAAAGCCGCCCAATAGTTGCTGCCAGATGTCCATCACAGCCATCCACTGCTGGTGAGCGCGGGCAGGCTAATTGCCAAAAATTGCGTGAATAGCCAGAACACGGGTGCCGCAATCGCCACGCCGCTCAGGGCGTCGCGCAGCGTGACGGCCCAACCGCGCGCGGCCTGCTGTTCGGCACCGCGCAATCCATGCGCGGCACAGGCAAAGCACAGGGCGCAACTCAGAATGAATCCGATGTGCGTGATCAGCAATGCATTCAGCAAAAGACCGGCTGACATCCAGGCAAAACCGCGCCAGTAGGGGCCAGCGGCCGGCGTTGTCAACGCATCCATATCGGCATAGCCACCGGAGCGTGCCGCGCGGATCAGGCCGATGCCGCAGCACACCAGCGCCAGGGCGACCACCCAGGGCAAAAAATTTGGACCCACACCGGCGTAACCGGCCTCGGATGAAATCGACGTCGCCCCCCAGCCAATGGCCAGCCCGGTCACGGCAACCGCAGCGCCCAGAAAAATCTGGCGCGCCGGGCTGTGCCCCTGTGCGATCACACCATGCCTGAAAGGTGCATGATGCCGCGCAGCCGCGCGAATTCGTCGTCCACAAAATCGTCAAAAGCCTTGCCGGTGAGCAAAGCCGGCGTCCAGGTGTTTTTCTCCAAGGCCTCGGCCCAGGCTTTGCTCTTGCTCGCTTTGACCACCATATCGGTCAGCGCGGCGCGCTGCGCTGCCGTGATGTCCGGCGCGCCGTACACCGCGCGCCAGTTGCCCAGCACCACGTCGTAACCCTGCTCTTTGAGTGTGGGAATGTCGATACCGGGCAAGCGCTTTTCCGAGGTCACGCCGATGGGACGCATCTTGCCGGCCTTGATGTGCTCGGAAAACTCGCTGTAACCGCTGCCGCCCACCGTCACATTGCCACCCAGGATGGCGGCGATCGCCTCGCCGCCGCCGCGAAAAGCGACGTAGTTGACCTTCTTGGGATCTACGCCGGTCTTGGTCGCGATCATGGAGGAACAGATGTGCTCGGTCGAGCCGCGCGAACCGCCACCCCATTTGACGCTGCCCGGGTCTTTTTTCAGTTGATCAACCACGTCCTTCATCGTTTTCAGCGGCGAGTCCGCAGGCACCACGAAGACGTTGTATTCGCTGGTCAAACGGGCAATGGGGGTAATTTTTTCCATGCCCATCGCCGATTTGGAGGTGATGATGCCGCCCACCATGACCGCGCCAGTCATGATCATGCTGTTGGGATCACCCTTGGCGGAGTTGACAAACTGCGCCAGCCCCAGGGCACCTGCGGCACCACCCTTGTTTTCGTACTGCACGGTATCCGCAGCCTTTGCGTCGAGCAGGGCTTTGCCCAGTTCCCGCCCGGTGGTGTCCCAGCCGCCGCCCGGGTTCGCCGGGATCATCATCTTCACATGTGCGCCAGCGCGGGCCCGCATCGAGACACCCCCCAAAAGGGCCGCAGCGGCTAAGGATTTCAGAAATACATCACGGCGCATCACGGGCTCCAAAGGGTTGTAAACCCCAGTATCATGCCGCGCGGAGATGAATCTGGCGAAGACCATTAACTAAGTAGAAACCCTTATTTCCATCCCACCTCGACACATCTCGCCCGTATCACCCGGCACCTTGGCCGTTCGCCTCGACAAATGGCTGTGGGCGGCGCGCCTGTACAAAACCCGGTCGCTGGCCAGCGAGGAGGTCAGCCTGGGCCGGGTACAAGTCAATGCACAGGACGTGAAACCGGCACGCGAAGTGCGCGTAGGCGACCGGCTACAGCTGCGCCAAGGGCGGGTGCAACGTGACTTGATCGTCAAGGGCTTGAGCCACCAGCGCGGGCCGGCACCGGTGGCGCAACAGTTATACGAAGAAACCCCCGAAAGCATCCAAACCCGTACCGAACTGGCCGAGCGCATGCGACTGGCGCCAGAGCCAGCCGCCGCGATGGAACACGGTAGGCCCACCAAGCGGGAGCGGCGTGATTTGCAAAAAGGCTGGGACAAGCGCTGGAGCGCCAGCGTCGACGATTAGCGGGGGATAATGCGCCTTGGCTGCGCTGCGCGCGGTCGGTCTTTTACCTATTCTGTACTTTGTATGTCCCAGAGCCCGCCCTCCCCCGCGCCGATTTCCCCGGTCAGTGATATTGTTGCCGAGCTGCGCGCCGGGCGCATGGTCATTCTGGTCGACGAAGAAGACCGTGAAAACGAGGGTGACCTGGTGCTGGCGGCTGACCACGTCAGCGCCGAGGCGATCAATTTCATGGCGCGCTTCGGGCGTGGTCTGATTTGCCTGACCCTCACGCGCGAGCGCTGTGAGCGCCTGGCGTTGCCGCCTATGGCGACTCGCAACGGTACCAAGCATGCAACCGCATTCACCGTATCCATTGAAGCCGCGCAGGGCGTCACCACCGGCATCAGCGCCGCAGACCGGGCCCGCACCGTACAAGCCGCCGTGGCTCCCCAGGCGGCGGCTAGCCACCTGGTGCAGCCCGGACACATCTTCCCCTTGCAGGCGGTGGATGGCGGGGTACTGATGCGGGCGGGCCATACCGAAGCCGGGTGCGACCTGTCTGCCATGGCCGGGTGCTCGCCTGCGGCAGTCATCTGCGAGATCATGAATGACGACGGCACCATGGCCAGGTTGCCCGATTTGCAGGTTTTTGCGGCCGTCCACGGCCTCAAAATCGGCACGATTGCCGCCTTGATCGAACACCGCAGCCGCGAGGCATCCCTGCTGGAAAAGCTGGGGACCCGCAGCCTACAGACTGCGTACGGGCTGTTCACCGCCCATGCGTTCCGCGATACCGCCGGCCAGGGTGTGCACCTGGCGCTGGTTGCGGGCAACTGGGAATCGGGCGACGCGATCAGCGCCCGGGTGCACGAACCGCTCTCGGTGCTGGACGCCCTCGAGGTGGGGCGCAGCATGCACTCCTGGAGCCTGGACCGCGCCTTGCAACACATCCAGAGCGAAGGGCGCGGCGTCGTCGTCCTGCTCAACTGCGGGGAGAGCAGCGAACAGTTGCTGGCCCAGTTTGAAGGCACGGCGCGCCCGGCACAGGCGCCGGAACGCGGCCGGCTGGACTTGCGCACCTACGGCATCGGCGCACAAATACTCTTGCACTGCGGTGTGCGCCGCATGCGCCTAATGGGGAGCCCCAGGCGCATGCCCAGCCTGGCCGGATTCGGATTGGAAACGGTAGGCTACATCAGCCAGACCGATTGATCGACAAAAAACAAGGAACACTATGTTTGGTGCAAACAAGGGCGCAACGCCGGAGCGTGAACAGGCGCTGGACGGCAAGGGACTGCGCATTGCGTTGGTACAGGCCCGCTTCAACGCGCCGGTCACCGAGTCGCTGACCGCGCACTGCCGCCAGGAATTGATGGCCTTGGGCGTGCATGCGCGCGATATCGACCACTACAGCGTTCCCGGCGCCCTGGAAATTCCTGTTGTGCTGCAGGCATTGGCTGAAAATGCCTCGCACGATGCCCTGATTGCGCTGGGCTGCATCATCCGGGGCGAGACCTACCACTTTGAGCTGGTGGCCAACGAATCGGGCGCCGGTGTGACCCGCATCGCGCTGGACTACCACGTGCCGGTGGTCAATGCCATTCTGACCACTGAGGACCTGGCGCAGGCTGAAGCCCGCCAGGAAGAAAAAGGCCGCGAAGCTGCCCGAGTGGCGGTGGAAATGATCAACCTGCTGGATCGCATCGGCTGATGGTCCAGTCCAGCATGCCCCCGGCCGCGTCAGAGTCCTCTGACGCTGGTGTACAGCCCAAGGCGCTGAAGCACCCCAAGAAAAGCGCCCGCACACGTGCCCGCGAATTCGCGCTCCAAGGCCTGTACCAACATCTGGTGGGGAAAAATCCAGCCGAGGAAATCGACCCGTTCACGCGCGATCTGATGGGCTTTCACAAAGCCGATGCGGCGCATTTCGATGCGCTCCTGCACGGCTGCATCGCGCAGGCCGCAGTGCTGGACACGCACATCGCGCAAAAAGTAGATCGCCCGCTGGCAGATTTGTCGCCGATTGAGCATGGGGTGCTGTGGATAGGGACCTACGAGATGCTGCATTGCGCCGACGTGCCCTGGCGCGCGGTAATCAACGAGTGCATCGAACTGGCCAAAGAGTTTGGTGGAACCGACGGACACAAGTACGTGAACGCCGTGCTCAATGGGCTGGCACCAAGCCTCAGGCCAGACGAGGTACGCGCCCACCGGGCCGCGCCCGCCGCCCCATGAAGATCAGCGAACGCGCCCGCAACATCACCCCTTTTTATGTGATGGAGGTGGGCAAGGCAGCGGCGACTCTGGGCGCACAGATCGCTCATACCGACCGTACCATGGTTTACCTGAACATCGGCGAACCCGATTTCACCGCCCCGCCCCTGGTGCAGGAAGCCGCGCAACGCGCCATCCGTCTGGGCAACAGCCAGTACACACCGGCAGTGGGCCTCACGGCCTTGCGCGAGCGCATCAGCCACTGGTACCGCCAACGCCACGGACTGGACATCAATGCCGAGCGCATCGTCGTCACGGCCGGGGCCTCAGCGGCATTGCAACTGGCCTGCCTGGCGCTGATTGACGCGGGCGATGAGATCCTGATGCCCGACCCCAGCTACCCCTGCAACCGGCATTTTGTAAGCGCGGCCGATGGGCGCCCGGTGTTGCTTCCCACCACGGCAGCCAGTCGTTTTCAACTCGACGCCGAGCAGGTGCAGCAGGCCTGGGGTCCGCGCACCCGGGGTGTGCTGCTGGCCTCGCCGTCCAATCCCACGGGCAGCTCGATCGCACCCGAGGTGCTGCGCGCAATCCATACCCTGGTCCAGGCACGCGGTGGCATCACGCTGGTCGATGAAATTTACCTTCCGCTGTCTTTTGACGACCGGTTTGGCAGCAGCGCGCTGGCGCTGGATGAGAACGTGATCAGCATCAACAGCTTCAGCAAGTACTTCAATATGACCGGTTGGCGCCTGGGCTGGCTGGTGCTGCCGCCCGCGCTGGTGCCGGTGGTGGAGCGGCTGGCGCAAAACCTTTTCATCTGCCCCAGCGCTATTGCGCAGCATGCGGCCCTGGCCTGCTTCGAGCCCGAGAGCCTGGCCATCTACGAGCAGCGGCGCAGCGCCTTTGCCGCGCGGCGCGATTTTTTTGTACCCGCCCTGCAGCACGCCGGGCTCGAAGTCCCGGTGGTGCCCGACGGCGCTTTTTATGTGTGGGCGGATTGCCGTAGCGCCTGCGCGCGACTAGGCGTCAAAGACAGCTGGGACTTCGCCTTTGAAGTGATGCGACGCGCGCACGTCGCGATAACGCCGGGGCGCGACTTCGGCAACGCCGATACCGCACAATTCGTCCGTTTCTCCACCGCCAGCTCCATGGATGCCCTGGCGACTGCGGCCCAACGACTGACCACGCTTTTGACCTGATGGGATAGACACATGAACCAAGACCTGGACATCTTTCAACTCGTGGCGCAAGCCAGCGTGGTAGTGCAATCGGTGCTCGTGCTCTTGGTGCTGATATCCGTTATGAGCTGGGCGGCTATCTTCCGCAAATTGATCAACCTGCACCGGATCAAACAGCAAAACGAAGCGTTCACGAAAGAGTTCTGGGCCGGCTCCAGTCTAGAGGAGCTCTACAACACCGCTCAGCAGCGCAGCCAGAACTGCGGCCCGATGGAGCGCATTTTTGCCAGCGGCATGCGCGAAGTGCGCAAGGAAATGCGCGAGCGCCGGGTGGCTGAAGTCGGCACCGTGATGGACAGTGCGCGCCGCGCCATGCGGGCCAGTTTGCAACGTGAAATGGATGCGGTCGAGACGAATTTGTCCTTCCTCGCCTCGGTGGGGTCGGTCTCGCCCTACCTGGGTTTGTTTGGCACGGTGTGGGGGATCATGCATGCCTTCACCGGGCTGGCCTCTTTACAGCAAGTGACGCTCGCTACCGTGGCGCCCGGCATCGCCGAGGCCCTGGTTGCCACGGCCATTGGCCTGTTTGCGGCGATTCCCGCGGTGGTCGCCTACAACCGCTTTGCGCGGGATTTGGACCGCATCGGCATCCAGCAAGAAACTTTCATGGAAGAGTTTTCCAACATCCTGCAACGCAAAGTCAGCACCCTTGCAGCCCCGGCCGCAAGCCGCTAGAAGGAGCGCGCCATGTCTGCTTTAAGCCCCCGAGGCCGCGGCCGCCGCGCCATCAATGAGGTGAACATGGTTCCCTTCATCGACGTGATGCTGGTGCTACTGATCATCTTCATGGTCACTGCGCCGCTGATCACGCCCAGCCTGATCGAGCTGCCCACCGTCGGGCAGGCGTCCAAGCAACCCGACCGCATCATCCAAATCGTGATCGGCAAAGACGAGCGGCTCGAACTCAAACTCAAAGACAAAACCAACCCGGTCAAGTTGGAGGCCCTGGCTGCGGCGGTCAAGCGCGCCCAGACCGAGCCCGACTCCGAAGGCAAAGCCGGCGGCACCTCGAAAACGCCTTTCACGACGGCGGTGGTGATCAGCGCAGACAAAACCGTGCAGTACGAGCGCGTGGTCAAAGTCATGGACACCTTGCAGCGCGCCGGTATCCAGCGGGTCGGCTTGTCGGTACAACTCGTGCCTTAACGCATGCAAAGAGCCACGCCGGCAACCGAGCGTTTGCAGCGCGACGCGTTTGTGCCCCCCCCCGAACGGGGCTTGGGGCCAGCGGCCACGCTCGCGATCCTGGTGCACATCGCCTTGCTGCTGTGCCTGTCCTGGGTGGTGAAATGGCGCGACCAACCGGTCATCCTCACGGCGCAGGCCGAACTATGGGCCAAACTGCCACTACAAACCGCGCCTGAACCCGTGCCACCGCCCCCGCCAGCCGAGCCCGCTCCCCAACCAGCGCCGCCACCTCCCCCACCGCCCCCACCCCCGCCAGCCAAGACCAAGGTGGAGCCGGTGAAACCTGCGCCCAAAGCCGAACCCGCACCGACACCCAAGGTCATCAACGACAAGCTGGCCGCCGCAGATATTGCCGAGCAAAAGAAAAAAGCCAAGAAACTGGCCGATGAACAAGAGGAGAAGCTTGCGTTAGAAGAAGCTGCGCGCAAGCAAAAGGAGAAGGACGAAGCTGAGGCCACTGCCCGCAAGCAAAAGGAAAAAGAAGAAGCGGAGGCTACTGCCCGCAAGCAAAAAGAAAAAGAAGACGCTGAGGCTGCTGTTCGCAAGCAAAAGGAAAAAGAAGACGCTGAGGCGGCTGCGCGCAAGCACAAGGAAAAAGAAGACGCTGAGGCGGCTGCGCGCAAGCAAAAGGAAAAAGAAGAAGCTGAGGCTAATGCCCGCAAGCAGAAGGAAAAGGAAGAAGCTGAGGTTGCTGCCCGCAAGAAAAAGGAAAAAGAAGATGCGGAGCTTGCTGCCCGCAAGCAAAAAGAAAAAGAAGACGCTGAGGCCGCTGTTCGCAAGCAAAAGGAGAAGGAAGAAGCTGCGCGGAAGGAGCGTGAACGTCAGCGCAAGGAGCAGGAAGACCGGATCAAAAAGATGGCCAAAGAATTGGAGATCAAAGAACAGACCGAGGATCAAAAGGAGCGCATTAAAAAGACGGCTTCCGACAGCACGCCTGCACAAACCACGGCTCAACTTCCGGACAAAATAACTGATAAGTACGCAGCCCGCATTGAGGCAGCTATTCGTCCCAACATAACTTTTAACCCAGCAACAATTTCAGGCAATCCAGCGGTAGAAATCACCGTGCTTTTAGACGCTGAAGGCGTAATCAAATCAAAGTTTGTAGCGAAAAGTAGTGGGGTATCTTCGTGGGATAACGCTGCATCAGCAGGATTATCTAAAACTGAAACTTTGCCAAAAGATGAAAACGGTCGGGCTCCTCCAATGTTGACAATTACTTTAAAACCCAGGGACCGTTGAAATTCAAAGATCGGACTTAAATTCCACCATGAAAATTGACGCCTCCATCCTGCAAGACGTCGCCGCCATTACGGCGATTCGCAAAGACATCCACGCCCACCCGGAGCTGTGTTTCCAGGAAGTGCGCACCGCCGATGTCGTGGCGCAGCAATTGGCAAACTGGGGCATTGCACTGCACCGGGGCATGGCAACCACCGGTGTGATCGGCATCATCCATGGGCGCGACGGCGGGGCCTGCGGGCGCGGCGTGGGTTTGCGGGCTGATATGGACGCGCTGCCCATGCAGGAGTTCAACACCTTTGCCCACGCCAGCACGCATCCCGGAAAAATGCACGCCTGCGGCCACGACGGCCACACGGCCATGCTGCTGGCAGCGGCCAAACAACTCGCGGCGCGGCGCGACTTTGACGGCACGGTCTACGCCATCTTCCAACCCGCCGAAGAAGGCGGCGGCGGCGCGCGGGAAATGGTCAAAGAAGGCTTGTTCACCCAATTCCCGATGGAAGCCGTGTTCGGCATGCATAACTGGCCCGGCGGCAAGGTGGGTACGTTTGCGGTCAGCGCCGGACCAGTCATGGCGTCGAGCAACGAATTCAAAATCACCATCCACGGCAAGGGCAGCCACGCCGCCCTGCCCCACAACGGCATCGACCCGGTGCCGATTGCTTGCCAACTGGTGCAGGGCTTTCAGACCATCATCACACGCAACAAGAAGCCAGTGGACGCGGGCGTGATCTCGGTCACCATGCTGCAAGCCGGTGAAGCCACCAACGTGGTACCCGATTTTTGCGTGATGCAGGGGACGGTGCGCACCTTCAGCGTGGAGGTGCTGGACATGATCGAGCAGCGCATGCGCGAGGTCTCCGAGAAACTGTGCGAGGCCTTTGGCGCACGCTGCGAATTCGCATTCAAACGCAATTACCCGCCCACCATCAACAGCCTGCGCGAAGCCGCTTTCGCCCGCACCGTGATGGAAGGCATCGTCGGCGCAGAAAACGTCACGGCGCAGGAACCGACCATGGGCGCCGAAGACTTTGCCTACATGCTGCAGGCCAAACCGGGCGCGTACTGTTTTATCTCGAACGGTGAGGACGACCACCGCGCCATCGGCCACGGCGGCGGGCCATGCACCCTGCACAACCCCAGCTACGACTTCAACGACGAGCTGATTCCGCTGGGCGGAACCTACTGGGTCGAGCTGGCGCGCCAGTGGCTGGCCGCACCGCAAGGGCGCTGAAGGGCGGTCCGCGTACGAGTGGACGGATGGATAGTAATCACCCGTTCAGCGGATGTACCCGCGCCCGGCGGCATCGATGTCGGGCGCACGCCAGAACAAGCACCACAGCCACCGCACGCGCTACCAACGCGCTGCGGCAGCAGCCACGCCGCCAGGGCCGCACCGCCGGGCAAACGCCCTGCGCTACTCGCCAGCCACGTGCGGGTAACCGTTCCTGCAAAACGGCGCAGCGCCAGCGCCGCGCACCATGCCACCACCAGGCCAGTAAAAACGGTTTGCAAGTCCATCAAAACGCCCTCCTCACGCCTGCGCCCATAAGGCCAGCCGGTAGGTCATAAACGACGCGGCGTAGGCCAGACCGAACAGATAGCCCGCCATCAGCAGCGGATAACGCCAGGAATTGGTCTCGCGCCGCACCACCGCCAGCGTCGACAGACACTGCGGCGCAAACACAAACCAGGCCAGGAGCGCATAGGCGGTCGCCACTGACCAGCCCTGGGCGAGTACCGGTGCCAAGGCCTCGGCCACGCCGTCACTGGCCGCCGAGAGCGAATACACCGTGCCCAAGGCACCGACCGCGACCTCGCGCGCGGCCATGCCAGGAACCAGCGCAATCGAGATTTGCCAGTTAAAACCAATGGGCGCAAACACCACTTCCAGCGCCCGGCCCAACATACCGGCCACGCTGTACTGGATCGCCGGGCCCTGCGAAGGATCCCAACCGGCGGGCGGATGCGGGTAGGTCGAAAAAAACCAGAGCAAGACCATGAGCGTAAAAATCGTCCCGCCCACCCGTTCCAGAAAAATCCGCGCCCGCTCCCATAAACCCAGCGCCAGATGGCGCAGATTGGGCACGCGGTAAGGGGGCAGCTCCAGCATCAGCGCCTGGTAGGCCGACTTCATCCAGACCCGCTTGAGCAGCCAGGCCACCACCATCGCCGAGACCACCCCGGCCAGGTAAAAACCAAACAGTGTCAAACCGCGCAGGCTCAGACCACCGACGCTGCGTTCAGGGATAAATGCCCCGATCACCAGCGCGTACACCGGCAGACGGGCCGAGCAGGTCATGAGCGGCGCGATCATGATGGTGGCCAGACGGTCACGCCAGTTGGCAATCGTGCGCGTGGCCATGATCCCGGGAATCGCGCAGGCAAAGCTGCTGAGCAGCGGGATAAAAGCCCGCCCCGACAGGCCCACTCGCCCCATCAGGTTGTCGAGCAGAAATGCCGCGCGTGGCAGGTAGCCCGAATCTTCCAGCACCAGAATGAACAAAAACAAGATCAGAATCTGCGGCAGAAAAACCACCACGCCACCGACCCCGGCAATCACCCCATCCACCAGCAGGCTGCGCAGCGGGCCCTCGTCCATGGCGCTATTCGTCCAGTCGGCCACGGCCGCCATCGCGGCCTTGATCGCATCCATGGGCAGCGCAGCCCAGGAAAACACCGCCTGGAATACCAGAAACAAGACCGCCGCAAGCAAGACCAAACCCCATACCGGGTGCATGACCACCGCGTCCATGCGCTCCTGGAACCGCCCCACGCGCGGGGCCTGCGGCGCCACCAGCGACAGAATCCGGCGCACCTCGGCCTGTAGGACAACCATGTCAACCGGCACCACCTTAGCCGCGCGGACAGTTTGGGGGTCCATCACGGTCGGATGCGTGGCCAGCCATTCCTGCACGCTCTGCAACAGCGCTGCGGCACCGTGGGCCTGCACACCTACGGTCTCTACCACGGGGCAGCCCAGCTCTGCGGCCAGGCGCGCTACATCGATTACCAGGCCATGGCTGCGCGCCAGGTCGGCCATATTGAGCGCCACCAGCATGGGTCGGTTCAAGGCCTTGAGTTCCAGCACCAGCCGCAAATTCATGCGCAAGTTGGTGGCGTCAACCACCGCAACCACCAGATCCGGCGCATCCTCACCGGCACGCAGGCCCTGCAAAACCTCCAACATCACCTGCTCGTCCGGGGTCGCAGGGTTCAGGCTGTAAGCCCCGGGCAAATCGACCACCGCCACCGTGCCGCCTCCGGGCAGGCGGGCGCTGCCGACTTTGCGCTCTACCGTGACGCCCGCGTAATTGGCGACCTTCTGGCGCGCGCCGGTCATCAAATTGAACAAGGCCGTCTTACCGCAATTGGGGTTGCCAACCAGTGCGACCGTAGCCGGGCCGGGCTCGAAGGCAGACGGGGCGTTCATGGCGCACCCACTGCGCGCACCTGGATGCAGTCGGCCTCGACCAGGCGCAGCGCAAACTGGGTATCACCGACCCGTACGGCCAGCGGCTCCCGTCCACCCGGACCACGGCGCAGCAACTGAACCGGTTCGCCGGGAATAAAGCCCAATTCCGCCAGGCGCCGCAGGGTGGGTTCAGTCACCCTGTCGCAGGCTGCAACCAGTCCGAGCACCACGGCGCGCTCGCCGTGCAACAGGTCCGATAAGCGAATAAAAGAGGACAAATCAGGGGTCTCCACAAGCGCTGCAAACAGGAAATCCGTCTGGTCAACTTTCTAAATGAGAGTCTATCTCATTTAGATTGAGGCTACCAGGAACACTGTGGGTGCGTACTGCGTACTTCGTATCGTGGCGCTCAGTACGTGATTGCGGCGTCGCCACCATGGGCCTGCGCCCGCCACAGTGCCAGGGCCGCATCGCTGGGATAGAAGCGGAAAGCCTCATCCAGGGCCAACTCGGCTTGGGCACCCTCCAGCTCAGCCTGGCCAGCCACAGCGGGGCGCACCAGCGCCAAACGCACCGACAGGCCGCGCTGTAGATCGCCCTGTTCGGTAGCCTCTTTCTGGGCCGGGAATTCGCGCAGCACCCGGGCCACGTCGGGGGCCTGGCCATTCACGGCCACGCGCAGGTACTTGCCAAAACGGCAGCGGGCCTGCTCCAGATCCCAAAGCTGGGTGATGGTGAACTGCATGCCGCCAGAGAAACGGTCGGGCTGCGCCTTGCCCATGGCGATCACCATGGTGTCATCTTTGAGCAGATTTTTGTAGGCATTGAGCAGTTTTTCGTCGGCGCGCGCTTCGATGCTGCCCGAGCCATCGTCCAGCTTGAAGAGGGCCAAGCGCCCCCGCGCGCCGTTGATCACGCGCAGCTCGTTGATGATGCCGGCCAGCAGCTGCGGCTCGCGGGTGTCGAGCAATTCTTCAATCGGCCGCTTGGCGAAGCGGCGCACCTCCTGGGCGACCTCGTCAAACAAATGGCCGGAGAGGTAAAAGCCCAGCGCGGTTTTTTCCTGGGTAAGGCGTTCTTTCACGCCCCAGGGTAAGGCGGGCACCAGCTCGGGCTCTTGGGTGCTGGAGCCGTGCGCGTCATCGCCCATGTCAAACAGCCCCACCTGCTGCGCGTTGGCCACGCTGGCCGCAGAAAATTCAAAGGCCCGGTCGACCGAGGCCAGCAGCGCGGCGCGGTTGCGCTCCAGGGTGTCGAAGGCCCCGGCTTTGATCAGGGCCTCCAGACAGCGCTTGTTCATGCGGCTGCGGTCCACGCGGCGGGCGAAGTCAAACAGGCTGGTGAAGGGGCCGGTGTCGGAACTCGGGCCAGCGCCATTGCGGGCGGCGACGATGGCCTCAATGGCCTGCTCGCCAGTGCCTTTGATGGCGCCCAGACCGTAGCGGATCTGGCGCTTGGAAATCGGCTCGAAACGGTAGCCGCCACGGTTGATGTCCGGCGGCTCGAAGCTGATCTCAAAGCGCTGCGCATCCTCAAAAAGGACCTTGAGCTTGTCGGTGTTGTCCATCTCCACCGTCATATTGGCGCAGAAGAACTCGGCGGTGTAGTGCACCTTGATCCAGGCCGTGTGGTAGGCCAAGAGCGAATACGCGGCGGCGTGCGACTTGTTAAAGCCGTAGCCCGCAAACTTTTCCATCAGGTCGAAAACCTCGTCGGCCTTGTCCTGGTTGATGTTGTTTTTTGCGGCTCCGGCTCGGAAGATGGCGCGGTGTTCGGCCATTTCTTCGGCTTTTTTCTTGCCCATGGCGCGGCGCAACATATCGGCGCCACCCAGTGAATAGCCGCCCAGAATCTGCGCGGTCTGCATCACCTGCTCCTGGTAGACCATGATGCCGTAGGTCTCGGACAGCATGTCTGCTACCAGCGGGTGCGGGTATTCAATCGCCTCGCGTCCATGCTTGCGCGCCACAAAGCTGGGAATCAGATCCATGGGGCCGGGGCGGTACAGGGCGTTGAGCGCGATCAGGTCTTCCAGCCGGGTGGGTTTGGCGTCGCGCAGCATGCCTTGCATGCCCCGGCTTTCAAACTGGAACACGGCCTCGGTCTTGCCCTGGGCAAACAGGCGGTAGACCTGCGCGTCGTCCAGCGGCAGCGTCTCATACGAGAAGCCCTCCTGGCCGGCATGGCGGCTGGCAATCATCACGCGGGCCAGCTCCAAAATGGTCAGCGTGGCCAGGCCCAAAAAGTCGAACTTGACCAGGCCGATGGACTCCACGTCGTCCTTGTCAAACTGGCTCACGGCCGATTCGCTGCCCGGTTGCTGGTACAGCGGACAAAAGTCGGTGAGCTTGCCCGGCGCAATCAGCACGCCCCCGGCGTGCATGCCGACGTTGCGGGTCATGCCCTCCAGCTTGCGCGCCAGCTCCAGCAGGGTTTTAACGTCCTCCTCTTTGGCTTCGCGCTCGGCCAGCAGCGGTTCCTCCAACAAGGCGTATGCGGCTTTGTCGCCGCGCTTGGCACCGGGGGGCGGCAGTTGCAGGCTCACACTCATGCCGGGCTTGTTGGGAATGAGCTTGCTGATACCGTCGCAAAAGGTGTAACTCAAATCCAGCACCCGGCCCACATCGCGTACCGCCGCACGCGCGGCCATGGTGCCGAAGGTGACGATTTGGCTCACTGCCTCTTTGCCGTATTTGGCTTTGACGTAATCGATCACCCGGTCGCGGTTGCTCTGGCAGAAGTCGATATCAAAGTCCGGCATCGAGACCCGCTCGGGGTTGAGGAAACGCTCGAACAGCAAGTTGTATTGCAGCGGATCCAAATCGGTGATCTTCAAAGAATAGGCCACCAGCGAACCCGCACCCGAGCCGCGCCCCGGCCCAACAGGGCAGCCATTGGACTTGGCCCAGTTGATGAAGTCGCCCACGATCAAAAAATAACCGGGGAAGCCCATCTTCACGATGGTGGCGATTTCAAACTCCAGGCGCTCCTCATAGCGTGGGCGCTGCGCTTCCCGCTCGGCTGCGTCGGGGTAAAGCAGCGCCAGGCGCTGCTGCAGGCCCTGGTGGGATGCATAGCGGAAATAGGCCTCGGGCGTCATGCGCTCCCCGTCGACCAGGGGCGTCGGGAACTCCGGCAGCTGCGGCTTGCCCAGCACCAGGCTCAGGTTGCAGCGCTTGGCGATCTCCAGCGTGTTGCTGATGGCCGACGGAATGTCTTCAAACAGCGCCAGCATGTCCGCCGTGGATTTGAAGTACTGCTCGCGCGTAAAACGGCGCACGCGCC
The DNA here is from genome assembly GCA_945860595.1 of Comamonas sp. lk. Taxonomy (GTDB): domain Bacteria; phylum Pseudomonadota; class Gammaproteobacteria; order Burkholderiales; family Burkholderiaceae_C; genus Allorhodoferax. Next base: position 31,113 of record CAMAQV010000021.1, read on the forward strand.
GGGGATTGGAGAGCAGCTCGCCATCGGCAATACAGACCCGCGCCTCGTGCGCCTCAAAGTCCTCGGAAGCCATGAACTGGATTGGCTGGGTCGCCACCACCGGCAGCTTCATGCGTGCAGCCAAAGCGACTGCAGCAGCCACGTGGGCCTCATCGTCAGGCCGCCCGGCACGTTGCAGCTCCAGATAAAAGCGGTGGGCAAAAATGCCCGCTAGTTGCAAGGCCAGTTCGTGCGCGCGGGCAGTGTCGCCCTGCACCAGCGCCTGCCCAACCGGCCCGGCCTGCGCGCCGGAGAGTGCAATCAAGCCCTCGTTCAGCTCGTCCAGCCAAGCCAGGCTGGCAAGGGCCTGTGGGCGGCCGGGGTTGCGGGTGAAACTGCGCGCCAGCAGCTCAGACAAGTTCAGGTAACCCTGCTTGTTTTGCACCAGCAAGACAATGCGCGAAGTGGCAGCCGGGTCGCTGCCCATGCCCTCCAGCAGCAGCTCCGCGCCGATGATGGGCTTGACGCCGCGTGCGCGCGCTTCCCGGTAAAACTTAACCGTGCCAAAGAGGTTGTTCAGGTCGGTAATGGCCAGGGCCGGCTGCCTATTGGCGGCGGCGGCTTGCACGGCTTCATCGATGCGGGTGGTGCCGTCGACGACGGAGAATTCGGTGTGCAGGCGCAGGTGGCAAAACATGCGGACATTGTAGGTAGGCGGCCCGTAAAATCCTTGGCGTGAACCCTGTGCTCAATATCTCTGCCTACAAATTCATCAACCTGGACGATGCGCCTGCGCTGCGCGCTGCTTTGCACCAGCGGGCGGGTGCCTTGGAACTCAAGGGAACAGTGCTCCTGGCCGAAGAAGGCATCAACCTGTTTCTGGCTGGCGCCGCCGATGCGGTACGGCAATTTGTGGTGCAGCTGCAATCCGATGCGCGCTTTGCTGATCTGCAGCCCAAAGAAAGTTGGTCGGCCACCCAGCCTTTCAAAAAATTACTGGTCAAGGTCAAGCGCGAAATCATCCGCATGAACCACCCGGCTATCCAGCCCGCCAAGGGCCGGGCGCCTGCCGTGAGTGCGGCTACGGTGCGGCGCTGGCTCGAAGCTGGGCAGGACGACCAGGGCCGCCCGGTGGTGACCCTGGACACCCGCAATGCGTTTGAGGTGGACGAGGGCACGTTCACCGGCGCAATCGACTGGCGCATCGACAAATTCAGCGATTTCCCCGAGGCCTTCCGCGCCCATAAAAATGCTTTGCAGGACAAGACCGTAGTGAGCTTTTGCACCGGTGGCATCCGCTGCGAAAAAGCCGCCATCCTGATGCGCGAAGAAGGTCTGGAGCACGTCTACCAGTTGGACGGCGGCATCCTCAAATACTTTGAAGAAACCGACGGCAAACACTACAGCGGCGCCTGCTTTGTGTTTGACGAGCGCCGCGCCGTCGGGCCCGATCTGGCGGTGGCCCCGCTGCGCTGAATCAGCCGCCACGCAGCAGGGCGCGCAATCCCTGCCAGTACAGCGGCACCCGAATCAACACATAGGCGCACACCACGGCATTGGCCACGCCGGTCGCCAAAAACACCTCCGGCACGCTCCACCCCGCGCCCAGCAGCGCACCCGCGATCAGCGCGCTGGCGACCATGAATACGGCGTTGAGGATGTTGTTGGCTGCAATGATGCGGGCCCGGTGGCCAAGCGGGCTGCGCTGCTGAATCAAGGCGTACAGAGGCACGCTGAACAAACCCGTAAACAGGCTCATGCACAGCAAATCCACCATGACCCGCCAGTGCGCGGCATCCGCTGCAAAAGCGGCGGCATCCATCAGCGCAGAGGGCGGCAGGCCGCGTACCGCGAAATACACATCCACAGCGAAGGCGCTCATGCCCAGCGCGCCAATCGGCACCAGGCCCACGCCCTGCGCACTGGCGCCGCCGCGCCGCCCCAGGCTTTCGCACAACAAAGCACCCGCACCCACGCCCAGCGAAAACAAGACCAGCAGCAGCGAAGCCACCTGCTCGTCGCCGTGCAGCACGTCTTTGGCAAAGGCCGGGAATTGGCTCAAAAACACCGCCCCGAAAAACCACATCCAGCTAATGGCCAGCATGGAACGGAACACCACGGCGTCCTGCGCGCCCAAACGCAGATTGGCCAGCGTCTCGGACAGCGGGTTCCAGCGCATGGGTGCGCTGACCACGGGCACAGGCCCCGGCGGAATCCAGCCCGCCGCACAACGTCCCGCAAGCGCAATCAACACGCAGGCCAGGGCGGCTGCGCCCTGCCCCACTTCGGGCAGCGCCACCAGCAGGCCACCCAGCATATTGCCCAGCAAAATCGCCACAAAAGTGCCCATTTCCACCATGCCGTTGCCGCCGACCAATTCGTCTTCGCGCAAGACCTGCGGCAGATAGGCAAATTTGGCGGGGCCAAACAAGCTTGAGTGGCAACCCATGAAAAACGTGCACAGCAAAAGCACCGGCACATCGGCAGCCAGAAAACCATAGGCCGCCAGCAGCATGATGGCGACCTCCAGGTTCTTCACCAAGCGCATCAGCCGGGCCTTATCCCAACGATCAGCCAGCTGACCGCTGGTCGCCGAAAACAGCACATAGGGCAGGATGAACAAGGCCCCGATCACCAGCCCGGCCAGGTGGGGCGGCAACCACTCCACCTGTACCTGGTAGGTCACCAGCACGGTGAAAGCAAACTTGAAAACATTGTCATTGCCCGCCCCGCTGAACTGGGTCCAGAAAAAAGGCGCGAAGCGGCGCTGGCGCAGCAAAGCGAATTGGTTGGGGCGGGCTTTATGCACCGCTTCAGGCTCGGTCATCGCCATGGCTCACGCACCCACCCGCTCGCCGGTCTGCAAGCGCCACAAAGCCGCGTAGCTGCCGCCCTGTTGTAAGAGGGCGTCGTGGCTGCCGCTTTCGACGATGCGCCCGGCCTCGACCACATGGATGCAGTGCGCCTGGCGCACGGTGGACAGGCGGTGCGCGATGACGATGGTGGTGCGGTTGCGGCTGACCACTTCCAGGGAGCGCTGGATGGCGGCTTCGGTTTCGTTGTCCACCGCGCTGGTGGCCTCGTCCAGGATAAGGATGGGCGGGTCTTTGAGAATGGCACGCGCCAGCGCCAAACGCTGGCGCTGGCCGCCCGAGAGTTTTTGCCCGCGCTCGCCCAAGCGGGTGGCAAAGCCCAGCGGGAGCTTGGCAATGAATTCGGTGGCCCCCGCCGCCTCTGCTGCGGCGGCAATCGCCGTGTCGCTCACCGGCTCCAGGCTGCCGTATGCGATGTTTTCGGCGACCGTGGCGTCGCTCAAGAACGCGTCTTGCGCCACATAGCCGATGGCGCGGCGCAGGTCTTGCAAATTGAGGCTGTCAATCGGCGCGCCGTCCAGCAGGATGCGCCCGTTCTGCGGCTCGTAAAAGCGCAGCAGCAACTTCACCAAGGTGGATTTACCCGAGCCGGTGGAGCCCACAAAAGCGGTTGTCTGCCCAGCGGCAATCGCCACGGTAATGCCTTGCAGCGTCGGCGTGGCCCCGGTCGTGGCGTAAGAAAAACCCACATCCTCCAGCCGCACTTCACCGCGTACGCTGGCCTTGGTGAAATGCCGGCCCTCGTAGGGAATGCTGATCGGCGTGGCCAACAAACCCATGGCGCGCTCGATGGCAGCCATGGAGCGCTGGTACATATCGGCCACATCGGCCAGCGAGGTCATGGGCCAGAGCAGGCGTTGGGTCAAAAACACCAGCACCGAGAACGCACCCACCGCGAGTTGATCGTGCAGCGTCAGCCAGCCGCCGTACAGCAGCGTGGCGGTGAAGCCCGCCAGAATCGCCATGCGGATCACCGGCGTGATGGCCGCGCTCACGCGGATCGCGCCCTTGTTGCTTTGGCGGTAGCGGTTGCTGGCGTCGCTGATGTGCTGCGCCTCCAGGTTTTCAGTGGCAAAGGCTTTGATGGTGGCCAGGCCCAGCAGGTTGTTGTTGAGCCGCGCGCCCACATCGCCCGCCGCTTCGCGCACTTCGGCATAGCGGGGCGCCAGGCGCTTTTGGAACCAGAACGCGCCAAACAAAATCAGCGGAACCGGCAAGAGCGCCATCACCGCGATGCCCGGCTGCATCGCAAAAAACACCGCGCTGACCAGTACCGAGGAACACAGCACCTGGATGATCTGGTTGGCCCCGCCATTCAAAAACCGCTCCATCTGGTTGATGTCGTCGTTGAGGATGGCCATGAGGTTGCCAGTGCGCTGGTTCTCGAAATACGCCATGTCCAGGCGCTGCACATGGCGGTAGGTATCCAGCCGCAAATCGTGCTGAAGGTTCTGCGCCAGCTGCCGCCATTGCACCTCGTACAAATACTGGAACAGCGACTCGCCACCCCACACCAGCACGTTGAATGCACCCAGCGCCAGCAACTGCTCCCAGGTGCTGGTGATGCCCAAACCGCCCAGCACCTTGCGCGCCAGAAAACTCTGCTCCCCCTTGACCACCACGTCCACTGCCGCGCCAATCAGCACCTCGGGCAGGATGTCGAAGAACTTGTTGAGCACCGAATACAGCGCGGCTTTTTGGAAGTCACTGCGGTAGGCGGCGGCGTAGTTGAGGAGTTTGCGTAAGGGGTGCATATTCATGTCGGCAAAGCGCAGGCTCAGCCCCGCAACTTCCCCGCCACCTGCGCCACCCGCGCGCCGTAGGCTTTGGCGGTGTCCAGATCGCCCTGGTGCATCGCGTGGGCGGCGGTGGTGGTGCTGGCATGGGCCATGACGCCGATACTGGCGCCCAGGCGGTTGATGGTGTCGTTGCCCATGATGTTCATGCCGGCCCAAACCATGCCGTGTTGCATGGCAAAGGTCAGCAGGTACTGCAGGGTGGAAAGCTTGTCACCGCTGGGGTAGCCCGAACAGGTGAAGCCGCCGGAGACCTTGTCTTTCCAGGCACCGGTGTACCAGCGTTTGCTCGACGCATCGGCGAATTTTTTGAACTGCCAGGACACACCACCCATGTAGGTGGGCGCGCCCATGATGATGGCGTCGGCCGCGTCCAGCGCAGCCCAGTCGGCTTCGCTGATGTTGCCCTCGGCGTCAATGGCGATGCGCTGAGCATCCGCGCCATCGGCCACCTGTTGCGCCAGGCGCTGGGTGTGGCCGTAACCCGAGTGGTAAATCACGACGATGTAGGTCATGGGGAATACTCCAAAAAAATAAACTGGTTAAGGCGCGAGATCAAACACCAACACCTCGGTCCCTTGGGCTTGGTCGAGATGCAACGTGGATTCCTGCGCAATCAGCAAAGCGTCTCCCGTGGCCAAAGCTATGCCGTTGACATGCAGCGCGCCGCGTAACACCTGCACATAGGCTTTGCGCGCCGGATCCAGCGCCAGATCAGCGCATTGCGCACCGTCAAAACAGCCGCTGTACATGCGCGCATCGGCGTGGATGCGCACCACATCCGGCCCCGCGTCCGGCGCGGCAACCAGACACAGGTGGCCGTCTTTGCGTGCCCCTGGGAAAGTCTGTTGCTCGTAGCTGGGTGGGATGCCGCGCACATTCGGTTCGATCCAGATTTGCAGAAAGTGCGTGGTGGCATTGGGCGCGTGGTTGAACTCGCTGTGCTGCACGCCGGTGCCTGCGCTCATGCGCTGCACGTCGCCGGGCGGTATGCCTTTGACATTACCCATGGTGTCTTTGTGCGCGAGCTCACCTGACAACACGTAGCTGATGATTTCCATGTCCCGGTGGCCGTGCGTGCCAAAGCCGGTGCCCGGCGCGATGCGGTCTTCGTTGACCACGCGCAAATTGCCCCAGCCCATGAAGGCCGGGTCGTAATAACCCGCGAAAGAAAAACTATGGAAGGACTTGAGCCAGCCGTGGTCGGCGTAGCCGCGTTGGGAAGATGTGCGAAGGTTCAACATGGTGATGGTTCCGATGAAGGTCGCTGTGGACGACCGGTAAAAAATGAAATCAGCGCGGCCAGCGTGCCAGCCGCTCGACTTCGTTCAAATCGAGGTGGTTGCGCATGTACTCGGCGCTGCCATTGCGCGGCGGGGTGTATTCCCACGGCGTGAACGTACCCTGGCGCAAGGCCTGGGTGATGAAGTGGCGCTCGCGCTGGCTGCTGCGCACAGCGCTGTCCAGCGCGTCCAGGTTCCAGCGGGCAGCGACTTCGGCGCACATCGCCGCAACTGTGTCGGCGTGGGCCGGGTCACTTGCCAGGTTGTGGACTTCATCCGGGTCCTGCGCCAGGTTAAAGAGCTGGTCGGGGTCGGCCGGGCAGTGGATGAACTTCCACACGCCCCGGCGCACCATCACGATGGGTGCGACCGAACCCTCGGCCATGTATTCGCCGTATACCGGTGTGTCGCTTGCGGATTCCGCACCGTCTGAACCGTCCAGTAAGCCCAGCAGGCTGCGCCCGGCCAGCGGCTGCACCGCCGGGGCCGCACCGGCCAGCGCGCCCAGTGTGGGCAAGACGTCGACCAGCGAGACCGGCTGCGCCACCCGCGCCGGCGCAAAGCGCGCCGGATAGTGAAAGACCAGCGGAATACGCGCCGCGTCTTCGAAAAAATTCATCTTGTACCAAAGCCCGTGCTCGCCCAGCAGGTCACCGTGGTCGGCGACCAGCAGCACCACGGTGTTGTCGCGCAGTTGCAGCGCGTCCAAGGTGTACATCAGCCGCCCGGTCCATTCATCCACATAGGAAATATTGCCGTAATACGCACGCCGAGCTCGCTGCGCGTCAGCGGGTGTGATGTTGGCGTTCGCCATATCACTGACATGCATGAGGCGGCGGGTGTGGGGGTGCGGATCGGCCTCAACCGGCACGCGCGGCACGCCCACGTCCACGCCCTCGTACATATCCCAGTATGTGCGCCGCGTGACATAGGGGTCATGCGGATGCGTGAAGCTTGCCACCATGAAAAAAGGCCGCCCGTCGTCGGCCCGCGCCGCATCATGCAGCGCACGCACCGCGCCCTGCCCCACCTCGTCGTCGTAGAGCAGCTGGTTGGTGACTTCGGCCACGCCAGCGCCGGTGACGCTGCCCATGTTGTGGTACCACCAGTCGATGCGCTCATGCGGCCGGGTCCAGTCGGGTGTCCAGCCGAAATCGGCGGGGTAAATATCGGTGGTGCGGCGCTCCTCAAAACCGTGCAGTTGGTCCGGGCCGACGAAATGCATCTTGCCGCTGAGCACCGTGCGGTAGCCGGCATGGCGCAGGTAGTGCGCCACCGTCGGCACGGTGCTGGGCAAATACGCGGCGTTGTCAAAACCGCCGGTTTGCGAAGGCAGCTGCCCGGTCATCAGGCAGTAGCGCGCCGGGGTGCACAAGGGGCTGTTGGAATACGCCGCATCGAACACCACACCTTCGGCCGCCAGGCGGTTGATATGCGGAGTGATTGCGACCCGGTTGCCGTAACAGGGCAAAGCACCGGCGGCGATTTGGTCGTACATCACGACCAGAATGTTGGGGCGTGGCGCGGGGTTCTGCGCGGTGGGAATGTGGGTAGTCATCCCTGGATTTTGACCGAGGCAGCCGCATGCAGCCGCCCCAGCACATCCTGGGCATCGGTTCCCACATGCAACAAGGCGCGCACCGCCGGGCTCAAAAAGCCCTGGCTGACCATGCGGTCCAGCATCGTGATCAGCGGGTCGTAATAGCCATCGGTGTTGAGCAGGCCAAAGGGCTTGTTGTGCACGCCAAGCTGGTACCAGGTCCAGATTTCAAACAATTCTTCAAACGTGCCGATGCCGCCTGCCAACGCCACGAAGGCATCGGCGCGCTCGAACATCAGCGTTTTGCGCTCGTGCATGGTGCCGACTACGCGCAGCTCGGTCAGACCCGTGTGGCCCACCTCTTTATCCAGCAGGTTCTGCGGAATCACGCCGAACACCGTGCCGCCAGCAGCCAGGGTGGCGCCAGCGGCAATACCCATCAAGCCGACCTTGCCCCCGCCGTACACCATCTGCCAACCGTGGCTGCCAATCCATTGGCCTACCTGCGTGGCCGCGGCGGCGAATGCGGGCTGCGCCCCGATGCGCGAACCGCAGTAGACGCACAGGGAAAAGTCGGGTTGTCGGGTCATGGTCATAGCAGGTACGGGGTAGGTGCGGCAATGCGGCCCACTGAGCATAGGGGCAAACCGCGACCGCCTGCGGCAGGTGTACAGTGGGCCGCAAGAACATCAACTGGCCTTATGGCCGCACGGAGACAGGCACATGACACAGTCCAAGCACATCGCCATCGTCGGAGCAGGCATCGCCGGCATCAGCTGCGCCCGCACGCTGGTGCAGGCCGGGCACCGGGTGACGGTGTTCGAAAAAAGCCGTGGTGTGGGCGGACGCATGGCCACCCGCAGCAGCCCCTTTGGCACCTTTGACCACGGCGCGCAGTACTTCACGGTGCGCGATGCGCGTTTTGCCCAGGCCATCGAAACCGCCCCCGGCGTATGCCGCCCCTGGAGCGCCACCACCGTGCGCGTGCTCGACGCACGCGGCATGGTCGCCGCCGCCGCGCTGGAACACCGCGAATCGCACTGGGTTGCCAAGCCGGGGATGAACGCGCTGGCCAAGGCCTGGGCCGCGCCGATTGCAGAGCACATCCACCTGGACACCCGGGTCGACCGGGTCGAACGCGACACCCTCAACAAGCACCAGTGGCAGTTGCGCACCGAAGGCGGCAGCGCCAGCGTCGCGGTGCATGGCGCGTTTGACGCAGTGGTGCTGGCCATTCCGCATCCGCAGGCGCAGGCGCTGCTGCAGGCCATGCCGCACGGCGGCATATTCGCCAAGGCGATCAACAAAGTGACCGTGCTTCCGTGCTGGACCTTAATGCTGGCCTTTCCGCAAGCGGTGCAGCCGGGACTGACCACGCTGGGGCCGCACTGGAACGCTGCGCGCAGCACCCACCACCGGATTGCCTGGCTGGCCCGCGAGTCCAGCAAGCCCGGGCGCAGCACGGTGGAGCGCTGGACGGTGCAGGCCAGCGCCGACTGGTCGGCCGAACACATCCAGGACAGCCCCGAGCGCGTGCAGGCCAAGCTGCTGCGCGCCTTTGCCGAGATCACCGGCATACGCGCCGAACCAGCGCATGTGGACGCCCATCGCTGGCTCTACGCCAAAACGGACAAAGCCTTGGGGCGCAGCCACCTGTGGAAGGCCGAACATGGCGTAGGCGTTTGCGGTGATTGGTGCATAGGCCACCGGGTGGAAGACGCGTTTCTGTCCGGCTTGGAACTGGCCCTGGCCATCGCCAAGCGCTGAAACACGATGGGCGGCTACATCGGGCGGTTTGCGCCCTCGCCCACCGGTGCGCTGCACGCGGGCTCGCTGGTGGCAGCATTGGCCAGTTGGCTCGATACCCGCGCCCATGGCGGACGCTGGCTGGTGCGCATCGAAGACACCGACACGCCGCGCTGCGTACCGGGCGCTGACGAGATCATCCTGGCGCAACTGGCGGCCTGCGGCCTGGTGCCTGATGAAGCGCCCCTGTGGCAAAGCGAGCGCACGGCTTGGTACGAGCAGGCACTCGCATCCCTTGTCGCCGCCGAGCTGGCCTACCCCTGCGGCTGCTCGCGCAGCGCGATTGACGCGGCCAACGCAGCGCGCGGCATCGCACGGCCCCGCAACGGCGAACGGGTTTACCCCGGCACTTGCCGCAGCGGGCTGCACGGCGCGGGCCCTTCTGCCTGGCGCATGCGCACGCAAGCAGCGCCCGCCCTGCTGCACTGGCAGGACCGCCGCCTGGGTGAACAAACGCAGGACCTGCACACGCAGGTAGGCGACTTCGTGCTGCGCCGCGCCGATGGCCTGTTCACCTACCAGCTCGCCGAGGTGGAGGACGATGCCGCGCAAGGCATCAGCCACGTCGTGCGCGGCGAAGACCTGGCCGACAACACGGCTCGCCAGCGCTGGCTGCAAGACGCGCTGGGTCTTCCCGCGCCGCAGTACCTGCACACGCCGCTGGTGCGGGGACGCAATGGCGAAAAGCTCTCCAAACAAAACGGTGCGCATCCCATGGATACAGGCCATCCGCTGGCCGCACTGAACGCCGCTGCTGCGGTGCTGGGCTTGCCGAAACAAGTCGGCACCGTCGGCGACGCACTGGCAGCCTGGACCGCAGCATGGCTCTGGAATCAGTCCCTCTAAGCCCACCTAAAATCTGACAACCTTTTCGGGTCTACCCGCATGCCTCACTCCGCACCCGACCTCGCGTCCATCCCCTACCTGCGCACCGTCAAAAGCTATGTGCTGCGGGCAGGCCGCAGCACGGCGGGCCAGACCCGGGCCATGGAACAGTTGGGGCCGAAATTCCTGCTGGCCTACCAAAGCGCGCGGACCGACGTACGCGTCCTATGGCCCGACCCGCAGGCACCGCTGGTTCTGGAGATCGGCTTTGGCATGGGCGAGGCCACGGCCCAGATTGCGCATACGCTGCCCGACACCCATTTTTTGTGTTGCGAGGTCCATGCGGCCGGTGTCGGCGCGCTGCTCAAGCGCGTAGGCGAAATGGGCTTGGAGAACATCCGCATCTGTGCCCATGACGCAGTGGAAGTGATCGACAAAATGCTGCCCCCCGCCAGCCTGGACGGCGTGCACATCTTCTTTCCCGATCCCTGGCACAAAACCAAACACAACAAGCGCCGCTTGATCCAAGCGCCGCTGGTGGCCAAGCTGGCGCAGCGCCTGAAACCCGGCGGCTACCTGCATTGCGCCACCGACTGGCAGCCCTATGCCGAGCAGATTCTGGACGTGCTAGAGGCCGAACCGCTGCTGCACAACCCGGCGCGCAAGATGCATCCGGAACTGGCCGGTTACGCACCCAAACCGGCCTACCGGCCGCTGACCAAGTTCGAAAAACGCGGGCTCAAACTCGGCCACGGGGTGTGGGACGTGGTCTGCACCCGGCGATGAGCCAGATACCGGCGCCACGCCTGGGCGTGGGCCCCAGCAGCGTCGTCTTGCCCCCGGTCTGCGACCCGGCTTGGTCTACCCTGCTGGATTTTTTGAGTGCCCGCTTTGTCCACATCGACCGCAGCGTGTGGGCCCAGCGCATGGCCAGCGGCAGTGTGTGCGACGCGGATGGAAAAGCGCTGGCCCCCGACACACCCTTTTGCGCCGGCGCGCGCATCCACTATTTCCGCACGCTGGAAACGGAAGCCCCGATTCCGCTGCAAGAGACCGTGCTGCACCGCGACGCGCACCTGCTGGTGGCCGACAAGCCGCATTTTTTGCCGGTCATTCCCTCGGGCAAATACCTGCATGAGACGCTGCTGGTGCGCCTGAAACACCGGCTGGGACTCGATGATTTGGTACCGATCCACCGCATCGACCGCGACACGGCCGGGCTGGTCTTGTTCAGCATCAACCCGGCCACCCGCAACGCCTACCACGCGCTGTTCCGGGACCACGCAGTGGCCAAACAATACGAGGCCATCGCGCCCTGGAACCCCGATCTGCCATGGCCATTGACACGGCGCTCACGCATCGGTGCCGCACCGCACTTCATGCAGCAAACCGAGCTGGACGGCGCGCCCAATAGCTGGACCGAGATCGCGCCGCTGGAAGTCCATGGCGACTGGGCCCGCTACGCACTGCGGCCGCATACCGGCTTGCGTCACCAACTGCGCTTGCACATGGCGGCACTCGGTCTGCCGATTGCGGGCGACGGCATCTACCCGGTGCTCACACCCGAGGCTGCGCCGGACTACACGCGTCCGCTGCAATTGTTGGCGCAGGCTATCGCGTTCACCGACCCAATCAGCGGGCAGGCGCAGCGCTTTGAAAGTCTGCAAACGCTCAAGGCCTTGACCGAGGTACGAGCGCAATATGCGCCCCACGCTTTAGCCGACAGCCACCCATGAGCGCCGACCAAACTCCCGCGCACACCGAAGCCAGCGCCGCGCTGGCGCAGCACGCCATGCAGGCCTTTAACACCATGGTCCAATGCAGCGTGGCCTTCACGCCGCGCGCGGGCCAGCAGGCCATGGCGCAGCGCATCGCGGACACGCTGTCCCGCGCCGATCTGGGTGAATGCGACAACCCCACGCAGGCCATTGCGGTGGTGCAAGCCGGCACCGGCGTAGGCAAGTCCGCCGCCTATGCCAGCACCGCGGTGGCCCTGGCCCTGGCACGCAAGACGCGGGTCATCATCTCGACCGCCACCGTGGCGCTGCAAGAGCAGCTGATGCAAAAAGACCTGCCCGCACTGGCCCAAACGATGGACCAACCCTTTGTGTACGCGCTGGCGAAGGGGCGCGGGCGCTATGTCTGCAAAGTCAAGCTGGAGCGGCTGGTCGGCGTGGGTGGCGCGGAAGACGATTTGTTTGAAGAAGACTTTCCCGCGCAAGCGCTGGGCAGTGCCTCGCGCGAGGCGCGGGAAGAGCGGCGTACGCGCCTGTTTGAGCACATGGCCACGCAACTGGCCAGCGCGGCTTGGGACGGCGACCGCGACAGCCTGGCCCAAAGTCCGCAGCCCGAAGACTGGGGGCCGGTGGCCGCTGAGCGCCACAGCTGCACCGTGCGCCAGTGCCCGCGCTTTGGCAGCTGCAGCTACTACCAGGCGCGCAACGCGCTGGCGCAGGCGCAGGTGATCGTGGCCAACCACGACCTGGTGCTGGCCTCGCTGGGCATGAAAACCCTGCCCGATCTGGACAACTGCCTGCTCATTTTTGACGAGGCCCACCACTTGCCTGCGGTGGCCCTGGACCAGTTCAGCAGCGCGGTGGATTTCGGCAGTCTGCGCTGGCTGGACCAGCTGCCCAAGGCCATGAAAGAAGTCGCCAAGGCCCTAGAGCTTGAGTTGAGCGAAGACCCGGCCATAGTCACCAGCCAGCTCAAAGCTGTGTTCAACACGCTGGCGCGCATGGTGCTGGAGCTGGTGCACGCCAGCACCGGCAGCCAGGACGGCACGCTGCGTTTTGCCCATGGCGTTTTGCCAGATGCCCTGCACGAACCAGTAAGCCAGTTGGGGGCGCAGGCCGCAGGCCTGAACAAGGCGCTGGACGCGCTGGGCCAGGCCGTCAAAACACTGTCCAAAGACGACCCGACGCGCGCCCTGCAGTGCGCGCAACTCTACGCCCGCTTGGGGCCGCTGGCACCCAAGCTGAGCGCCGCCGCCGCCACCGCCGAACTGCTGCTGGAACACGGCGCGCAGCCGCTGGCGAAGTGGCTGGCCTGCACCACGGATGGCGACTTTTTGCGCCTGAGCGCGCACGCCTGTCCGATCGTTCCCGGTGATCTGCTGCGGCAGTTTTTATGGCCGCAGGTACGCGGCGCGGTGCTGACATCGGCCTCGCTCACCAGCTGCGGCAGCTTCGACTACTTTCTGGAAGAGGTGGGCCTGCGCCACAACCCGCAGGCCAGCGCGCTGGAAGTGAGCAGCCCCTTCAACTACGCCACCCAGGGCCGCTTGCGGGTCGCGCACACGGTGGCCGACCCCAAGAACGCGGCGGCTTACACCCAGGAAATGGTCGCTCTGCTCCTGGATGACCTGGCGCGGATCACACACGGCGCGCTGGTTTTGTTCACCTCCCGCGCGCAAATGCGCGCTGCCACCGACGCCTTGCCTGCGGCGCTGCTCGACGTGGTGCTGGTGCAGGGCACGCTGTCGCGCACCCGGCTGTTGGCCGCGCACAGCGCACGGGTCGAGGCGGGCTTGCCTTCGGTGCTGTTCGGCCTGCAATCATTTGGCGAGGGCCTGGACCTGCCGGGGGCTTTGTGCGAGACCGTTTTCATCGCCAAACTGCCCTTCACGCCGCCTAGCGATCCGGTGGACGAGGCGCGCGCCGAGTGGTTGCGCCGCCTGGGGCGCGACCCATTCAATGAGCTGGTGGTTCCGGCTACCGGCATCAAACTGCTGCAGTGGACGGGCCGCGCCATCCGCACCGAGTCCGACCGGGCCGAGGTGGTCTGCTACGACAAACGCCTGCTGACCCAGGCCTATGGGCGGCGCATGCTCGGCGGGCTGCCGCCCTACCAGCTGGAGCAACAGTCGGCGGCGTTGCCCTAGCCAACCAGGGTGGCGCGGTTGCGCTGCCACCAGGCCATGAACAACTCTGCGCCAGTGCGCACATTGGCCGCCCAGTCGCTTCCGGATTCGCCATTGGCATCGTCAGAGATGAATTTAAGTGCCCGCCACGGCACGCCCTTGCGCTCGCAGACGGCGGCGATGGCGAACAACTCCATATCCACCACGTCGACGCCCTGCGCTGCAAACCAGGGGTCGGGCGCGGTGACAAAGCTGTCGCCACTGGCACACACCAGGCCGGGTAGACCGGAGCGCAGAACCGGTGGCCCGTTGTGAAATGGTGTGGTGCCGCGCGGTGCCAGCGGCTCGGCCACCATATCGCGCTGTACGACCTGCCCCACTTCCAGCAAACCCTGCGGGCCGGGCCGCACCCGCCCTACCGAGCCGAAGTTGAGCACCAGGCGCGGGCGGTGCTGGTGAATCAGGTCGGCCACGGCGATCGCAGCATTGACCTTGCCAACCCCGCTGTAGACCAGCGGCACACCGGGCATCAGCGCGGGGTCGAGCTCTTGCGCCAGTGCCACGACCACAGCGACCGGGCACGAGGACAGATGCTGCACATGGGTCATGGTGGCTCCTTATGGGGCGCTCGCACTATTTGCCGCACCCTGTGACTGCGGCGTTTGCACACAGGAAAGGGCTCGACTGGCGGCTCGCAGCAAAGCGCGCACCGCCGCCAAGTCGGGGCCGACGTGGCCGTCAATGCGGCGGATATAGGGGCAGGTCAGAGTTGCAAATGCGGTGCTATCGGGGCCCACAATTGGAAAGGAAACATCGACCACTCCAAAGGACTGCGCGCTGTCGCGCTCCACATAACCCTGGCCACGGATGGCCGCCAACATCGCGTCCAGACGCACAGCCGCAATCGGAACTTCACCAACCAAGGGCGTGTGCTCCGCCAGCATGCGCTGGCGCGTATCCAGATCGGCGTAAGCCAGCAACAGATGCCCTGATGCGGTGTCCAGCAGCCCGACCCGGGCCCCGCGCGCCACCGCAAAGCTCCAGCCGCGCGGACTGTTGGTCTGCGCGGCGATCAGCACGTTGCCGCGGTCATACACCCCCATGTGGCACGACTGCTCGGCGCGGCGGGCAAAGTCGTCCATCACCGGCAGCGCCTGGTTCACCAGACGGCTCAGCGGGGGATGGGCGTTCGCCATGGCAAACAGCTTAAGACTGAGCGCATACCGGTCACCGTCAACGCTGCGGATGACGTATTGGCGCGCCACCAGGCGCTCCAGCATGCGGTAGATCTCATTGGGGCTGCGTGCCATTTCCTTCACGATCTGGGCCCGCGTCAGCCCCTGGGGCTGACTGGCCAGCAGCTCGAGGATGTCCAGGCCCTTGTCCAAGGCCGGCGCGCGGTACAGCACCTGCGCGCTGGGCTCGGCGGCGGCTTTGCGCGGCCGACCTCGGGTCTTGAGGGGACTTTCAGGTGGCATGGTCGGATGGGCTTAGAATCGACTAAATAAACTAATCTGAATTAGGGAAAGCACTATGCAAGGATCAAAGAATCCTCATTATGATGCCCATTCAGTGATGAATCAATTATTCATATTTGAATATTCTTAACGAGGCAGACACCATGTCGCAAGGACGTTTGCAAGGCAAGACTGTGCTGATCACAGCCGCTGCCCAAGGCATTGGCCGCGCCAGCGCCCTGGCCTGCGCGGCCCAGGGCGCGCAGGTGATTGCCACAGACATCAACGCCGCCTTGCTGGCCGCGCTGGCCCAGGAATGTCCCGCTATCCGCACCGAATTGCTCGATGTGCGCGACGATGCCGCGGTGCTGGCCCTGGCCGACCGCCTGGACCCGCTCGATGCGTTATTCAACTGCGCCGGCACAGTTGCCAATGGCAGCCTGCTGGAGTGCAGCGAGGACGACTGGGACACCAGTTTTGACCTGAATGTCAAGAGCATGTACCGCATGACCCGCGCCTTTCTACCCGGCATGCTGCGCCACGCCCAGGACACCGGTGCCAGTGTCTCCATCATCAATATGGCGTCCATGGCGTCGAGTATCAAAGGATTTGCCAACCGCTGCGCCTATGGCGCCACCAAAGCGGCGGTGATCGGGCTGACCAAGTCGCTGGCGGCAGATTTTGTGAAGCAGGGCGTGCGCGCCAACGCCTTGTGCCCAGGGACTGTAGATACGCCCTCGCTGCGCGGACGCATTGCCGCAGCTGCCGACCCCGTACAGGCTGAGAAAGACTTTATCGCCCGCCAGCCGGTGGGCCGCTTGGCCACGGTGGATGACATCACGCCCTTGGTTATCTTCCTGGCCAGCGACGAATCGCGCTTTGTGACCGGACAAAACCTGCTGGTAGACGGCGGCGTCACCATTTGAGACTTGGCGCGCCATGACGTCTTTGATTTCGGTCAGCCAGCTCAGCAAGTCCTTTCCCGGCGTGCGCGCCCTGCATGAAGCCCAATTTGACCTGCAAGCCGGCGAAGTGCACGCGCTGATGGGCGAAAACGGCGCGGGCAAGTCCACGCTGATGAAAATCCTGGCTGGGGTGTACCGCAAGGACAGCGGGCAGATTCTGCTCGACGGCAAACCCGTGGATATCGAGAGCCCGGCGCACGCCCAGTCACTGGCCATTGGCATCGTGCACCAAGAACTGCACCTGATGAGCCACCTCACGGCGGCCCAAAACATTTTTTTAGGGCGCGAACCGCGCAAACTGGGCGGCCTGTTGCTCGACGAGGCGCAGCTCAACGCCGACGCCGCAGCCCTGTTCAAACGCCTCAAACTCGCGCTGGCACCAACCAGCCGTATCAGTGAACTGACCGTGGCCCGCCAGCAAATGGTGGAAATCGCCAAAGCCTTGTCGCACCAAAGCCGTGTGCTGATCATGGACGAGCCCACAGCAGCCCTCAACAATACCGAGATCGAAGAGCTGTTTCGCATCATCCGGGAACTGAAAAGCCAGGGCGTGGGCCTTGTCTACATTTCGCACAAGATGGACGAGATCCAGCGCATCGCCGACCGCATCACCGTGCTACGCGATGGCTGCTACATCGACACCGTGCCCGCCAGCACGCCGATGCCGCAGGTCATCGCCATGATGGTCGGGCGCACCCTGGAGCAGACCGACAAGCACGTTCCCGACACGTCAGATCAACCGGTTGTGCTGGAGGTCAAGGGCTTGCGCCGCGGGCGGGTGATACGCGACGTGAGCTTTTCGTTGCGCCGTGGCGAGATTCTGGGTTTTGCCGGACTGATGGGCGCGGGCCGCACCGAAGTGGCACGCGCCATATTCGGGGCAGACCCCTTGGAGGCCGGTGAAGTCCATGTGCGCGGCCAGCGTATCCGCCTGAACGCGCCGCGCGATGCGGTGCAGGCAGGCATTGGCTATCTGTCGGAAGACCGCAAGCATTTCGGCCTGGCCACTGGTATGGACGTGCAGGCCAATATCACCCTACCCAGCCTGAGCCGTTTTTTGCGCATGCACATGTTTTTGGAAAAAACAGGCATCAGCCGTGTGTCCCAGAAAATGGTCGAAACGCTGCGGATCAAAACCCCATCGCTGACCCAAACCGCGCGCCTGCTGTCGGGCGGCAATCAGCAAAAAGTGGTGGTAGCCAAGTGGCTGGTACGCGACTGCGACATCCTGATTTTTGACGAGCCCACGCGCGGCATTGATGTGGGCGCAAAAAGCGAAATCTACAAACTTCTCAACGAACTGGCTGCCCAGGGCAAAGCCATCATCGTCATTTCTTCCGAACTGCCCGAGGTGCTCTTGCTCAGCCACCGGGTGCTGGTGATGTGCGAAGGCCGCATCACGGGCGAGGTGGCGGGCGACCGCGCCACCCAGGAAGGCTTGATGCAACTGGCCACCCAACGCGACACCGTGAACGCATGACCACCAACACCCCCGCACCGTCCCCCGCAGCCAACGCGCCCGCCGCAGCCGACAGTCAGGCCAAGCAAAAGCTGCTGGCCTTTGCCAGCCTGATCGCGCTGATTGTGATCTTCAGCGTGCTCAAACCCGACGCGTTTTTCACCACCGACAACATCATCGGCATCCTGCAATCGACCACGGTGATCGGCGTGCTGGCGATTGCCAGCACCTTCATCATCATCACCTCCGGCATTGATTTGTCGGTGGGCGTGCTGATGACTTTTTGCGCCGTGATGGCCGGGGTATTCA
>CAMAQV010000022.1 GCA_945860595.1 Comamonas sp. lk
GCTCCACGGTGACTGCGCTAGGGGAAGTCAGGATGGAGAATGAGTCAGCAATGCAGAATGCAAAAACCGGGGCAGCGCCGTCCAGCTGTGTGAAATCGGGTGCAACTTAAACTACCGTCGGGTTTGTCTCGATGATGGGGTCCACTTCAGTACGGCCATCGGCGCCGGGCCACACGCTGGGCAACACGTCACGCGTGGCGTTGGCCGGATCCAGCGCCAGCCATTGCGCCCACGCGGTTTGCAGAAACGCCAGATACCGCGGGCTGTGAATGCGGGCAAGCGTGTGGTCGCCAAAGGCCAGTGGTTCCAGCACTGTTCCAAGATCGCGGCGCCGAATCTCTTTAACAACTAAATCGGTCCGCGCGGGCACCTCAAAGCAAGGCACCAGCGTGCCACGGAACATCTCGAACTGACCGGCGTGGGCTGTGTGGTGGGAGTTGAAATAGGTTTTCATGGCACATTTTCGCCAGCACCGGGTGTCTGCGTTAGCGATTGATTTTGAAAAATCCCCACCCGTGGTCGTACAGATGTCCCTTCGCGGTGTTTTTTTCAATGCAGCGCAAAGTCCCATTCCCCATAAATTCCGCAATCGCTTGGTTCACGCCACCAGCGCCGAAAACCTCGCACCAATCGTCGATGCAAATTAAGGCATCGTCGGCGGCGAGTTTGATGCAATTGACGATGTCCATGTAGGGCACTGGGTGGGTGTGGCCTCCGTCGATAAACAAAAAATCAAATTGCATGTTGTATGCACGACCCAAGCGAGGGATAACGTCTAGGCTGCTGCCAATGATCAGGGTATGACGATCCGGAAAGACGGTGTCGATAATGGGTTTGGCCAACAAAACCGTGGGGTGTTCCCCGATGTCGACGCTTACGAGAGAAACATCATCACGCGACGAAAGGACGGTGGCGGCGGAAAGTCCGCAGTTGAATCCGATCTCCAAGCACCTGCTCCCGGAGGCCATGCCGTTTACGACAGCCTGTATGGACTTGATCTGGGCGTCCATGATTTCTCCCTCGGTGAGAGCAAAATTGCGGGACGCCAAATAATGAAGTAACTTGGGCGGTTTGACAAAATCAGGCAAAAACCTGGGGTGGAAATATTCCTGATGGTTGATGGGTGTCATGATGATGCTTCAATAAAAATGGATTCTAGTTGGGTAGCTTGCTTCTGCCTTTGCCGCACTGATGTAGCACCACAAATATTGGCCAATTAAATCGACGTATGACAACTAATTTTGCATAAATTCAATTCTTGAAAAGTACTTAAATTTCGGAGTTCCTTGTTCTCGGGGGCTTGAGCCTATGAATAGATATATACTCCAGAGACTGTTAGATTAATAGCTTGCGAATGTTTTGCGAAGCTAGAATTAAGCATACTTATTTGAAAACTAAATAATATTATTGTATTTGGTTACATTCTTTACAGGTAGATTATGAAAAATATCGCACTTGATCTGGGTTGCGGCGCCAACCCCAAAAATCCTTTTGGTGCTGAGGTGGTTTATGGTATCGATATCCGTGAAGATATTGGAAATAACATACATAAAGCGGATCTGGTAATTGAGCCTATACCTTTTCCAGATAACCATTTTGATTTCATTACTGCGCATGACTTCATTGAGCACATTCCCAGGGTTATTTATATGCCCCAAAGAAAAAATCCATTTGTAGATTTAATGAGTGAGATTTGGCGCGTCCTAAAAATCGATGGTAAATTTTACTCACATACTCCTGCTTTTCCGCATATGGCCGCATTCAGTGATCCCACCCATGTCAATATCATCACAGAAAGCACCTTTCCCATGTATTTTGACGATGTGCATCGTTGGGGTTCCACCTACGGATTTCGAGGCGCATTTAAAATTGAGATGCAACGCTGGGATGGCGTGCATTTGGAGTCGATATTGGTTAAGAAAGATATTCAATAAATTTTCACTTGGCTAAAAATTAAGTACTTGGCTATATTTACTATGCTAAATATCCTTTATCGCTGCTCGCCCCATGAGCTCGAATCGCCGCCGACGCGGCAAGGCCGGCCTTCTTGGTTTTCTAAAAAGGCGTGCTTTAACTCTTTGCACGCGTCCTTGCAGCAAAGTGAGTTCAAGGACAGCACAGAGCTGCTGGTGATTGCTGACGGAGGACGCTCGGCGCTAACCCAGCATATTGATGGGTTGGGCTACCCCATTCAATACATTGACGCTAATTCAAATTTGGGCTCCTTGAAAATTCAAATTGAGCTCTCAAAGCAGGTTCCCGGCGACGTTTATTTTTTAGAAGATGATTATTTGCATTTGCCAGATGCGATTACTAATATTTTTACAGCGGTGAGCAGTTTTGGCCTGGTAACGGGTTATGACCATATAGATCGATATACCCGAACCGATGATATTGAGTATAAGCAACAGATTTATTTATCTGGCACGCGGCATTGGCGCGCATCCGAGTCCACCACGGGTACCTTTGCGATTCGCCGGGATCTTTTGAATTCTGCATACCCTCTCATGGATAGTGTGTTTTCGCAGGGCATGGACCGCTTGCTGTTCAGGCAATTCCACGCCTATAACTACCGTTTGTTCAGTGCCATGCCCGGGCTGGCAACCCATGTGCATGAGCCCTATATGTCGCCTTTTATCGATTGGAAGACTTTGAGTGAATCAAGCGATAAATTATTTTGAGCACAGAGGCATGTGTTAAAGTTCCAGAGCGATTGCAGGCCAATATTTCATTTTATTTAATTTAGTTATGACAAAAAATCAGCACTATGCGCAGTTGGTCGATCAAGGTGATTTTCCAGCCGAGGTCGCCGTCCCTTTGGACGATTTTTTTCGGGATGATCGCGGTGAAATCCTGAATGTTTTGCTTACGCCGATAACCAGCGTGGCCAGAATTAGCTCGAAGGCGGGCACAGTTCGCGCCAACCATTACCACAAGACGGATTGGCATTACGCCTTTGTAGAGAGCGGGCAAATTTTGTACTTCGAGCGCGATATCGGCGCGGTGGTGGTGCCCGAGCCCAAGGTCTTTAATCCCGGGCAGATGTTTTTCACGCGGCCCAATGTGGAGCACGCGATGCTGTTCTCCCAGGATTCGGTGTTTTACACCTTTGCCAAGAACATACGCAGCCATGACAACCACGAGTCCGACGTGGAACGGGTCTCCTTCGTAACACCAGAGGTCATCGCCCGCTACATGCCATGAGTTACCGGATTCGCTCCAGCTGCAGGTTGTGCGGTGGTCCGGAACTCGACACCGTTTTAACGCTGACGCCTACCCCGGCCGCCAATGAGTTTGTTGCGCCCGACCAGGCGGGGCTTGCACAGCAAGAGTTCCCTCTGTACTTGAGCCGTTGCGTGGCCTGCGGTCATGTTCAGCTCCCGGTGGTGGTATCCCCAGAGCTGCTGTTTTCCAACTATGTGTACGTGTCGGGAACCAGCCCAAGTTTTGTCCGGCATTTCGAGGAATATGCGCGCGACATGGTTGAGCGCTTTGCCCTCAAGCCGGGTGATTTGGTGGTGGATATCGGAAGCAACGACGGGACCTTGCTGCGGTTCTTCAAGAGCGCCGGGATGCGGGTGCTGGGAGTGGATCCGGCTAAACGCATTGCAGAGCAGGCCAGCGCCAGCGGTATTGAGACGATGTGCGCTTTTTTTGACCGCGGCACCGCTGCGCAGATTGTGACCACGCACGGCCCGGCGGCCTTGGTATTGGCCAACAATGTTTTCGCCCACGCGGATGATTTGCGCGAGATTGCTGCGGGTGTGAAAGACCTGCTGGAGCCACAGCGTGGACACTTTGTTTTTGAAGTGCAGTACCTGGTTGACATGGTTGAAAAAACCCTGTTTGACATGGTCTACCACGAGCACCTGTCGTACCACTCCATAGAGCCGCTGATTCCGTTTTTCGACTCCCTAGGTATGTCGCTTGTTGACGTCCAACTGGTAGGTACCCACGGCGGATCCATTCGGGTGGTGGTTCAGCCCGACGTCGGAATGCAGACCTCTGAACGCATGGCCCAGTGTTTGGCGAATGAAAGGGTAGCGCTTGCGGGCGATCCGTTTGGAGCCATGTTTGGACGTATCGAGCGTGCCAGCCGTGCCCTGCGTGATGCGTTGCTGCAGGCAAAGGGCAAGGTCGCGGGCTATGGTGCGCCTGCCAAGCTGACAACCCTGATGTACCAGTTCGGTATCGGGGCGGATCAGATTGCCTATGTGGTGGATGACAGCCCATGGAAGCAGGGCCTGCTCACACCAGGCACGCATATTCCGGTTGCATCTGCGGATCGGCTTTTGGAGGCGGGCGAGCGGCCAGACTGCATCGTGATTTTTGCCTGGAACTTCGCCGATCAGATTGTCAGTAAATATCCCCAATTCAAAGGTTCTTTTATTGTTCCTTTGCCAGAATTTAAAAAGGTTTGAATATGACTTCGTTTTTACTCCAAGGTGATATTGAAGAAATCGTCGCCAATATGTCGATAGGCTCGTTGAGCGAGTTTGGCGGAAAACATATCTTGTTGACGGGCGGGCGCGGATTTTTGGGGCGTTATTTCACCGCCGTATTCCAGCACCTGAATCTCAAGCTGCTCAAAGATAACCCGGTACGTTTGACGGTGATGGACAACCTGATCTCTGCCGGCCCTGAAGGCGCGCAGATCCCGACCATTGACCATATTACTTTTTTACAGCACGACTGCATCAAACCTTTGCCGGATATTGGCAAGGTTGATTTCATTTTGCACGCGGCGGGTATTGCCAGTCCGGCTCACTACCGCAAATACCCGCTTGAGACGCTGGAGGTTGCGACCACGGGCTTGAAAAATTCGCTTGAATTAGCCCGCCAAAATCCAGGATGCCGGATTGCCTTTTTCTCCAGTTCGGAAATTTACGGTGACCCGGACAAATTGAATATTCCGACGCGGGAAAGTTACCGCGGAAATGTTGCCTGCCTAGGGCCGCGCGCCTGTTACGACATGAGCAAGCGCCTGGGTGAAACGCTGGTGCAGATATACCACCAGCAATATGGTGTGCACGGAACCATTATTCGCCCCTTCAATGTGTACGGGCCGGGTATGCAGAAAACCGACTACCGGGTGCTACCGAATTTCGGTGCCCGTTTGATGGAGGGTAAATCCTTGCAGATTTATGGTCACGGTGACCAGACCCGGACCTTTTGCTACGTCACCGATGCGATTGGCGGGTTTTTGCGGGTGCTGATGGAGGGTGTCCCCGGCGAGCCCTACAACATTGGCAACCCCGCGCCGGAAATCAGCATGAAGGCCTTGGCGGTTGAGGTAGCCCGTGCGCTGGGCCGCGACAAAGTGGACTTTGACGTGGTCGATTACCCGGACACCTACCCTGCGGACGAACCCAACCGCCGCTGCCCGGACATCAGCAAAGCGGCCCAGCAACTGGGTTACGCCCCGCGCGTCGGCCTGGAGGATGGATTGAAGCGCTTTTTTGACTGGGCCCAAGTCGCTTTTGTCTAAAGGCCTGCGCGTGCTGCGCCTTGGCCTGGTGGGCTTTGGAAGGTGGGGGCGCAATTACGTGCGCGCTGCGTCGGCGGCGGGAAATGCCCAGGTATGCGAAGTGGTGTTGCCCCAGGGCTCTTTGCGCGCAGGAGAGGCGCGCAGCCAGGGCCTTGTGGTGCGGCACAGCGTCGACGATCTGACGGTGGACGCCGTCATTTTTGCCGCCCACCCATCCAGCGCGCCGGATGTGTGTGAGCGGCTCTTGCGCCGTGGAATTCCGGTGATGGTGGAAAAGCCAGCGGCCTTGTCCGTGGACGCGGCGTGGCGCATCGTCGATGCTGCGGAGTCGGCAAAGACGGTTTGCCTGGTGGCGCATCAGCACCTGTTCGCTATTGCCTACGAACATATCCGCAGCCAAGCGCAGATCGATGGCGATACCCGGATCATGACCCTTGCCGGCGGGCCTGGCCCACACCGCGATTACCCCCCCCTGTGGGATTACGGCCCCCACGATGCCGCCATGGTCTGGGGGCTTGTCGGCGCGGATCCAGTCCACATCGGCATGAAGCAGCGTCAAGGTGCCGACGGAAGCCATATTTGGATAGCGATGGAATTTGCCGGCGGTGCCAGCGCCCACTGCGAAATCTGGAACGATGGGCCCCCCAAAGTGCGCCATTTTCTGGTCCACACCGCTGCGGGCGACTGGATTTACGACGACCTGGATCCGCAGGGGCGTTTGCAGTTCCAGGGGCGGTATTTGGATGTTCCGTATGAGCCCCCCCTGACCCGCGCGCTCCGGTGCTTTGCCGATGCAGTCATACGCGGCGGAACGGATGACGACCGTTTCGGCGCCCATTGGGCCCTGCGGGTGGCAGACTGGCTCAGCAGGGCGCAGGATGCTGTCACTCCTGTGGCCTAGTCCGCCTGCCTGACGGTTGGTCGACAGGCCGCGGGCACGAAACGTGCATTACTCCTGCATTTGGCATATCTGTTTGCGTGGATGACTGCGCCGCACGCCCCGAAACTGCCTGTGGGGCGGGGAGGAGACACGCGGCGTAAAGCGCGCCAACCGGTCTGCCACATGGTGATCAATTTTGGACATGAATACCTGGATTAGGTGACACGTACATGCGAAGCAAAAGCAAAATTCCGGCAAAAGCCGCCGCGATGGATCCCTTGACGACGGCCATGAACCTGTATCAACAGGGGAAATTGCTCGAGTCTGAGACGCTGTTCAAGCGCATTTTGACGGTGGCACCGGACAACAATGTTGCTCTTTATTCTCTGACGCTCCTTTTGCTCAACAGCAAGCGGTATGACGAGGCGATTCAATTTGCCGTGTCGGGTACGGAGTCCAACCCCGGTTTTGCGCCGCTTTGGCTGATCCGTGCGGCAACCCATAAAGAGTTGCACCAGATCGATGACGCGTTGAGGTGCTACGACAAAGCGATTGAGCTCAATCCCAAATATATAGAAGCACTGATTAACAGCGGTGCCATATTGCGTGATTTGCATCGGCATAAAGAATCGCTGGAGCGCTTCCGGTTGGTGCTGGATATTGATCCAAATTATGAAAGCGCCCTGGGCAATTACGGCATTCTCCTGACCGAATTCAAATTGCTGCCCGAGGCCATTGCGGTTTTCCAGCGTCTGCTGGCGATTAACCCGGATTACCCGTTTGGACCGGGATTATTGACCTATGAGCGCATGCATATCTGTGACTGGACCGATCTCGAGAAAGACACGGCGCTGATTACCGACGGTATTCATGCGGGCAAAAAAACCTGCAAAACCCTGGGCTATATGGCCTTGTCCGATGCGGCGGATGACCATTATTTATGTGCCAAGATATTTGCTGGAGCGCAGTTTCCGAACCGTTATCCGCCGGTGTGGAAGGGTGAGAAATACACCCACGAGCGGATCCGTATCGCCTACATCTCGCCGGACTTGCGCGAGCATCCGGTGGGGCATTTGATGGCCGGGGTGATTGAAAACCATGACCGCAGCCGCTACGAGATTATTTGTGTGACGATCGGCGTGGACGACAACAGCAGTTTGCGCGCACGATTTATCGCCGCATCTGACCACTTTATTGTGGGCAAAGACATGCCCACGCCGCAGATTGCCAAACTGTTGCGGGACATGGAGGTGGATATTGCCGTCGATCTGGCCGGCTACACCACCGATTCACGCACCGACGTTTTTCTGCACCGTCCCGCTCCGGTCCAGGTGAATTACCTGGGCTACCCCGGCACCATGGCGCTGGACTGTTACGACTACATCATTGCAGACCGCACGGTGCTGCCGCCGGAACAGGCAATCCATTATTCCGAGAAGCCCGCTTACCTCGATTACTGCTATTTGCCCATTGCATCGGGCGTGGACGTGGCAACGCCCTTGCCGCGCAGCGAATACGGCTTGCCCGAGCGCGGTTTTGTGTTCTGCGCCTTCAGCCACGACTACAAAGTGCACCCCAAGGTGTTCGACATCTGGATGCGCTTGCTGCACGCGCATCCGGGCAGCGTGTTCTGGCTAATGTCGCGCAACGACGTGACCCGCCAAAATCTGCGCGACCAGGCGCAAGCGCGGGGCATCGACCCGCAGCGTCTGGTGTTTGCCAGCCGCGTACCGCGCATCGAAGACCATCTGGCGCGCTACCGCGTGGCCGACCTGTTCCTGGACACCTGGCCCTATAACGCGCACACCACGGCTGCTGACGCGCTCTTGTCGGGTCTGCCGGTGGTCACCTACAAAGGTCAGTCCTTTCCGTCGCGGGTGGCTGCAAGCTTGCTGGAGTCATTGGATCTGCCCGAGCTGGCCGCCGATTCGTTTGAGACCTATTTTGAAAAAGTCAATTCCCTGGCGCGCGAACCCGCGCGTTTGCAGGCGCTGCGCGACCGTTTGACGCCGGAGCGGCTGAAGGCCCATCCGTTTTTCGGGGCCTCATTCACACGGCGTCTGGAAGCCTTGTACGACGATATCGCCGTTTGCGATGTGCAGGAGCCTGCAGGCGGGCGCGTCACGCCACCGCGCCGCGAGCCCGTGGTGCCGTCTGCCCAGAAGGCGGCCACCCCAACGCAGCTGCCGGTGGCGGCACCCGCGCCGACTGCGCAGACGCCAACGGCAGATTTGCAAGAGGCCTTGTTGTGCTTCCAAAAAGGCAACTACCCGCAAGCCGAGATCTTTGCGCGGGACTGCCTGGCGGGTGACCCGGGCAACGCCCATGCGCAGCAATTGTTGGGCGCGCTGCGTGAGCGATTCGGCATGGGGGAGGGCTTTCGTTTATCTGAAAGCGAACCACGCAGCACGGGGTCGCCGCGTTTTATGCTGATCAAGGCATGGGGTTACGGTTTCTGGAGCGATGTGCACCATGTCGCCACCCAGTTGCTGGTCGCTGAGCTGACGCAACGCCAACCGATTGTGTTGTGGGGAAAAAATTCCTTGTTCCGAAGCGGTGACACGAAGGACGCATTCAGCCATTTCTTCAGACCCGTGGCAGCCGCAAGTCTGGACCAGGTGCCGATTACCGCCACCATCTATCCGCCCAAGTGGAACGCCCTGAACCTGTTCGAAGAGGACGTGAATAAATGGGCGGGACCCAACGCGCGTGTTGCAGCGCAATCCCTGTTTGCGCGCGATGAAACGCTGGTGGTGAGCGACTTTTATTCCACACTCAATTCCATCATGCCGTGGATAGACAGCAGCTCCAGCTACTTCGGCAAAAGCGAAGACACCATCTACGCAGAGCTGTTCCAGAAATATTTCAAACCGTTGCCCCGTGTGCAGTTCCTGATCGACGATTTCTACCGCCGCAATATGGAGGGCCGCAATTGGGTGGCGGTTCACGTCCGCGGCAGCGACAAGATCGCTGAGTCTCCGCACCTGGCGGAAACCAACGCGGGCTATGAGCCGTACCTCAAACGCATTCTCGAGCTCAATCCCGATATCGGCATCTTCTTGTTGACGGATACCCAGCAAATTTTCGATGACTTCAGGCGCCGCTACGGCGCCCGCGTGCTCAGTACCAGCGCCAGCCGGAGCGCCAACACCACCGGCGTGCACATGAGCGGCGGCGATGGCAACAGCCTGGGCGACGAGGTGTTGATAGATGCCTATGTGGCCGCCCGTTGCGATTATTTTCTGGGAAATATGGAATCGAATGTCTCGGTGGCCATTGCCAGCCTGAAGCCGTGGCCAGGAGGATTCAGTTTCTTGTTAGGGCAAAAAAACGTGCGTGGGAAAAACGTTTTTATTCACCGGAATCAGTAAATCGATGGCCACGCAGACTGCCTCCGATTGCTACCACGCCGCCATTGCCGACGCGCAGGCTGGGAAATTTGACGCTTCAATGCGCAATATCCGGCAGGCTATTGCACTGAACCCTGCGGATATGAACTACCGGGTTTACCAAGCCTATGTTCATTTCATGTTGGGCGAACTGGCCGAGTCCTTGCTTGCCTATGACGCGTGTCTGGCGGTTAACCCACTCATGGAGAATGTCTGGATCAGTCGCAACGAGGTGGCTAAAAGATGCAGCCAAACCCGATCACTTGAACTCGGTTGCGGGATCCATTTGAAAAACAGCATGCATGCCCAGGAGTCATATGGCATTGATATCCGCGAGGATTTGGCAAAGAATATTTACAAAGCTGATTTGACCTTAGAGCGCATTCCTTTTCCAGATGATCACTTTGATTACGTGATCGCAGAACACTTCATTGAGCATATTCCGCGCCTGATCTATGCTGGTCGGCACCGGTACCCGTTCATCGAATTGATGAATGAGGTGTGGCGCGTACTCAAACCGCACGGGTTGTTTTACGCCATCACGCCTGCATACCCCCATCCCGAGGTATTCCAAGATCCGACGCACGTCAACATCATCACCGACAAGACCTTCCCAGCTTATTTTTGCTATGCCTTGCCCTGGGCCCATCAATATGGGTTTACCGGCAGGTTCAATTTCACCAAACAGGACTGGGAGGGCCCTTGTCTTAGAACCTGGATGAACAAAATCTCCAAACCCTCGGTGCCGGCATGAAAGTAGGATTTATCCAGAGCGGGGCGATTGGCGACATCCTGATCGCATTGCCTGCAGCCAAATGGTACGCAGACCAGGGCTATGAGGTTTTTTGGCCCATTAACCAGAGTTTTGTGCCCTTCTTCCAGAAGGCTGCGCCTTATGTGCAGTTCTTAGCCGTACCGCCGGATGCGCCCAGCTATGACTATCTGCTGGGCCTGCCGCAACGCGCTCTGATGGAACACGGGGTCACAGATATTTTCATTCTCTATATCTATCTGGGCAGCAATGGCCAGAAATTTGAATTCGGCCAACCACCGCGCATGCCGGATTCCTTGAAGTTCGACGAATACAAGTATGCGATTGCCGGCGTGCCCTTCAGTGAAAAGTGGAACCTGCATCTGGAGCGCGATGCCGACGCAGAGGCGCGCGTGCTCGAGGCGATATCCGCCCATATTCCCTATACGATCGTGCATGAGTCGCCAGCGGGCAATCGGCGCAATGTCGAGTCCCAGCTCCCAGCGCCCGAGGCGACGCGGGTACTGCGGGTGCAGCACATCACCGACAGCCCGTTTGACTGGCTAGCCGCGTTTGAGCGCGCCCAGGTCATCGCCTGCGAGGATTCGTTGTACGCCAATCTGGTGGAGCAGCGCAATATTGGAGCTAAAAAATACCTGTTCCTGCGTTCCGCCTGCCGTGAGACGCCGGTATTTAAAAACGGCTGGCTGTTCCGCTGATCCAGACCATGAAAACCCTTATCCAGTGCTACAAGGGCGCAGGCCAGTGGATCAACAGCCCGCCGGGCCTGGGCGACTTCATCCGTGGGACCAGCCACCTGCATGAGTTGCTGGCCAACAGCGGCGTGGAACTGCGGGTGGACATGAGCCAGTCCGGGTTCGACCAGCAGTTTGTGCCCGATGCAGCGCTGTCCTTCCGGGGCGATCCAGCCCGCATCGCGCAGGCCGAGGAGTATTTTGAGGACCATGCCGCGCTTGTAGTGCGCATCCAGGCATTTTTGCAATCCGACGAGACCGAACTCTATGTGTGTACCAATCTCGGGGCGTGGAACCGCACCACCTTGCCTGGCGGGACCATAGCGTACATGCGCAGGTTCCTGCAGTTTCAACCCCAGATACACACCGCGGTGGATCAGGCTATTCCCGTCGCGCAGTATGAAGTGGTGAGTATTCGCTGCGGCGACGCGTTTTACGATGCCGGGCAGACGCCTTCCCACTTGCACTTTATGGGGCATGCGCAGCGATTGCTGGAGACCGAAATTCTTCCGCGCATCACGCATCCCCTGGTCGTGACCAGCGACAGTTATGAGCTGAAATACGCATTGGCCCAGCGCTACGGCCTGTTGTATTTGCCGCACCGTTCGCAGCACGGGGCCTTCAACCAGACGACCCTGCCGGTTGCTATCGATTTATGCCTTCTGAGCCGGTCCCGGTTCAATCACCACATCAATTTGTGGGCGACGTGGTGGTCAGGCTTCTCGCACTACACCTCACTGATTTTCGGGATTCCGAGCTTGAATTTGCGTGCCCCGGAATTCAAGGGCGAGGCCATAAATGCCAGCGGTGAACTAAGCCTTGCCTGAGTGCGTCCCCCACTTTTTGGAACGAAACCTGAGACAAAGACTATGAAAAGCGTGGCCATCGTGATCGTAGATACCCATGAACATCGCGCCATGGCCCGGTTGGCGGTTGAACGCACCTTGCGTTGCAAGATTGGTATCAAGTCGGTGTATTCGATCGGCCACCAGCCGATCATCCAAGGCGAAAAGTTTTATCCCATCAAACCCATCAGTTCGCTCAAAGAGTACAGCGATATCATTATCAATATGCTCCCCTACCTCGTAGAGGAGGATCACTTTTTCGTCATCCAGTGGGACGGATTTGTGACGCGCCCCGAGCTGTGGAGTGATGATTTTTTTGACTATGACTACATCGGCGCACCGTGGAATGTGGCGAACTTGCCGGCCGACTCGGACCCTGAGATGTATTCGGTGGGCAACGGGGGTTTCAGCTTTCGCTCGCAAAAACTGCTGCAGGCGGCCAAGAAAATCCCGGTTCTGCTCAACGCCCATCCTGATCAGTCGCACGCCGAAGACGTGGTGCTGTGCCGCCATTACCGCCACGAGCTCATGGAACTCGGTGTTCGCTTTGCGCCGCGCGATGTTGGATACCGGTTTTCCACCGAAGAGGGCACTGTGGGCAACCATCTTGGTTTCCACGGGGTTCCCAATTTGCCGGCCTATCTTCCGGACAATGTCCTGATTGACCATGCATTTGAGATCATTTCACGTATCCACCATGAGGTGTCCTTGATTTATCTCTTTGTGAGTTTTCTACGAACCAAGCGGGTCTACGCCTACCAGGAGTTCTTTAACCTGCTGCTGGCGGACCCGGCCCGCCTGGCCAATTTGCGCGTCATTTTGGCGCGCGCAGATGTGCAGATACCTCTGTTCCACACTGAAATCCCTTTGGTCTGATCAGCGCCTTTGTGATCGCAGAGCACCCACCATGACCGTCATACAAAATCCCCAGGAGCAAAGCAATACCGCCTCAGCCGATATTGCCCATTTCGTCCGCTTGCAGGCCTTGCTGCCTTTGCTTGGCGTCAAAGTGACAGACCATTGTCTGCACTACGCACCGCGATCCACGCTGCTGGTGCGCCTGATGCGCGATGCGGGCTTTAGCTACTACCAATGGGTGCCCGGGCAATCGGCGTCGCCCTCTGTGTGGGCGCAACCGCGTACCGGGTTGAAGGTCTTGACCTGGTTTGACGAGGCGCTATTCGCCCCCGACACATCCGATATGCCGGAGATGGCGCTGGCCTTGGATGGTGCGTTCGCAGTGGCTCCGGATCTGGTGCTGGGCGTGCTGCCCGCGAAGGAGCCCGCACCGTCGCCCCAAACAGTCAACCGCATCATGCAGTGGGCCGCGCGCGGGCAGTGCCAGGCCTATCTGGTGGGTCGGCTTTTCTTGTTGAGCCGTCGCTCGCTTCCTGCGTCGGTACTGGGTGGTATTGAAGCCTTGATTGCTGATGACCGCCGCATGCTGGCGGACGGATTCATGGCATGGCTCAAGACCGGTGCAGACGCTGCGGCGGCTGATCTGGCGCGCACCCAGCAGCGCAAAGCTTTGCGCGCCGCCGGATTTCGCCTGGCCATAGACGGCACGTTTTTCCGCTTCCAAAGCGGTTTGGCCCGCCTGTGGAAGAGTCTGCTGCGTGAGTGGTCGGCGAACGGGTTTTCGGAGTTCATTGTCGTGATCGACCGAGAGAACACCGCGCCCAAGTTCCCCGATATCGCCTACGTGCAGGCGCCTTTGCACAACGCCGCCGATCGGCCGCGCGACAAAGCCATTTTGCAGGCCATCTGCGACCAGTTGAAGGTCACGCTGTTCATCTCAACCTACTACTCGACGCCGCAGACCACACCGGCATTCATGCTGGTGCCGGACATGATTCCCGAGGTTTTGGGCTTTGATTTGCAAGAACCCCAATGGCGTGAAAAAGATGAAGCCATCCATTACTGTCGCAAGTACTTCAGCATCTCACTGTCGTCCGGGCGGGATCTGCGCCGCTTTTACCCCCAGATCAGCGAAGACCGGGTGGTGAATGCCTATTGCGGCAGCGACTTCAGGACCCAGAGTGCCGAGGCGGTGGATCTGTTTCGCCAGCGCTATCGCATCAGCCGTCCGTATTTCATGCTCTCCGGCTCCAAGACCAACTCAAAGAACGGAGAGTTGTTTTTTGAAGCCTTCGCACGGCTGGGCGACCGCCGTGGTGACTTCGCCGTTGTCTGCACCAATTCCATGCCCACCCTGGAGCCCGAGTTCATGCAGCACATGGGCGAGGCCAGCTTCCACGGCCTGGTGCTCAATGATGAGGATTTGCAATGTGCCTACAGCGGCGCGCTGGCGCTGGCCTATCCCTCGCGCTACGAAGGTTTCGGTCTGCCGGTGCTCGAAGCCATGGCGTGCTCCTGCCCCGCCATCACCTGCCACAACAGTTCATTACCCGAGGTCGGTGGCGATGCGGCGCTGTACGTTGATCCAGACAATGTGGACCAGATGTTTGCCGCCTTACTCACTGTGCAGGACAGCGCCCGCCGTCCCGAAATCGTTACCAGAGGCTTGGCCCAGGCAGAACGATTCAGCTGGCGCGACATGGCCAACACCATGGAAGCTGAATTTGCCGCTTTTAGAGCCTGAGGACGCGGGCCGCAGCCCATAATCCAGTCCATGGAAATCATTGCTGCGCTACTCGACTTTGTCCTCCACGTTGACCAGCATTTAGCGCTCTTCGTTCAAAACTACGGCGCCTGGGTTTACGCCCTTTTATTTGCCATTGTTTTTGTGGAAACCGGCGTGGTCGTCATGCCGTTTTTGCCGGGGGACTCACTGCTGTTTGTGGCGGGCGCCATGTGCGGCATCGGGCTGATGGATTACACGATTCTGGTTCCCTTGCTGTTTGCGGCGGCAGTTCTGGGCAACCAGTCCAACTACGCCATCGGCCGCGCCATCGGGCCGCGCGTGTTCCAGTGGGAAGACTCGCGCTGGTTCAACCGACGCGCGTTTGACCAGGCGCACGCCTTCTATGAGAAGTACGGCGGTGTGACCATCGTCGCTGCGCGCTTTATGCCATTTCTGCGCACATTCGCGCCTTTTGTTGCCGGGGTGGCGCAGATGACGCGGCGCAAATTTACATTTTTTGATGTGACTGGCGGTGCGCTGTGGGTGGGCGGCATCGTGACTGTTGGCTACTTTTTCGGCAACATACCCTGGGTCAAAACCCATTTGGACAAAATTATCTGGGCCATGATTTTTGTGCCCGGGATCCTGGTGATCTGGGGTTCCTGGCGGGCGCGGGCCAAGGCAGACCGGCAAGCCTGAGGTCTCAGGCACGTTGGCGCATCGTACGCACCAGCATAGAACCCACCAGCAGAAAATAAAACCAAGCCAGCGCCAGCGCCGTTGCGCGGGGCAGGAGCATATCGGCGTGCCGCAGAGATTCGGCGAAGACCAGGCAGGGCAGGGGGATGGTCAGACTCCAAGCCCACAAATGCCGGCTGGGGCCCAAATTGAGACCATGACCCCCACGGGGCCGAAATGGTGGTTTTCTTGATGTTCGCGCATATTCGTCTCGGTGTCCCAACGGTTCAGCATGTGGGTGCGGGCCCCATTGTGTGATGGACGATAGACACTAAAAAGTTGAATTAACAATTGACATCTATGGGGTGTGAAAGGTGGGATGATGCTCCCGCTACGACGTTCGTGGCCGGTTTACCCATATTGATCACAAGGAGTTAGAAATGGGATTTCTCAGTACCCGTCAAGGGAAATTTTCCCCCGTCTGCTGCGGCGACATGATTGGTGGATCCACGGCGCGCCGCGAGTTTTTGAAGCTCGCAGGGGGCGCAGCGCTGTTCACCAGCATGGGCATGCTGGCCTCTGGCGTCCAAGCCGCATCCGGCAATTACGAGGCCATGGTGCTGTCGTGTATCGACCCGCGTTTTCAGGCTTTGGTGAGTCGCCAGCAGGCCAGCGATGGCTTGGCAGGCAAATACAGCGCGTTCACGATTGCCGGTGCGTCGATTGCTGTCGTGGCCCCCGCTTTCAAGGAATGGCAAAAGACATTCTGGGAAAACCTGGGTGCCTCGGTCCAGTTGCACCATATCAAAAAAGTGATCGTGGTAAACCACCGTGATTGCGGTGCTGCCAAGATTGCGTATGGCGCGGAGAAGGTATCGGATCCTGCGGTCGAGACCGAAACCCACAAGGCAGCCCTATTCGAGTTCCGCGCGCAGCTCAAGGAAAAGCAGCCGGAATTGGGTGTCGAACTGGGGCTGATGTCGCTGGACGGCAAACTCGAACTGTTCAGTTAAACGGTAACCGCGGGCCGCCTGGTGGCGGCGCGCGGATTACTTGGATAAGGCGCGCATCGCGTCTTCCAGACCGCGCAGGGTCAAGGGGTACATCTGGTTGCGCACCAACTGCTGGATAACGCTGATGCTGTGCCGGTATTGCCAGACGCCCTGGGGCTCGGGGTTGATCCAGGCGAATTTCGGGAAGGCGTTGGTCAGCCGCTGCAGCCACACTGCCCCGGCCTCGGGGTTGTTGTATTCGACGCTTCCGCCAGTTTGCAGGATTTCATAGGGGCTCATGGTGGCGTCGCCCACGAAAATGAGTTTGTAGTCCTTGTTATAGGTCCGCAGAATCTCCATCGTGTCGAACTTTTCTGCGAATCGGCGGCGGTTGTTTTTCCACATAAAGTCGTAGACGCAGTTGTGGAAGTAATAGAACTCCAGGTGTTTGAATTCGGTTTTGCTGGCGCTGAATAGCTCCTCCACGCGTGCGACGTGTTCGTCCATGCTGCCGCCCACGTCCATGAGAAGCAAGACCTTGACCTTGTTGTGCCGCTCGGGCCGCATGGAGATGTCCAGGTATCCGGCATTGGCAGCGGTCTTACGGATGGTTGCGTCCAGGTCCAACTCGTCTTCTTGGCCTTCGCGGGCGAATTGGCGCAGGCGGCGCAGCGCGACCTTGATATTGCGGGTGCCCAAGTCCTGGGTGTCGTCATAGTCTTGAAATGACCGCTGGTCCCAGACCTTCACCGCGCTTTTATTGCGGCTTGCATCCTGACCGATGCGGATGCCCTGGGGGTTGTGGCCGAAGGCGCCGAAGGGTGAGGTGCCGCCGGTGCCTATCCATTTGCCGCCGCCTTCGTGGCGCTCCTTTTGTTCTTCAAAGCGCTTTTTGAGCGTAGCCATCAGCGCGTCCCAGCCCATTTTTTGTATCTTGGCGAGTTCTTCGGGGCTGAGTTGCAATTCCAGATTTTTGCGTAGCCATTCCAGTGGGATCTCCTGGCTGAAGTCGACGATCTGCTCCACGCCTTTGAAGTAGGCCGCAAAAGCGCGGTCAAATTTGTCATAGTGCTTCTCGTCTTTGACCAGCGCGGTGCGGCTCAGGAAATAGAAGTCTTCGATACCGTAGCCATTTTCTTCGCTGCTTTCGGCCTCGAGCAGGGGCCCAATCACGCCGCGCTGGAGGGCTCCCAACAGCGTCAGGTACTCCGTGACGGAGACCGGCAGTTTCGCTTGGCGCAGCGTATAAAAAAAATCGAGAAGCATGACCTGGCGTGACAGGTTTTCGGATTAGCGTGGTTGGTTCAGCGCATACAGCAGTTGTGCCCGCACCTCCGGCCATTCTCCTGACCGCAGGCTGTACATCACGGTGTCGCGGATGGTGCCGTCGCGGCGCAGGGCGTGGCCGCGGATCACGCCGTCTTTGCGCGCACCCAGGCGCTCAATCGCCGCCTGGGAGGCGAAATTGAAATTGTCCGTGCGCCATCCGACCACGTGGCAGCCCAGGGTCTCGAAGGCATGGGTCATCATCAGAAGCTTGCATGCGGTGTTGACGTGGGTTCGCTGCACGCTCTTGGCATACCACGTGTAGCCAATTTCGACCCGCTTCACCGCAGGCAGGATGTCGTGGTAGCTGCTGCAGCCCAGCAACGTGCCGTTGCGGGCGTCCTGCACCATAAAGGCAAAGCGGTTGCCCGCTTCACGCATGGCGAGCGCGTCTTCAATGTACTTGCGGGTGTTTTCCGGCTCGGGTACAGACGTCACGCGGAGGGTCCACAGCGCGCCGTCAGCCGCTGCCGCCTGCAGCCCCTGTTCGTGTTCCAGCGCCAGGGGCAGGACGCGCAGGCCGTAGCCTTCGAGGGTGACGGGTTCGACAAATGCCATCTTCAATCCTTGGAGTTCGCTGAAATCAAGACCTTAGCGGTTGTGGCGCTGCATGAACATCAGCTTCTCGAACAGGGTCACATCCTGCTCATTTTTCAGCAGCGCACCAGCCAGCGGAGGCAGGGCGGTTTTGAGCTCCTGGCTTTGCAACACGGATGCGGGGATGTCCTCGGCCAGCAGCAGCTTGAGCCAGTCCAGTAATTCGCTGGTGGAGGGCTTTTTCTTCAGGCCCGGCAGGTTGCGCACCTCGTAAAAAGTCTGCATGGCCGCGGCGAGCAACTCTTTCTTGAGGCCGGGGAAGTGCACGCCGACGATGCTTTGCATGGTTGCAGCATCGGGAAACTGGATGTAGTGAAAGAAGCAGCGGCGCAAAAACGCGTCAGGCAATTCCTTTTCGTTGTTGGAGGTAATAAAAACCAGCGGGCGGTGCTGGGCCCGGATCAGCTCCCGCGTTTCGTAGCAATAAAACTCCATGCGGTCGATCTCACGCAGCAAATCGTTGGGGAATTCAATGTCTGCCTTGTCGATTTCGTCAATCAGCAGCGCCACGGGCTTCTCGCTGGTAAAGGCCTGCCACAGCACGCCTTTGACGATGTAGTTGTGGATGTTTTTCACCCGTTCGCCGCCGTCCAGGTCTGAAAGCTGCGAGTCGCGCAGGCGGCTGACCGCGTCGTACTCATACAAGCCTTGTTGCGCTTTGGTGGTGGACTTGATGTGCCATTGCAGCAGCGGCATGTCCAGCGCGGCGGCCACCTCTTCGGCCAACATGGTTTTGCCAGTTCCCGGCTCGCCTTTGAC
Source organism: Comamonas sp. lk (assembly GCA_945860595.1). Lineage (GTDB taxonomy): Bacteria > Pseudomonadota > Gammaproteobacteria > Burkholderiales > Burkholderiaceae_C > Allorhodoferax. The sequence goes on from CAMAQV010000022.1 coordinate 19,045, forward strand.
CAGCAAAGGGCGCTGAAGCGTGATGGCAGCGTTCACCGACAGCATCAGGTCCCGGGTGGCGATGTAGTTCTTACTTCCGTGGAATTTCATGGCGTTCTGGGCTTTTCTAGCAACAGTATCTGTGACGGTAGGGCAGGCTACGCTGAGGCCGGTCGATATAATCTGCCGGTTGTTCTCCTCCCCCATTCTTTCTGATTGTCCCCGCAAAATGAAAACCCCGGCTTCGCTCCTCAGTGCCCTTCTTTTAGCCACCGTGACAGTTTTTTCGGCCCAGGCGGAGGCGCTCAAGGGCGATATTCAAGCCGGTGAGCGCAAAAACACCATGTGCGTGGGTTGCCACGGCATCGTTGGGTACCAAGCGACTTTTCCTGAGGTGTACAAAGTCCCCAAGATCGCCGGCCAAAGCGAGCAATACATTGTTAACGCCTTGACCGCCTACAAGGTTGGCGAACGCAAGCACCCCACCATGCGCGGTATCTCCACCACGCTGACCGAGCAAGATATGGCGGATCTGGCTGCCTACTATTCCCAGTTGGGCGTAAATGCCTCGGCAGCGCCATTGGCGAAAGCAGATCTCGGGACGGGCAAGGCGGCAGAACTGGTTACCAAGGGCGCGTGCACCTCCTGCCACGGCGAGAGTTTCAGCCAGCCGGTGGCTCCGGGTTATCCCAAGTTAGCCGGCCAGTACCGCGATTACCTTTATGTGGCCCTGAAGTCTTACAAAACGGAAGGCAACCCTAGCGTGGGCCGGGGCAATGCGATCATGGGCGGTGTGGCCAAGCAGTTCAGCAACCCCGAACTCAAGGTTCTGGCCGAGTATCTGGCCTCTTTGCCGGGCGAAGTGAAAACCGTTCCTGAGAACCGCTTGCGTTAAGCGGGTGGAGTGCTCATGCACAAACCGCCTTCGGGCGGTTTTTTTTGGTCAATCCCGGGTTGCCTGGCGCTGCACGCAGGCCACGTAGGCTTCGCCGTCGGGCGGTCGGGCTGCGCGCTGGCTTTCCCACAGCATCGTGCCCAGGCATTCCATCGCGGCGTGGTGGGCGGCGTGCACGGAATCGCGCCGGTGGGCTAGAAGTTCCACCGCTTGGCGGATGCCGCGCGGCTGGTCAATGCTGCACTGCTCGCTGATGGACAGGTGCATAGACAGGTGCAAAAACGGGTTGCCTGCTTGCAGGGGCGTTGGTTCTGTGGCGTATGCCGTCGCGACTGCGCTGTCGGCATCGTTCAGGTCGGGGTGGTACTCCGGGTGTTCGGCGATCCACTGCGCGGCAATGGTTTCGAGCGGCTCCATCGGCAAACCATCGCGCGATTTGGCAAATGCGGCGCAGAAATAACGGCGCACATCCTCTTGGCTGGGGTTGAACATCGGCGCAGATTAGCACGCTCACTCAAAGCCCATGCCTGCGCCAACTGGCTACAGTGGCGGCATGAAAACCTTTGCCACACTTGCCGATTTGGTCGCCTGCCAGGGCCAGGATGTTGCCATTAGCGATTGGTTGCACATGACCCAGGAGCGCGTGGGGCGCTTTGCGGACGCCACCAGTGACCACCAGTGGATTCATGTGGACGCCGAGCGCGCCCGCAACGGACCATTCGGCACCACCATCGCGCACGGTTTTCTCACGCTGTCCCTGATCCCGCATTTTTTAGAGATCGCATTGCGCGTGGAGGGGCTGCGGATGGTGGTCAACTACGGTTTGAACAAGGTTCGGTTCACCGCGCCGGTTTCCGTGGGCAGCCGGATTCGTGCCCATTTGCACCTGCTGACGGTTCAAACGGTAGACGCCGACGGCCTGCAAATTGGCTGGAAGATCACCATGGAGCTGGAAGGCGCGCCCAAACCGGCCTGCGTCGCGGAGGCGTTGGTTCGCTATTACAGCTAAGCGTTCAGCGGTACGGCAAAGCCGTTCTGGCGCCAGGCTTCGAAGACCGTGACCGCTACCGCGTTGGACAGGTTCAAACTGCGCTGCCCGGCTCGCATGGGCAGGCGCAGACAGTGTGCTTCTTGAAAGCTGGCCCGCACGGTGTCGGCAAGCCCTTTTGTTTCGGAGCCGAAAACCAGCCAGTCACCCGCTGCGAATGCGGTGTCATAGGGGCTGGCGCTGCCCCGGGTGGTCAAAGCAAATAGCCGGGCCGGATCCGGTCTGGCAGTGGCCAAAAAAGCCGGCCAATCGGCGTACCGGTGCAGTTGTGCGTACTCGTGGTAGTCCAATCCGGCGCGGCGCAGATGTTTATCGTCTATCTCGAAACCCAGTGGCTCAACCAAATGCAGCGCGCAACCGGTGTTGGCTGCCAGTCTGATCACGTTGCCCGTGTTAGGTGGAATTTCAGGTTCGACCAGAACGATATGGAACATAGACCGATTGTGGCCCTTCTGCCAGGCGCATCACGGGGTGCGGGCAAACACCAGCGCGACGATGTGGCCCGCCCCGGCCTGCGTCAGTGCACGCGCGGCGGCTTGGAGCGAGGCCCCGGTGGTCATCACGTCGTCCACCAGCACCACCTTCTTCCCGCACAGGGCCGTAAACCAGTCCGGATGTACTGCAAAGGCCTGCGCCACGTTGGCGTGGCGCTCCCGGCGGGGCAGGCTGCTTTGCGCGGCCGTATCCCGGATACGCACCAGAACGTCATGGCGCACTTTGCTGCCCGGACCCGCTTCCAGCGCAGCTGCCAACACCGCGCTTTGGTTGAAACCGCGCTCCAGCAAACGCTGTTTGGACAGCGGCATCGGAACAATCCAATCGGCGGCCTCCAGCGCAGGATCGACCCACGGGATGCTGCGCATCATGCGGGCAAAGCTGCGGGCCCATGCGATGTCGGCGTGGAATTTGAAGTCGCGCACCATGTTGGCCCAGGGATAGTCATAGTCCACCGCCGAAAATACCGCAGCTAAGGGTGGCGGCTGGCGCAAGCACGCGCCGCATTGGGGGACGGCGCCCGGGAGGCTTGCCGCGCAGGTTCGGCAGCGTGTTCGCGGTTGGCCAAACTGGCGCACGCAGTCCTCGCAGACTGCGTTGCTGGGCCAGGCATGGCAGACCGCGCAGCGGCCGGGCAGCCATGTCTCCCACTCCCTGAAAGCCGTGATAACCATGCTGCCAATATACTGCGCCGCACCGTAGCCAAGCCCGCTTGCCGGGCAGCTCCCATCCCCACCATGCCTACCTCCCGACCGCCCACGATCGACCCCGTTGCGGTGCGGCGATGGATGGATCTGCGTGCTGTTGCGAGCCAGGAGCCCCCCGGCTTTGCCTCTCCGTGGCTGCACGAGGAAGTCGCGCGGCGTATGGAGGCGCGGCTGCAATGGCTGGTGCAAAAACCCGCGAGTTGGGCCCACTGGGAGCCGGTTCGTGGGGGTTGGAATGCGCAGACCTTGCTGCAAACGCGCTACCCGCAGGCGTCGTCCTACCTTCTTGAGTCCAATGCCCACCATGCCGGCCTGTTGCAAAGCACCCTCAAAGCGCCCTGGTGGAACCCGCTGAAGCTGCGCGCCGCAAAAGCACAAGTGGCATACCCGGCGCAGCCGGTGGGTATGTTGTGGGCCAACATGGCTTTGCACTACGCTGCCGACCCGCAGGCCTTGATCGGGCAATGGTTGGGCCTGCTGGAGGTAGGCGGATTTCTCATGTTTTCCTGTCTGGGCCCCGATACTTTGCGGGAGTTGCGCGCGGTGTATGCCGCGCAGGGGTGGCCGCCGCCTGCCCATGCATTCACTGACATGCACGACTGGGGCGATATGCTGGTAGAGGCCGGTTTTGCCGAACCGGTGATGGACATGGAGCGCATCACGCTGAGCTTCAGCACGCCGCAGAGTCTGCTGGCAGAGATGCGCACCCTGGGGCGTAACTTTTCAGTTGCGCGCTTCAGCGGCCTGCGCACGGCGGCATGGCGCGCAGCCTTGTATGAGGCCTTGCGCCAGGGACTGGCCGATCCCGCGGACGGTGGCCGCTTGAAAGTTTCTTTTGAATTCATTTACGGCCACGCCTTCAAGCCGGCGCCGCGCTTTGCCGCAAAGCCGCAAACCAACATTGATTTGGAGAGCCTGCGCCGGGCTGCTAAAGCCACACGCCGAGACCCTGCCCAATGACGGTGGGCTACAATCCGACGTTGCCTAAATCGAGGGTTTACCCCGATCAGGCGTGTGGGTAGATGGGCCAATTACAGACACAGCAGCAATCGTGGACAGTCCTGTTTTTCATTTCGCGACGGTGCAGGATGCGCGGATTTCCTGGGACTTTCGCCGGAATTGTTCAGTGACGCCGGGGCAGCTTGGAGCGTGTTTCGCATTGATAGCAGTTGCTTCGCTGACCATTGGCTCTTTTTGCTGGTTCCAGGGCGCGGTGTTGGTTTTGCCCTTCGCGTCTTTGGAACTGTTGGCCGTCGGCGCAGCGTTTGTGGTCTATGCCCGGCACGCGCTCGATGGCGAGCGGATTTGGTTGGAAGGCAGTGTGTTGGTGGTCGAGTCCGAAAATGCCGGTCAGATGGTCCGGCGAGAGTTTCAAAGGGCCTGGGTGCGGATTGAGCAGGTGGCACACGGGCAGGCGATGATTGAAATTTGCTGCCATGGGCAGCGGGTACCGGTGGGTCGCTTTGTGCGCAATGAGTTGCGGCAGCGATTGGCAACAGAGTTGCGCCTTGCCTTGGCAATGGCTTGATTGCGTGGCACGGTGCATGGATTTGTGGTTTTTTTAAGGCATTGGAAAGTGAAAACAATGAAGAGCATCAGGAACACCCCGGCGTCCCGGTGGTTGGTTTTGCTGGCGGCTGCGTGCGGCTTGGCAACACCGGCCTATGCGGTTAACGATTTGCCGGGAGGCCCGGCGGTCAATCAACTCAACCTTCCACCAGCGGCATCGGCTATTGCTCAAGACCTTCAGTGGCTGCACTGGTTCATGCTAATCATCTGCTTGGTGATTTTTGTCGCTGTCTTCGCGGTGATGTTCTATTCGATTTGGAAGCACCGCAAATCGGTCGGTCATAAATCCGCCAGCTTCCATGAGTCGACCACAGTGGAGATCATGTGGACGCTGATTCCTTTTCTGATCGTGATTGCGATGGCGGTTGTGGCCACCAAATCGGTAGTGGAAATGAAGGACACCACTGCTGCCGACCTGACGATCAAAGTGACCGGGATGCAGTGGAAGTGGGGCTACGACTATTTGGCCGGCGAAGGTGCCGGTATCGGTTTCGTGTCCACCATTGACGCAGGGCACCGCGAGCTGTCCAACCAGGGTGGTCCCAAAGCGGGTCAAAGCGTCGATGACTACCTGTTGAAAGTCGATTACCCGCTGGTCGTGCCGGTGCACAAAAAAATCCGCCTCATCACGACGGCTAACGACGTGATCCACGCCTTCTACATCCAGTCATTCGGTATCAACCAGGCCGCGATTCCCGGCTTTGTTCGGGATGCCTGGTTCAAGTCCGAAAAAGTGGGTGATTTCTACGGGCAGTGCTCGCAACTGTGCGGCAAAGAACACTCGTTTATGCCGATCCACGTCAAGGTTTTATCGGAAGAGGACTACACCAAGTGGGTTGCGGTCGAGGCGAAAAAAGCAGCTGCCAAGGCCGATGATCCGGCCAAAGTCTGGGCCATGGATGACATCATGGCGCGCGGTGAAAAGGTGTATGCGCAAAATTGTGCGGCCTGCCATCAGGCCAGCGGAAAAGGCGGCGGCGCAATCAAGGCTCTTGATGGCGCAGCGGTAGTCCTTGACGCCGACAAAACCAAGCAGATCATGGTTTTGCTCAATGGTCAGAATAACGGAGCGATGCCGGCTTGGAAGTCCTTGAGCGACACCGACATCGCCTCGGTGATAACTTACACCAAGAACCACTGGTCCAACAAAACCGGTCAGCTGGTTCAGCCTGCCGATGTGCTGGCACTGCGCAAGTAACTTTCGCCCAAAATCCCTTAAGAATTTTTAGCTACCGCATCGCCTTACAAGCGTCAACAGAAAAGGAAATCACCATGAGCGCAGTTCTCGGACACCATGAACACGCACACGACGATCACAGCCACGCACCAACGGGCTGGCGACGTTGGGTGTTTGCGACCAATCACAAAGACATTGGCACCCTGTATTTGCTGTTTGCTTTTAGTAATTTGATGATTGGTGGCGTTTTGGCTCTGTGCATCCGCCTGGAGCTTTTTCAGCCGGGATTGCAGTTCTTTAACCCGGAGTTGTTCAACCAGTTCACCACCATGCACGGTTTGATCATGGTGTTTGGCGCGATCATGCCGGCCTTTGTCGGTTTTGCGAATTGGATGGTGCCGCTGCAGATTGGTGCCGCCGATATGGCCTTCGCCCGCATGAACAATTTCAGCTTCTGGCTGATGATCCCTGCGGCCATCCTGCTGGTCAGTTCATTCTGGCTGCCGGGCGGCGCGATTGCGGCGGGTTGGACCATTTACGCGCCCCTGAGTCTGCAGCAGGGTGCCAGCATGGATGCCGGTATTTTTGCCCTGCACGTGCTCGGCGCGTCGTCCATCATGGGCTCGATCAACATCATTGTGACCATCCTCAACATGCGGGCGCCCGGCATGACGCTGATGAAGATGCCCATGTTCGCCTGGACTTGGCTCATTACTGCTTATTTGCTGATTGCGGTGATGCCGGTGTTGGCCGGTGTGATCACCATGACCTTGACCGACCGCCATTTCGGTACCAGCTTCTTTAACCCCGCCGGCGGCGGCGATCCGGTGATGTTCCAGCACATCTTCTGGTTCTTCGGGCACCCCGAGGTGTACATCATGATTCTGCCGGCCTTCGGCATCATCAGCCAGGTGGTTCCCGCATTTGCGCGCAAGCGCCTGTTCGGCTACGCATCCATGGTATACGCGACGTCCAGCATCGCCATCTTGTCCTTTATTGTGTGGGCGCACCACATGTTCACCTCCGGCATGCCGGTGACGGGGCAGTTGTTCTTCATGTACGCGACCATGTTGATTGCGGTTCCCACTGCAGTGAAAATTTTCAACTGGATCGCCACCATGTGGCAGGGCTCTATGACCTTTGAGACCCCGATGCTGTTCGCGGTTGGTTTTATTTTCGTATTCACGATGGGCGGTTTCACCGGCCTGATTCTGGCGATGGCCCCCATCGATATCCAGATCCATGACACCTACTACGTTGTTGCCCACTTCCACTATGTGCTGGTTGCCGGTTCGCTGTACGCCATGTTCTCTGGCTTCTATTACTGGTCGCCCAAGTGGACCGGTGTTATGTACGACGAAACCCGGGGCAAGATCCATTTTTGGTGGTCGCTGATTGCGTTCAACGTCACTTTCTTCCCTATGCATTTCCTGGGCTTGGCCGGTATGCCGCGCCGCTATGCCGATTACCCTATGCAGTTCGCAGACTTCAATGCCTTGGCGTCTGTTGGCGCATTTGCTTTCGGTTTGGCGCAGGTGTATTTCTTCTTCTTTATCGTGCTGCCCATGATGATGGGCAAGGGCGAAAAAGCGCCGCAAAAACCCTGGGATGGTGCAGAGGGCTTGGAGTGGGAAGTGCCGTCGCCCGCGCCGTTCCACACCTTTGAGACGCCGCCCAAGTTGAACGCTAACGCAACGCGGATTGTGGGTTGATGCCAGACCATTCGGAGCGTGATGCCGTGAAGACCGTCCAGGCTCAAGCCAATCGCCGTCTGGGTTGGATACTGGGCTCTGTTGCCATCGCGTTTTTCATTGGCTTCATGGTGAAAATTTCTTTGCTAAGCGGAAAATTCGCATGAATTTGACCCTGGCAAACCAACAGGTTTTCCGCAAGTTGGCGGTGGTAGCCTTGGCCATGTTCGCGTTCGGTTATGCCTTGGTGCCCATGTACCGTGCGATTTGCGAGTACACGGGTATCAACATTCTGGCCCTTGCTGAACAGGCCATACCCGGCGCACGCGCGGTACCCACGAACACCCAAATTGACACCAGCCGGACCATCACGGTGGAGTTCGACGCGAACGCACGCGGACCCTGGGAGTTCCGTCCGGATCAGCGCACCGTACAAGTCCACCCGGGGGAAGTCATCATGGTCATGTACGAGTTTCAAAATACTCAGAATCGACGCATGAGCGCACAGGCTATTCCCAGCTATGCACCGCAGCAGGCTGCAGCGCACTTCAACAAACTGGAATGTTTTTGTTTTCAGCAGTACACGCTGGATGCCGGTGAGAAGAAGTCGTGGCCGGTGGTTTTTGTGGTAGATCCCAAGTTGTCCAACGATGTCAAAACCATCACCCTGTCCTACACATTTTTTGAAGTCGGGGGCAAGACTCCGCCGGCGCCTGTGGCTAAGGGAGCGCAGGACTTCACGGGTGATCGGAAGGCTTGATGGCCGCTGGTGCTTTAGCCCGTTTCGGCCGAAGTGTGAAGGCGGTGGGCTGGTCATTCCTGGGCATTCGCAGCAAAGCCGGGCAGGAGGGTGACCATGCCGGCCTCAAGCCCCTGGAAGTGGTCGCGGTTGGTTTGATCGGAGTTTTTGTGTTGATCGGGGTTTTGGCGGCCCTCGTCAACTGGGCGGTTTCGAAGTGATACGCGCAGGCGTGTCACAGGCTGATTTTTGGAAAGACTGGAGTTGAAATGAGTTCAAGCGCACACGGGGGAACGCCCCATTATTTTGTTCCGGAGCCCTCCCGCCATCCGGCCATGGCAGCCCTGGGTTTGTTCTTTGTCATTCTGGGTGCGTCCCAATGGGTGAACGATGCCCAATGGGGTAAATATTCCGTAGCCGTGGGCTTCATCATTCTGTTCGCGGTCCTCTTCCAGTGGTTCAGCGACGCGATTGCGGAGAGCGAAGGCGGTCAGTATGGCAAGCGCATTGATATTTCCTTTCGCTGGAGCATGAGCTGGTTCATCTTCTCCGAAGTCATGTTTTTCGGGGCTTTCTTCACCGCACTGTGGTGGGGTCGCGCGCATTCGATTCCCGAGGCCGGCAGTTTGGACAACGCTTTGCTGTGGCCCGGTTTCAAGGCGGTTTGGCCAAGTCTGGCCGCCGGTGTGACCGGTTCGCCAGCCGACATCATCGAGCCCTTCACCACCATGGGCCCCTTGTGGCTGCCCACCATCAACACCGCTTTGCTCTTGACCTCGGGCGTGACCTTGACCATTGCCCACCATGCGCTGATTGACAACCACCGTGGCCGCACCATCGCGTTCATGTGGTTGACCGTACTGCTGGGCATCACATTCCTGTTCGTGCAGGGCTATGAGTACTACCACGCCTATACCGAGCTCAACCTCAAGCTGTCATCCGGTATTTATGGCTCCACCTTTTTTATGCTGACTGGCTTTCACGGTTTCCATGTCTTTGTCGGCATGCTGATGCTGCTGTTCATCACGCTACGGATTCAAAAAGGCCACTTCAAACCAACCAGCCATTTTGGTTTTGAAGGCGCGGCCTGGTACTGGCATTTTGTAGACGTGGTCTGGTTGGGTCTGTATATCCTGGTGTACTGGATGTAGGGCATTTGGCTGTCGCGTGCAGCGCCACTGCGTGAAAGGCACCCAACCCGGTGCCTTTTCTGTTTCCAGGCCTATGGCCTTTGGATGTCAGCGGCCTACAGGCAAGCCGGTCGGCTGGATCAGGCCCAGTTGCCAGGCCAGCAAAACACCCAAAAACAACAGTATGGAAACGGCCACCCGCAGTGCCAGCGCCCATGCCATGCGCTTGGATTTGGCAACCGGTGACGGGTTGCCGCGCAACATGAAAAACAGCGCAGTACCCAGCGCCGCAAAAATACCCAAAAATCCCAAGGCGATGAAATACGACATGCCGAGGATTATCCGGTGAATTCCCGTGGACGCTTTCTGTTGGTCAGCGTGGCCACGCTGATCGGTGTGGGCCTGACACTGGCGCTGGGGCGTTGGCAGTTGCAGCGTGCGGCCTACAAAGAAGATCTCGCCCAGCAGGTGCAGGCGCGCGCTGCCTTATTGCCGTTGCCGCAAGATGCGCTGCTGTCCCTGGCACCTGAGGCCTTACCTTCTCAGGCCCAGCGCCGCACCGTGTTGCGTGGTGTCTGGCTGCCCCAGCATACCGTTGCGCTCGATAACCGGCAGATGCTGGATAAGCAGGGCTTTTTCATCATGACCCCCTTGCAGCTCGATGTTGAGGGTACGAGTGCGGTGGTGTTGGTGCAGCGCGGCTGGTTGCCGCGTAATTTTTTGCAACGCGATGCCTTGCTGCCTTTCGAGACGCCAGTGGGTGTGGTGGAAGTGGCGGGTACCATTGCCCTGGCACCTGCCAGGCTTTATGCGTTCGACGCGGCCGAAAAGGGCACGATCCGCCAGAATCTGGACATTGCCAATTACCGTAGCGAAATCGGTTTGCCGCTGCGGGATTTCATGCTGGTTCAGCAGGGCCCTGCGGCCGAAGGTCTGCTGCGAGAGTGGCCTTCGCCGAGCCTCGGTATCGAACGGCATTACGGTTACGCTTTTCAATGGTTCAGTTTGGCGGCGCTGATCGCCGGGCTGTACCTTTGGTTTCAATGGTTGCGCCCGCGCTGGCGTGCAAAGGATCAACTTCCCGATGACCGCACCTGATCGAATGGACGACCGCCCTGTGGATTTTGCTGTGCATTCCATGCCCCAAGCGCATGAGTTGGCGCAGCAGCCAGAACGCATCCGCAGCGGGCGCATCAAGATGCTGCTCGTGCTGGCGGTGTGTGCGGCTCCGGTCATCGCCTCATACTTCACCTATTACGTTGTGCGGCCCGCAGCACGTACCAATTTTGGGGTGTTGGTCGAGCCCCAGCGGCCGCTGCCCGAGCTGGTGGCGCAAGACCTGGGTGGCAAGCCGGTGCCGATGGCCATCCTGCGCGGCCAATGGCTGGTCATGAGCGTGGCGCATGCGGCCTGTGATGCGACCTGTGAGTCCACCCTGTTCCTGCAGCGCCAATTGCGCGCCGGGCTGGGCAAAGACAAAGACCGTGTGGAATGGGTATGGCTGATCGACGACGACGCCCCGGTGCCTGCAGCCATGCTGCCCCGCCTGGAAGGCTCCACCACGCTGCGCATTCCCGCGCAGTCTGCCGCGCAGTGGCTAGGCGATGGTGCAGCCGGTCCGCTCTACGGTGCCATTTACCTGGTAGACCCTTTGGGCAATTACATGATGCGTTTTCCGGCGCTGGACTTGCAGCCCGAAAGTACACAGGAAGCCAAGCTGCTGCACGCCAAAAAAGTCAAACGCGATGTGGAGCGCTTGTTGCGCGCTTCAGCATCCTGGGACACGGCGGGGCGCTGAATGGTAGACCTTGAACCTGTTCTTTCGCTTCTGGGCATTGCCGCGCTCGTGGCTGCGGTATTTCTGTCCGTCTTTTGGCTACGCCGCGCAGCCGGCGCGGGTACGCCATGGCGCTTGGCCTTAACCGTATTCACGCTGTTTCTCACTTTTGATCTGGTCTTGTTTGGCGCTTTTACGCGCCTGACTGATAGCGGCCTGGGTTGCCCGGATTGGCCGGGTTGTTATGGCACCGCTAGCCCGCTGGCTGCACATGCGGATATCGCCGAAGCCGAGGCGGCCATGCCCGGCGGGCCGGTAACCCATGGCAAAGCCTGGATCGAGATGGTGCACCGCTACCTGGCATCCGGGGTTGGCGCGCTGATCACCATACTGGCCGTCGCTGCTTGCATGCCGGCCGGACGTCGCCACCGCATGGGATTCGGCCTGCCCTTGCTGACCTTGTTCTGGGTGTGTGTGCAGGGGGCCTTTGGCGCACTCACCGTCACGCTCAAATTACAGCCCATCATTGTCAGTCTGCATTTATTGGGTGCCTACGTCTTGCTCGCGCTCTTGACCATCCAGGTGCGGCGTTTGGGCGACCCGGACGCTCAGGTCGTGCAAGGCGTGGAACTCCGCCCCTGGCTGTGGCTGGGTCTGGTTGCGGTCCTGGTGCAGGCCAGTCTGGGCGCCTGGGTTAGCACCAACTACGCGGTCCTGGTCTGTTCGGACTTCCCCACCTGCCACGGTAGTTGGTGGCCCGATATGGATTTCGCACCGGCCTACACCCTGTGGCGGCCGCTTGGCATGGGACCCGATGGCGCGCCGCTCAGTCTGCAGGCAATGACCGCCATCCAAATGACCCATCGCGTGGGTGCGGCGGTCTTGTTGGTGATTATCTTAGCCTTGATATGGCGTGTGCGCAGTGAGCCCGCCATGCAGGTACCGGCGCGCTGGCTCGGTGCTTTGTTGGCGCTGCAGATCGCCACAGGCCTGAGCAATGTGGTCTTGGGTTGGCCCTTGTTGGCCGCGGTGCTGCACACGGGTGGTGCGGGTGCCTTGGTGGTGGTGCTGGTCTGGTTGCTCAGTGGCAGCCCTCGGGTGGCTGCTGCGATAGACTGAGCCGTTATGTCTGACAACGCGCTTCCCGCTCCGCCAACTGTCGTCAAACCCTTGGCGGCCTGGCGTCAGTACAAGGCCCTGACCAAGCCACGGGTGATCCAACTCATCGTCTTTTGCGCGCTGATTGGCATGGTGCTGGCGGTTCCCGGTGTTCCGGGTATGGACGATGTGGTCACTGCCAGTATTGCCAGTCTGGGCATCTGGCTGGTCTCCGGTGCGGCGGCGGCCTTCAATTGCATTGTGGAAAAAAGCATAGACGCCAAAATGAAGCGCACGTCCTGGCGGCCCACCGCACGCGGCGACTTGAGCGATGTGCAAACCCTGTTGTTCTCGGCAGTTTTAGGGATTGCAGGTTCGGTGATTCTGTATATCTGGATCAACCCGCTGACCATGTGGCTGACATTCGGTACCTTTGTCGGTTATGCGGTGATCTACACCATGGTCTTGAAGCCGCTGACACCGCAGAACATCGTGATTGGTGGGGCCTCCGGCGCGATGCCGCCGGTATTGGGTTGGGCCGCTATGACCAACGAGGTAACCGCAGATGCGCTGATTCTGTTTTTGATTATTTTCTTGTGGACACCGCCCCATTTCTGGGCCTTGGCGCTCTACCGTGTGGAGGACTACCGCAAGTCCGGCCTGCCCATGCTACCCGTCACGCACGGCAGCGAATTCACCCGCCTGCAGATTTTTCTCTACACCTTGGTGTTGTTTGCTGCCTGCCTGCTGCCTTTTGTATCCGGCATGAGCTCCTGGCTGTATCTGGCATCCGCCGTGGTCCTGAGTGTGATTTTTTGCGTGTATGCGGTGCGTCTGATGCGCAATTACTCCGACGAACTCGCGCGTGCCACATTCCGGTTTTCGCTTTGGCATTTGAGCCTGCTGTTTGCCGCGCTGCTCCTGGACCACTACCTCTTGTTCTGAGACCCCATGACCCATCCATTCGCATCACGCCGCCGTTTCATGGGTCTGGGGCTGGCGGTCAGCGCAGCGCTTTTGGCCGCTTGCTCCGAGAAAAAGCTGGTCTTCAATTCCATTGATATCAGCGGCGGCGAAATGGGTCAAGACTTCGCGATCAAGGACCACAACGGGCAGCTACGCAAGTTGGCGGATTTCACCGACAAGGTGGTCGTCGTATTTTTTGGCTACACCCAGTGCCCGGACGTCTGCCCGACCACCATGACCGAGTTGGTGGAGGTCAAACGTCTGCTGGGCAAGGACGGCGACCGGCTACAGGCCCTGTTCATCACCGTAGACCCCGAGCGCGATACGCCCGAGCTGCTCAAGGCCTATATGACCAATTTCGATCCCACATTTTTGGCGCTGTGCCCTACGCCTGCGCAACTGGCCGAGGTGGCAGCGAGCTTCAAGGTGTATTACAAAAAAGTCGGCGATGAGAAAAGCGCCACGTACACCATGGACCACTCTGCGGGCAGCTATGTGTTTGACCCTAAGGGTCATGCGCGACTTTTTGTGCGCTACGGTTTGGGTGCCCAGCCATTGGCCACCGATATCGCGCAACTACTGAGCTAGGCCGAGCCGCGCTGCGCTCGCGGCTGTACGGGGGCTTACGCGTATTCGGCCAGCGCAGCTTTCATTTTTCTCATCGCCGCCACCTCGATCTGGCGGATGCGCTCGGCGCTCACCCCGTATTGGGCCGCCAGCTCATGCAGCGTCATGCCGCCGGATCCGTCGTCGTTCACTTTGAGCCAACGTTCTTCGACGATGCGGCGGCTGCGTGCGTCCAGTACCTCCAGCGCAGCAGCAATGCCGTCTGAGGCCAGCACATCGCGGCGGTGTGCCTCCATGACTTCCAAGGGCTCGTGGCTGCTGTCGGTCAGATACGCAATCGGGCCAAATGCTTCTTCGCCATCGTCGCTGTTCATCGGGTCCAGCACCACGTCCCCTCCGGCCAAACGGCTTTCCATCTCCAGCACTTCCTCGGGCTTGACGCGCAGTTCCCGGGCCATCGTCGCGACCTGTGCTGGGCTGAGCGTGTCGCGGTGGGTCGCCAGGTCGGCCGCGGCGTCCTCGCCCTTGAAGCGCTGGCGCATGGAGCGCAGGTTGAAAAACAGCTTGCGCTGCGCCTTGGTCGTGGCGACCTTGACCATGCGCCAGTTCTTCAAAATGTATTCGTGGATTTCGGCCTTGATCCAATGCAAGGCGTAGCTCACCAGGCGCACGCCCTGGTCCGGGTCAAAGCGCTTGACCGCCTTCATCAGGCCCACATTGCCTTCTTGGATCAGGTCGCCGTGGGGCAGGCCGTAGCCGATGTATTGGCGCGCCACCGACACCACCAGCCGCAGGTGCGAGAGCACCAACTTTCCCGCAGCTTCCAGATCGTTGTCATGGCGGAACTGGCGGGCAAAGCTTTGCTCCTCTTCCAGCGTGAGCATGGGCAGGCGGTTGGCGGCCGAAATATAGGCGTCCAGATTCCCCAGCGGGGGTACCAAAGCCCACGGGTTGGCAACCGAAGTACGGACTGCAGGGGTAGCTAAAGCGAATGTCATGTTCGAACTCCTTGTTCGTAAGGACACAATATTAGCACTCTCGAAAGGCGAGTGCTAAACAAATCCCCGGATGTTTGCGCAAGATCAACCCGGGTTCATGCCTAATTTTTAGGCTCTATGCCGGTGACGACAAAAGCGCCCTCCGATTTTTCGGCGCTGAAGCGGATTTTGTCTCCCGGCTTGAGCTTGTCCAGCAGCGCCGGGTCGCGGACCTGGAAAACCATGCTCATGGGCGGCATGTCCAGATTTTTGATTTCCCCATGCTTGATGGTCATCTTTTTGTTTTCCTTGTCGACCTTGCGGACTTCGCCGTTCGCCATGTCAGCGCTTGTGGATGGCGTTTGTAATGGTGCCACGGCCTCGGTTTTGGCTGCATCTTTTTCCGCGGGCGCGCCGGTATGCGATCCCGCAAACGCGGGTGTTGTTGCCAACAGCAGCGCAGCAATAGTGAGAACAGATTGAGTGATTTTCATGGTGATTTTTTCAGCGTGCTAAGGGTGGAATGGAAGACCGGAAGTCAAGACGTGGCGCGGGATTTTTTTCCCGCTTTAGCCGGGTATGACTGAAAAATGCGCGAACTGCCGTCTGCGTTGACAAGCACCACATCAAAAGCATCACGCGCGCCCAGCATGTCGCCTTGCATTTCCATACCCGGCGAGCCCGCCGGCATGCCTGGCACGGCAAGCCCAATTGCGTCAGGCTTTTCACGCAGCAGGCGCTTCACGTCTTGCGCCGGAACATGGCCCTCAAGAACATAGCCGCCCGCTCGTGCGGTGTGGCAAGAGCCAAACTTGGCAGGAAGCCCGAGTTTTTGGCGAACGGGTGCGGTATCGCTCACGTCGTTTGTGACGACCTGAAAGCCCGCATCACGCAAATGACTCACCCAGTCTTTGCAGCAACCACAACTGGGTGTTTTCCAGACGGTGATCACTTTGCCCGGACTGCTGGTGTTGCCTAAATGTGGGTAAGCAAGCGCGGCTGCGCCCAGCGTTATCCCTAGCGCTTTAAGCGTGGTGCGGCGGGTCATGGTTTGGGTTGGTGCGTACATCACTGGACTCCAGACTTAAGTTGCAAGCACGGTCACTTTGCCAACCATACCGGCGGTGTAGTGACCGGCCATCAGACACGCAAAATCAAATGAGCCAGCTTGGTTAAAGTGCCAAACAATCTGCTCCGTTTTTCCAGGGCCAACATGCGCCATGTAGGGCTCATCGTGCTCCATGGTCGGGAATTTCACCATCAACGCGGCGTGCTCATCGAGCTCCTTTTTCGTGCCCAACACGAATTCGTGCATCACTTTGCCCTTGTTTTTGATAACAAGCTTCACGGTTTCGCCTTGCTTAACAGCCAATTTGTCCGGGGTAAAACGCATGTTGTCGGTCATGGTGAATGTGACGGTGCGCTTGACCGCTTTGTCATCGCCAGCAATGCCCCAGGGTTTCTGCTCTTTTTTGGCAGGAGCTGTTTTTTCCGCGTGCGGCTCGTCACTGTGTGCAAAAACAGAGGAGGCGCTTGCTGCGCTGAGTGCGGAGGCGATGAGTAATGTGCGTCGTGTTGTCATAAGTTACCTTTGAGAGTGAAGAAATAAATAATGGTCTCAGGAGACATGCTTGAGTTTTTCAAACTCAATGCTTCATGCCCTCATGCCCGCCGGCTGTACCGTTGTTACCCATCACTGGCTTGCGGACCTGCACTTCAATCTCCTTGGCTGGCATGTTTTGCGCTTTCATGCTGTGCCCGCCTTCGGAGGCAAAGCGTGCAGGGTCGGGCAGTGCACCCGTCCATTCATACGCCACAGTGCCCGGCGGATGCTGGTACCAACCCGGGTCTGTGTAGTCGCCCGGTTTCTGGTCTTTGCGGACTTTGAGCATGCTGAACATGCCGCCCATCTCGACACTGCCAAACGGGCCTTCGCCGGTCATCATCTTGGCGGTGTTGTCGGGCAGCGGCATGTCCATCTCCGCCATGTCGGCCATGCCGCGCTCGCCCATCACCATGTAATCGGGGATCACCTTGGTGATTTTTTTCACGATGTCGCGGTGGTCAATACCTATAAAGGTCGGTACATCGTGGCCCATAGCGTTCATGGTGTGGTGGCTCTTGTGGCAATGAAACGCCCAGTCGCCTTCTTCGTCGGCCACAAAGTCAATTTGACGCATTTGCCCCACGGCGACATCCGTGGTCACTTCATACTGGCGTGACGTCTTGGGCGTTGGCCCACCGTCAGTGCCCGTCACTAAAAACTCATGGCCATGTAAGTGAATCGGGTGGTTCGTCATGGTCAGATTGCCAAAGCGGATGCGCACCTTATCGTTTTTGCGTACGACTAAGGGGTCGATTCCGGGGAAGACGCGGCTGTTCCAGCTCCAGATGTTGAAGTCCAGCATGGTCATGATTTTGGGTGTGTACGCGCCGGGGTCAATGTCGTATGCATTGAGCAAAAACACAAAGTCCCTGTCTACTTCGTCGATTAAGGGGTGCGCTTCCTTGGGGTGGGTGATCCAAAAACCCATCATCCCCATCGCCATTTGCGTCATTTCGTCGGCGTGCGGGTGGTACATAAAGGTGCCTGGGCGGCGGGCTTCAAATTCGTACACAAAGGTTTTACCCACGGGAATGGCGGGCTGGTTCAAGCCCGATACGCCGTCCATGCCGTTGGGCAGGCGCTGGCCGTGCCAATGAATACTGGTGTGCTCGGGCAACTTGTTCGTGACAAAAATGCGTACCCGGTCGCCTTCCACCACTTCAATCGTCGGGCCCGGTGATTGGCCGTTGTAGCCCCACAAGTGGCCTTTGAAACCCGGTGCAAACTCGCGCACCACCGGTTCGGCCACCAAATGGAACTCTTTGACGCCCTTGTTCATGCGCCAGGGCAGGGTCCATCCATTGAGGGTGACCACCGGGTTGTAGGGGCGGCCCGTGTTGGGCACTAAGGGGGCCATGGTGTCGGGCTTGGTTTGCATGACCGGTTCGGGCAGCGCAGCCATGGCAACGCGGCTGACCGCTGCGGCGGCAATGGCGCTACCGGCCAGCCCGGCGGCCTGGAAAAAATCACGGCGAGATGTCATGCGCAGAACTCCTGGAGAAGTGGGGGTTTTTCAGTGGCCGGCATCGTTACCTCCGGTGCTTTTGCTGGCCATGGGTCCGCTGGCGCGCGATTCCAGCGGCTGGCCGATCAGCGTGGATTGCAAAGCTGCTTCGGCCAGCCAGAACTGCTCTTGCGCGGCAATCGCGGCCATCACGCTGGTCGTCTGGCTGCGGGTATCGGCCAGCAGTTCGAAGATGCCGATGATCATGCCGTTGTAGCGCAGCAGGTTTTCCTCAGCGATCAGCTGCTGCGTGGGCACGACATCGTCGCGGTAATGCGCAGCGATATCCCACGCGGTGCGGTAGGCCGAGTAGCTTTCGCGCAGGTGTGACCCTGCCGCCCGTGCGCTGGATTCCAGACGTTGGGCGGCAGCCAGGGTGCGCGCGTTCATGGCGGCGCGCCGTTGGTCACCGGCGTCGAAGAGTGGCACGCGCACATCGAGCTGGTAACCGGTCCGCGCGGTAGTGGTCGCTGCCGCGTTATCGAATACCGTGTCGGCGCGCAAGCCCAGCTCCACATCGCCCAGGCTGTGGATGTTGTCCAAGCCTTGCGCCGCTGCTTGTACCTGCAGCGCGGCTTGCGCCAGGCGGATGTCCAAGCGTCCGTCCGTTGCACTTCGGGCAGCGGCTTGTGGCGTGATGGTTTGCTGGGGTAGGTCGGGAAGACGCGCGGGCAATTGCAGTGCTGCCGCCTGCGCATCGCGCAGGCCCAGCGCCCGCACCAGCGCCTCGCGCGCAACCCTGTCAGCATGCTGTGCGGTCGCTCGTTGGGTTGTGGCATCGGCGTAAAAAGCGTGCTGCCGCGCCCTTTGCAGCCGGGTGAAATTGCCCACAGCCAGCATGCGCCGGGCCAGCTCGGCGCTGGCTTGGGCGCTCTCCTGCACCTGGATGGCATAGGCCAGGTTTTGCTGGGCTGCCACTGCGCGCACCCAGGCTTGCCGCACTTGCGTGACCTGCGTAACCACACTGGCCGCCGACAGCAGCTCCTGCCGCGCCAGCTCCGCATCAGCGGCTTTGCGGCGTTGGGGCAGAGTCAGCACATCCAACAAGCCAAAGGAAATGCTGCGACCGATTTCCAATTCGCTGCCTTGCACCAGCCGCTCCAAAGTGACAACCGGGTTAGCGATGCGCCCGCCCTGCGCGGCTTGTGCGGCGTCTGCCGCATGCTGGGCTAACAAGGCTTGTAGCGTCGGGCTGTTGACCAGGGCCAGGCGGACCGCGTTGTCGCGCGTCAGCGGTTGCGCCAGCAGCTCGGCTGCTGCACGCTCCATCGCCGCTTTCTGCGTCTCGCTGCGCACCAGCGTCAAGTCGCCCCGCGTGAACGCATTTACCTCTTGGTTGGTGCGCGCCAGCGACTGGTCAAAGTTCACGCTGCTGCAGGCAGCCAGTGACAGCAAGCAGCACAAGGCTGTCATCCGTGCCATGGGCCGCAGGGCATGTGGGGTGTGTCGCGCTGTGCTCATGGTTTTGGTGCACCAGTCGGGCTTGTGGAGGGCTGCGGAGCCGGCGTGGTAGCAGCTGCATTGGCTGCGGCCGCCTCTTTGGCATAGGCCCGCCATCCGCCCACGTCGCGCACCGTGTCATTCGCTGCGCGCCAGGGCGTCATCTGCGGCTCAGTCATGGCCTGGTAGCCCTCAAAAACCGAGTGATAGACCGGTTCTTGCGCGGGGGGCAGCACTACAGCCTGTGCTTGCGCGTAACCGTGAAAGTGCGGGCTCAAACAGGCCAGTGCTATGAGCCTTCGCAGCCGCTGGCAGTCAACGTTCAGAGAGAAAAATCTGTTCATACCATCCTTAAAAAACGGAATGCCGCAGAGCCTCGTTGCGCACGTCAAGAGCGCGCACAGGGCGGGGATGTGTTGGGAAAGGCTGCGCGCAGCTTGCGCGCAGGACCGCTAGCTGCGGCTGCTTCGCGGCGGCGGGTCTGCTATGGGAGGGGTGTGGCTGCTGCGCGCCGGGGGCTGCAAGGCCACCCATGCCGATGGCGGTGGCTGAAGCGTAAACAAGGCCAGATTCTCCTGTACCAGCGCCGCAGTGCAGCAAGCGGCGCATTGGCTACAGCCATGCTGGGCGCCGCTGTGATCTGTGCCGGACTCCTGCACCGCTGCCGTATCACTGAACGGTTCGTAGCGGTGATTTGCGTGCCCATGCCCCATACCAGCAAGGTGTTCTGCTGGCGCGCTGACCGCTGCACGCGCCGGGCCCACTGACTCGGAGCAGCTGCGCCACGCCGACGCGATGCCTTGCACCGGCAGACTAAGTGCCAATAGCAAGGTGATCAGCAGGCGGAACATCGACTTCATGGGAAGAATGTAGCACAGGGTCTACCACCTGTCCCTGCACCAGGGTATGCGCCACCGCGCGGTCGTCACCCAGCACGATCAGGGCAAACAGCAGCTCGTCCAGGCTCGCTGCTTGGGCGGTGCGGCGCGCCAGCAGCGGCGTAGCGCGGGGGTTGATGGCGATGAAATCGGCCTCGCAGCCGGGCAGCAAATTGCCCACCACGCCGCCCAAACCCAGGGCCTGCGCCGCGCCCGCCGTGTGCTGCCACCACAGTGCGGCGGGCGGGATGCTGATGCCGGCCTTTGCATGGCCTTCGCGGCCCACGTAATAGGCCGCCAGCATGGTTTGAAAGGGTGAAAAGCTGGTGCCGCCGCCCACGTCGCTGGCCAGTCCGTAGCGCATCTGGGCCGCGTCGGCTGCAGCAAAGTCAAAGTAGCCGCTGCCGAGAAACAGGTTGCTGGTGGGGCAGACCGCCGCCGCCGCGCCGCGCTCGTGCATCAGGGCGCGGTCATTGGCGTCAAAGTGGATGCAGTGGGCGTAGACGGCGCGCTCGCGCAAAAGCCCGTAATCGGCATAGACACCCAGGTAACTGCTGGCCTGTGGAAAGAGTTCGTGCACCCAGCGGATTTCGTCCAGGTTTTCGGAGACATGGGATTGCACCCAGACGTCCGGGTAGACGCGGGCAATCTCGCCTGCGCCGCGCAGCTGCGCCTCCGAGCAGGTAGGGGCGAAGCGCGGCGTGATGGCGTAGCCCAGGCGGTCCACGCCGTGCCAGCGGCGCAACAGGTCTTCGGTGTCGCGCAGGCTTTGTTCGGTCTCATCGCGCACCCCGTCCGGGCTGTGGCGGTCTTGCAAAACCTTGCCCGTGATCAGGCGCATACGGCGCGCCTGCGCCGCCTGCATCAGCGCCGTGACCGATGCCGGGTGCGATGTGGCGAATGCCAGCGCGCTTGTCACACCGTTGCGCAGCAACTCCGTCAGAAAGAAGTCAGCCGCAGCCTGCGCGTGTTCGGGGTCGGCAAAGCGGGCTTCTTCGACAAAGGTGTAGCGCGTAAGCCAAGGCAACAGCCCTTCAGCGGGCGAGCCGATCACATCGGTTTGTGGGTAGTGGATGTGCATGTCCACAAAGCCCGGTGCCAGTAGCAGATCGGGCCAGTGCGTGGGCGTCAGGTGGCCAAAGCGCGCGGCCAGATCTTGGTGCGCGCCGACCGCTAGCACGCGTGCGATGCCGTCCGCGCCGGTGTGCGTGACCAGCAAGCCGTCGGCGACGTAGCGCGGCTGCTGCGCTTCGTCAAACCACAGAACAGCGGCGCGCCAGGCCTTCTCGCCTGCGCTGGCGTCCTCTATCCCTCGTGTGTTCATTGCAGGGCTGCCAGCACGCGCTCTGGCGTCGCAGGTGCGTTGAGTTGCACCACTTGCGTGCTGTCGCCGCTGCGGCTGTGCGCGTGCGCTACCGCATCGCGCAGCGCCTCCAAGACGCTGAGCGCCAGCATGAAAGGCGGCTCGCCCACGGCTTTGCTGCCGCCCACGTTGTCTTCGCGGTTGGGCTCGTGCCACAAGCTGATGTGGAAGTGCGCGGGTGTGTCGCCGATGGTCGGAATTTTGTAGGTGCTGGGCGCATGGGTGCGCAGCCGGCCTTGCGCGTCCCAGACCAGTTCTTCGGTGGTCAGCCAGCCCATGCCCTGGATAAAGCCGCCCTCGATCTGGCCGATGTCAATCGCGCGGTGGAGCGGCGTGCCCACATCGTGCAGGATGTCCACGCGCAGCACCTTGGACTCGCCGGTGAGCGTGTCGATAGCCACCTCGGTGCAGGCCGCGCCGTAGGCAAAGTAGTAGAACGGGCGACCGCTGAGCGTGGCCTTGTCGTAATGGATTTTGGGCGTGCGGTAAAAACCGTCGCTCCAGAGTTGCACCCGCTGCGCGTAGGCCATGGGGATTAGGCTGGCAAAGCTGCGTGTCTGCGCGGGGCTGTGGACCTGGTCATCGGCAAAGCGCACGGCGCTGGCGCTGCAGCCGTCCAGCTCCGCGACAAACTGCGCCAGCCGGTCGCGCACCTGCAACGCGGCCAACTCGGCGGCGCGGCCGTTGAGGTCGGTACCGGCAGAGGCCGCCGTGGCGCTGGCGTTGGGCACTTTGTCGGTATCGCTCGCATTGACTTTGACCCGCGTTGGCGTGAGGCCCAAAACCTCGGCGACGATCAGTGCGACTTTGGTGTGCAGGCCCTGGCCCATCTCAGTCCCGCCGTGGTTGACCAGCACACTGCCGTCGGTATACACATGAACCAATGCGCCGGCCTGGTTGAACTGCGTGGCGGTGAAGCTGATGCCGAACTTCACCGGTGTGAGCGCCAGCCCGCGTTGCAAGGTGGGTTGCGCGGCGTTCCAATCGGCGATCTCGGCGCGGCGCGCGCGGTAATCGCAGTCATGCGCCAGCTGCGTGATCAGCGGCTGCAGGATGTTGTCTTCCACCGCCATGCCGTAGTGCGTGGTGTTGCGCTCGGTGGTTCCGTAAAGATTGCGCAGCCGCACATCCAGCGGGTCCAGGCTCAGGGTTCGGGCGATGTCACCCAGAATCACTTCGGTCACCACCATGCCCTGCGGTCCGCCGAAACCACGGAACGCGGTGTGGCTTTGTTTGTGGGTTTTGCAGCGGTAGGAGTCGATCGCCACATGCTCTAAAAAGTACGCGTTGTCAGTGTGGAAGATGGCGCGGTCGGCCACCGGGCCGCTCAGGTCGGCGCTGAAGCCGCAGTCCACCAGCTGCGTCACCCGCAGCCCCAGAATCCGGCCGCTGTCATCGAAGCCCACGTGGTAGACGTAGCTGAAGGGATGGCGTTTGCCGGTGACCATGAAGTCATCGTCGCGGTCCAAGCGCAGCTTCACCGGCCGCCCCACTTTGCGCGCGGCCAGCGCCGCCCACACCGCCAGGTGCCCGGCCTGCGTCTCTTTGCCGCCAAAGCCCCCGCCCATGCGGCGGCAGACCACACGCACTGCGTGCAGCGGAATGTCCAGCGCGTGGGCCACCCAGTGCTGCACCTCTCCAGGGTGCTGGGTGCTGCTGTGGATCAGCCACTGCCCGTCTTCCTGGGGCAGCGCATAGGCGATTTGCCCTTCCAGATAAAAGTGTTCCTGCCCACCCACGTCCAGCGTGCCGCGCAAGCTATGGGGTGCTGCGGCCAGGGCTTGCGCCGCATCGCCCCGGCGCACATGTACCGGCGGCAAAACCCAGTGCTGCTGCGCGACGGCATCGCGCACATTCAGAACGGCGGGCAGGGGTTCGATGTCCGGGCGCACCAGCTGCGCCGCATACCGCGCGCGGTGGTGGCTGTCGGCAACCACCAGGCCCATGACGTTGCCGACATGCTGCACGGTTTTATCCGCAAATATCGCTTCATCGTGCGCAAAGTTCGCCAGCACATGGTCACCCGGAATATCCGCAGAACCCACCAGCGCATGCACGCCGGGCGCGGCCCATGCAGCCGCTGTGTCCATGCCGCGCACCCGCCCATGCGCCAGCGGCGAGAGGATGGGCGCTGCGTTCAGCGTCCCGGCTACTTCCGGCAGGTCGTCGATGTACTGTGCGCGTCCGTCGATATGGCGCACCGCACTTTCATGGTGGGCCGGGGCGGTAGCGGGCGCGGCGCTCATGCCAGTGCCTCCAGCGTCACCAGGGCTTGGCCTTGGGTCTCCAGCCAGAAGCGCTGCAGCAAGTTGCCCAGTACCTGGCGGCGGTAGTCGGCGCTGGCACGCATGTCCGAGATCGGACTGAACTCCTGCAACAGCACGGCCTGCGCGGTTTGTACGCCGGCCTGATCCCAGATCTTGCCGAGCAGGGCTGCCTCGGATTGGCGGGCGCGCACCGGGGTCGCGGCGACGCCACCGGCGCCGATAGAGATGTGGGCCACGCGCTCTTGCGCATCCAATTGCAGATGGACTGCCAAGCAGACGGCCGAGATATCGTCCTCTTGCCGTTTGGAGATTTTGTAGGCGCTCATCCATGCACCCGGTTGCGGCGCGGGTACTTCGACCCACGCCAGTAATTCATCCGCCGCCATGCAGTTTTGTCGGTAACCGGTGTAGAGATCTTCCAGCGCCATCTCGCGGGTGACGATGGCGCCGCCCTGGGCGCGGGCCAGTACCACGCGGGCGTTCAGCGCAATCAGCAGCGGCATGCTGTCGCCAATCGGCGAGCCGTTGGCGATGTTGCCGCCCAGCGTGCCGGCGTTGCGTACCGGCAGGCCGGCAAAGCGGTGCCAGAAGCGCCGAAGCGTGGGCCACTGCTGCGCCAGCGCTGCGTAGGCCGCTTCCAGCGTGGCCGCCGCGCCTATGCGCAAGCCATCCTTCATTTTTTCGATGTTGCGCAACTCGGCCACGGCGGTGGTGTCGAGCACGCGCGCAAAGCGGCGGTGCTGCTTGGTGACCCACAGGCCCACGTCGGTGCAACCGGCCACCACCTGCGCTTGCGGGTACGCGGCGCGCAATGCCAAAAGCTGCAGCATGCTTCGCGGTTGGGCATAGGCGCTGTCTTCGGCTTGGTCAGGGATGGATTGCAGCAGGGCCCGTGTTGCACCCTCATCCTGCTGGGGTGCCGGGTAGTCGCCCAGACTGCAGGCCGCGTCGATGATGGCGCGGTAGCCGGTGCAGCGGCACAGGTTGCCGCTGAGGTGTTCTTCCGCCATGGTGCGGTCCACGGTATGGCCCTGGCGCACCCTGTTCTGGTACAGGCCGAACAGGCTCATCGCAAAACCGGGGGTGCAAAAACCGCACTGGGTCGCATGCTGCGACAGCAAGGCGGCTTGAACGGGGTGCTGGCTGCCGTCGGCTTGGGTCAAGTCCTGCGCCGTCCAGACCGCCATGCCGTGGGTGGCGTGCGCCATGCGGATGCAGCTGTTGACCGCGCGGTAGCGCAATGCGCCGTCTTCGATCTCGCCCAAAACGACGGTGCAAGCCCCGCAATCGCCCTCGGCGCAGCCTTCTTTGGTGTCGCAGGCGTGCAGGTCTTCGCGAAGGACTTCCAGCAGCGTGCGTTCCAGCGGCACCTGCTGCAGCCGCACCACGCGCTGGCGGTGCAGAAATGCCAGATCGGGCACGGGGGCCAATTTTTCAGCAGAACTTTCACCAGAACTCATAGGGCGGGCGCGCAGGGCGGCACAAATGCGAAGATGGCTACAGTTTAGGCTCTTGGCCACAACCGTACCCGCAAGGAATCTTTCTATGTTCAAAGTCCACGCCGTTGCCGCCCACCGCCTGCCCCAGTTGCTGCGCGCCATGCCCAAAGCCGAGTTGCACATTCACATCGAAGGCTCGTTGGAGCCCGAACTGATTTTTGCCCTCGCCGCACGCAATGGTGTGAAGCTGCCTTACGCCAACGTGGAGGCTTTGCGCTCCGCTTACGCATTCACCAATTTGCAGAGCTTTCTGGATATTTACTACGCCGGGGCCAGCGTCTTGTTGCACGAGCAGGACTTCTACGACATGGCCTGGGCCTATCTGGAGCGCGCCGCAGCAGACCATGTGGTGCATACTGAAATGTTCTTCGATCCGCAAACCCATACCGAGCGCGGCGTGCCCATGCAGGTGGTGATTGACGGGCTGCACCGCGCCTGTGTGGACGCCCAGGCCAAGCTGGGTGTGAGCGCGCAGTTGATTCTGTGCTTCCTGCGCCACCTGAGCGAAGAGGCGGCCTTGGAAACCCTGGAGCAGGCGCTGCCCTTTCGCGACAAATTCATCGGCGTCGGCCTCGATTCCAGCGAAGTTGGCCACCCGCCAGAGAAGTTCAAAAATGTGTTCGCTAAGGCGGGCGCCTTGGGTTTGCACCGTGTGGCCCACGCCGGGGAGGAAGGTCCGCCAGCCTACATCTGGAGCGCGCTCGATGTGCTGGGTGTGGAGCGTATTGACCACGGTGTGCAGTCCATTCACGACCCGGCTTTGGTGCACCGGTTGGCGGCCGCGCGGGTGCCCTTGACGGTGTGCCCGCTGTCGAATCAAAAGCTGTGTGTGTTCCCTGATTTGGCGGATCACAACATCGGCGCGCTGTTGGACGCGGGGCTGTGTGTGACCATCAACTCAGACGACCCGGCCTATTTCGGCGGCTATATGAACGAGAACTTTGTGCAGACTTTTGCGGCCACCGGCCTGACGGCGCAGCAGGCCTACCAACTGGCAGCCAACAGCTTTGAGGCCAGCTTTATTTCAGAGACCCAGCGCCACCATTGGATGCACGAATTGAAGGTGTGTTTCGAGCGCTTTGTCGAACACGACGACTGAGGCGCCGCCCGCCAGCGCCGAGGGCGGGTTCAGGCGGCGCGTTTGGCCAGCACGCCGTCCAGCCAGTCGCTGCGCATCACGGGCACGGCGGTAATCAGTTTTTCGGTGTACGGGTGGAAGGGACCGTCGAAAATCTGGTTGGTGTCCTCAAAGGCTACAAACGACCCCTGCAGCATCACCGCAGTGCGATGGGCGATGCGGTGCACCACGTCCAGATCGTGGGTGATGAGCACATAGCTCAGGCGCAGCTCGGCTTGCAGGCGGCGCAGCAACTTCAAAATTTCTTCGGCCACCAACGGATCCAGCGCAGACGTCGGTTCGTCCAGAATGATCAGGTCGGGTTTGGCCGCCAGGGCACGGGCAATGCATACGCGTTGCTTTTGGCCACCGGAGAGCTGACCCGGGCGGCGCGTCAGGAAATCGCGCGGGAGTTCCACCAAATCCAGCAGCTCTTCGGCGCGCCGCCGCACGGCCGCAGCATCCAGGCCGAAATAAAACGCAGCCGGGCGGCCAATGATGTCCAACACGCTTTGTCGGGGGTTGATGGCGACGTCGGGAATCTGGTAGACCAGTTGAATGCAGCGCTTGAGGTCTTTGCTGCGCTCGGCCAAGGTTTTTGGCAGGGCTTGGCCCTTGAACGTAATCTGGCCGCCTGTGGGCGGCAGCAAGCCAGTTACCACCCGGGCCAGCGTCGATTTACCTGAGCCGGATTCGCCCACCACCGCGACTGTCTCACCCACCTTCACGTCCAGGCTCACGTCGTTGATGACCTTGAAGCTGCCGTAGGCGGCGTAGACCTTGTCGATCTTCAGAATGGTTTGGTCTTGCACCGATGAGGCCGAAGCGCGCTCGTGCGCGGCAGCACCGCGCACCGCGACCAGGCGTGCGGAATATTCCTGTGTTGGGGCTTGCAGCACGCCATCCACCGTGCCTTCTTCCACTTCTTCGCCGTGGCGCAATACCTTGATGCGATCGGCTACCTGCGCCACCACGGCCAGGTCGTGCGTGATGTACAGCGCGGCGGTACCGAACTCGCGGATCAGCGATTTGATCAAGATCAGCACTTCGATTTGGGTGGTGACATCCAGCGCGGTGGTGGGCTCGTCGAGCACCAGGATGTCGGGGCGGCAGGACATGGCCATGGCCGCCATGGCGCGCTGCAACTGGCCACCGGAGGCCTGGTGCGGGTAGCGCCGGCCAAAATTGTCAGGGTCGGGCAGGTCGAGCGATTTGAACAGGCTGCGCGCCCAGGCTTCGGCCTCGGTACGGGTCATCAGCTTATGCAGCACCGGCGATTCGCAGACCTGGTCCATGATGCTGTGCGCCGGGTTGAATGCGGCAGCGGCAGACTGTGCCACATAGGCAATGCGCCGGCCACGCACGGTGCGACGGCCTTCGGCATCCAGGGTGCGCAAATCCACACCATCGATCTTGATGGAACCACCGGCAATATGCACTCCGGCGCGGGCGTAACCCATCGCCGCCAGCCCGATGGTGGACTTGCCAGCACCGCTCTCGCCAATCAAGCCCAGGACCTGGCCTGCACGCAGTTCCAAGTCGACCGATTTGACAATCGGCGCGCCGTTCATCACGGCGTCGAGCTTGAGGCCCGTGATCTGCAAAATCAATTTTTCAGTTGCCATTTCAGAGCTCCGCCTGCGCGCCCGAGGGACGCGCGTCAATGGACAACATCCAGTCCACCATGAGGTTGACCGACACCGTGAGCAGCGCAATCGCGGTGGCCGGATAAATCGGGGCCATCATGCCGAAATTGATCGCTGCAGCGTTTTCGCGCACCATGCCGCCTAAGTCTGCGTAGGGCGGCTGAATGCCCAGGCCGAGGAAGGACAAGCCTGCGATAAACAAGAAGTTGAAGCAAAACCGCAGCCCAAATTCTGAGACCAGCGGGGCCCAGGCGTTGGGCAGGATTTCGCGGGTAATGACCCACCACAGGCCCTCGCCGCGCAGCCGGGCTGCTTCAACGTATTCCATCACATTCAGGTTCATGCCTAGCGCTCGCGATAGGCGAAAGACACGCGTGGAGTCCAAAACCGCGATGGTGAGGATCAGCACCGGAATGCTGGACCCAAAGACGCCCAGGATGATCAAGGCAAAAATCAGGCTGGGTATGGACAGCATGACATCGACCAGGCGCGAAAAGAAGGTGTCGACCCAGCCGCCCAGTACGGCGCTGACCAGCCCGGTGAGGATGCCGATCAAAAAGGAGAGTGCGGTAATCGCCAGTGCCACTCCAATCGTCATGCGGCTGCCGTACATCATGCGCGTGAGCATGTCGCGGCCGATCTGGTCGGCACCGAAGAGCATTTTGGCCGAGGGCTCGTCCCAGGTGCCGCCTACATTGGCCGACTCGGAGTAGGGCGCAATCCAGGGCGTGAACAGCGAAACAAAGATGAAGACAGCAACCACCGCCATGCCGAAGGCGGCAGATGCAGTTAATTTGTGGCCGAAGAGTTTCATGGTGCGTGAAAGGGAAAGGCTCAGCGCTGGTGGCGCAGGCGGGGGTTGACCACAATGACCAGGATGTCGGCCAGCGTGTTGAGCATCACGAACACGGTGGCGAAGGTCAGGCCGCAGGCCTGGATCACCGGCACATCGCGCTTGGATACGCCGTCGACCATGTACTGGCCCAGACCGGGGTAGACAAACACCGCCTCGATCACCACCACACCGACCACCAGATAGGCCATGTTGAGTGCGATCACCGTGATGATGGGCGCTGCGGCATTGGGCAGCGCATGGCGCACGATCACACGGGCGCGGGGCGCGCCTTTGAGAAAGGCCATTTCAATATAAGGCGTGGACATCACCGACAGCACCGAGCTGCGGGTCATGCGCAGCATGTGGGCTGCTACCAGCAGGGTCAGGGTCAGCGCGGGCAGCGTGGTCTGGAACACGCGTTCGCTGAAATCCATGTTTTTGGACACCATGGCCAGCGATGGGAACCACTGGTATTCGACTGCGAAAAAAATGATCAGCAGGTAGGCAATGAAAAATTCAGGCAGCGAAATCGCTATCAGGGTGACGATGTTGGATAGTCGGTCTGAAAATTTGCCCTCGTTGATGGCGGCCATGATTCCCAGTCCCACAGACAATGGGATGGCAATCACCGCGGCATAACCGGCCAGAAACAAGGTATTGCGCAGCCGGGGCAGCAGGTCGTCAATGATGACGCGTTTGTTGGTGAGCGCCACGCCCAGATCACCGTGCAGTGCGCCGACCAGCCAGTTCCAGTAGCGCAGGTGGGCCGGAACATCCAGCCCGAGTTCGCGCCGGAAAACGATGAGCGCCTCAGGCGTCGCGCCTTGTCCCAGAACCGCAGATGCCACGTCACCCGGCAGGATCTGCGTGCAAACAAATATCAACATCGACACTGCGAAAAGGGTCAACACCCCGAGTAGCAGCCGGTTCACGATCAACTTAGCCATGGAATGCCATCAGTCATAAAAAAGTTCGGGACGGGATTCGCGCCACGCCTAGCATAACGCCATGACACGGCCACCACAGTGTGCCCAAAAAAAAGGGCTGGGCGCAAGCCC